>NZ_MUKN01000006.1 GCF_001995175.1 Rathayibacter rhapontici
CATCCGTGACCGGCGTGACTCAGAGAGCTCCTCTCACCGACCCTGGCAATATCGCGGCCGTCAACAGCTTCCTGACCACCATTACGACTCCACTCGAGATGGACAAGCAGGCCGAGTTGATGGAAGACGCGTTCATCACCAGAGCGCGGGAGGAGTTCGATTGGAAGAGGGTCGAGCCGCGCAAGGGATACTTTGAATGGCAGAAATTCGACCTCGCCGTCAACGTTGCCTATGCCAGAAACATCGACTTCATCGGAAAGCTCGTGTATACCGCGCCCTGGGCTTCATCTGCCCCCCCGGGCACGGCTCCTCAGGACGTTGAATACTACCCGCCGTCTAACATGGACGACTACGTCCGATACGTCGAAGCAGTCGTCACCAGATATAAAGACCGCGTTAAGGTCTGGGAGGTCTGGAATGAGCCCAACATACCGACATTCTGGAAACCGAGCCCAGACCCGCAGCGTTACGCAGAGATGCTGTCTAAGACATATGCAGCGATCAAGAAGATCGACCCTGACGCAGTAGTTCTGTCAGCTGGTGTTGCGGGATTCGACAACAACTACATGGAGGCCATGGCTGCCGCCGGCGCCGGCGCGTCCTACGACGGACTTGGGCTACATACGTTCGGCGCAACGAATCCAGAAGCCGACGAGTCGCACGTCTGGCTCTCGAACGCTCGCTCGTATCTTGCGCGACACAACCCGAACGCGAAAATCTGGATTACGGAGATGGCCTGGTCAACGTGCCAGTTGGGTGGAGAAGCCTGTTCGAACCCTGTATCCGAGGCGACTCAGGCCTCCTATCTCTCACGTGCGTATATAGACGCAGCCCAGCAGGGCGTCGCGTCGATCGCCTGGTGGAGTCTCACGGAGTTCGGGGATTCGAGTTCTCGCCTTGACAACTACGGCTTAGTGGACCGAACCGGAAGAAAGAAACCCGCGTATACGTCGCTTCAGGACGTCGGTCGGGCTCTGTACCGCTCGGTCAGCCTTGGTGAAGTCATGCCGTCAAGTGGCCCGGCGACAGTGATCGATGCGCTGGCCAGTACATCTGGCTGGTCTGCATGGGGACTTTCCGGCTCGAATGCGACAAAATCTTCTACTGGTATTTCGGGAGGGACACGAGTCTCGTACGACATCGGAGTCGGCGCTGGCTTCGCGCTCTCGGCTAATCGTGTGATACCGGGCGAGCCCGGCGCGATCTCACTGCTTGTGAGAGGCGATGGCAGCTCCAACCCCGTATACCTCAAGTTCACGGACGCGAAGGGTGAGCAATTTCAGGGGCTCATCGGACATTTGGAAAGCCCGTCCTACTGGAATCGGATGGTCTTCCACCTCGACGGAACCGGTGTCGATCGAACTTCGGCTGGCGGAGACAGGATCGTTGACTACCCGATCACCGTGAACAATGTTTTCGTCTACTCCGGGAGAACACCCGTCAAGCAGGGCGTGGTCGACTTTCAGAACCTGACGGCGCACTACGGGGTTGCCCTCCGTGGGGCATCCTTCATCGGCCAGGGCTTCAACACCCAAGCCGTCTACTCGTTACGGCCACCAAGCGGCAGCGTGACCGTTCCCGTCAGCAGCACGACGGCTTACTCGAGAAGCGGAGGCGGCTTCGTGAGCCTCGCGGTCGCAAACGGCAGTGCCTCTGCGCAACTGGGGACTGCTCCGAAGTTCATAGTCTCTGTACTCGGTATCCAAGTCGGCACGGACAATGTGAGGATCCGCTGGATCGGCGGAGACCTCGTGTCGAGCGAAAGCGTCAGGATCCTTACGGGATCGATGTCTGCAGTAGCTCAGCCGACAATAGCCTCCCGAGCGGCTGATGGCTCGGTACTCTCCACGTGGAACGGTCGGATCGGCACTAGCCGTGCGCCTGGGATGAGCTACCGCGCACAGATGACGGTCAGCGGGACAAACGGCCGCTCTGCAACAATCGAGACGATTTTCAGCTGGCCGGGCTAGCGAGCATGGCGAAGGGTGCATCTCGTGTTCGCCAGCAGCCGCAACATTCCCCACCCTGCTGGCTTAGCGGTTACGGGCGGACAGCGAAAGAGTCGCGTTCTTGACCGGAATCGCCTGCTCAGAGGCTTCGAGACAGGACGTCCTTCACATCCGCGTGATGCGCACGAGGCCCAAACCATCCAGCCGTGCGAAGAAGGATTCGAGCTCTGGTGCAACGAGATACGGTTCCACGCCGAAGTCGTCTGCCGCCTTCCTTACGAGTTCTGCCAGCGAGCTACGCTCTTCCAGCAAGCTCCAGATCGTGCGAGCTGTGTTCTCGAGAACCAGCGGTACAAGCGCTTGCGGCTTCGCACCGGTGTGCAAGATGTAGAGACGCTCGTCGGTATCGATGCAGACGAGCGTCGGGCAACGGACCACGAGGACGTCTTGTAAGTGATGTCCTCGAAGGACCCTCGTTGCGGAGCCCCTGCTCTCGACCTCGCCGTCGGCGTCCGAAGGGCTAGCGCTCCGGGCCGCCGCATTAGACTCGACATCAGCAAGCGGAGTTCCGTCCGCCTGAGCAGTGAGGGTCCTGGCTCCGGGGTCTCCGCCGGCCGGATGCGGAGGGGACACGCGCCACTCCTCACGAACCGCTTGGACAGCAGTGGGGAACGCTCTCGCTGCAGCGACTAGCCGGAGCGCGCGCACCCTCAGAAGAGCTCTGGCTCCCGCTCTGCCTGCGGGATGATCGAGGTACAGGTCGTGCCGGGCCGGGAACAGCGCTCGCTTCAAGACAACCGGTCGCTCAGACCAAGCAGAAGCCTTCAGGAGGGAAAGCCAAGCAGCAGCCCTATTTCTCTGCCGTTGATTTCTTAGCCACTCACCGTACCCAGGCGGCGGCGGCGCCGCGACACCTGCATCGATGCCGATTTCCGCGAAAAAGGGCTGAATGGTCCAAGACGCACCAGAGGCAGTAGCAAGAGTGCGCAACTCGCCGCGCAGGGCCTCGGTCTCGACGGCCTTCCAACGCTCGAGCAACGTCCTGTACTCAGCTGCACCTCGGACGTCGAAAGGCGTCCGCAGCGAGTGCAAAGCGGCGATCAACACGCTGGTGACGAAGTCAGCAACGGGAACTCGGCCACCTTCGACTTCCAAGGTGTCTCGACGCTCCCACAGCCCCTCGAATGCCTGAGGATCGAGAAGGCCGGGATATGAAAGATGAACGTCTATGTCGCATGGCCAGTCCGGCTGGATCAGCGCCACCGAGTGCGTGACGAACTTCTGACTGGCCAGCGAAGCGGGTCGGGGGCTCCAACCGTACTCGGACAGAGCATCGATGAGCTCGTCTGCTCGATCAGGCTCTACCATGACATCTACATCGCTTGCCTGACGAGCGCGCCGCAACCGATGATGATTCGCGACCGGACCCTTGATGAAAACAATTCGGATACCGAGGCGTTCGGAGATGCTTGCTACGAGCAGGTGGCCGAGATCAACAGCGACGCTGATCGGGAGATTGCTGATCTCGGACGTCCGGTCCACTAGTACTCCTTCCATCTCAAAACCATCGCGAACACTAGCACTGCGAAGTGGGGCTCTGCGCGACGCGACGCGTCTCGCCTCACGTCTCTTATATCCGCACCGTTCAAGCTCACGCGCGCGAGGGTTCTGCGGCGCGCGGAACGTGGAGCGCCCGTGCTAGTTGCGACGCAGCCACCCTCAACCGCGCTCGCTACGCGGGGCGACCAAGGGCCTGGCGCGCAAGCGGACCCCTGCCTGCGCTGACTCACCTTGGCGCAGCCCCCGGGTCCGAATAACACGCTCCAGCGATCACGCCACGGACAGGCGCTCCAGGACGACGGTCCGGGCTGGCGGAGTGTTTGGTGATGCTGCCGGTCAGGGCGCAGAGGGCGACCGCCTGCTCCGACGCTGAGGCCGCTGGCGGAGGCGGATCCCTCTTCTGAGGGCGTTCAATCTCGTCAACCGCCCGGAGCCGGTCGAGTGCGTCTGAGGAGCTTCTCGGCCGGGTGATGTGGTCGGGGCCTACACGGCAGCGGTTGTTCGCGGCCGTCTCCCATCAGCCCCGTCAAGCAGCGGTCCGCGAGCGGCTCAGAACGAGGCTTACCCTGCACCCTCGGCCAACCCGACTGCCGTTGAACCCAAATTAGCCTCGAGGGCGCCACCAGCCACCAGCTCCGGCGATCTCCGTCATGCCTCTCCTGAACGCTCTAGGCGGGCATACCCCCATTTCGTGACAGGCACAACGCTGGTGTGAGCCAATCCGTTACGCTCAAACGTTCAGAGGAGGCCGCGAATGGGCGCTAGAGGATCTCGAGGGTTTCGGCGGGCACTGACCGGAGGGGCGCTCCTGATCGTTCTCTGGCTCATCGCTGCCACCGTTGTCTTTCGCTTCCCCCGAGCGGATGACCTCCCGGCGCACGCTGACGCAGTCTCGTGCTCGGTCCTGCCACGCAACCACGACTCGAACAGGGCAGGCGTCTTGTCGAGTCAGGGGTCGCCGAGACTCTCGTTGTGTCTGTGTGGTGGGCTGACTACGTGGCCACTCCGGGCACGCGAGCCGTCGACGAATGCGATGACTTGGCCCTAGACGTCGTCTGCTTTGTCGCATTTCCCCCGACAACCGGAGGAGAGGGGCGAGCGCTAGCCGCGCTTGCTGCGCAGCATCAGTGGCGCGACGTGATCGTAGTCACTCAAACTCCGCACTTGGAGCGCGCCCGGCTGATTCTGGGATTCTGTTGGAGCGGTCGTATCAGCGTCATCTCTTCTGGGGAACCAGATAGCATCGCGACGTGGGTGTATGAATACTTTTACCAGACCGGCGGGTTTGCGAAGGTCTTACTTTCTCCTAAGTGCGGCGACTCCCCTGAGCCCACGCGAGTGCTCACAAGGCCGTTGCCTCAGTCAGGAGAATCCCCGCCTTCGTAGAGAGATATTCACAACGCGAGTTCGCAAGCGCCCCTGGAGCCGTTGGCCAAACTTTCAGAGACCAACTACCTCGTCCACACGTGCTCAAAGCGTAGCCTGACTAAGACACCCGGGCATCAAAAACATTGTTTGCGGGAACGCGTGATAAGAGGTCGTATAGAACAAGCGCCACGGTGCTCATTCAAATGCGCTCAAAACATTTGCGGGTTCTCGCCTTGAATACACTCAGTACTCGCATGTACGACGCGAACAAGGTTGACGGGTGCGGTACGAACTCGCTTGACCGACGGCATTTACGACTATCGTTGCGGACCAATACGACGCCATCATTCATGCTCGACCTGAAGTGACAGCCTCGGCACCGCAAATGGACCACCTGCCGGGCCACATGTAGGCTGATTCACCGGCAGAGACCGATCCCCGCCCAACCACCCAGCCAACTCTGAGAACAGTGAGGCCGATCAGAATGCCCCGATTCCTAAGCGTGACCCTCGAGATTCCACACAAGGGAATTGCTGACGCCGGCGGCGAATTTATACGCCGTCACTATGCGGTCCTTTCTTCCCTCGGTCACCTCGACGTCATCGGTAGGCGAACTGCCGCGAACATAGCCGCGGCCGAGAACCCCAGTCCGGAGAATTTGCACACGACCATTCTCGCTGCCACAGGGTGGGAATCACCCGCACTGCGTCCCGCACGGATAGTTCGCAACACGCTTCGTGGCTTGTCGCTCGGACCCGAGTTCTCCGCTCCTCTTCTGGATCTCCTGAAAAAGAGCGACTTACGCGAGTACGACACGATCGAGTTCCACTGGGTCGAGTCGGCCCAATGGGTCAGACGGATCCGAAAGCTGGCGCCGAAGGCACAGCTCGTCCTCGTCGCCCACGACGTACTCAGTCAGCGTCGTGAACGGGTCTACACCGGCGCGCAGAAACCGGTGGACCGTCTGCAAGCTTGGATTCGGTGGCGAACCGCCGTCGCCGCTGAAAAGCGGTTGTTTCCCCTGTTCGATACCGTCGTCTTGTTCAGTGAGAAAGATCAACGGCTGGTCTCTACGATCAGTCCGCGCTCACGACCTAGGGTTCTGAGACCGTGGTTGACTCCAGAAGACGAGCCAGCGATGCGCAACAGGCCCTCGATCCCATTGAACGAAAGCCGTCCGACCGCGCTTTTCACCGGCGCGATGTCTCGGGCGGAGAACGACGACGCGGCACAGTGGCTTGTTAAGCATATCTGGCCCTCCGTTCGCGCGAGTCTCCCGCACGCACGCTTGGTAGTCGCCGGAGCGGGCCCAAGCGCCACACTTCGTCAGCTAGTCAGCAATGACGAAAGCATCGAGATAACCGGGTTTGTTGAAGACCTCGATGTCTATTATGCAAATGCTGACGCATTCGTCGTGCCGTTGCGGTTCGGCGCTGGCGTGAAGTTCAAGACGATTGCAGCACAACTCGCTGGCCTGCCTATCGTCTCGACACGAGTGGGCGCTGAAGGTGTCGGTGGGGAATTTGCTGGGATAACGGACGACGCGTCGGAGTTCGCCAGAACGCTAACTGAGGTCTTGCGCGACCCTGACTCATGGCGAGAGAGAAGCCGCGAGACGCAAATAGCAGCACACGCCCGATTTGGTTTGCATGCGTACACAGAATCGGTTCGTGCGATTTGGGATCCAGCTGCGCTTAGCGGGCAGCCGGCCGCTGATGAGTAGCGTTCGTGTTGGGCAGGCGGGTGCACGTGGCGCCGGGGTGACGATTCTCGGCCAGGCCGGAAAAGTTGCGATCCAACTTGCCTCTATCGTGGTAATGTCGCGACTACTCTCGCCAGCTGATTTCGGCCTGGTCGCGATGCTCGGCATCTTCATCGCAATTGGAGAACTCCTTCGTGACTTCGGCCTGACAGCTGCCGCGATACGCGCACGAGATCTGTCCAACAAGCAGAAGTCGACGCTTTTCTGGATAAACTCTGCAATCGGAGTTGCGCTCTTCGCGACGATGGCGGCATGCTCCGTTCCCATCTCTATGCTTTACGGCGAATCTCGCCTGGTGCCACTGGCCCCAGTGGTCGCCCTCATATTCCTTATCAATGGAATTCAAGCACAATTCATGGTGGAACTCGTCCGCGGCTTGAGATTCACTGCACTTGCCGTAAGCGATCTTCTTGGCCAATTAGGCGGCTTCATCGTCGCCGTCGGCACTGCACTCGCCGGCTGGGGGTACTGGTCGCTCGTCTTCCAGATGATCGTCGCCTTCGCGGTCACTCTCGTGATCCGGGTATTCGCGGCCAAGTGGCGTCCGGGGTTACCTTCCCGGTCGGCTCACGTGCGGGACCTCATAGGGTTTGGGGGGCAGGTCGGCGTCGCGCAAACTCTTTCATATGCAGCAAGCAACGTCGACACGCTCGTCGTCGGACTTCGATGGGATGCGAACGTTCTCGGTTTCTATAATCGTGCGTATCAACTCATGTCACTACCCGTCAATCAACTCCTGAATCCTCTCACTAACGTAGCGCTACCGCTTCTTACCGGTCTGCGAGAGGAGCGAGAACGACTTTGGGGGCTGATCACGACAGCGCAAATCGGCATGGGGTACATGTTGGTGACGTCCCTCGCGATAGTGGCAGGAAGCGCAGAGGCCGCGTTCGCCATAATTCTTGGCTCGCAATGGTCGGCGGCCATCCCGATTTTTCAGGTGCTCGCGTTTGGCGCATGCTTCCAAGTCCTTTCCCAAACAAACTACTGGGTCTTTCTCACCTTCGGATTGGGAAGAAGCCTCGTCCGGTCGAACCTGGTGACGAAATCTATAGGAATCGTCCTCCCAGTCGTCGGCTCTACGTACGGCGTTCTTGGGGTGGCTGCAGGGTATTCTGTCGCTCTCCTCGTCGCGTGGCCTATCAACCTGCTCTGGTTGCGGTCGGTAGCACAAATGCCGTCCGGCCGCTTCCTGATATCGGGCGCGAGGACTATTGCCCTTGGCGCGGTTGCATTCGCTACGAGCTGGGCGGCATCGTCCGTCCTGCACGGTGCTACGCCCATCCTTTCGCTGGCAGCGAGCCTTGCAGCGTCCTTGACGTCGGTGGCGGTCCTGGTCGGTATCGTGCCTGTGTACCGTCGAGATGTCGTCATGATGTGGAGCACCGTCCGCCTCCTTCGAGGATGACGACCCGATAAATGCGGGAAGTGGTTCGATCGCTCGTGACGTTTGCGAGCCGACAGACGGTCGCGGAACGTCGAGGCACCGCGGCGAAGTCGACAGGACAGCGGCGGACGCTGAGAGCGTTTCCTTGTGCGATCTACTTGCTTCTCGCGCGCGAGCCGTGTGATTGGCGCAGAAAGGGCTCGTGACTCCCGCTTTGCTGAGTATTTGCCAGCGCATATAGCGCTATGGCATGCCGCGCTTGAGACGGCCGCGCAGAGTGAGGTTTGGGACGGCCTTTTAGAGCGACGTGGTTGAAGCGGTGGCATCAGCACTCCTCGTGGATCAGGTTACGACCGCACAGGGATCCTGACCCACTCCCGGTTCCGCCGAGGGCCGCCAAGCGGCGATGTACGACGGGCCCACCGAGACGACCCCTCCGTCCTCGCGGGCCGTGGCTTCCAGTAGCCGTAGCCGTAGGATCAGGGCGCGAGCCTCAGCCTCAATAGCGGAGCGTATTCGTCGTCTTGGACGCTTTCCCCTGCGGACTGCGTCGAATGCTCGCCCAGCTATAAAACCATCCCGCGTCTCTCCCTAGCCCGCGGAGGGGCCGCGAACCGACAACATTCGGCGGCGTCTCAACGGGGACGTCAACGTCGGGCCGCACCGAAGCGCCCCCTGCACTGGACTCTCTCTAGCGGAAGCACGGTGCAGCTATGAGTAAGAGCGCGGGGCACCCGGAATGAGATCGGGCGACGGCGGCGATGCGCGCGTGCGACCACATTGCTCCTCGTGGATGAGCGCCTGGGCCGCACGGCCATTCTGCGAGCTTCGCTCATCCCGTACTTCGACAACTCCCCGGACTTCGACAACTCCCTTCGCACGATCCGTCGGCCCCTCGCACACCTCGAGAAATCATTGAAGCCGATCCAACTGTGCCAGTTCCTGGATCAAAGCCTTCTCGCGACCGGCCGACTCGGAGCGAATGCCCCTGCAGTGCGCTAGTCCATCGCCGTCAGCGCTGTAGACGGCTCTACATCACTGTCGACTGTGCAGACTGCCACGACACTGCCGCCTCGGAGCACCCCCCAAGAAGGGTGGTGAAAGCCGCAGTCACACTCACTTACCAGTTCTTCGAGAGCGCTCACATCCACGACCGCCTCTCGCGGCGGAGGGACGATCAGGAGGGTAGCGCAGAATATTGGGCATTCCTCGTGTTTGCCTGCACGCGAAGCTTCTTCCATACTTCTCCAGGGGAGCTTGTGGAGCCCTAGTCTCAAAGGCACCCCGATGACCATGGTCAACCCTGCAGGGCTATAGTGCATTCTGGTGCCCTATTGATTATCCGAGTTCTGACTTTCTACTGATTTGCTAACAGCAGAGTAGACACGGCCGATGCGAACGTACGGGTGCGTCAAAGAATTTCTTCCTGTGCACATAGAGCTATCGTCACTGTTTGCCTGGTCGGCTCGGATTGCAGTATGCAACTATCGGCGACCTGCGATCTCTGCGCAGACTGCAGCAGAGTCCTTGGAACCCGGGTCTATCTACGGCACCGAACCGATCGGCATGACATAACCGCTCTTAGGAATACCAAACTCACCCTCCGAGTAAAAGGGATATATGCCTTGAGAAACGTGATGCGGAAGGCCCGAGAAGGCGAGCGCTTTCTTCGACAGAGCCGATTCTATCTCGGCGGCGGGTACGCAATCGACCGGTCTCTTGCAAATTTACATCGCATAACCAGACGGCGAAAAGGTGTTACGTACCATCTGTTGCTGCCGACAGATGGACGCGGCAACATCGGCGATCAGGCGATGTTTGAATCATACCTTCAGAACACTACCGGCCCGATCGTCGCGCTAGTGCGAAGTCGGCTCGATTTTTCCACCCCCCCGGCGGACCGAGATCGAGTTCAGTTCGTCGAGGTACCGAATCTCGTCGGAGGAGGACGATTCGGACGCAAAAAGGATGTCGTCTCGTTCGTCAATGCGCTTTCTCAAGCTGTTGACTTTTCCATCATTGGAGCCGACGTCATGGATGGGGGTTATGAGCGACGCGAAGCGGTGAGACGAGCGCAACTTCTACGAATAGCGGCTTCATTCGGCGTACCCTCACGCGTGCTCGGCTTTAGCTGGAACGCTCACTCAGATGTCGTGGCACGACGGGAACTCCGCCGCGTCTCGAACAGCGTCGAGCTCTTCGCTCGAGATCCCCAGTCGCGCGCGAGACTACAACGAGAGAGAATTCGTGCGAACGAGTCGGCCGACATCGTCTTCAGCCTCTCGACCGAGGCGTATCCAGAAGACATTGCCGCCTGGTTAAACCGCCAGGCAGGCCGTGTCGTCTCGGTCAACGTCAGTGGTCTCATCATGCGGAAGCTCGACCTCGTGTCCGAGTTTGCAGAAGTTGTTCATCGTTTGCTGGCCCACGGGCACAAGGTCATACTCCTTCCGCATGTCATTCGAGCCGGCGACAATGACTTGGACGCCTGTCGACAAGTGGCCGAGCTACTGAGCGACGCCGACCGTTCGGAGATTTTGCTTATTGAACGAGTACTGGCTCCGTCGGAAGTCGCATGGGTGGCGGAGCACTCGGCAGTTGTACTGACGGGAAGAATGCACTTCGCCATTTTGTCTCTTAGTCAGGGCACGGTACCGATTACTATGGCGACGCAGGGCAAGGTCGAGGGCCTTGCAGAGCTTTTCGGAATAGAGGAGCTCGTGCTTTCTCCGGAACGCGGAGTTGGGGCTACTGCGCTTGAGCTGGTCGAGAAGGTCCTGGCCTCGGATGAGTACCGGACGAAGATCGTCGCGGCTCTTCCTGTCGCCCTTGAACTGTCCAGTCGCTCATTCAGCGGATTGAAAACTCTTAAACATTGAGGGGACCCACACGCGCCCTTACCTGTCGCGAGCATTGGGCCCGGAACGCGTTCGGGTCCGTCGGAGATCGCGATCCACGCAGACACACGAAGCGGCTTGTGGTAGTCCTCTATCAAAGACATGATCCCGGCGCGTCCCTGTTGCGACCGGCCAGGCCGTCTGGCTCCCAATCGAAGCCGTCAACTCGACTACGTCGGCTTGCGCGAGATCATCGTGATCAGGCGCGATTCGGACGCCGCTCGCATTTCTTGCGCTCGCTTGGTGTACTACCGATATGCGCGGCTTGAGCTTTGGGGCTAGTACATGTCACCATCCTGTCTGCGCCTGAAGGGCCGTGCCCTGTCAGGCCGACGTGGCGCTCGAGACTGGTGCCATCTTCTTCAGGCAGAGCCGGGAACGGCTGTAGACTAGTGCTGTGACTCACGATATTGAGCAAGTGATCGCTCGCGGTATGTGCATCGGCTGTGGTGCATGCGCCGTGCGCACGGGCGGCGCGATACCAGTAACGATCGGAAGATTCGGCGTTTATCAAGCTCGTCCGGAAGGCGTGGCAGCCGAGAAGCTGCAGCAAGGAAGTAGAGTCTGTCCCTTCTCTGACGACTCCCGGTCAGAAGACGACCTCGCTGCTTCACGCTTCGGCCACCTTCCGAACGACAAGCGGATCGGGCGTCACTCCGCCATTCATGCCGGTCGTATCGCCGACGACTCCGGAATTGTGGACAGTAGCTCGGGAGGGCTCACAAGTTATGCACTTGAGGCGTTACTCACTCGTGATCTGGTAGACGGGATCATCAACGTGGGCCGGTCCGAAGGGTCCGCGTTGTTCGAATACACGGTCTCGTCGAGCATCGATGACCTCCGCCAGTCTCGAAAGTCAGCATACTATGCCACGTCCTTCACTGATGTCCTCAGTAGGATCAAGGGAGACGGTACTCGCTACGCCATCGTCGGGGTGCCGTGCTTCATCAAAGCCGCCCGGTCCCTTGCAGAAGAAATGCCCGACCTCGGTGCCCAGATCAAATACTATATCGGAATCGTTTGTGGACACTTGAAGAGCACGTTCTTCGCAGAGTCACTTGCGTGGCAAGTCGGAGTCGCACCCGATGAGATTGCATCCGTCGATTTCCGAGTGAAGAACCGCGAGAAGAGTTCCAATCAGTACGATTACGAAGTCACGGACGTTTCCGACGGAGTGAGGACCCGGAATGTACTCAGTACGATCGACGGAAACTGGGGTTATGGGGCTTTCCAGCCCGAAGCGTGTAACTTCTGCGATGACGTTTTCGCTGAGACAGCGGATGTCGTTTTCGGTGATGCCTGGCTGCCCCGATACGAGGGCGATTGGCGCGGAACCAACATAGTTGTCTCTCGGAGCGCAGTGATAGATGAGATAATGCAGTCTGGTCAGGCCAGCGGTGCACTTGTACTGGACGAGCTTTCCATCGACGACGCTGCGGAAACCCAGGGTGGTAACTTCCGCCACCGCCGAGATGGGCTTCGTGTCCGTTTGATGGATGATCTGTCCAAAGGTCTGAGCGTCCCCGCTAAACGAGTCAGCCCGGGATACGACGATATCCGCCCGAAACGAATCGCCCTGATCCGTCAACGGAGAGCGATGTCTAGACTCTCGTTGGAGTCCTTCGCGGCGGCGCGAGCAGCCAGGGATTATTCCCTTTACAGCAAGCCCATGAGCGAAGCCGTCGCAGCATACCGGAGAATCGACGCAGCGAGCCGTGGTTGGAAGTGGCGGGTCCGAACGCAGCTTGGGAAGTTGCGGCAGGACGTGGTTCGACGATTCGTCGCCCGGAAGAGAGGATGAAAGCTCCGAAATCTGGCTACGAATGCGGCGAAGCGGGTGTCGCACCTGGGCATACGCGCGCATCTGAACGTCACGGCATCGGTGAGGTCGTTCGGCTATCCGCGGCCAATTCTGCGGCCTCTAAGCGATTGCGCGCTTCAGCGCACCGCCACCGTCGACCGATCGCGCCCCGTCAGGTCGCGCTGCGTCGTCGCTCCGCGCCAACCGTCCGAGGTCAGCAGCTCCCGGATCGCCGCCCCCTGCAGCTCCCCGTGCTCGATCACGAGCACTCCCCCGGGGCGCAGCAGACGGCGCGCGGTGTGCGAAAGCCGGCGCACGACATCGAGTCCGTCCTCTCCGCCGTACAGGGCGGCGGGCGGATCGAAGAGGCGGACCTCCGGGTCGCGGGGAATCGCGGCCGAAGGGATGTACGGCGGGTTGGAGACGACGACCGACACCGTGCCGTCGAGGTCGCCGAGAGCGTCCGCCAGGTCGGCGAAGACGATGCGGGCGTTCTCGAGCTGCAGGCGATCGCGGTTGCCGCGTGCCCAGATGAAGGCCTCGACGGAGTTCTCGACGCCGATGACCCGGGCATGCGGCACCTCGTGAGCGAGGGACAGCGCGAGCGCACCGCTGCCGGTGCCCAGGTCGACCGCGAGGGGCGACGGGTCGGCCACCGAGCGCAGGGCGTCGATCGCGAGCTGCGCGACTCCCTCCGTCTCAGGACGCGGCACGAAGACGCCGGGGCCGACCGCGAGCTCGATGCTGCGGAACGGGGCGACTCCGGTGATGTGCTGCAGCGGCTCCCGGGCGGCGCGGCGCTCGACGAAGCGGTCGAACGCGTCGACCGTCGACTCCGCGAGGGCGAGACCGGTGATCAGGCGCGCTTGCAGCTCGCCGCGGCCGAGGCCGAGGAGGTGACCGAGCAGGAGCTCGGCGTCGATGTCGGCGTTGGGGACGTGCGCGCGGGTCAGGCGCGAGACCGCGTCGGTGAGGAGGGCGCGGGCGTCCACGGAGGTGGTCACCGCGCTCACGCCTCCTCGGACCCGATCTCGGCGAGGCGCGCTTCCTCGTCGGCCTGGATGGCGCTCTCGACGACGGGGTCGAGCGCTCCGTTCATGACGCCGTCCAGGTTGTAGGCCTTGTAGCCGGTGCGGTGATCGGCGATTCGGTTCTCGGGGAAGTTGTAGGTGCGGATGCGCTCGGAGCGGTCCATGGTGCGGATCTGCGTCTTCCGGGCGTCGGACGCGGCCGCGGCGATCTCCTCCTGCTGGCGCGCGAGGATGCGGGCGCGCAGGACGCGCATGCCGGCCTCGCGGTTCTGCAGCTGGCTCTTCTCGTTCTGCATCGAGACGACGATGCCGGTCGGGAGGTGGGTGATGCGCACCGCGGAGTCGGTCGTGTTGACCGACTGGCCGCCGGGGCCCGACGACCGGTAGACGTCGATCTTGAGGTCGTTCTGGTTGATCGCGACCTCTTCGGGGGCGTCGACCTCGGGGAACACCAGAACACCGGTGGTCGACGTGTGGATGCGTCCCTGCGACTCCGTCACGGGCACGCGCTGCACGCGGTGGACTCCACCCTCGTACTTCAGGTGGGCCCAGACGCCCTGCGAGGGGTCGGTCGCGTTGCTCTTGATCGCGACCTGGACGTTCTTGTAGCCGCCGAGGTCCGACTCGTCGCGGTCGAGGATCTCGGTCTTCCAGCCCTTCGCCTCGGCGTAGTGCAGGTACATGCGCAGCAGGTCGGCCGCGAACAGCGCGCTCTCGGCTCCGCCCTCGCCGCCCTTGATCTCCATGATCACATCACGGCCGTCGTCGGGGTCGCGCGGGATCAGGAGTCGGCGGAGCTTCTCCTGGGCGACGCGGAAGGCCTCCTCGAGCTCGGGGACCTCCTCGGCGAACGCCTCGTCCTCGCGGGCGAGCTCGCGGGCGGCGTCGAGATCCTCCCCCGCCTGGATCCACGCGGCGTGGGCCGCCTTGATCTGGCTCAGCTCGGCGTAGCGGCGGTTGACCTTCTTCGCTCGGGCCGCGTCGGCGTGCAGAGCCGGATCGGAGAGCTGCGTCTGCAGATCCTCGTGCTCGGCGAGGAGGACGCTGACGGATTCGAACATGAGGGGCCTGGCTTCCGGAGTGGGTGGGAGAGAGGGGTCTCGATACGTCGCTTCGCGGACTACTCGACCAGCAGGAACGGGAGCGTCACGTGTCTGGTTCGGCGGATGCCGAGACACCCCCGGGAACGCGAAAACGCCCGCGGCCGCCCCCGGGAGGGGACGACCGCGGACGTGAGGGCGCTAGTGGTGGCCGTTGCCGTGACCGGCGGTGGTCGGGCCCACGGCGGACTTCGAGACCTGCATCAGGAACTCGACGTTCGAGGACGTCTCCTTCAGGCGCGACAGGATGATCTCGAGCGCCTGCTGCTGGTCGAGACCGGCGAGGGCGCGACGCAGCTTCCAGGTGATCTTGACCTCGTCCTGGCTGAGGAGCATCTCCTCGCGGCGGGTGCCCGACGCGTTGACGTCGACCGCCGGGAAGATCCGCTTGTCGGCGAGGTGGCGCGAGAGGCGGAGCTCCATGTTGCCGGTGCCCTTGAACTCCTCGAAGATCACCTCGTCCATCTTCGATCCGGTCTCGATGAGCGCCGTGGCGAGGATGGTGAGCGAGCCGCCGTTCTCGATGTTGCGCGCGGCACCGAAGAACTTCTTCGGCGGGTACAGCGCCGACGCGTCGACGCCGCCCGAGAGGACGCGGCCCGAGGCCGGCGCCGTCACGTTGTAGGCGCGGCCCAGACGCGTGATCGAGTCGAGCAGCACGACGACGTCGTGACCCAGCTCGACCAGGCGCTTGGCGCGCTCGATGGCGAGCTCGGCGACGGTGGTGTGGTCCTCGGCCGGGCGGTCGAAGGTGGAGGCGACGACCTCGCCGCGCACGGTGCGCTGCATGTCGGTGACCTCCTCCGGACGCTCGTCGACCAGGACGACCATGAGGTGGACCTCGGGGTTGTTCTGCACGATCGCGTTGGCGATCTGCTGCAGCACGATCGTCTTGCCGGCCTTGGGCGGCGCGACGATGAGTCCGCGCTGGCCCTTGCCGATCGGAGCGACGAGGTCGATGATCCGCTGGGTCAGCTTGCCCGGCTCCGTCTCGAGGCGCAGGCGCTCGGTCGGGTAGAGCGGCGTGAGCTTCTGGAACTCGACGCGCGCCGCGGCCTCCTCGACGGTCTGCCCGTTGATGGAGTCGACCCGGACGATCGCGTTGTACTTCTGGCGGCCGCCGCCCTCGCCCTCGCGGGGCTGGCGGATCGCGCCGACGACTGCGTCGCCCTTGCGCAGGTTGTACTTCTTGACCTGGCCGAGCGAGACGTAGACGTCGCTGACGCCCGGCAGGTAGCCGGTGGTGCGCACGAAGGCGTAGTTGTCGAGGACGTCGAGGATGCCGGCGACCGGGATGAGGACGTCGTCCTCACTGATCTCGGGCTCGAAGTCGTCTCCGACGGTGGTGCCGCGGCGCTTGCGGTCGCGATAGCGGCTGCGACGGCCGTCCTCGCCCTCGGCCGGCTGGCCGTTCTGCGCGCCCTGGGCCGGTCCGGCCGACTGCTGAGCGGCGGCGGGCTGGCCGCCCTGGCCGTTCTGGCCGCCCTGGCCGTTCTGGTTGCCCTGGCTGTTCTGCTGCTGGCCGCCGTTCTGGCCCTGCTGGTCGGCACGGTCGTCGCTGCGGTTGCGGTTGCGGTTGCGGCGGTTGCGGCCGCGACCGGAGCCCTGCTGCTCGCCGTTCTGCTGGTCGCCCTGGTTCTGATCGGAGTCGTTCTGCGCCTCGGCGGAGTCGTCCGAGCTCGAGTCGACGGCGTCCGTCTGCTCGGGCTGGTCGTTCTGCTCGGCGGCGCCGCCACGGCTGCGGCGACGGCCGCGACGCTCGCGCTGCCCGCCCTCGCGGGAGGAGTCGTCGGACTCGGGGCCGTTGGGCAGCTCGATCTCGATGACCGGCTTCGGGGCCTGCTCGGCCTCGGGGGTCTTCTCGATCACCGGCAGGTCGGGGATGAGCGACTCGACGCCCGTCCCTCCGGGGATGTTGAGGTGCTCGCCCGCGGCGACGGTGCCGCTGGACGCGCGACGCGAGCTGCGGCGGCGCGGAGCGCGCTCGGCGGGCTCGGCGACCTGCTCCGCGGAGGGGAGCTCGATCTCGACCGGGGCCGCCTCGGCGACGGGCGACGGCGCCTCGTCGACGGTCGGCGCCGCCTGCTCGAGCACGTCGGCCGTGTCGGCCTCGGTGCTCTCGACGGGCACCGGCACCTCGGCCGGGGCCTCGAGCACCGGAGCGGCCTGCTCGGCCACGTCGGCCGGCTCGGCCTCGACGCTGGTAGCGTCGACGATCGGCTCCTCGGACGCCGCGGCGGCGCGGAGGTCCGTGATCGCCTGCACGAGCTCGCCCTTGCGGAGCTGGAGGCTCCACCGAGGCCGAGGCTCGTCGCGAGAGCCTGGAGCTCCGCGACGCGGAGTGCCGACAGGTCGGCGTTGAGTTCCACGGTCGAGCCGTGGGTGTTGACATCTGTCACTGGAGAGGGTTCCTTCCCCCCGGGAACGACTGCTCACCGGGAGAGCTCATCGACCGTGCGGTTCCATCACGTGTTCTGATCCACGTGATGCTCTCGGTCGCACGCGCAGTCCCCCTCGGAAAGCGCAGGAGGAGCGCGGACGACCGGACGCCGAACTGCAAGAGAAGCAGTGGACGCCCTTCACACGATGCGATGGCCGTGGTTATCGGGACGATCCGTCGGACAGATTCCGCTCGTTACGCGGTTCCTCAGGATGCGATCCCCACTGTAGCACCCTTGAAGTCGACGGCCAGCATGTGGGCGCGCCACGGCGAGTGCGCCTCCTTCTCGACCAGTTCGGCCGCCGCGAGGCGCTGCGCGGGGTCGCTGCAGAGCACCAGGACGCTGGGTCCGGCGCCGGACACGACGGCGGCGTAGCCGTGCGAGCGCAGGAGCGCGATGAGCTCCGACGTCTGCGGCATCGCCGCCGCGCGGTAGTTCTGGTGCAGCTTGTCCTCGGTCGCCGCGAACAGCAGCTCGGGGCTCTGGATGAGCGCGGCGATCAGGAGCGAGGAGCGCGAGACGTTGAAGACCGCGTCCTCGTGCGGCACGCTCTGCGGCTGCAGGGACCGGGCGAGCCGGGTCGACATCTGGTGCTCGGGCACGAAGACGACGGGCGAGACTCCGCGGTGCACCATCAGGCGCTTGGAGCGCGGTCGGAGCGGGGCGTCGTCGGCTCCGGACGGCTCGACCCAGGCGATGGTCAGACCGCCGAAGAGGGCGGGCGCCACGTTGTCCGGGTGCCCCTCCATCTCGGTCGCGATGCGCAGCAGGTCGTCGGCGTCGAGCTCGACGATGCCGTCGAGCAGCCCCTTCGCCGCCATGATCCCCGACACGATCGCCGCACCGGAGGAGCCCATCCCGCGGCCGTGCGGGATGATGTTCCGCGCCGTGACGTCGATGCCGGGCATCTCCTGGCGCTGGTCCCGGAAGGTGTAGGCGATGGCCTGCACGACGAGGTTCGTCTCGTCGGTCGGCACCTCCCCCTCGCCCACGCCGTGCACGGTCACGCGCGCACCGGTCGCCGACACGGCCGTCACGTCGAGCTCGTCGTAGGACGACAGGGCCAGCCCGAGCGTGTCGAAGCCGGGCCCGAGGTTCGCGGAGGTCGCCGGGACCTTCACGTGGACGGTGCGGCCGACGGGAACCGCCGAGGTCATGCGCCGGCCAGCCCCAGCACGTCCGCGATCGCGGCGGTGTCCACCGGCACGACGGTCGGAGTGATGTCGGAGCCGTCGGCGGTGCGGAGGGCCCACTGCGGGTCCTTCAGTCCGTGGCCGGTGACCGTCAGCACGACGGTGGCGTCCTTGGGGATCTGCCCCGCCTCGGCGCGCTCGAGCAGGCCCGCGACGCTGATGGCGGAGGCGGGCTCGACGAACACGCCGACCTCGCCGGCGAGCAGGCGGTAGGCCTCGAGGATCTTCGCGTCGCTGATCGCTCCGAAGTACCCGTCGCTCACGGTGCGCGCGTTGAGCGCGAGCTCCCACGAGGCGGGGTTGCCGATCCGGATGGCGCTGGCGATGGTCTCGGGGTGGCGCACCGGTGCGCCGTGCACGATCGGTGCGGAGCCCTCGGCCTGGAAGCCGAACATGCGCGGCAGCTTCGTCGACTCGCCGCGCTCCAGCTCCTCGGAGTAGCCGCGGAAGTAGGCCGTGTAGTTGCCGGCGTTGCCGACGGGGACGATGTGGAAGTCCGGAGCGTCGCCCAGGACCTCGACGACCTCGAACGCCGCCGTCTTCTGACCGGCGATGCGGTCGGGGTTCACGGAGTTCACCAGGTGAACCGGGTAGTTCTTCGCGAGGTCGCGGGCGATGTCGAGGCAGTCGTCGAAGTTGCCCTGGACCTGCAGCAGCTGCGCGTTGTGCGCGATCGCCTGGCTGAGCTTGCCCAGCGCGATCTTGCCCTCGGGCACGAGCACCGCGGCGGTGATGCCGGCGTGCGTCGCGTAGGCGGCGGCCGAGGCGGAGGTGTTGCCGGTCGAGGCGCAGATGACGGCCCTGGCGCCGTGCTCGACCGCCTTCGAGATCGCCATGGTCATGCCGCGGTCCTTGAAGGAGCCGGTGGGGTTCATCCCCTCGTACTTGACCCAGACCTTGGCGCCCGTGCGGGCCGAGAGGGCCGCGGCCGGGATGAGCGGCGTGCCGCCCTCGCCGAGCGTGATGACGGGGGTCGCCTCGGTCACATCGAGGCGGTCCGCGTACTCGTGCAGGACTCCGCGCCACTGCTTCGCCATCTCAGGCTCCTTCAACTCGTAGGACTGACGTCACGGCGCCGACGAACCCGTGGGAGTGCAGCGCGGTGACGGTGGCCGCCAGATCGGACTCTGCCGCCGCGTGCGTGCCGATGACCAGGGTAGCGGTCGGCTCGCGGCGCTCCAGACCGGACACCTGCTCCTCGAGCGGGTCGGTCGACGGCGGGGTCTGCACGAGGGTCTCGACCGAGACCTCGTGGTCGGCGAACACGCCGGCGATCTGCGCGAGCACACCGGGACGGTCCAGGACCTCGAGGGTGACCTGGTACCGCGTGGTGACGTGGCCGATGGGGAGGACGGGGAGGCCCGAGTTCGCGCTCGTGACCAGCCCGGGGCCCCCGACGACGTGCCGACGGGCGGCCGAGACCACGTCGCCGAGAACGGCCGAGGCGGTCTCGATGCCGCCGGCACCTGCGCCGTAGAACATCAGGCTGCCGGCGGCCTCGGCCTCGACGAAGACCGCGTTGTTGGCGCCGTGCACGGCGGCCAGGGGGTGGGCGCGGTGCACGAGGGCCGGGTAGACGCGGGCCGACACGCCCTCCTCCCCCGTCTTCGCGTCGACGAGCCGCTCGCAGATCGCGAGCAGCTTGACGACGTAGCCCGAGTCGCGCGCCTGGTCGACCTGCTGCTTGGTGATGCCGGTGATGCCCTCTCGGTGCACCATCGTCACCGGGACGTCGGTGTGGAAGGCGAGGCGTGCGAGGATCGCGGCCTTCTGCGCGGCGTCGTAACCCTCGATGTCGGCGGTCGGATCGGCCTCGGCGTAGCCGAGCTCGGTCGCACGGGCCAGCGACTCCTCGAGCGTCGCGTGCTCGGTGTCCATCCGGTCGAGGATGTAGTTGGTCGTGCCGTTGACGATGCCGAGGATCCGGTGGACCCGGTCGCCGGCGAGGCTGTCGCGCAGCGGCCGGATGATCGGGATGGCTCCGCCGACGGCCGCCTCGTAGTTCAGCTGAGCGCCGACCTGGTCGGCGGCCTCGAAGAGCTCGGTGCCGTGCGCCGCGAGCAGAGCCTTGTTCGCGGTGATGACGTCGGCTCCCGACGAGATCGCCTTCAGGATGTAGCTGCGCGCCGGCTCGATGCCGCCCATCAGCTCGACCACGATGTCGGCGCCGAGGATCAGCGCCTCCGCGTCGGTCGTCAGGTACTCGCGGGGGATGTCGGCGGTGCGCGGCGCGTCGAGGTCGCGCACCGCGACCCCGGCGAGCTCGAGGGGCGCGCCGACCCGCTGGGCGAGCTCGTCCCCGTGGTCGAGCAGGAGTCGCGCCACCTGGGCACCGACGGACCCGGCACCCAGGAGGGCGACCCGGAGGCTGCGGTACTCGATCATCGGCTGGTGGCCTTTCGTTCGATGCCGGCATCGCGGCGGAGGAGGTCCTCCTCGGTCTCGCCGCGCACGATGACGCAGGCCTCCCCGTCGCGCACGGCGACGACGGGTGGGCGGCCGAGGTAGTTGTAGTTGCTCGAGAGCGACCAGCAGTAGGCGCCGGTCGCGGCGACGGCGAGCAGATCGCCGGGGTGCACGTCGGCGGGAAGGAACTCGTCGTGCACGACGATGTCGCCCGACTCGCAGTGCTTCCCCGCCACGCGCACGAGCGCGGGCTCGGCGTCCGACACGCGGCCGGCGAGGCGGGCGGAGTAGTCCGCGCCGTAGAGCGCCGGACGCGCGTTGTCGCTCATCCCGCCGTCGACGCTGACGTAGCGGCGGACGCTCGTCGAGCCCGCGCCGCCCACGACGACGTCCTTGATCGTGCCGACCTCGTAGAGGGTGAGGCCCGCGGGACCGATGAGGGAGCGGCCGGGCTCGATCGCGATGTGGGGCACCGGGATGCCGTGCCGCGCGCACTCCGAGGCGACCGCGTCGGCGATCGCCGCGGCGATCTCGTCGATCGGAGTGGGGTCGTCGGCGCTCGTGTACGCGATGCCGAATCCGCCGCCGAGGTTGAGGTCGGGGACGGGGCCGTCGGCGAGCAGGCCCGCGTGCACCTCGAGGAGGCGCGAGGCCGACTCCGCGAATCCGGCGGAGCCGAAGATCTGCGAGCCGATGTGGCAGTGGAGGCCGAGGAAGCGCAGGCTCGCGTGCGAGCGGATGCGCGCGACCGCGGCCGGGCAGTCCGAGAGCGGGAGGCCGAACTTCTGGTCCTCGTGCGCGGTCGCGAGGAACTCGTGGGTGTGCGCGTGCACTCCGCTGTTGACGCGGAGGCGCACGTTCTGCACGCGGCCGTGGCGCTCCGCGGCGGAGGCGACGCGCTCGATCTCGATGAGGCTGTCGAGCACGATCGCCCCGATGCCCGCCGCGACGACCCGGTCGATCTCGGCGACCGACTTGTTGTTGCCGTGCAGGCCCACTCGGGCGGGATCGACTCCGGCGGCCTGGGCGACGGCGAACTCGCCGACGCTGCACGCGTCGATGTTGAGCCCCTCCTCGCGCATCCAGCGGGCCACCTCGGTCGAGAGGAACGCCTTGCCCGCGTAGTACACGGTGACCTCGGTGCCGATGCGGCCGAGCTCGCGCTCGAAGGCCTCGCGCGTCTGCACGGCCCGACGGCGGGCGTCGGCCTCGTCGATCACGTAGACCGGAGTGCCGAACTCCTCGACGAGGCGGGACGCCGGGACGCCGGCCACCTCGAGGGAGCCGTTGGAGCCGCGGGCGGCGTTGTCGGACCACACGGCGGGGTCGAGCGCGTTGGCGTCCTCGGGCCGCTCGAGCCAGTCGGGCGCGAGCGGATGACGCGGGGCGCGGGCGTGCGCGTCGTCGTTGTCCACGGGTGAGACCTCACAGGAGAGAGTGGGAGCGTCACTGCGTGGCGAGCGAGTCCGGATTGACCCCTGAAGCCAGCAAGTTCGATGAGTGCTGTCGTTGAGTGCTGTCGGTGCTGGGCCCGCGGGAAGCGCCGGCGCAGGCCTCCGATCCTACCGGGCGGGCGCACCCGGCCGAGCGCGCGCAGATCGCGGGATCAGGGGCAGACTCCGGGCTCCTGCTGCGCGGGGTCGCTGAGGAACGTCGGAGTGAGCGAGAAGGTCGCGATCAGCGACTCCTCGGCGACCTCCACGTCCGTCAGGGTGAGCCCGCGGGCCACCGAGTCCGCGATGCACAGGGTGCCGGGACCGAGCAGGCCGTCCGTCAGCCCGCCGAAGCGCTGCTCCGCGTCGTCCGCCGGGAACGTGGCTCCCGCGACGGTCACCTCGGACGGAGTGAGCTCGATCTGCCCGTCCACGGCGCCGAGCTCGAGTCCGACTCCGGCCGAGAGCGAGAGCCCCAGCACCTCGACCGAGGTCGCGACGCGCACGAGCGGTGCGTCGAGCACCACCGAGTCGATCGGCACGGTGCTGCGCTCCGAGATCAGATCCGTCACGGAGTCGGCGTCGAGCGCCGTCGTCGCGGTGCCCGAGTCGAGGGCGCCGCTCCCGCTGGCGGGTACGCCGCGGAGCACCAGGGAGACGTCGCCGGACAGCTCGTCGAGTGCGACGTCCTCGGTCCGGATATCGAGCCGGTCGAACTTCCCGGAGATCAGCTGGGGCAGAACGGCCCAGCCCGCGACGTCCACGTCGACGGGATGGTCGGCCGGGAGTTCGAGGGCGTCGCGGACGCTGGTCGCCGCGGAGTCGGCCACCCCGCGGCGCACGAGCGAGTCGGCGACGACCGCGGCGACGGCGAGCAGCACGAGCACGATGACGACAACGATGACGACCGCGCCGCGGCGCGATCGCGATCGGCGGGGCGCCGGCGACCCGCTCACATGCGGTCCGGAGCGGTCACGCCGAGCAGGGAGAGCCCGTTGCGCAGGACCTGCCCGGTGGCCTCGTTGAGGCGCAGCCGCGTGGAGTGGACCGCCTCGATCGGATCCTCGCCCTGCGGCACGACGCGGCAGTTGTCGTACCAGCGGTGGTAGAGCCCGGCGATCTCCTCGAGGTAGCGGGCGATGCGGTGCGGCTCGCGCAGCTCCGCGGCGTGCGCCGTGATCCTCGGGAACTCCTGCAGACCGCCCAGGAGGGCCGACTCGGTCGGGTGGACCAGCGTCTCGGGGGCGAACGGCTCGCGCGGGACTCCCGACGCCTCGGCCTTCGCCGCCACCTGGCGGGTGCGGGCGTGGGCGTACTGCACGTAGTAGACGGGGTTGTCGTTGCTCCGCTTCGTGAGCAGGTCCAGGTCGATGTCGAGCGTCGAGTCGGCGGAGGAGCGCACGAGCGAGTAGCGCGCGGCGTCGACGCCGACGGCCTCGACGAGGTCCTCCATCGTGACGACGGTGCCGGCGCGCTTGGACATCCGGACGGCCTGGCCGTCGCGCAGCAGGTTCACCAGCTGCCCGATCAGGATCTCGAGGTTCACGCCCGGGGTGTCCCCGAACGCGGCGCACATCGCCATCATTCGGCCGATGTAGCCGTGGTGGTCGGCGCCCAGCATGATGATCGCCCGGTCGAAGCCGCGCTCGCGCTTGTCGAGGTAGTAGGCGAGGTCGCCCGCGATGTAGGCGGCCTCCCCGTCGCTCTTGATGATGACCCGGTCGCGGTCGTCACCGAAGTCCGTGGTGCGCAGCCAGGTCGCTCCGTCGGCCTCGTAGATGTGGCCGAGGCCGCGCAGCCGCTCGATCGCCCGCTCGACGGCGCGCGACTCGTGCAGGGAGTTCTCGTGGAAGTAGACGTCGAAGTCGACCCCGAACTCGTGCAGGCTCTGCTTGATCTCGCCGAACATGAGCTCGACGCCGATCGAGCGGAACGTCTCGTCCAGCTCCTCCTCGGGCAGGACCGAGAGGTCGCCCGGATACGCGGCGACGACGCGGTCGGCGATGTCGGCGATGTAGGCGCCGCCGTAGCCGTCGTCGGGAGTGGGCTCGCCGCGGTGAGCGGCGAGGAGGCTGCGGGTGAAGCGGTCGATCTGGGCGCCGTGGTCGTTGAAGTAGTACTCGCGGGTGACCTCTGCCCCCTGGGCGAGCAGCACGCGGGCGAGGCTGTCGCCGACGGCGGCCCAGCGCGTCCCGCCGATGTGGATGGGGCCGGTGGGGTTGGCCGAGACGAACTCGAGGTTCATCCTCACGCCCGTGTAGAGGGTGCCGGAGCCGTACGACTCCCCCGAGGAGACGATCACGCCGGCGAGCGCGCCCGCGGCGGCCGCCTCGAGGCGCACGTTGAGGAAGCCCGGACCGGCGACCTCGACGCTGGCGACACCGTCGACCGCCCCTAGGCCCTCGGCCAGCTCGGCCGCGAGCTCGCGCGGGTTCGCTCCGACCTTCTTGGCGAGCTTCATGGCGATGTTCGAAGCCCAGTCGCCGTGGTCGCGGTTCTTCGGACGCTCGAGCACGACGTCGGCGAGAGCCGGTTCGGCGTCGCTCCCCCGTCGCTGCACGGCGTCGAGGACGAGGGCGTGCAGGGAGGCGGCGAGCTGTTCGGGAGTCACGGGGGACGATTCTACCGGCCGGGTCCCGCGCGGGCGGGGCGCCCTCGGCCGCGGGCGGGGAGCGCTTGCTAGGGTGCAGCGCATGCGACGCCCCGCCGCCCTCCTCCTCGTCGTCGCCGTCAGCGCGCTGACCGGGTGCACGGCGGCTCCGGAGCCCGCTCCGACCGCCGCCGGAGGCGTCACCGGCACCCCGGTGCCGCTGACCTGCGAGGAGCTCGTGCCCGCCTCGGCGCTGACCGGGCTGTGGTCGGCGTTCACTCCCGACGACTCCGTCGAGCGGACGGCCGTCTCGACCGAGATCGCGGGGTACGACGGCCTGGTCTGCGGCTGGTCCGACGACTCCGGCGCCGAGCTGCAGATCGCCGTGGCGCACCTCGACGCGTCGCTCGTCGAAGCGCTCAAGAACGAGTTCTTCCGCACGAGCAACGCGGTCCCGACCTACGGCAAGCCGCCCGCTGTCGAGGGCTACTACGAGATCGCGTCCGGCCGCGGAGTAGCGGATGTGCTGCTCGACGAGCACTGGATCGAGGCGTCGAGCGCGTCGTTCGTCGAACCCGGCGATCCGGAACCGCTCGTGCGCGCCGCCGTCGCCGCAGTGGGGACCTGACCTCAGCCGAGACGGACGGGCGACACGTGGTCGTCCTCGACGACCGTGTCGCACTCCGCGTCGACGCTCATCCCGGTGAGCGCTAGGTCGGTGAGGTAGCTGCTGAGGAAGGCCGTGTCGGCGGTGTCGCGTCCCGACGAGATGCGGAGCATCGACCCGCGCGGAGCGAGCCGGGTCGCGTCGATCACGTGCCACGCGCCGCCGACCCACGCCTCCGTCACCGCGTGGAAGTCCTTGGGCTCGAGCCCGGGAGCGTAGACCGCGCTGACCCGCGCCGGGATGTCGAGCGCACGCAGCAGCCCGGCGCAGGTGTGCGCGAAGTCCCGGCACACTCCCCGGCCGCTGTCGATGACCTGCGCCGCTCCCCCGGTGGCGACGGTCGAGCCGTACTCGTAGGAGAGGTGCCCGTTGACCCACGCCTCGACCGCTGTGAGCGCCTCGAAGCCCCTTGCGCGGCCGAACTCGCGGCGGGCGATGCCACCGAGCACGTCCGCCTCGGCGTACCGGCTCGGTCGGAGGTACTCCACCAGCTCGAGCTCGCTCGGCTCGTCGGGTGCGCCCCGGCCGTGGACCTCCGCCCGGTACTCGACCCGCATCTCGCCCCGGTTCGCCTCCACGCGGTGCACGCGCGATCCGTGCCGAGCGGGGAACTGCCTGACGGGCAGCACCTCGCCGTCGAGCCGGACCGAGAAGGAGTCCTCGAACGAGTCGCCCGTCTCCGCCGCGGCCACGAGGAAGATCAGGTCGGTCGGCCCGGAGAGACGCAGGTCCAGCGAGGCGGAGACGGTGCGCAGCATGGCTCCATCGTGGCACGCCGCACGGCACGTTCCGGCGTCGGATCGCCTCCGGCCGGGTGCTAATGTGGTCAGGCACTCCTGGCCCCCATAGCTCAGGGGATAGAGCACTGCCCTCCGGAGGCAGGGGCGTAGGTTCGAATCCTACTGGGGGCACCACTTTCCAGGGGCCGGTCCGGTGAGCGAACACCGTGTCGGATACCTTCCGGCGAGGTCGAGACCGCCCTCGATCAGCGATCGAGGACCGACAGCTCCGTATGCGTCTCGTCGATCACGTCCTTCAGTCTGTGAGGTGGCTCGCCCTCCCGACCCGCGGCCTAGCGGTGGCCGGAGCCCCGGCCGGCTTCTCGAAGTGGATGCGGATCCGCAACTCCTTCAGGGCTCGGTCTAGCGCCGAGCCTGCACTGCCTTCGGGCCGCTACTGGTCGCGTGCGGGGGATCAACCGCACTGAGTTCCACTCGAGCTCGCAGCGCAGGAGAACACCGGGACCTGCCCAGAGAGACCTCCCGCTAGGACTTCCGGCTGCCGAGGATCGATCAAGCTTCGCGTTTTCTGGCAACGAGCAAGGATTATCGTGCTGCGGCCCCCGTATGGGTGCATTTTTGGCGC
Organism: Rathayibacter rhapontici; assembly: GCF_001995175.1. GTDB lineage: Bacteria > Actinomycetota > Actinomycetes > Actinomycetales > Microbacteriaceae > Rathayibacter. The sequence continues at coordinate 26,951 of NZ_MUKN01000006.1, forward strand.
GAAGCGGCCTATGATCGGCGCACGCGCCACCCCGAGTGCAGACCCGAAACCTCACTCGTCCCCCGATGGAAGCCCGGCGCGTGAATCCCTGGACCGATCATGCTCATCGAACTCCCGCCCCGACTGACGGGCGCCGTCTCCTTCACCTCAACCACAAGAAGTGCGAGGCGTGCGGCAGCAATCGTGCCCGCCGTCACTCGCCCTTCTGCTCCCAGGAGTGCGCGAGCACCTTCGTGTACTACGACTGAGCGGCAGCACTCCTCGCGGAGCCGCCCCGAAGATCCCTCGAACGGCTCTCAGGAACACTCGTTCCTGAGAGCCGCGCCGTAGGGTGAGGCCCGTGAAGATCCTTGTCGTGGAAGACGATCCGGCCATGGGCGAAGCTCTCGTGGGAGGCCTCGGCGACGCCGGTTACGAAGCCGTGCTCACCACCAACGGAGTGGACGCGCTGGTCGCGTTCAGCAACGCCGAGTTCTCGGCGGCGATCGTCGACGTGATGCTGCCCGCGATGTCGGGCTTCGAGATCTGCCGCCGCATCCGCGAGCTCGGCCGGTCGACCCCGATCATGCTGCTCACCGCGCGCGACGCGATCGAGGACCGGGTGTTCGGCCTCGACGCTGGAGCGGACGACTACCTCACGAAGCCGTTCGCGTTCACCGAGCTCAACGCGCGTCTGCGCGCCCTGCTCCGACGCAGCCCGTCGCTGATGTCCACGTCGATCGAGGTGGGGCGCATCACGGTGGACGGCTCCAGCATCCGCCGCACCGCCGACGCGAGCCGCATCCATGTCAGCCCCAAGGAGCTCGAGCTCCTGAAGCTGCTGATCACCCCGGTCGGATCCGTCGTCACGAGGCAGCGGATCCTCTCGGAGATCTGGGGCGGCGGCGAGATCGTCGACAACAACATCGTCGACCAGTACGTCAGCTACCTCCGCAAGAAGCTCCCCACCGAGGACACCGGAGTGACCATCGTGACGGTGCGCGGCAAGGGCTACTTCCTCCGCCCGGTCGACTAGCCGTGGCAGCCCCGGCGCAGCCCGAGAGCCGACGGCCCACCGCCCTCTCCATCCGCGCGCGGATCACAATCGGGAGCGTCGCGGTCGCGACGGTCCTGTTCGCGCTCGCGGCACTGCTCTTCTACCAGGTCGTCTCCGGGATCGTGGAGCGCAGCGAGCGGACGATCCTGACCTCCATCGAGGACGAGATCCGACGCGACATCTCGGCCGGCAACGTCCCGCGCACCGCGGAGACCTCGACCGGCCAGCTCTACCTCGCGCTCGCTCCCGACGGCTCCGTCGCAGCGACGACCATGCCGACGAACCTCACCGATGCGGTTCTCGAGGACCTGCGCGCGACCGGAGCGGACACGACCGCTCGGTACGAGGAGCTCTCGACCGGGAGCACCGGCTACGTCGTCCGTGTGGCCGCGGTCGACGACGACGGAGCGACGTGGTCGGTCGTGACCGCGCGCGACCAGGCCGCCTCGCAGCTGGTCCTCGACGACTTCGCCCACGTGCTGGTCTACGCGGCGATCTTCCTCGTGGTCACGTTCGGGCTGGCGTCGTGGATCCTGACGGGCACCGCGCTCGCACCGGTGCGCCGCATGCGGGCCAGGGCGGACCAGATCGCGGCCGACCCCGGGCAGGGCGACCAGCTGCCGGTGGTGGGCACCCGCGACGAGATCGACGAGCTCGCCGAGACGCTCAACGCGTTCCTCCTGAAGCAGAGCGCCTCTCTCGCGCGGGAGAAGCAGATGGTGTCGGACGCGAGCCACGAGCTGCGCACTCCCCTGGCCGCGCTCTCGGCGCAGCTCGAGATCGCGCACCACCGGGTCGACGACGCCGCCGCCGTCGACCGCGTGATCCTGGACGCGCGCAAGAGCGTCGACCGCCTCGTGCGCCTCGCCTCCGCACTGCTCGACATCTCTCGGATCGAGAGCAGATCGGCGCGACCCACGTCGCCGTTCGCGGAGCTCGTCGACGAGCTCGTCTCGGCCGTCGACCGCACCCGGCTCCTCGCAGCGGAGTCCGGCGTCGAGATCGACTACGAGATCGACGAGCGCGAACCCGCCCGCCTCTACGGTGTCGCGGCGCAGGACTTCGGCCGGGTGATCGACAACCTCGTGCGCAACGCGATCCAGGCCCTGGAGCGCGGAGGGATGGTCGTCGCCTCCGTCGCGCAGAAGGACGGACGCCTGCTGCTCTCGGTCGCCGACGACGGGCCCGGCATGCCCGAGGAGTTCATCCCGGTCGCCTTCGACCGGTTCTCGCGCCCGGACGACTCGCGGACTCTGGCGTCGGGCGGGAGCGGGCTCGGGCTCGCCCTCGTGCACACGACCGTGCTGTCGGCCGGAGGGACCGTCGGGATCGCGAACCGGCAGCCGCACGGACTCGTCGTCGAGATCGTGCTGCCGCCGGTGGGGTCGGCCGCGGCGTAGGCGAGGCGATCCGGCCCGACGAGGTATCAAGAGCGGGTGGGGCGGGTCTCGATACGCCCCTGCGGGGCTACTCGACCAGCAGCACGCTCCAGACCGCCACTGCGCGGGGCTACTCGACCAGCAGCACACCTAGACCGCCACTGCGTGGGCTGCTCGACCAGCAGCATGCCGCAAACCGCGGAGTCGCGCTTCATTCCCGGCGGTTGCACGACGAATGCCCCCGGCCGGAGCCGGGAGCGTTCGGGGTGGATCAGCGCTGGTCGTCCTCGGGGCGCACAGGGACCGGGTCGCCGACGTTCGCGGGCGGCGGGGCCCAGCTCGTCTGCGGAGCCTCCTCGGTCGCCGACTGCCCGTCGAGGAGGTTCCTCCCCCGGTTCACGACCTCGGGATCGGCCAGGACGGAGTAGCTCGTCGCGATGACCTGCATCGTCGAGGTGAAGTCGCGTCGACGGCGGTTCACCGCGTACGAGGCGAGTCCGAACAGCATGCCGAAGCCGGCGCCGAGCAGCACGGCCGCGAACAAGAACGAGATCTGCGTGGTCGGCGAGAAGATGATGAGCAGGAGGCCCAGGAAGATTCCGAACCAGGCGCCCGAGGCGGCGCCCGCCAGTGCGACCCGGCCCCAGGTGAGCTTGCCGGTGACGCGCTCCACGCTCTTGAGCTCGTTCCCGATGATGGCGAGCTGCTTGACCGGGAAGTCGGCGCGGGCGAGGACGTCGACGGCGGCCTGCGCCTCCTGGTAGGTGTCGAAGGTCGCGAGGATCTCGCCGCGCGGGATGGTCGGGAAGACCGCCTTGCGGCCGTTGAACGGCGTCTGCTGAGTCACGCGCTCAGAATCGCACGGCGGACTTGGAGGACTCTGGAAGCGGACGGGGAGCGGGCCGAAGGGCAGCAGGGAACGCTCGGCTCCCGTCCGGGCGGGCGGCACTAGGTTTGTAGCCGTGAGTTCCGCCAGAGTCTTCGTCGCGCGCTTGGTCGGATGCACCGTCTTCGACCCTGCCGGCGATCGCGTCGGCAAGGTCCGCGACGTGCTCCTGGTCTACCGTCAGAACGATCCGCCCCGCGTCGTCGGGCTCGTCGTCGAGATCCCCGGACGCCGCCGCGTGTTCGTCTCGATCGGCCGGGTGACGAGCATCGGCAGCGGTCAGATCATCACCACGGGCCTCATCAACGTGCGCCGCTTCGAGCAGCGCGGCGGCGAGGTGCGCGTGATCGCCGAGCTGCTGGGACGTCGGATGACCTTCGTCGACGGCTCCGGTGACGCCGTCGTCGAGGACGTCGCGATCGAGGAGGTCGGCCCCGGCGAGTGGCAGCTCGCCCAGCTGTTCGTGCGCCGCCCGAAGACCTCCCCCTCCCCCTTCGCCAAGGGGGCCACCACCTTCGCCGGCTGGCGCGAGGTGCGCGAGACGGGTTCCGGAGAGGCTCAGTCGGCCGAGCAGTACGTCGCGAGCCTCGCCGAGCTCAAGCCCGCCGACCTCGCCAGCACGCTCCTCGACCTGCCGACCCAGCGCATGCTCGAGGTCGCGGGCGAGCTCTCGGACGACCGCCTCGCGGACGTCCTCGAGGAGATGCCTGAGAGCGAGCAGGTCGAGATCCTGGGCCAGCTCGACGACGACCGGGCCGCCGACGTGCTCGACCAGATGCAGCCGGACGACGCGGCGGACCTCATCGCCCAGCTCTCGGACGAGCGCGGCGAGGCGCTGCTGGGGCTCATGGAGCCCGAGGAGGCGGACGACGTCCGCATGCTGCTGACCTACGCGCCCGAGTCGGCCGGTGGTCTGATGACGACCGAGCCGATCATCGTGTCGGCCGAGGCGACCGTCGCGGAAGGGCTGGCCCTGATCCGCCGGCACGAGCTGGCCCCGGCGCTCGGTGCGGCCGTGTGCGTCACGCTGCCGCCGTACGAGCCTCCGACCGGTCGCTTCCTCGGCATGGTCCACTTCCAGCGGATGCTCCGCTACCCGCCGCACGAGCGCCTCGGCACCCTGCTGGACCAGAGCTTCGATCCGATCACGCCCGACACCTCGGCGGCCGAGGTCGCCCGCATCCTCGCGAGCTACAACCTCGTGTCGGTGCCGGTGGTCGACGAGACGCACCGGCTCGTCGGCGTCGTCACCATCGACGACGTGCTCGACTACCTCCTCCCGGATGACTGGCGCAGTCACGACGGCGACGACGAACCGCGCACGCCGGTGAGCACGACCACCCGGGGCATCCCGCTGGTGCCGCCGCCCGCGAAGGCGGCGAGCGGCGGACGACGACGAGGACGGAGGGGTGCGCGTGGCTAAGGACGCGAAGCAGGATCGGCGGCTCGACGCCCCGAAGGGACTGCGCACGCGAGTGCTGCCGTTGCGCAACCGCCGGAGCAGCGACCGCTTCGGGCGTCTGACCGAGTCGTTCGCGCGGGGCATGGGAACGCCGTGGTTCCTGTTCGGGATGACGATCTTCTGCGTCTTCTGGCTCGTCTTCAACACCTACGGCCCCGAGGACGCGCGCTTCGACTCGCAGGCGCTCGGCTTCACCGTGCTGACGCTCATCCTGTCGCTGCAGGCCTCGTACGCGGCGCCCCTCCTGCTGCTGGCCCAGAACCGCCAGGACGACCGCGACCGCGTGCAGATCGAGCAGGACCGCCAGCGCGCCGAGCGCAACCTGGCCGACACCGAGTACCTCGCCCGCGAGGTCGTCGCCCTGCGACTGGCGATCCGCGACATGGCGAGCAAGGACTTCATCCGCTCGGAGCTTCGGAGCCTGGTCGAGGAGCTCGAGAAGGACAGGGCCGAGCGGGACGGGGGCACCGAGCCTCTCGACGCAGTGACGCGGAGCGATGCGGCTCGGGCGGACCGGACCCGTGCGGACACGTTCCGGTTCGAGGAGAGCGGAGCGGAGTCGCCCGGGACCGAGCGCGGCGATGCCTGAGGCGTCAGCCCTCGAGGCCGCTGTCCTCGCCTCTCTCGCCCGGGTGATCGATCCCGAGATCCGCAAGCCCATCACCGAGCTCGACATGGTCGAGTCGGTGGCCGCCGCCGAGGACGGCACCGTCGACGTCGCGATCCGCCTCACGATCGTCGGCTGCCCCGCCGCCTCCGCCATCGAGCGCGATGTGACCGAGGCCGTCTCGGGCACGCCGGGGGTCAGCGCCGCCCGCGTCTCGGTCGGTGTCATGACTCCGGCTCAGCGCACCGCACTGACCGAACGGCTGCGCGGCGCCAAGCGCGCCATGCCGTTCGGCCCGGACTCGCTCACCCGCGTGTACGCGGTGACGAGCGGGAAGGGCGGGGTCGGCAAGTCGACCGTCACCGCGAACCTCGCGGTCGCCCTGGCCCAGCAGGGGCTCTCGGTCGGCCTGGTGGACGCCGATGTGCACGGCTTCTCGATCCCGGGCCTGCTCGGGCTCATGCACGAGGGACACGTCGCCGGGCCCACGCGGGTGGGCGAGCTGATGCTCCCCCCTGTCGCGCACGGCGTGAAGGTCATCTCGATCGGCATGTTCCTCGAGGGCGACACCCGCGGAGCCGCGGTGTCGTGGCGCGGTCCGATGCTGCACCGCACCATCTCGCAGTTCCTCACGGACGTCTACTTCGGCGATCTCGACGTGCTCCTGCTCGATCTCCCGCCCGGAACGGGCGACGTGGCCATCTCGATCGGGCAGCTGCTTCCGCACGCCGAGGTCCTGATCGTGACGACACCGCAGCCCGCTGCGGCGGACGTGGCCGAGCGCAGCGGCGCGCTGGCGCGCCAGTCGGGTCAGCGGATCATCGGCGTGGTCGAGAACATGGCGGGTCTGCCCCAGCCCGACGGGACCGTGCTCGACCTCTTCGGCAGCGGAGGCGGCGACGAGGTCGCACGACGCCTCAGCACGTCCGGGGACGAGGTGCGCGTCCTCGCCTCCCTGCCCATCAGCGTCGCGCTGCGCTCCGGAGGCGACGAGGGCGTCCCGGTCGTCGTCGGGTCGCCCGACGATCCAGCGGCGTGGGCCATCACCGAGCTCGCACGGACCCTGGCGGCACGACCGCGCGGCCTGACCGGTCGGCGACTCCCGATGAGCGTGGGCTGACCCCTCCGGGAGACGCCTCCGCGCGCCGGCTGCGGCTGCACGCGGGAGCACCGACGCGAGTGCCGCCGAGGGCACCCGTCACGGCACCGTCGGCGTCAGGTCGCTTCGGAGTCGATCGGCGGAGGAGCGACGGCCGAGAGACGGCCCTCGCCGGCCGAGCGCTTCATCGTCGTGTAATAGCTGTCCTGCGTCGAGGGGGAACGGCCGCCCACCGTGACGGGTGCTCCGACGGCGGTCGGCGGCTTGACGGTGGGGACCGGGTCGTCCTCGAGGAGGGCGTCTCGGATGATCCGACGCGGGTCGTACTGGCGCGGATCGAGTTTCCGCCAGTCGACCTCGTTGAACTCCTCGCCCATCTCGTCCTTGACCCGTTCGCGCGCCTGAGTGGCGAATCCGCGCACCTTGCGCACGAGCTGACCCAGCTGCGCGGCGTAGTGCGGGAGACGATCGGGGCCCAGCACGAAGACGGCGATCACTCCGATGATGAGGAGCTTGTCGAACGTCAAACCGAACACGAGACAAGAGTAACCCGCCGCGCCTGCGGCACCGACCCCGCGCGCCACCGTAGCCTTGCCTCGCGCGGACGCGATCCGTCCACCGCATCGACAAGAGGAGCCCGATCGTGTCCGACAAGGATGCCAACTGGAAGTACGCCGAGGACGCGATCGTCGAGCCCGAGGCCATCGCCTCCGCCCGCCGCCTCTCGGTCGAGCTGGGCATCGACGCGGTCGCGCCGTCCATCGGGGCGCAGGCGTCGCTGATCGCGGCCGCCGCGCGCGCCTCGCAGATCATCGAGATCGGCACCGGCACCGGTGTGAGCGGTCTGTGGCTGCTGGACGGCGCCCCCGAGGCCATGCTGACGACGATCGACTCGGAGGCGGTGCACCAGCAGCACGCCCGCGCGCAGTTCCACGAGGCGGGCGTCTCGCCGAACCGCCTCCGCCTGATCCCGGGCCGGGCCCTCGAGGTGCTGCCGCGGATGAACGAGAACTCCTACGACATCGTCTTCGTCGACGGCGACCCCCTGCAGGTGATCGAGAACGTCGAGCACGCGCTGCGGCTCGTCCGACCGGGCGGCACCGTCCTCATCCCGCACGCCCTCTGGCGCGGCCGGGTGTCGAACCCCGCTCAGCGCGACGAGATCGCGTCCGCGTTCCGCACTCTCGTCGCCGAGATCAGCGCGTCCCCGGCGGTGGTGAGCGTCCTCTCCCCCATCGGGGACGGACTGCTGCAGGCGAACAAGCGCCGGGCCTGACCGCCCGGATCCCTCTCCGGCTCCCGGAACAGAGGAACGCCCGCCGCACGGAGTGCGACGGGCGTTCTCGACGGTGCCGGTGGATCCCCGTCAGGCGGGGGTCACCACCGATGCGAGAGCATCGTGCAGCTCTTTCGCCTCTGCATCGTTGACCGAGACGACGAGGCGTCCGCCTCCTTCGAGCGGAACGCGCACGACGATGAGTCGGCCCTCCTTAACAGCCTCCATCGGTCCGTCTCCGGTCCTGGGCTTCATGGCCGCCATAGAGTTCCCCTTTCGTGACGTATCCCCCTATTATCGTGCATCCGCGGTCCCGGAGAAATCGCGCTCTCCGGAGTGCCCGCCGGGAGTCGATCACGGCGGCGTCCAGTCGTAGCCGTCGACGGCCCAGCAGACCGAGATCCAGACGATCTGCCCGCCGATCCCGAGCAGCACCAGCACGACCCGGAAGAGCGGCGAGCGGGGCACGGCGAGTGCTCCGACGAGCGGGAACAGCGGCCCCAGCAGCCGGAACGTGCTCGACTGGGGGAAGAAGAACGCGAAGAGGTAGACGGCGTACCCGGCGAGCCAGGCGCGGCTGAACAAGTCGAGTCTGCGGGTCCACGGGGCGGCCATCAGACCGGCGAACGCGATGACCACGAGCACCACGAGCACGATCCCGACCCTCGGCGACTCGAACCACCACTGCCCCCACCAGGAACCGCCCTGGAACCAGGAGGTGAACGGGAGCAGCTCCTGGTAGCCGATGTACGAGCGCGCCAGGCCAGCTCGGTGTCGGTGTAGGCGGTCATCGAGCCGGTGACCACCCACGCCGCGGCAGGCCAGAGGAAGCCGACCACGAGCCCCCACACCGTCAGCGCCACGGTGGGCAGCCACTCCGCTCGCTCGAAGGGCTCGCGCGAGCGGCGGAGGAACCGGACGAGGACGTAGAGCCCCATCGCCGCGGCGAACGCGAGGCCGCTGGGCCGCGTGAGACCCAGGAGGAGGACGACCGGGAACACGAGCGCCCAGCGGCGGCGCACGAGCAGCAGGAGCACGATCGCGGTCAGCATCATGGCCGCCGACTCCGCGTACGCGAGCTGGAGCAGGGGCGAGGTCGGCGCCACGCAGAAGAGGAGCACGGCGACGAGCGACTGGCTCTCGCTCAGCGAGTGCCGGAGGAGGCGGTAGAGGACCAGGCACACGACGGCTCCGCAGACCACCGAGACGGTCACCGCGGCACTCCCCCAGCCCAGACCCGTGATCAGCATGAGCAGTCGCACCACCGCCGGGTAGAGCGGCATGAACGCCCAGGCGTTCTCTCCGACCTCGCCCTCCGCGGTGACGGGGAGCTCGGAGGGGTAGCCGGCCGTCGCGATGATCTCGTACCAGCGGCCGTCCCAGAGGCTGGCGAAGGCGGAGTAGGACGGAGACGGGCCGGTCCAGGCGTTCGCGGCCTGGTTCGCGGCGAACTGCAGGAGGATCGTCGTCGTGACGACGCGGGTCAGCACGTACATACCCAGCACCCGCGCCCACCAGGGCACGAGGCGGAGGCGGGCCCGGCGGCGGGTGCTCAGCACCGGGGCGACGGCGCTCACGCGGGGGTGCTCAACCAGCGGCGGAGACCATCGGCGCACGCCGTGATCTCGTGCACGGCGACGCGCTCGTCGTCGGCGTGGGCCCTCAGCGGATCGCCGGGTCCGTAGTTCACCGCGGGGACGCCGAGGGCCGAGAAGCGGGCGACGTCCGTCCAGCCGTACTTCGGCCTGGCCTCGGCGTCGACCGCGGCGAGGAAGGCCTGCGCGAGCGGAGCGTCGAGGCCGGGACGCGCCCCCTCCGCCAGATCGACGACCTCGACCTCGAAGCCGTCGAAGAGCTCGCGGAGGTGCTGGACGGCCTCCGCTCCGGTGCGGCTCGGGGCGAACCGGTAGTTGACGTGCACCGTGCAGAGGTCGGGGATCACGTTGCCGGCCACGCCTCCCGCGATGCGGACCGCGTTGACGCCCTCGCGGTAGAGCAGGCCGTCGACCTCGACGACGCGCGGCTCGTAGGCGGCGAGGCGCTCGAGGATCGGCGCGGCGGCGTGGATCGCGTTCTCGCCGACCCAGCTGCGCGCCGAGTGCGCCCGCCGCCCGCGCGTGACGACGTCGACGCGGAGGGTGCCGTTGCAGCCTCCCTCGACCTCGCTGCTCGTGGGCTCGCCGAGGACGGCGAAGTCGGCGGCGAAGAGGTCCGGGCGGTTCCGGGAGAGGCGGCCGAGGCCGTTGAGGTCGGACGCGACCTCCTCGTTGTCGTACCACATCCAGGTGATGTCGACCGCGGGCTCGGTCAGCTCGGCCGCGAGCACGAGCTGGACCGCGACTCCGGCCTTCATGTCGACGGTGCCGCGACCGACGAGGTGCTCGACGCCGTCGATCGTCTCGTCGACGACGGGCAGGTTGGCGTTGATCGGGACGGTGTCGAGGTGGCCGGCGATGACGACCCGCTGAGCCCGGCCGAGCAGGGTCCGCGCGACGACGGTGTCTCCGTCGCGCACGACCTCGAGGTGCGCGCAGTCGGACAGGGCGGCCTCGATCGCGTCGGCCAGTGCCGACTCCGCGCCGGAGACCGACGGGATGTCGCACAGCACGCGGGTCAGCGCGATCGGATCGGAGCGCAGATCCAGGGGCGCGACGGGCGGAGCGGCGGGGGTCGGAGCGGCCATGGCACCCAGGGTAGCGGCCGGAGGCCGCGCGCTACCCTGGGTGCCATGACCCCCGAGCACCCCTCCGACTCCTCCGCGCCCGCCTCCGCCTGGGGCTACGGGCTCGCCACCATCGCCTCGGACGGGACCGTCCTCGACACCTGGTTCCCGGAGCCGCGCCTGGGCACGATCCCCGCCGGACGGGACCCGTGGATCGTCCCCGCGGAGTTCGAGGCGCTCGCCGGCGAGGACGCGCGGCGCGAGGTCCGGATCGACGTCGTCACGCTGCAGATCGATCTGCAGGCGCCGCCCGCCTCGACGTCGGACGCGTACCTCCGGCTGCATCTGCTGTCGCACCTGCTCGTGCGGCCGAACACGGTCGACCTGGACGGGATCTTCGCGCACCTGGCGAACGTGGTCTGGACGAACGCGGGCCCCGTGTCGCCGGACGCGTTCACACGGCTGCGCCCCTCGCTCCGCCGCCACGGGATCCAGGCGGCAGGGATCGACAAGTTCCCGCGGCTCACCGACTACGTCACCCCGGCGAAGGTCCGGATCGCCGACACGTCGCGCGTGCGCCTGGGAGCGCACCTCGCTCCCGGGACGACGGTCATGCACGAGGGCTTCGTGAACTTCAACGCGGGGACGCTCGGCAGCTCGATGGTCGAGGGGCGCATCTCGCAGGGCGTCGTCGTCGGCGACGGCTCGGACATCGGCGGCGGCGCCTCGATCATGGGCACCCTGTCGGGCGGAGGGACGCAGCGCGTCTCGATCGGTGCGCGCGCGCTGCTCGGCGCGAACTCGGGCATCGGGATCTCGATCGGCGACGACTCCGTCGTGGAGGCGGGGCTCTACGTCACCGCGGGCACGAAGGTCGTGGTCGTCGGAGGGGCGCCCCGCGCCGACGGGCGCCCGCAGACGGTGAAGGCCGTCGAGCTGTCGGGCGTGCCGAATCTGCTGTTCCGCCGCAACTCGCTGACCGGCGCCGTCGAGGTGCTCCCCCGCACCGGTGCGGGCATCGAGCTGAACACGGCGCTGCACGCCTGAGGGCGGGCTGCGGGGGTCTCGATACGCCCGCTCGCGGGCTACTCGACCAGCGAGGGGGCGAACGGACGATGCCGCCTCCGCTGGTGCGGAGACGGCATCGATACGGCGGGTCAGCTGCCGGTGGGCCAGTGGCGCTCGGGGGCGCCCATGTAGAGCTGCTGCGGGCGGCCGATCTTCGTCTGCTTGTCGATGTTCATCTCGCGCCAGTGGGCGATCCAGCCGGGCAGGCGGCCGATCGCGAAGAGCACGGTGAACATCCGCGTCGGGAAGCCCATCGCCTTGTAGATGACGCCGGTGTAGAAGTCGACGTTCGGGTAGAGGCGGCGCTCCTTGAAGTAGTCGTCCTCGAGCGCGAGGGCCTCGAGCTCCATCGCGATGTCGAGGAGGGGGTCCTTCACTCCGAGCGCCTGCAGCACCTCGGAGGCGCTCTCCTTGACGAGCTTGGCGCGCGGGTCGTAGTTCTTGTACACCCGGTGGCCGAAGCCCATCAGGCGCACGCCCTCCTCCTTGTTCTTCACCCGCTCGACGAAGGTCTGGACGCTCTCGCCCGACTCGCGGATGCGGCCGAGCATCGTCAGGACCGCCTCGTTCGCGCCTCCGTGCAGGGGGCCGAAGAGCGCGTTGATGCCGGCGGAGACGGAGGCGTAGAGGTTGGCCTCGGTCGAGCCGACCAGGCGCACGGTCGACGTCGACGCGTTCTGCTCGTGGTCCTCGTGGAGGATCAGCAGGCGGTCGAGGGCCTTGGAGAGGACCGGATCGACGTCGTACTTCTCGGCCATGGTGCCGAAGTTCAAGCGGAGGAAGTTGTCGACGAAGCTCAGCGAGTTGTCGGGGTAGAGGAACGCCTGTCCGATGCTCTTCTTGTGCGCGTAGGCGGCCATGACGGGCAGCTTCGCGAGAAGGCGGATCGTCGTCAGCTCGACGGCCTCGGGATCCTTCGGGTTCGAGCTGTCCTCGTAGTAGGTGGAGAGCGCCGAGACTCCGGCCGACAGCACCGACATGGGGTGGGCGCTGTGCGGGAGCGCATCGAAGAAGCGCTTGAGATCCTCGTGGAGGAGCGTGTGGCGGCGGATGCGCTCGTCGAAACCGGCGAGCTCGTCGGCGGTGGGGAGCTCGCCGTAGATGAGGAGCCAGGCCACCTCGAGGTACGTCGCGTTCGTCGCGACCTCCTCGATCGGGTACCCGCGATAGCGCAGGACGCCCTTGTCGCCGTCGATGTAGGTGATCTGCGACTTGGTCGCCGCGGTGTTCACGAAGCCGTAGTCGAGCGACATGAAGCCGGTCTGCTTCGTCAGGGTCGAGAAGTCGATGCTCGAGGCGCCGTCGACGCTGCGGAGGATCGGGAAGTCGGCGGTGCGGTCGCCGAAGGTGAGCGTCACCTTCTCGGGCTGGGCCTCGGCCGCCGCCGGCGCGCTCTCCGTGGCGGGCTCCGGTGCCTCCACCGTCGCGGTTCCGTCGCTCTGCGTGCCGGATTCGGTCACAACGCCTCCCAGGTCGTCACGGTCGCTCCCCGGGCAGCGCGCTCTCTCGGAGCGGGCGGCGCCGGGTGTGTGGGCGGTGCAGCCGGCGCCGTTGTGTGGCGACATCGACCGAACCTCCTACAGCCTAAGGGCACAGCAGGGGACCTGCTGCACCGGCCAGTCGTCCCCGGCGCGCGTTGTGGGAGAGCGACAGAGACGGTCCGCCCCGAGCGCCCGGCCGGCGCTAGGACAGGCCGGCGGACAGGCGGGACGCGGCCGCGTCGATCCGCTCGTCGGTCGCCGTCAGCGACAGGCGCACGTGCTCGGTGAAGTGGTCGCCGTAGAAGCGCCCGGGCCGGCGAGGACGCCGATCCGCGCGAGCCGCTCGATCGACTCCCACGCGGGCCGCCCCTCGGTCGCCCACAGGTACAGGCCGGCCTCGCTGCGGTCGATCCGGAAGCCTGCGGCCTCGAGGGCGGGGCGCAGCCGGTCGCGACGCGCCCGGTAGCGCTCCTTCTGCTCCGCCACGTGCGCGTCGTCGCCCAGGGCGGTGATCATCGCCTCCTGGAGCGGGCCCGGCACGATCATGCCGGCGTGCTTGCGCACGGTGACGAGCCGCGCGATGAGGGAGGGATCGCCCGCGACGAACGCGGCGCGGTAGCCGGCGAGGTTCGACTGCTTGCTCAGCGAGTAGACGCCCAGAACGCCCGCGCGGCTCGCTCCGACGACCCGGGGATCGAGGATGCTCGGGATCGGCTCGTCGGCCCAGCGGCCGTCCCAGCCGAGCTCGGCGTAGCACTCGTCACCGGCGATGACGGCACCGAGCCCGCGGGCCCGCTCCACCGCACGCGCGAGCGCCGGCACGTCCAGGACGGCGCCGTCGGGGTTGCCCGGGGAGTTCAGCCACACGAGGCGCGTGGCCTCCGGCCATTCGGCCGGGTCGTCCGAGGCGAGCACGGAGCGCCGGCGATCGCCGCGCCCATCGCGTAGGTCGGGTAGGCGGCGCGGGGGTGGACCACCACGTCGCCCTCGCCGAGACCGAGCAGGAACGGGAGCCAGGCGACGAGCTCCTTGGAGCCGATGGTGGGCAGGACCTCGTCGACCCCGATCCCCGGGACTCCGCGGCGGCGGGCGAACCATCCCGCGATCGCCTCGCGCAGGGCGGGGGTGCCGACCGTCGTCGGGTAGGAGTGCGCATCCGTCGCCCGCGAGAGCGCGTCGCGGATGAGCGCGGGCGTGGGATCGACGGGCGAGCCGATCGAGAGGTCGACGATGCGTCGGGGTGCGAGGACGCGAGGGCCGTCGCGGGCCCCATCAGGTCCCAGGGGTAGTCGGGCAGGGCTCCGAGCGCCACCGGACGGCCGCTCAGTGGCCCTGGGGCGGGAGGACCGCGATGACCGGGTGGTCCTTCGCGATCACGCCGACCTTCGCCGCTCCGCCGGGGGAGCCGATCTCGTCGAAGAACTCGACGTTCGCCTTGTAGTAGTCGGACCACTCCTCGGGGAGGTCGTCCTCGTAGTAGATCGCCTCGACGGGGCAGACCGGCTCGCAGGCACCGCAGTCGACGCACTCGTCGGGGTGGATGTAGAGCGAGCGCTCGCCTTCGTAGATGCAGTCGACCGGGCATTCGTCGATGCAGGCGCGGTCTTTGACATCGACGCACGGAAGTGCGATCACGTAGGTCACGGTCGTGGCGTCCCTTCGAACAGAGGCTTCTATCGTACGCGGAGCGGCGGGGCGTCGAGTCCCGTCGGTGCCGGCTCGGGCGCGGGGCCGGCGGGCGCAGGCGCGGCCAGGCGATCACGACCAGCGCGATCAGGGCGGGGACGAACGTCCAGGCGATGCCGAGGCCGTTCGCCGGCACCAGGACGGAGCCCCCCGCGCTGCGCAGCGCCAGCAGGCCGATGATCCCGAGGAGCCCCATGGCCGTGCAGAACGCGACGAACCGGTCGACCATCACGAGGCGGAGCCCCAGGAGCAGGAGGAGCACGGCGGCGAGCGACGCCAGCAGGCCCAGCGGCAGGACGGCGTCGCCGACGACGACGGTCGTCTGGTGGGCGATCGTGGTGATCGCTCCGACGACGGCGCCGACGAGCACCGAGAGGGTGCCCGAGACGACGCGGGAGCGGAGGTCGGGCCGGTCGTCGGGGACGAGCGCGTCCGACGACGCTGCGAGCGCGGGGGCCGGACGGAACCGCTCGACGCGCCCGACGGGGAACGCCGGGCCGCTGGAGAGCCGGGCCGACTCCCCCTCGACGACGATCTGGGTGGCGTGGGCCTCCAGGGCGGCGCGCTTGCGGGCGTAGTCCTCGTCGCCCAGCTCGACGACGACGTCGCCGTCCTCGGGCGGCGCGTCCTCGGGCAGGACCGCGAGGAAGCGGATCCCGAGCAGCTCGGCCGCCCGGCGGGCGACGCTCGCCGTGCGCACGTGGTCGGGGTGGCCGTACCCGCCCCCCGCGTCGTACGAGAGCACGACGCCGCGCGGGTCTGCTGGAGGACGGCGACGAGATCGGCGATCTCCTCCTCCTCCGGCGCCGCCGTGAAGGCCGCGGGATGCACGGGCTCGAGCGGGACCGGCACTCGGCCGGGGCCCCACTGCATGCCGGAGTCGCGGTAGACGCGCGGAGCGGCGCCGCGCGCGCGGGCGTTCTCGGCTCCGAGGAAGCGGTGATCCGCGACTCCGAGAGCCGTGAGCGCCACGACGAGCTCGGTCGTGCGGTGCGAGGCGAGCTCGTCGGCGCCCTCGAGCGCCGCGAGGTCCTCGGGGATCACCTCGCCGCACTCGCCGCGCGTGGCCGTGACGACGGTGACCGCCGCTCCCTGCGCGACGAGACGGGCGAGGGTGCCGCCCATGGTCAGGGTCTCGTCGTCGGGGTGCGCGTGGACCGCCACGACCCTCTCGTGCACTCCAGCTGGGCTCGCGTCCACACTCCACCTTCCGTCCGGCGCGTCGAGGGCGCACCCGGCGCACTTCTGGACAGGCGCTCGGGCGGCGCACTACAGTCGACTCCGGTAAGGCAAGGCTTACCGAAGGATGAGGCCCGGGGCGGGGGTCGTCCCGCCCCCTCCCGCGATCGACCGAGAGAACACGCGTGCTCGCAAATTACCTCATCGGCCTCCGCGAAGGCCTCGAAGCAGGCCTCGTGGTCGGCATCCTCGTCGCGTACCTGACCAAGCTCGGCCGGCGCGACGTGCTCCCGCGTCTCTGGACCGGCATCGCCGCGGCGGTCACGATCTCGCTCGTGACCGGGGCGATCCTCACCTGGGGCCCGTACGGGCTGTCGTTCCAGGCGCAGGAGCTGCTCGGCGGCGGGCTGTCGATCCTGGCCGTCGGCCTCGTCACCTGGATGATCTTCTGGATGGGGGCGAACGCCCGGAGCCTCAAGGGCGAGCTGGAGTCGCGGCTCGACGCCGCCGTCGGCGGATCCGCCCTCGGGATCGTCGTGCTCGGCTTCGTGAGCGTCGGCCGCGAGGGGATCGAGACCGCCCTGTTCGTCTGGGCCAGCGTCTCCGCGAGCAGCGCCTCCTCCGAGGCGGACGCCTGGGGCGGCACGATCGAGGCCCTGCTCGGGATCCTGTCGGCCGTCGTCATCGCCTACCTGATCTTCCGCGGCTTCGTCCGGATCGATCTCGGCCGGTTCTTCACCTGGACGGGCGGCTTCCTGATCGTGGTCGCGGCGGGCGTGCTGTCGTACGGCGTGGGAGACCTGCAGGAGGCGTCGCTCCTGCCCGGCTGGGGCGCCCCGCTGTTCAGCCTCGGTGCGGTGCTGCCGGCGCCGATCACCGCGATCCTCGGCGGCCTCTTCAACTACACGCCCGAGCCGACCGCGCTGCAGTTCACCGCCTGGCTCGCGTACCTCGTCGTCGTCGGCGCCCTCTTCGTCCGCCAGGTCCGGCTCCGCCGGCCGCGTCGGGGCAGCGCGGCCCCGGTCGCGACTCCCGCTCCCACCTCCGTCTGACACCGGCACCGCCGGTCCCATCCCCTACTCCAGGAGAACCATGCCCTCGCGCGCAGTCATCCGCCGCTCCCCGCTCCCCCGCGTCGTGTCCGGCCTCGCCGGTGCCGGCGTCCTCGCGTTCGCGCTCTCCGGCTGCGTGCCGAACTCGGCCGCCTCCTCCTCGGCGGCGCTCGACGTCGCGATCAGCGACGAGGCCTGCGACGTCTCGGCCGCGACCGCCTCGGCCGGTGCGGTGACCTTCTCGCTCGCGAACGAGGGCACCGACGTCAACGAGTTCGAGATCCTCGCGGACGACAAGCTGCGGATCGTCGGCGAGAAGGAGAACGTGACGCCGGGGCAGACCGTGTCGTACGTCGCGCAGCTCGAGCCCGGCACCTACTACACGGCCTGCAAGTTCCAGCAGGTCGGCGCTCCCATCGGCCTGTCCGAGTTCACCGTCACCGGTGAGGCGACCGAGCAGTCCGCGGACGAGACGGCGGCGACGGAGGCGGCCGTGACCAACTACGTGGCCTACGTGAAGTCGCAGGCCGGCGAGCTGCTGCCCGCCGTGCAGGCGTTCACCGACGCCTACGTCGCGGGCGACGACGAGACGGCGCGCGGCCTGTTCGCCTCGACGCGCGTCTTCTACGAGCGCATCGAGCCGACCGCGGAGGCGTTCGGCGACCTCGACCCGAAGATCGACTACCGCGAGGTCGACGCCGTGGCCGAGGGGCTGGACTGGACCGGCTTCCACCGCATCGAGAAGGACCTCTGGGTGCCGGCGCAGGACGCCCTCAACTCCGACGGCACGAGCGCGTACCTCGACTGGGCGCCGTCGACTCCGGAGCAGCGCGCCGAGTTCGGCCAGGGGCTCGTGGACGACGTGCAGAGCCTCTACGACCTCGTGAACGCCGACGACTTCACCGTCTCGGTCGGCGACATCTCGAACGGCGCGATCGGCCTGCTCGACGAGGTCGCCGCGGGCAAGATCACCGGCGAGGAGGACTGGTGGTCGGGCACCGACCTGATGGACTTCGCCGCGAACGTGCAGGGCGCGGAGGTGGCCTTCGGCAACGTCGAGCCGATCGCGACGGCCTCGGGCGACGAGGGCGCCGACCTGACCGCCGACATCGCGGAGCAGTTCACCGCGCTCGACTCGCTGCTCGCGCAGTACGGCTCGATCGACGCCGGCTTCGCGCCCTACTCCTCGGTCACCGATGAGCAGAAGAAGGAGCTCTCGGACCAGGTGAACGCCCTCTCGGAGCCGCTGTCGCAGCTCACCCACACGGTGCTCGGCGTCGAGGAGCCCGCGGAGTAGATGGACGACGACCAGCAGGACACCGCGGCGGACGTCTCCCCCGACTCCGCCGCCCCCGTCGAGCAGCCCCGCCGCCTCTCGCGGCGCGGGCTGCTCGGCCTCGTCTCGGCCGGAACCGCGGGGATCGCCGCGGGCGTCGGCGGGACCGTCGCGGTCGCCTCCGCGACGACCGCGAACGCCTCCGGCGCCTCGAACACGGTGCCGTTCTTCGGCGCGAACCAGGCCGGGATCACGACCGCGGCGCAGGACCGGCTGCACTTCGCCTCCTTCGATCTCGCGTCGGGCACCACGCGCGAGGACCTGATCGAGCTGCTGCAGGACTGGACGCTCGCCGCGTCGCGACTGACGCGCGGACTCGACGTCAGCGAGGAGGGCGCGGTCGGCGGACCCGACACCGCCCCTCCGGACGACACGGGCGAGGCGCTCGGGCTCGACGCCGCGGCGCTGACGATCACCTTCGGCTTCGGCCCCGGCGTGTTCACCGACGCGGACGGCGCCGACCGCTTCGGGCTCGCGGCCCGTCGTCCGCCCGCGCTCGAGACGCTCCCCCGCTTCCGCGGCGACGCTCTCGTGCCCGCGGCGAGCGGAGGCGACCTCTGCATCCAGGCCTGCGCGAACGACCCGCAGGTCGCGGTGCACGCGATCCGCAACCTCAGCCGCATCGCCTTCGGCCGGGCGTCGCTCCGCTGGTCCCAGCTCGGCTTCGGGCGGACGTCGTCGACGTCGACGGCGCAGGCCACCCCGCGCAACCTCTTCGGCTTCAAGGACGGCACGGCCAACGTGAAGTCGGAGGAGACGGACGCGGTCCAGGAGCACGTCTGGGTGCAGGAGTCAGACGGCCCGGACTGGCTCGTCGGCGGCAGCTACCTCGTGGCCCGCAAGGTCCGCATGATCATCGAGACCTGGGACCGGAGCCAGCTCGGCGAGCAGGAGCGCGTGATCGGGCGGAGCAAGGGCTCGGGGGCGCCGCTCTCGGGCGGGGACGAGTTCGCCGAGCCGGACTTCTCGGCGACCGGCGCCAGCGGAGCGCCGCTCGTCGACGAGGTGTCGCACGTGCGCCTCGCGCATCCGTCGGTCAACAACGGCGCACGGCTGCTGCGGCGCGGCTACAACTTCGTCGACGGCAACGACGAGCTCGGGCGCCTGAACGCGGGCCTGTTCTTCCTGTCGTTCCAGCGGTCGCCGGAGCAGTTCATCACCGTGCAGCGCTCCCTCGCGGACGATGCGCTGAACGAGTACATCAAGCACGTCGGGTCGGCGCTCTTCGCCGTGCCTCCCGGGGTGCGCAGCGAGGGCGACTTCGTGGGGTCGGGGCTGTTCGGCTGAGCGGGACGGGGAGCGGGATCCTGCAGCGTCTGAAGGACGGGGGTCTCGATACGCCGCTGCGCGGCTACTCGACCAGCGAGGGGGCGGGACGCGGAAGACCGGCCGGAGGTCGACCTCCGACCGGTCTCGAGCCGAGCGGGCGCGCGGGGCGCCCGGCGGATCAGCCCTGCTTCTTCAGACGGCTGGTCTGACGAGCGCGCGCGTTGGCGTCGAGCTCGACCTTGCGGATGCGGACGATCTCGGGGGTGACCTCGACGCACTCGTCCTCGCGGGCGAACTCGAGGCACTCCTCGAGCGTCAGCTGGCGCGAGGGCGTCATCGACTCGAACGTGTCGGAGGTGGACTGACGCATGTTGGTCAGCTTCTTCTCCTTGGTGATGTTCACGTCCATGTCGTCGTTGCGCGAGTTCTCGCCGATGACCATGCCCTCGTAGACCTCTTCCGTGGGGTTCACGAAGAAGGTCATGCGCTCCTGGAGGGCGATGATGGCGAAGGGAGTGACGACACCGGTGCGGTCGGCGACGATCGAGCCGTTGTTGCGGGTGACGATGGCGCCGGCCCACGGCTCGTAGCCGTGCAGGATCGCGTTCGCGATGCCGGTGCCGCGCGTGGTGGTGAGGAACTCGGTGCGGAAGCCGATCAGACCGCGCGAGGGGACGATGAACTCCATGCGGACCCAGCCGGTGCCGTGGTTCGCCATGTTCTCCATGCGGCCCTTGCGCGCGGCGAGGAGCTGCGTGATGGCGCCGAGGTACTCCTCCGGGGCGTCGATCGTCAGGTGCTCGAACGGCTCGTGCGTCTTGCCGTCGACCTGGCGGGTGACCACCTGGGGCTTGCCGACCGTGAGCTCGAAGCCCTCGCGGCGCATCTGCTCGACGAGGATCGCCAGCGCGAGCTCGCCTCGGCCCTGGACCTCCCACGAGTCGGGGCGGCCGATGTCGAGGACCTTGAGCGACACGTTTCCGATGAGCTCGCGGTCGAGGCGGTCCTTGACCATGCGCGCGGTGAGCTTGTGGCCCTTGACCTTGCCGACCAGCGGCGAGGTGTTGGTGCCGATGGTCATCGAGATCGCCGGGTCGTCGACCGTGATGGCCGGGAGCGGGCGGATGTCCTCCGGGTCGGCGATGGTCTCGCCGATGGTGATCTCGGGGAAGCCCGCGATCGCGACGATGTCGCCGGGGCCGGCGGACTCGGCCGGGTAGCGGTCGAGCGCCTTCGTGATCAGCAGCTCGGTGATGCGGGCGTGGTGTGGGTGCCGTCGTGGTGGACCCAGGCGACCGTCTGGCCCTTCTTGATGTTGCCGTTGAAGACGCGCAGCAGCGCGAGGCGGCCGAGGAAGGGCGAGGCGTCGAGGTTGGTGACGTGCGCCTGGAGGGGCGCCTCGTCGTCGTAGGTCGGCGCCGGGATGTGCTTCAGGATCGCCTCGAACAGCGGCTCGAGGTCTTCCGCGTCGGGCAGCGTGCCGTTCTCGGGCTTGTTGGAGGACGCGCGGCCCGCCTTGCCGGACGCGTAGACGACGGGGACGTCGAGGATCGCGTCGAGGTCGAGGTCGGGGACGTCGTCCGCCATGTCGGACGCGAGGCCGAGGAGGAGGTCCTGGCTCTCGGCGACGACCTCGTCGATGCGCGCATCGGGGCGGTCGGTCTTGTTGACCAGCAGGATGACGGGCAGCTTGGCCTCGAGCGCCTTGCGGAGCACGAAGCGGGTCTGCGGGAGGGGGCCCTCGGACGCGTCGACGAGGAGGCAGACGCCGTCGACCATCGAGAGGCCGCGCTCGACCTCGCCGCCGAAGTCGGCGTGGCCCGGGGTGTCGATCACGTTGATCGTGATGGGGCCCTCGGTCGCGTGCTTGCCGCGGTACGAGACCGCGGTGTTCTTCGCGAGGATCGTGATGCCCTTCTCGCGCTCGAGCTCGTTCGAGTCCATCGCGCGCTCGTCCACGTGGGCGTGCGCGTCGAAGGAGTTCGTCTGCTTGAGCATGGCGTCGACCAGAGTGGTCTTGCCATGGTCGACGTGGGCGACGATCGCGACGTTGCGCAGGTCGGAGCGGGTGGCACTTGCCATGTGAACGGACTCGTCTCGTGTTCTCGTGCATGAAGGGGGACCCTCCATCGTACCGCAGGCGCGCGGCCGAACGACGGAGGGCCCCGATCCGGCCCGATCACCCCGCGGGAAGCGGGACTCTCGGGCGCGGAACGGGGCCCTCGCGGCGGCGGATCAGACCGCGAACTCGATCCCGGCGCCGGGGATCGCCTCGAGCAGCTCGCGGGTGTACTGCTGCTGCGGCGAGTCGAACACCGTGTCGGTCGGCGCGTGCTCGACGATGCGGCCCTTCTGCATCACGCAGACGTCGTCCGCGATCACGCGGACCACGGCGAGGTCGTGGGTGATGAACAGGTAGGTGAGCCCGAGCTCGGCCTGCAGATCCGCGAGCAGGCGGAGGATCTGCGCCTGCACGAGCACGTCGAGCGCCGAGACGGCCTCGTCGAGCACGACGATCTCGGGCTTGAGCGCCAGCGCCCGCGCGATGGCGACGCGCTGGCGCTGTCCGCCCGAGAGCTCGTTCGGGTAGCGGCCCGCGATGACCCGCGGGAGCGACACCTGATCGAGCAGCTCGAAGACGCGCTCGCGCTGCGAGGCGCGATCGCCGACCTTGTGCACCCGGAGCGGCTCCGAGATCGTGTTGCCGATGTTGTGCAGCGGGTCGAGCGAGCCGTACGGGTCCTGGAACACGGGCTGCATCGAGCGGCGCAGCGCCAGCATCTCCTTCCCGCGGAGCTTCTCGGTGCGGCGCCCGTCGATCGAGATGGCCCCCTTGGTGGCCGTCTCGAGGCCGAGCACGAGGCGCGCGATCGTCGACTTGCCCGAACCCGACTCCCCGACGAGGGCGGTGGTGGTGCCCTTCGGGATCGAGAACGAGACGTCGTCGACGGCCGTGAAGTCCTCGGCCTTCAGTCCGCCGCGGCGGATCTTGAAGACCTTCGTCAGGTTCTCGATCTCGATCATCGGCTTCGTCGTGGTGGGTGCTCCCGCGTGGGTGCCCGCCGCGCGGACGAGGTCGACCTCGGCGACGGCGGCGGACTCGCCGGGCACCGACTCCTTCGCGGCTCCCGCCGTCGACTGGATGCGGCGCGACGCGAGGCTCGGAGCCGCGGCGATCAGGCGCTGCGTGTAGGGGTGCTGCGGGTTCTGCAGCACCTCGACCGAGGCGCCCGACTCGACGATCCGGCCCTTGTACATGACGATCAGCTTCTCGGCGCGCTCGGCGGCGAGGCCCAGGTCGTGCGTGATGAAGAGCAGCGCCGTGCCGTCGGTCTTCGTCAGCGTCTCGAGGTGGTCGAGGATCCGGCGCTGCACCGTCACGTCGAGAGCCGAGGTCGGCTCGTCGGCGATGAGGAGCTGGGGCGCCGCGGCCAGGCCGATGCCGATCAGCACGCGCTGGCGCATGCCTCCGGAGAACTGGTGCGGGAACTGCTTCAAGCGCTTCTCGCGTCGGCGAGGCCCGCGTTCTGCAGCACCTCGATCGCCTTGGCGCGCACCTCCTTGCGACCGGTCGCGAGACCGTTCGCGCGGATGGTCTCCTCGACCTGGAAGCCGACCGACCAGACCGGGTTCAGGTTCGACATCGGATCCTGCGGGACGTAGCCGATGCGGCGGCCGCGGATGTCCTCGAGCTCGGGCCGGGTCGCCTTCGCGAGGTCCTTCCCGTCGAAGAGCACGGAGCCGCCGGTCACCTTGCCGGAGCCGGGGAGCAGGCCGATGATCGCCGCGGCGGTCGTCGACTTGCCGGAGCCCGACTCCCCCACGATGGCGACGGTCTGGCCGTGCTCGATCGTGAGGCTGACGCCGCGCAGGGCGGGCACCAGGCCGCTGCCGGTCTGGAAGCCGACCTCGAGGTCGGTGACCTGGAGCAGGGGCCCCTTCGGAGTGGTCGAGTCGGTCATCGGAGGGCCCTCGCCTTCGGGTCGAGCGCGTCGCGCAGGGCCTCGCCCATGAGGATGAAGCTCAGCACGGTGATGGTCAGCGCGGCGGACGGGTAGATCAGCGTCTGCGGGTTGGTCCGCAGGTCGCGCTGGGCCTGGCTGATGTCGTTGCCCCAGGACATCACGGAGCCGGGCAGGCCGACGCCGAGGAACGACAGGGTCGCCTCCGCGGTGATGGCCGCACCGAGCGAGATCGTCGTGACGACGATCACGGGGGCGATGGAGTTGGGCATGACGTGGCGGAACAGGATCGCCATGCGGGACAGGCCCGTGGCGGTCGCGGCCCCGACGAAGTCCGACTGCTTCACCCGCAGCACCTCGGAGCGGAGGACGCGGGCCGTGGTCGGCCAGGCGAACGCTCCGATCGCCAGGGCGATGACGAACACGTTCCGGTGCGCCGAGAAGACCGACATGATGACGACGGCGGCGAGGATGTAGGGGATCGAGAAGAAGATGTCGCCCGCGCGCATGATGACGGTGTCGACCCAGCCGCCGAAGAAGCCGGCGAGGGCTCCTCCGATGACACCCGTGATCGTGGTGATCAGGATGACGATCAGCCCGACGGTCAGCGAGGTCGACGTGCCGTGGATGATCCGCGCGTAGACGTCGCAGCCCTGCTTGGTGAAGCCCAGGACGCTGCCGTCACCGGGGCCCTGGTTGCTGAAGCCGAGGTCGCACGCCCGCGGGTCGACGGAGGTGAAGAGGGTCGGGAGCAGCGCGACCGCGACGATCAGCACGATCATCGCGCCCGAGATCCAGAACATCGGCCGGCGGCGCAGGTCCTGCCAGGCGTCGGTCCACAGGTTGCTGGGCTTCTCGTCGAGCGAGACGGCGTCGACCGAGGCGATCGGCGTCTCCTCGAGCGGTGCCACGAAGTGATCGATGCGACGGGGGGCGTCGCGGTTCATCTCATTTGGCATAGCGGATCCTCGGGTCGAGTACGGCGTAGAGCAGGTCGACGAGGATGTTCACCACGAGGTAGAACAGCACCATGACCGTGACGAAGGAGACGACGGTCGGCCGCTCCCCTCGGATGATCGCCTGGTAGAGCGTGTTCCCGACTCCGGGAACGTTGAAGATGCCCTCGGTGACCGTGGCGCCGACGATCAGCAGGCCGAAGTCGGCGCCGAACTGGGTCGTCACCGGGATCAGCGAGTTGCGCAGGATGTGCACGGGCACGACGCGCTTGCGCGAGAGCCCCTTGCTGTAGGCGGTGCGGACGAAGTCGGAGCCGGCGGTCTCGATGACCGAGCCGCGCGTGAGGCGGATCGCGGAGGCGACCACGAAGAGCGCGAGCACGATGGCCGGCAGCAGGAGCCGCTCGAACGTCGGCGACCCGCCGACCGTGGGCGAGAACCAGCCCAGCTGCACGGCGAAGAAGGACTGCGCGATGAAGCACAGGACGAAGATCGGCACCGACACGAGCAGGAGGCTGACGACGAGCGCGCTGGCGTCGAAGAACGAGCCCTTCCGCAGTCCGCTGATCAGGCCGATCGTGAGAGCGACGACGATCTCGATGATGATCGCCATCATGGCGAGGGTGAGCGTGACCGGGAACGTGCGGGCGAGGATGTCGTTCACCGACTGCCCGGAGAAGGAGATGCCGAAGTCGCCGCGGACGACGCCGCCGAGGTAGTAGAGGTACTGCACGATGAACGGCTCGTTCAGGTGGTACTGCTCCTCGAGGCGCGCGAGGAGCGCGGCGTTCGGGGTCTTGTCGCCGAAGAGGGCGAGGAGGGGGTTCCCCGGCATGGCGAAGACCATGAAGTAGATCAGGAAGGTCGTCCCGATCAGGACGGGGACGGCTTGCAGGATGCGTCGGACGATGTAGGCGAGCACGTCAGCCCTGCCTGTTCCGGTGTCGCATGGTGGACCTCATTCGATCGTGACCGAACAAGGCGCTCCGCCCGTGGGAACGGTCGTGCCGTCCCCACGGGCGAAGCGCCCGTCGTGTCTGATGTCAGCTCTTGGTGATCTGGTAGAACAGCGGAACCGAGTTCCACCCGAACTCTACGTCGGAGACGGTCTCGCTGTAGCCACCGGTCACGTTGGCGTACCAGAGCGGGATCGAGGGCAGGTCCTGGAGCAGGACCTCCTGAGCCTTCTGGTAGTCCTCGTTCGCGGTCGCGAGGTCGGTCTCGGCCGAACCGTCGGCCAGGAGCTGGTCGAACTCGGGGTTCGAGTAGTCACCGTCGTTCGACGAGGCGTTGGTCGCGTACAGCGGGCCCAGGAAGTTGTACAGACCCGGGTAGTCGGCCTGCCATCCGGTGCGGAACGCGGTCTCGATCGAGCGGTCGACGATCTTGGTGCGCGCCTCGGCGAAGGTCGGGTAGGCCTCGCCCACCGCGTCGATGCCGAGCGTGTTCTTGACCGCGTTCGACACGGCGTCGACCCAGCCCTGGTGGCCGCCGTCGGCGTTGTAGGCGATCGAGAAGGTGCCCGTCCACGGGGAGATCGCGTCGGCCTCGGCCCACAGCTTCTTCGCCTCGTCGGGGTTGTACTCGAGAACCTCGGCGCCCTCGAGGGAGTCGCTCCAGCCGTCGATCACCGGGGAGGTGAAGTCGGAGGCGGGGGTGCGGGTGCCCTCGAAGATGACGTCGGTGATCTGCTCGCGGTCGAAGGCCATCGAGATGGCCTGGCGGCGCAGCTTGCCCTCTTCGCCGCTGAAGTGCTCGAGGCGCTCCGGGATCGTGAAGGACTGGAAGACGGCGGAAGCCTGGTTGACCGCGCGGTCGCCGAGGTCGCTCTCGAAGGTGCCGAACGCGGAGTCCGGGATCTGGTCGATCACGTCGACGTTGCCCGCGAGCAGGTCGGCGTACGACGCGTCCTGGGTCGCGTAGAACGTGATGGTGATGCCGCCGTTGACCGGGACGCGGGGTCCGTCGTAGTCGGGGTTCACGACCAGGTCGATCTGGACGTCGTGCTGCCACGCGCCCTCGCCGTCGAGCATGTACGGGCCGTTGCCGATCGGGTTCTCACCGAAGGCGTCCATGTCGTCGTAGGCGACGCTGGGCAGCGGGTAGTAGGCCGAGTAGCCCAGACGCTGCGGGAAGTCCGACTTGGGAGCCGAGAGCGCGACGGTGAACGTCGTGTCGTCGACGACCTTCAGACCGGTGAGCTCGGTGTCCTCGTCGTAGCTGAAGCCCTCGATGTCCTCGAAGAAGTAGCTCTGGAGCTGCTCGTTCGAGTACTTCGCGCCGTAGTTCCAGGCGTCGACGAACGACTGGGCCGTGATCTCCTCACCGTTGGTGAAGGTGCGGCCCGACTCGATCGTGATGGTGTAGTTCTGCGCGTCGTCCGACTCGACCGACTCGGCCAGGTCGGGCTGCGCCGCGCCCTCGGCGTCGTAGTAGTAGAGACCGGCGAAGATCTCGTCGAGGATCTTGCCGCCGCCCACCTCGTTGGTGTTGGTCGGGACCAGCGGGTTCTGCGGCTCGGAGCCGTTGGTCAGGATGATCGCGGCGGAGTCGCCGGCCGCATCCCCCCCGCCGTCGTCGTTCGAGCTGCTGCAGCCGGCGAGGACCAGGGTGCTCGCGGCGACGAGCGCCAGAGCTCCGAGGCCGAAACGTCTGATTTTCACTATTCCTCCAGTGGTGTGAGGGCGCTCGGGAAGTGATTTCCCGGATGCTGTGTTGGCCGCGCGCGTGGCGACGGCATCGGCGCACGAGAGACTGTTGGCCCCCGCGCAAGTGCCACCGACGAGACTATGTATCGGCTCGCTATCTGCACAAAAGCATGTGGAAACCGTTACACAGCGGTAACCGGGAGGTGGAATCCTTGCGTCTTTCCGCACGAAACCTGCGTGATGGACCGTCCCCACGCAATGCTTCGATTCAGAGGAGGCCCACGCAGTGTCCACCGCGCTGACAGGATCCATGCAGCCACGAGGGCGGATCGGGATCGAGATCCTGCTCGTCCTGGGGCTCTCGCTCGGCGCCTCCGCGATCTACTCCGTCGTGTCGATCACCAACCGGCTCACCCGCGACGTCGCGCTGTCGGAGCAAACGGCGACGCTGAACGGAGCGCTCAGCGACCGCCCCGCGTTCGACCTGGTCTACCAGCTGCTCGCGCTGTTCTTCGACCTGGTGCCGGTGGCGCTCTGCGCATTCCTGCTCTGGCAGAGCACCGGACGGCCGTTGGGGCGGCTGGGTCTGGATCTGCGGCACCCTCTGCGCGATCTCGGCACCGGGACCGTGCTCGCGATCGCGATCGGCGCCCCGGGGATCGCGCTCTACGCCCTGGGCCGGGCTCTGGGCGTGACGGTGGCGGTCGTCGCCTCGCCGCTGGACGCGTACTGGTGGACCGTGCCCGTGCTGGTCCTCTCGGCGATCCGCGCGGGGATCCAGGAGGAGGTGATCGTGGTCGGCTACCTCTTCGCCCGGCTGGGCGACCTCGGCTGGGGGCGGTGGCGGATCCTGTTCGCCAGCGCGCTGCTCCGGGGCAGCTACCACCTGTACCAGGGCATCGGGCCGTTCATCGGCAACGTGATCATGGGCGTGGTCTTCGGGCTGTTCTACCAGCGGTTCGGGCGGACGCTGCCGCTCGTGATCGCGCACTCGATCATCGACATCGTGTCGTTCGTGGGGTACCCGCTCGCGGTGGCTCTCTGGCCGGAGCTGTTCGCGGCTCCGGAGCCCGCTTCCTAGCTCGAGCCTGTACGCAACCGAGGTTCAGAGCGTCGGAGGCAGGGTCTGACCGTCTTCTGCCGCCGATCGACCTCGGTTACCGACGTTCCCCGTGCCACCGACCGGACCAGAGGTGCTCCCTGCGCTGGACGAGACCCCTGATGACGGTTTCGGTCCGCTCCCACGAGGCGATGATCTGACGGGTCGAGAGCCGGATGCAGAGGTACCCCTGAGCCGCCAGCTCGAGGCTCCGCCGGTAGTCCTCCTCGAGCTGGTGGGAGCCGGAGTGGAATGCGCGGCCATCGGGCTCGAACACGAGCCGCTCCCCCAGAAGGACGTCGACCCGCCCCACCCGGGGGATCGGCACCTGCGACCTCACGCGGACGCCCAACCGGCGACCGCATCGGCGCACCCTCGTCTCCAGACCGGACTGGGACAAGGGGTCCACCTCGTCGAACACCCACTGCTTGCCGGTGGGCGCGAGACCGCGCAGTGCGAGGAGATCACCGAGAGCGATCGCCCCCGAGTTCACAGCGCTGTCGAAGGTCATGAGGGCGTTCTCGCCGTCGACGCAGGCGAGCAGATGGAGAAGGGAGGAGCGGAGGCCGTCGAGCGATGACGTCTCAGGACCGCATCCCTCCCACGCGCGCCAGTGCAGCACCGTGCCGTCGCCTGCTCGGCGCTCCGAGGAGTGGGGCGGGACGGCGACGTGCAGTCGGCCCGTCTCGAGCACCCAGAGGCCGCGAGCGTCCAGGCCCGAAGCGCAGCTGAGAACGCCGCCGGCCGCGACGGCGCGGCGCTGGTCGAGCGGAACGGTGGGAAGCGCGAACCACCCGCGTCTCAGCCGGAGGACGGCTCCGGAGTCCACCGCCGCTCGCAGAGCACGCGCCGCGACTCCCGCGCGAGCGAGCTGCGCCGTCGTCGCAACTCCGTCGAGTCCTGCCAGGACATGCATAAGGCGTTCCACGAGATCACGATCGCCGGATGCGCGATCACCTCAGCACGCTCCGCGACGATTCGTGGACTGCACGCCGCAGCGACGTCGTGGGGAGGACCGTGCGTGTTCGCAACCGAGGGTGGACGACGCGGAAGACGGGCAGAACGCCCCGATCCCGCATCTCAGCCTCGGTTGCGAACACGCACCTGCCGGTGGATCAGGCGAAGGCCTCGATCGGCGGGCAGGCGCAGACCAGGTTGCGGTCGCCGAAGGCCTGGTCGACGCGGCGGACCGGCGGCCAGTACTTGCCGCGCACGAGCGAGCGGACGGGGTAGACCGCCTCCTCGCGCGAGTACGGGTGCGTCCACTCCCCCGTGACGAGGCACTCCGCGGTGTGCGGGGCGTTGCGCAGCGGGTTGTCGTCCACCGGCCACTCCCCCGCGCCGACCCGGTCGGCCTCGGCCTTGATGCCGATCATCGCGTCGATGAAGCGGTCGATCTCGGCGAGGTCCTCGCTCTCGGTCGGCTCGACCATCAGGGTCCCCGCGACGGGGAAGCTCATGGTCGGGGCGTGGAAGCCGTAGTCGACGAGGCGCTTCGCGACGTCGTCCACGGTCACTCCGGTGGCCGCGGTGAGCGGGCGGATGTCGAGGATGCACTCGTGCGCGACGAGGCCGTTCTCGCCCGTGTAGAGCACCGGGAAGTGCTCGCGCAGGCGCGCGGCGACGTAGTTGGCCGAGAGCACGGCCGCACCGGTGGCCGCGCGCAGGCCGTCCTCGCCCATCATCCGGGCGTACGCCCACGAGATCGGGAGGATGCCCGGGCTGCCGTAGGGCGCGGCCGAGACCGGGACGCCGCCGTGCACGACCGTCCCGCCGTGCTGGCCGCTCGCGTGCTCGAGCCGCTGCGCGAGCGGGTGCCCGGGCAGGAACGGCGCGAGGTGCGCCTTGGCCGCGACCGGTCCCACTCCGGGACCGCCGCCGCCGTGCGGGATGCAGAACGTCTTGTGCAGGTTGAGGTGCGAGACGTCGCCGCCGAAGTCGCCGAACCGGGCGAAGCCCAGCAGCGCGTTCAGATTGGCCCCGTCGACGTAGACCTGCCCGCCCGCCTCGTGCACCAGTCGGCAGATCTCGGAGACCTCGTGCTCGTAGACGCCGTGCGTCGACGGGTACGTGATCATGAGCGCCGCGAGGTCCGCCGCGTGCGCGGCGATCTTCGCGCGCAGGTCGTCGAGGTCGACGTTGCCCAGCTCGTCGCACGCGACGACGACGACGCGCATGCCCGCGAGCACCGCGCTCGCCGCGTTGGTGCCGTGCGCGCTCGAGGGGATGAGGCAGACCGTGCGCTCGAGGTCGCCGTTCGCGCGGTGGTAGCCGCGGATCGCGAGCAGTCCCGCGAGCTCCCCCTGAGAGCCCGCGTTGGGCTGCAGCGAGACGGAGTCGTAGCCGGTGAGGTGCGCGAGCCAGCGCTCGAGCTGGTCGATCAGCGCGAGCGAGCCCTGCACGTCGGCCTCGGGGGCGAACGGATGCAGGTTCGCGAACTCGGGCCAGCTCACCGCCTCCATCTCGGCGGCGGCGTTGAGCTTCATGGTGCACGAGCCGAGCGGGATCATGCCGCGGTCCAGCGCGTAGTCGGCGTCGGCGAGGCGCTTGAGGTAGCGCATCATCGACGTCTCGCTGCGATGAGTGTTGAAGACCGGGTGCACGAGGAACGGAGTGGCGCGCTCGAGCGCGACGGGGATCGAGCGCGAGGACGCGGCGAGGAAGCCGTGCGCCGAGTCGAGGTCGCCGATCGCGACGGCGAGCGCGACGACCTCGGCGGTCGTCACGGTCTCGTCCAGCGCGACCGCCACCGTGTCGGCGTCGACGAGGCGCAGGTCGAACCCGGCCTCCCGCGCGCGGGCGACCGCCGCCTCCGCTCCCTGCGGGACGACGACCGAGACGGTGTCGAAGAAGTCGGCGTGGCGGAGGGAGTGACCGCGGTCGAGCAGGAGCCGCGCGAGCAGAGCGGCCCGCGAGTGCACCTGCTCCGCGATCCGGGCGAGTCCGTCGGGCCCGTGGTAGACGGCGTACATCGCGGCCATGACGGCCAGGAGGACCTGCGCCGTGCAGATGTTCGAGGTCGCCTTCTCGCGGCGGATGTGCTGCTCGCGGGCCTGCAGGGACAGGCGGTAGGCGGGGTGCCCGTCCGCGTCCTGGCTGACTCCGACGAGACGGCCCGGCAGCTGGCGCTCGAGGCCCTTGCGGACCGCGAGGTAGCCGGCGTGCGGTCCGCCGAAGCCCATCGGGACCCCGAAGCGCTGCGAGGTGCCGACCGCGACGTCCGCCCCGAGCTCGCCCGGCGAGCGGACGAGGGTGAGGGCGAGGAGGTCGGCGGCGACGACTCCGAGGCCGCCGTGGGCTTTCACCGCGGCGAGCACGGCGGACGGGTCCCAGAGGTGGCCGGAGGCGCCGGGGTACTGCACGAGGGCGCCGAAGCACTCGGGGATCTCGGCGGCCGCTGTCCGCGAGAGCGGCAGCTCCACGATGCGGATCCCCACCGCCTCCGCCCGCCCGCGCAGCAGCGCCAGGGTCTGCGGCAGCGCGTCGGAGTCGACGACGAAGACGTCGGTGCGCGCCTTGGAGGCGCGGCGCGTCAGCAGCATCGCCTCGACGACGGCGGTGCCCTCGTCGAGCATCGAGGCGCCGGCGGTGTCGAGACCGGTGAGATCCGAGACCATGGTCTGGAAGTTGATCAGCGCCTCGAGGCGGCCCTGCGAGATCTCAGGCTGGTAGGGCGTGTAGGCGGTGTACCAGCTCGGGTTCTCGAGGACGTTCCGCTTGATGACGGCCGGCGTGAGCGTGCCGTGGTAGCCGAGGCCGATCAGGGGGCGGCGGACCGTGTTGCGGGCCGCGAGGGCGCGCAGCTCGGCGAGGGCCTCGGTCTCGGTGGCCGGCTCCGGCAGCACGGGGGCCAGGTCGCGCACGCGGATCGACTCGGGGACGGCGGCGGTGACCAGCGCGTCGACGGAGTCGTAGCCGAGGGCTGCCAGCATGGTGCGCTGGGCGTCGGCGTCGGTCCCGATGTGGCGGGACTCGAACTCGGAGGGGGTGCGGGGGCTCGACATCTACTCTCCGACCAGCTCGCCGTAGGCGCGGCGTCGAGCAGGCCGTCGGGCAGCGCGTCGAAGCGCACCTTGATGAGCCAGCCCTCGCCGAACGGGTCGGAGTTGACGAGCTCGGGCCTGTCGACGACGCCGGAGTTGACCTCGAGCACCTCGCCGTCGACCGGCGCGAAAAGCTCTCCGACGGACTTCGTCGACTCGATCTCGCCGACGACGCTGCCACCCTCGATGCGGGTGCCCGCGTCGGGCAGCTCGACGAAGACGACGTCGCCCAGCTTGTCGGCGGCGTACGCCGTGATGCCCACCGTCGCGACGTCACCGTCGACGGCGATCCACTCGTGATCGGAGGTGTACTGCAGGTCGGAGGGGACGGCCATGTCAGATCTTCTTTCTGGAGTAGAAGGGGAGGGCGGAGACGGTCATGGGGAGGCGGCTGCCGCGGATGTCGACGGAGACGGTGGTGCCGGGCTGCGCCTGCGCGGGGGCGACGTAGGCCATGGCGATGGGGACGCCGAGGGTGGGCGACAGGACGCCGCTCGTGACGACTCCGATCTCGTCGCCGCTCTCGGAGAAGACGGGGTAGTCGGCGCGGGCGGCCCGGCGGCCCTCGCCGACGAGGCCGACGAGCACGGGAGCGTCCCCGGCGGGGCCCTCCTCGCTGGCGGCGCGGCCGACGAAGTCGATCGGCTTGCCGAACGCGACCACCCGGCCCAGGCCCGCCTGCGCCGGGAAGATCTCCCGGGAGAGCTCGTGACCGTAGAGCGGCATGCCCGCCTCGAGGCGGAGGGTGTCGCGCGCGGCGAGTCCGGCCGGGACGAGACCCGCACCGGCGCCCGTCTCGGCGAGCGCCTCCCACAGCGCGGGCGCGGTGTCGGGGGCGACGTAGATCTCGAAGCCGTCCTCTCCCGTGTACCCGGTGCGGGCGATGAGGATCGGGTGCGCCTCGAAGGTCGCGGGCACGGCGCGGTAGTAGCGCAGCTCCTCGAGCAGGCGCGCGGCGTCGTCGGTGTCGAGCACCGACTCCGCCCCCCGCTCGGTCTCGACGGCGAGCCCCTGCACGTTCTGCAGGATCTCGAGCGACTTGGGGCCCTGGATCGCGATCAGGGCGACGTCGTCGCTCTCGTCGAAGAGCTCGCAGTCGAACATGGCCGTGCGGTCGCGCAGCTGCTCGGCGACCACGTGGCGGTTCGAGGCGTTCGCGACGACCATGAAGCGGTCCTCGCCCGTGCGGTAGACGACGAGGTCGTCGATCACTCCGCCCGTGCGGTCCAGGAGGAGCGTGTACTTGGCGCGACCGACGGCGACAGCGCTGAGGTCGCTCGCGAGCGCGTAGTCCAGGGCGTCCACCGCCTCGGGGCCGACGACCAGGATCTCGCCCATGTGGGAGAGGTCGAAGAGTCCGGCGGCGGTGCGCACCGCGTGGTGCTCGGCGAGGTCGCCGGAGTAGCGCACCGGCATCCACCAGCCGGCGAAGTCGGTGAAGGAGGCACCGGCCGCCACGTGCACGTCGTGCAGCGGGGAGCGGCGCGATTCCGGGGTCTCGGCGGGAAGGGTCGTTCGGGTCTCGGACATGAGTTCTCCAATTCGTCGCAGTGCTGCGCACGCGCCCGCACAGGTCGATGGTGCGAGGCACAGCAGTGCCGTGGGAACTCCCCCTCTGTCGGGATGCCTGAGAGGTTCACGCCGCTCGGAGCGGCGCTTTCACCGTGGGCTGCCTCGTCGGAGTGTTCGGACCGCGCAGGCGGCTCGTCGCTCCGCGACGCATTTCCAGAGTGGCCAGTTCGACGCGGTACAAGACCTGAGAGATTGGCGGGGAGGCTTGCTCCTTCGGTGCCGACGGAGTCGGCTCTCCCGCGTCGCGTATGCGGCCCGGTATTCGGTTGTCCGCTCACCCTAGCGGGCGGGTGCGGGCGCTGTCCTCCCTCAGCGGGATGCCGTCCGGGAGCGGCTCGTCCCGTGCGCCGGAGCTCGCGGGAACGGAGCGGCGTTTGGTGTTCGGGTCGGAGTGACACTAAGCTCGCCGCAGCACTTACAGTCAGTGCGACTCTTAGTAGGGATCCGACATGGATGCAGCCGTACCGCAGCTCGCGGTCTCGACCGTCATCTTCGCGCTGCGCCCGCATCCCGAGACCGGGGCGAGCACCGTCTGGATCCCGGTCGTCCGCCGGATCCGGGAGCCGTTCGAGGGCTTGTGGGCCCTGCCGGGCGGGCCGCTGCGCCCGGACGAGGACCTCGCCGAGGCCGCCCGTCGGACGCTCCGCGAGACCACCGGACTCGCTCCCCGCTACCTCGAGCAGCTCTACGCCGTGGGCGGCCCCGACCGCTCCCCGGGCGAGCGCCGCGTGGTCTCGATCGTCTACTGGGCGCTCGTGCGCACCTCCGAGGCCGACGAGGCGATCGTGGGCGAGAACGTCACCTGGCTGTGCACCGACCTGCCGCTCGAGCTGGCCTTCGATCACGGGCTGATCGTGGACTACGCCCTGTGGCGCCTGCGCAACAAGATGGAGTACTCCCGCATCGCGCAGGCCTTCCTCGGCGAGACCTTCACCCTCGCGCAGCTGCGCGAGGTGCACGAGGCCGTCCTGCAGAAGCCCCTCGATCCGGCGAACTTCCGCCGCACGATCGAGGCGTCCAAGACCGTGGTGCCCACCGAGCAGCGGCTGGCGGGCACGCGTCACCGCCCTCCGCGGCTGTACCGCTACGACGAGTCCGTGGCACTCGTCGACAACGGGCCGCTGCCGGTCTGAGCGCCCTCCCGCGTCCCACCGGCACTGCCCGTCCGTCCGCACCATCCGAGGAGAGACACGTGACATCCGTCGACAGCACCATCCAGCTCATCGAGCGGGGAGCCCCGGGCGAGACCTGCGCCCCCGAGCTCGCAGACGCGCCCTGGTCGTTCGACCTCGGCTTCCCCGCCTACGGCCCTGGAGCGTCGCAGGCCGATCCGATCCCCGCCGAGGCCCCCGTGCAGGGCAGGCTCCCCGAGGAGTACACCGCGGCGAGCGCCGACGAGCTGCACCGCCGCATCCTGGACGCGAAGCGGACGCTCGGCGACCGGGTGGTCGTGCTCGGCCACTTCTACCAGCGCGACGAGGTGGTGCAGTACGCCGACTTCGTGGGTGACTCCTTCCAGCTCGCGAAGGCGGCGAAGAGCCGTCCGGACGCCGAGGCGATCGTCTTCTGCGGCGTGCACTTCATGGCCGAGACGGCCGACATCCTCTCGCGCCCCGAGCAGGCCGTGATCCTGCCCAACCTCGCCGCAGGCTGCTCGATGGCCGACATGGCCGACATAGACTCGGTCGAGGACGCGTGGGCCGAGCTCACCGAGCTCTACGGCACCGAGCCGGACGCCGACGGCCGCGTGCCGCTGATCCCGGTCACGTACATGAACTCCTCCGCCGCGCTGAAGGCCTTCTGCGGTCGGAACGGCGGAGTGGTCTGCACCTCCTCGAACGCCGCGACCGTCCTCGAGGACGCGTTCGCGCGCGGGCAGCGCGTGCTCTTCTTCCCCGACCAGCACCTGGGCCGCAACACGGCCAAGGCCATGGGCGTTCCGCTGGAGCGCATGCCGATGTGGAACCCGCGGAAGGCGCAGGGCGGCTCGGACGTGCAGACGCTCCTGGACGCGCAGGTGATCCTCTGGCACGGCTTCTGCTCGGTGCACAAGCGCTTCACCGTCGGCCAGATCGAGAAGGCGCGCGCCGAGCACCCCGGCGTCCGCGTGATCGTGCACCCGGAGTGCCCGATGGCGGTCGTCGACGCCGCCGACGAGTACGGATCCACGGACTACATCGTTAAGGCGATCCAGGCCGCCCCGGCCGGCACGACCTTCGCGATCGGCACCGAGATCAACCTGGTGCAGCGCCTCGCCGTGCAGTACCCGCAGCACACGATCTTCTGCCTCGACGACGTCGTCTGCCCGTGCTCGACCATGTACCGCATCCACCCCGGCTACCTCGCCTGGGTGCTCGAGGGCCTGGTCTCCGGTGTCGTCCACAACCGCATCTCGGTGGACGACTCGGTGAAGGCCGAGGCGGAGATCGCGCTCGAGCGGATGCTCGCGGCCGTCCCGCCCACCGGCCCGACGGCTCCGACGGCGGCCTGACGTGTCGCGGGTCGTCGTCGTCGGCAGCGGGATCGCGGGGCTCGTGACCGCGCTGCTCGCCGCGCGCCGCCGCGAGGTGGTGCTGGTCACCAAGGGCGCGATCGCGGAGTCGAGCACGCGCTGGGCGCAGGGCGGGATCGCCGCGGTCACGTCCGCGGACGACTCCGTCGCCCTGCACGTCGAGGACACCCTGACCGCCGGAGCGGGGCTCTGCTCGCGCTCGGCCGTCGAGGTGCTCTGCGCCGAGGGGCCGGCCGCCGTGGCCGCGCTGCTAGCGTGGGGCGTCGGGTTCGACCGCGACGGCGAGGACCTCGCCCGGGGACTCGAGGCGGCTCACTCGCGCTCGCGCATCCTGCACGCGGGGGGCGACGCGACCGGCTCGGCGATCGAGGAGGCGCTCGTGCGCGCCGTGCGCGCCGCCCCCGTGACCGTGCTCGAGCGCACCGCCCTGGTCGATCTCGTCCGCCCGGGGCTCGCGGTGGTGGGCGTCGACGTCCTGCGGGACGGCTCCGTCGAGCGGATCGACGCCGATGCGGTCGTCCTCGCAACGGGCGGCGCGGGCCGCTGTTCAGCCACACGACGAACCCGGAGGTCGCCACCGGCGACGGGCTCGCCGCCGCCCTGCGCGCCGGAGCCGAGGCGCCCGACCTGGAGTTCTACCAGTTCCACCCCACGGCGCTCGCGCTGCCCGGCGGCTTCCTCGTCTCGGAGGCGGTCCGCGGCGAGGGAGCGGTGCTCCGCGACGCCGCCGGCGAGCGCTTCATGACCGGCGTCCACCGCGACGCCGAGCTCGCGCCCCGCGACGTCGTCGCCCGGGCGATCGCCGAGCGGATGCGGCTCCAGGGCGGTCTGCCCGTGCACCTCGACGCCCGCCACCTCGACCCCGCGGTGCTCGCGAAGCGGTTCCCGAGCATCTCGGCCGCCTGCCGGGCGAACGGCCTCTCGCTCGCCGAGGACCTCGTGCCCGTCACTCCGGCCGCGCACTACTGGATGGGCGGCGTCGCCACCGATCTCGACGGGCGCACCAGCCTCCCCGGCCTCTTCGCCGTCGGCGAGGTCGCCTGCACCGGTGTCCACGGCGCGAACCGGCTCGCGTCGAACAGCCTGCTCGAGGGCGTCGTCTTCGCCCGTCGGACGGCGGAGGCCCTGGACGCGACCGCTCCGGCGACGGCGCCCGCCGCGGCGGCCCGTCCCGTCACTCCGCTCGCCCTCGACCGCTCGGCGCTGCAGGCGGCGATGTGGGCCGGAGCCGGGGTGTCGCGCGACGCGACGGGGCTCGAGAGCGCACGGGCGGTGCTCCGCGGCGCCGAGGCTCCTCTCTCGCTCCGCAGTCTCGAGGACGCGAACCTCGTGGAGTGCGGCCGGGCCCTGATCGACGCGGCTCTCGCCCGGTCGGAGTCGCGCGGCGCCCACCACCGCACCGACCACCCCCTCACCGAGCGACCGCGTACCGCGTCGCCGGAAGAAGAAAGGTCGCCGTGCCGTGCTGACCCGTCAGAGCATCGAACGCCTCGTCACCCTCGCCCTCGAAGAGGACGCCCCCTGGGGCGACATCACCACCGAGACGCTGATCCCCGCCGACGCGACGGCGTCCGCCCGGCTCGTCGCCCGCGAGGCGGGGGTCTTCAGCGGCGGAGCCGTGCTGGTCGGCACGATGCTGCAGGCCGACTCCCGCATCCGCACGAGCGTGCTGATCGAGGACGGCGCCTCGTTCACCGCGGGCGCCGTGCTCGCCGAGATCGACGGTCCCGCCGGCGGCGTGCTGCGAGGTGAGCGCGTCGCGCTGAACCTCGTGCAGCGGATGAGCGGCATCGCCACCCTGACCGCGCACTACGTGAAGGCGGTGGAGGGGACGCGGGCGCGGATCGTCGACACGCGGAAGACGACGCCGGGGCTCCGCGCGTTCGAGCGCCACGCGGTGCGCAGCGGCGGCGGACGCAACCACCGCTCCTCCCTGTCGGACGCGATCCTCGCGAAGGACAACCACCTCGCGATCCTCGCCCAGCGCGGCATCGACCTGACAGCCGCGCTTCGAGCGGCACGGGCCGCCGTGCCGCACACCACCCACATCGAGGTCGAGGTCGACCGCCTCGAGCAGATCGAGCCGGCGCTCGCCGGAGGGGCCGACACGATCATGCTCGACAACTTCACTCCGGAGCAGCTGCGCCAGGGCGTGACGCTCATCGGCGGCCGAGCGGTCGTCGAGGCCAGCGGCGGCGTGAACCTCGAGACGGTGCGGGCCATCGCGGAGGCGGGCGTCGACGTGATCTCGGTCGGCGCGCTCACGCACAGCGTCCGCTCGCTCGACCTCGGGCTCGACATCGACATCGACGCGCCCGCTCCGTGATCTACCTCGACCACGCGGCGACCTCGCCGGTGCGCCGCGAGGCGCTCGAGGCGATGTGGCCGTTCCTGACGGGCGAGTTCGGGAATCCGTCGAGCAGTCACGCCCTGGGCGGAGCCGCGGCGCGAGCGCTCGAGGAGGCGCGGGGACGCGTCGCCCGGTTCCTGGGCGGGCGCGCCTCCGAGACGCTCTTCACCGCGGGCGGCACCGAGTCGATCAACACGGCGGTCAAGGGCCTCGCGCTCGGAGCGCCCCGGGAGCGGCGGATCGTGATCTCGGCGATCGAGCACGAGGCGACGGTGGAGTCGGCCGACTTCCTGCACCGCGTGCACGGCTTCGAGGTCGTGGTCGCGCCGGTCGACTCCGTCGGACGGCTGGACCTCGAGGCGCTGGCCGCTCTGCTGACGCCGGGGACCGCGCTCGTGTCGATCCTGGCCGCGAGCAACGAGATCGGCACGGTGCAGGACGTGCCGGCGGTCGCCGCGCTCTGCCGCGAGCAGCGCGTCCCGCTGCACGTCGACGCGGTCCAGGCGGCGGGCTGGCTCGACCTGCCGTCGATGGGGGCCGACGCCGTCTCGGTCTCGGGGCACAAGCTCGGCGCTCCGAAGGGGGTCGGCGCGCTGATGCTGCGCAGTCGGCTGCCGTTCGAGCCGCTCGTGCACGGGGGCGGCCAGGAGCGGGACCGGCGCTCGGGCACCGAGAACGTGGCGTTCGCCGTCGCACTCGGCACCGCGGTGTCGCTCGTCGACCCGTCGCGCGCCGCTCGTGTCGCCGCGGTGCGGGACGCCTTCGCCGAGAGGGTCGCCGCGCTCGCGCCCCGGGCGGCCGCGACCGGATCGGCGGAGCACCGGCTGCCGTCGATCGCCGCCTACGTCGTGCCCGGCCGCAGCGGCGAGTCGATCCTGCTGGCACTGGAGGAGCGCGGAGTGGTCGTCTCGAGCGGCTCGGCCTGCGCGGCCGGTCGCGACGAGCCCTCCGACGTGCTGCTGGCGCTGGGGATCGACGCGCGCGTCGCCCAGACCGCCGTGCGCTTCAGCTTCGGAGCGGAGTCGACGGCGGAGGACGCCGAGCGCGCCGCGTCGGCCTTCGCCGAGGTCGTCGAGCGGGCCTGATCCCGTCCGACGGCGACGGATCTCGTCGGATCGGGAATGCCGGAGGCACCTGGGAAGGTTCTGACACCTCGAGCCCTGCGCGACCGGCACCGACGGCGCCGCCGCGATGCGCAGTCGGTCGTCGTCGCCTCCGTGCGACCTCGCACCCGCCTCACCAGACACCTGCACGACCTCACGACCGGAGACCCAGTGACCGAGCGCACCCTTCCCGAGACGCGGGAGTCCGCCGCACCCCGAGACCGTACGCCGGCGCCGTCCGCCGTGCTCGACCCCCGCAGCCGCCTCGTCATCAGCCTGCTGCTCGTGTCGGCGTTCGTCGTGATCCTCAACGAGACGATCATGAGCGTGGCGCTGCCCGACCTGATGCGCGATTTCGGCGTCGAGGCGCACGTGGGCCAGTGGCTGTCGACGGCGTTCATGCTGACGATGGCCGTCGTGATCCCGATCACCGGCTACCTCATCCAGCGCCTGCACACGCGGACGCTGTTCGCCGCCGCCATGACCCTGTTCAGCCTCGGCACGCTCAGCGCCGCGCTGGCTCCCACCTTCGAGGTGCTGCTGGCCGCGCGCGTCGTGCAGGCCGGCGGCACGGCGATCATGATGCCGCTGCTGATGACCACGGTGATGACCCTCGTCCCGCCGTCGATCCGCGGCCGGATGATGGGCAACATCTCGATCGTGATCTCGGTCGCCCCCGCCGTCGGCCCGACCATCTCGGGCGTCATCCTCAACTTCCTTAGCTGGCGCTGGATGTTCTGGATCGTGCTGCCGATCGCGGTCGGCGCGCTGCTCCTGGGCCTGCGCAAGGTCGAGAACGTGACGGAGCCGCGCAGGATCCCGATCGACTCCCTCTCGGTCGTGCTCTCGGTCTTCGGCTTCGGCGGCCTGGTCTACGGCCTCAGCTCGCTCGGCGAGGGCGGCGAGGCGGTCGTCGCTCCGTGGGTGCCGTTCGTCGTCGCGGGCCTCGGCCTGGCCGGCTTCATCCTGCGCCAGCTCTCGCTGCAGCGGACCGATCGCGCCCTGCTCGATCTGCGCACCTTCACCTCCGGCGGCTTCACCGTGGCGATCGTGATGATGGCGGTGAGCATGTCGGCGCTCTTCGGCACGCTGATCCTGCTGCCGCTCTACACGCAGAACGTCCTCGGGCTGACGCCGCTCGAGACCGGTCTGCTGCTGCTCCCCGGCGGGCTGCTGATGGGCCTCCTGGCGCCGTTCGTCGGACGCGGCTACGACCGCTTCGGGCCGCGCGTGCTGCTCGTGCCCGGCTCCGTGGTCGTCGCCGCCGCGCTCTGGGGCTTCACCGCTCTCGACGAGAACTCGTCGTCGATGTTCATCCTGTCGCTGCACGTGGTGCTGAGCCTCGGGCTGGCGTTCGTTTTCACGCCGCTGTTCACCGCGGGCCTGGGCTCGGTGAAGCCGAAGCTGTACTCGCACGGCAGCGCCATCATCGGCACCGTGCAGCAGCTCGGAGGCGCGGCCGGCACGGCGCTGTTCGTCACCGTCCTCTCGATCCAGTCGGCCGCGCTCGCCCGCGAGGGTGCCGACCAGATCACGGCCTCGGCCGGAGGCATCCACTCGGCCTTCGTCTGGGGAGCGTCCATCGCCTCCCTCGCGATCGTCGCGGCCTTCTTCGTCCGCCGTCCCGTCGAGTCCGACGCCCCGCTGCCCGTCGGGCACTGACCCGTCGACCCGTCGTGCCCGGCGGCCCTCCCGCTCGCCGGGTGGGCTGCCGGGCACGCCCTGTTCACCCGCCGGACACCCGGTGCTCCTAGCGTGACGCCCCGGCCGTGCCCCTCCCCCGCGCGCGGCCGGAACGGAGACCGGACGTGGAGACGACCCTCGTGCAGGACCACCTCGACGCCGGCGCCCTCGCGGCGCCGCCCCGCACCCTCATCGACGTGCTGCGCGAGAGCGCCCGGCTCCACCCCGACGCCTCCGCCCTCGAGGACCCCGCCGGCGCCCTCAGCTATCGGGAGCTCCTCGCCCGCGTCGTCGGAGCGGCCGGAGAGCTGACGGCCGCCGGAGTCCGGCGCGGCGACCGCGTCGGCGTCCGCATGGCGAGCGGATCGCGCGAGCTCTACCTCGCGATCCTCGCGATCCTCGCCGCCGGCGCCGCCTACGTCCCGGTCGACGCGGACGACCCCGAGGAGCGCGCGCGGCTCGTGTTCGGCGAAGCGCGCGTGCGCGGAGTCGTCACCGGGGCAGGCCGCTTCGAGCGGACCGCGGAGGAGCCGCCGGCCCTCCTCTTCACCGGGACCGCGCCGCATCCCAGCACCGCGTCGATCCCGCTGCTCCAGCCGCCCGCGCTCGAGGACGACGCGTGGATCATCTTCACCTCCGGCTCCACCGGCACCCCGAAGGGCGTCGCCGTCAGCCACCGCTCCGCCGCGGCCTTCGTCGACGCGGAGGCGCGGCTGTTCCTGCAGCAGGAGCCGCTGGGCCCAGGCGATCGCGTGCTGGCCGGTCTCTCAGTCGCGTTCGACGCCTCCTGCGAGGAGATGTGGCTGGCCTGGCGCCACGGCGCGTGCCTGGTGCCTGCGCCGCGCTCCCTGGTGCGCAGCGGCATGGACCTCGGCCCCTGGCTGACCACCCACGGCATCACCGTCGTCTCCACCGTGCCCACACTCGCCGCCCTCTGGCCGGCCGAGTCGCTCGAGAACGTCCGGCTGCTGATCTTCGGCGGAGAGGCCTGCCCGCCGGAGCTCGCCGATCGCCTCGCCGTCGAGGGCCGCGAGGTCTGGAACACCTACGGCCCGACCGAGGCCACCGTCGTCGCGTGCGCGGCACCGCTGGGCGGACCCGGGCCGGTGCGCATCGGCCTCCCGCTCGACGGCTGGCGGCTCGCTGTCGTCGACGCCGAGGGCAACCGGGTTCCCGAGGGCGGGGTCGGCGAGCTCGTCATCGGCGGTGTCGGGCTGGCGCGCTACCTCGACGCCGCGAAGGACGCCGAGAAGTACGCCCCCGCCCCGCTGCTCGGCTGGGAGCGCGCCTACCGCTCCGGCGACCTCGTGCGCTACGAGGCCGAGGGCCTCGTCTTCCAGGGCCGCGCCGACGACCAGGTCAAGCTCGGAGGCCGCCGCATCGAGCTGGGCGAGGTCGAGTCCGCCCTGCAGGCGCTGCCGGGGGTGTCCGGAGCAGCGGCCGCGGTCCGCACCACGGCCGCCGGCAACCAGGTCCTCGTGGGCTACCTCGCACTCGCCGCGGGCCGCGAGCTCGACCGCGACGCCGCCCTCGCCCGGCTGCGCGCCGAGCTCCCCGCCGCCCTGGTCCCTCTGCTGGCCGTCGTCGACGAGCTCCCGACCCGCACGTCCGGCAAGGTCGACCGGGCGGCCCTGCCCTGGCCGCTCGCCGAGGCGGCGCCGTCGGACGACGCGCTGGACCCCGAGACCGCCTGGCTCGCCGCCCGCTGGCGCGAGGTCCTGGGCGTCCCGGTCGACGAGCGCGCCGACTTCTTCGACCTGGGCGGAGGCTCGCTCGCCGCCGCGCAGCTCGTCGCCCGGATCCGCGAGCGCGATCCGGAGTTCACCGTCGCCGATGTCTACGCGCACCCGCGCCTCGCCGCGATGGCGGCCGAGATCGCGAGCCGCGCGACCGGCCTCGGACCCGTCTCCGATCACCGCATCGCACCCGTCCCCCGGCGGATGCAGGTGCTGCAGACCGTGCTCGGCGCCCCCCTCCTGATCCTGGGAGGCGCACGCTGGCTCGTCGCCCTGCTGACCGTCTGCTCGCTCCTGGATCTGCTGCCCGGCTTCGGCTTCCTCCCCACCGTGTGGCCGGCGGTGCTCGTGCCCGCCTTCGTCCTGCTCTGCACGCCGTTCGGACGCATGGGCCTCACCGTGATCGCCGCCCGCCTCCTGCTGCGCGGCGTGCGCGCGGGCGACCACCCGCGCGGCGGAGGCGTGCACCTGCGGCTCTGGCTCGCCGAGCAGGTCGCCCACCAGCTCGGCGCCGTGAGCCTCGCCGGAGCGCCCTGGGTCTCGTACTACGCCCGGGCGCTCGGCGCCCGGATCGCCGAGGACGTCGACCTGCACTCCCTCCCTCCGCTCACCGGCATGCTGACGCTCGGCCGGGGCGCCGCGATCGAGCCCGAGGTCGACCTGTCCGGCTACTGGATCGACGGCGACGTCGTGCGCGTCGGCGCCGTCCGCGTCGGCGCGGGCAGCACGGTCGGCGCGCGCAGCACGCTCCTCCCCGGCGCCCGCATCGGCAAGCACGCGCAGATCGAGCCCGGGTCGGCGGTCTTCGGGCGGGTGCCGGCCGGACAGCGCTGGGGCGGCTCGCCCGCGCAGCGCCTGGGCAAGGCGAACGCAGGGTTCCCCGAGGAGCGGCCGCCGAGGGCGACCGGCTGGGTCTGGGCGTACGCACTCGCGGCGGTGGGCCTCGCCGCCGTGCCGATCCTCTCGTTCGGTGCGGGCGTGGGAGTGATCGCCGTCGCGGTCCAGGGCTCCGGCACGCTCGCCGAGGCGGTCCCTCGCGCGCTCCTCGCCCTGGTGCCCGCCGTCGCCGTCACGGGAGCGGCGCTCGCGGGACTCGTCGTCCTCCTCGTCCGCCTGCTCGGCCTCGGCGTCGAGCCCGGCACCCACCCCGTCCGAGGCCGCATCGGCTGGCAGGTCTGGTCGACGGAGCGCCTGCTCGACCAGGCCCGCACGCTGCTCTTCCCGCTCTACTCCGGCCTCTTCACTCCCGTCTGGCTGCGCCTGCTGGGCGCGCGCGTCGGGCGCGACGTCGAGGCGTCGACCGTGCTCCTGCTACCGGCCATGACGACGATCCGCGACGGCGCCTTCCTCGCCGACGACACCCTGGTCGCCTCCTACGCCCTCGGCGGCGGCTGGATGCGCCTCGCCCGTGCCGAGATCGGCGAGCGCGCGTTCCTCGGCAACTCCGGCATGGCCGCTCCGGGTCACACCGTCCCGGCCGGCGGACTCGTCGCAGTCCTGTCCTCGGCCCCGCGGAAGTCCAAGGCCGGCTCCTCGTGGCTCGGCTCTCCCCCGGTGCGCCTGCGCCGGACCGTCGTCGAGGCGGAGGCGGAGCGCACCTTCCGCCCGCCGACGCGCCTGCGCGTCGCCCGCATCGTCTGGGAGCTGTTCCGCTTCGTCCCCGTCGTCGTCTCGGTGGCGATCGGCTCGGGAGTCGTGGTCGCCCTGCTCGCGCTGGTCCAGACGTTCGGCGCGATCGTCGCGATGCTGCTCAGCGGAGTCGTGCTGCTGGCCGCCGGAGCGGTGGCCGCCGCCGTCACGACCGCGGCGAAGTGGCTGCTGATCGGACGCGTCCGCGCGGG
The DNA here is from genome assembly GCF_001995175.1 of Rathayibacter rhapontici. Taxonomy (GTDB): domain Bacteria; phylum Actinomycetota; class Actinomycetes; order Actinomycetales; family Microbacteriaceae; genus Rathayibacter. The sequence goes on from NZ_MUKN01000006.1 coordinate 71,934, forward strand.
CGAGCATCCGCTCTGGTCCTCGTTCATCTGGCGCAGCGAGCTCGCCGACACCTTCACCGAGATGATCGCCGCACCCTGGTTCGCGCACGCCGCCGCCGGCACCCCGGCGCTCGTGTGGTGGCTCCGCAGCCTCGGCGCTCGGATCGGCCGCGGCGTCTGGTGCGAGAGCTACTGGCTCCCGGAGGCGGATCTCGTCGTGCTGGGCGACGGAGCGGCCGTCAATCGCGGATGCGTCGTGCAGACCCACCTGTTCCATGATCGAATCATGAGCATGGATGCCGTGAGCCTGGACACCGGAGCGACCCTCGGACCGCACAGCGTGATCCTCCCCGCGGCTCGGATCGCCGAGCACGGCACCGTCGGCCCCTCGTCGCTCGTGATGCGCGGCGAGCTCGTCCCGGCGGGCAGCCGCTGGAGCGGCAATCCGATCGGACCGTGGCGCGACGTGCGCGTCGCCGACTACCACGCGCCCGTCGCGTGAGCCCCGCGCAGCTCGGACTCGAGACCGCCGGTGACACCTACGTCCCCGGTATCGGCAACACCGGCTACCGCGTCGAGTCGTACGAGCTCGAGCTCGACTACCGCGTCTCGAGCAATCGGCTCGCCGCGCGCGCCCTGATCCGGGCGGTCGCCCTGCAGCCGCTGCGACGGTTCAGCCTCGATCTCAGCCGCCTGCGGGTCGGGCGGGTGCGCGTCGACGGGCGCCGCGCCCAGCACGCGCAGACACCGCACAAGCTTCGCGTGACTCCCGAGACCCTGCTTCGCACGGGTGAGCCGTTCGTCGTCGAGGTCGAGTACAGCGGCCATCCGGCACCGCGCGCGAGCCACTGGGGCGAGCTCGGCTGGGAGGAGCTGACCGACGGCGTGCTCGTCGCCTCGCAGCCGACCGGCGCGTCCACGTGGTTCCCCTGCAACGACGACCCCGCCGACAAGGCCGCCTACCGCTTCCGCATCACCGCCGAGGAGGGCTACGCGGTCGTCGCGAACGGCGTGCTGGTCGACTCGAGCGCGCGATCCGGCCGCAGGACCTGGTTGTACGAGCAGCGGGAGCCGACGGCCACCTACCTCGCCTCGGTGCAGATCGGGCGCTACGCCCTCGAGGATCGCGAGCTCGCGGGCGTGCCCGTCACGATCGCGCGCCCGGCGGCGCTCGCCTCGCGCTCCTCGCGCGACTTCGCTCCGCTCGCCGCGATGCTCGAGCTCTTCCAGCGCCTCTTCGGCCCCTACCCGTTCGCGCGCTACTCCGTCGTCGTGACCGCCGACGACCTCGAGATCCCGCTCGAAGCGCAGGGCATGGCCGTCTTCGGCGCGAACCACGTCGACGGACGCGGCGGATCGGAGCGGCTGATCGCCCACGAGCTCGCGCACCAGTGGTTCGGCAACAGCGTCGGCGTCGCCCGGTGGCGGCACATCTGGCTCAACGAGGGCTTCGCCTGCTACGCGGAGTGGCTCTGGTCCGAGCAGGCGGGCGGACCCTCCGCCGACTCCCTCGCCCGGCGCCACCACTCCCTCCTGCGGGCGCAGCCCGAGGATCTCGTGCTGGCGGACCCGGGCCCCGTCTCCCTCTTCGACGATCGCGTCTACAAGCGGGGCGCGCTCACCCTGCACGCCCTGAGGCTGCACGTCGGCGACGAGCCGTTCTTCGCCCTGGTGCGGGAGTGGACGCGCCGGCACGCCGACGGCGCGGTCACCGACGAGGACTTCCGGGAGCTCTGCACCGAGCTGCTCGCCGCCGCGGTCGACGAGCTGCTCGACACCTGGCTCCTCGACGAGGAGCTGCCCGCGCTACCGGCCCGCTGACACCAGCGAGTCGGCGAGCGCCTCGGAGTGCTCGCGCCGCCAGCCGATGATCGGACCGGTGCCGCGCCCCTCGACCGGGCCCAGCGCGACGCTGACGCGGAACGCGGGGTCGAGCCGCGGCTCGGCCAGCCGGAACCGCACCCCGTCGATCCGCGCCTCCGCCGCGATCCGCGACTCGTGGATGAGGACGCGGTGCGGATCGACCTCGAGCCCGCGCCCATCGGCCTTCAGCACCGCCTCGATCCGCGTCCAGTGCAGGATCGGATCGGCCGGCCGGGCCGCCCCGACCCAGAACGGCGCTCCCGCGACCCGCGTGATCTGCGCGCCGCGCTCGGCGGACCCCGCCGCCGGCTCGATGTCGACGCCCACGACACCGGCGCTGCTGGCGGCGACCACCACTGCTCCTGCGCAGTGCGCGACGCTGACCGACAGCGTGGCGAGGAGCGGATCCGCACCCTCGAGCCGCGGGCGTCCGTGCGGTCCCGCGCAGCCCGGGCAGCAGGCCACGACATCGATGCCGGAGGCGCTCCCGCCGGTGAGCTCCGCGGCGAGCATCCGCAGCAGCACGCGCCCGAAGACGAAGCGCTCGGCGACCGACGCGGCCGCCGTCGCCTCGTAGCGCTGCCGCTCCGCCGAGGTCAGCAGCGGCAGCAGGCGCTCGGCGTCGAGCGTCTGCTCGTCGAGCGCGAGCCAGCGCAGATGCACCCCCGGCAGATCGTGCCCGTCGTCCCGGCCGACCGCCGGCCGCGGTGCCCCCGTCGTGTCCGTCCCCCTCATGCGCGTCCCCCTCAGAACCGTCGCGCGGGCGCGATGTGCTCGCCCCGCTCGTAGACCTCGCCGGCCGGTCCCACGATCAGGGGATCCGGTCCGTGCGCCCCGACGACCTCGTCGTCGCGTCCGTCGTACTCGTACAGGCTCAGCACGTGCCGCATGGCCTCGAGTCTCGCCCGCTTCTTGTCGTTGCTCTTCACGACCGTCCACGGAGCGTCGTCCGTGTCGGTCGCGGCGAGCATCGCCTCCTTGGCCGCCGTGTAGTCCTCCCACTTGTCGAGCGAGGCGAGGTCCATCGGCGAGAGCTTCCACTGCCGCACGGGGTCGATCATGCGGATGGTGAACCGCGTGCGCTGCTCCTCCGCCGACACCGAGAACCACAGTTTGACCAGGTCGATGCCGTCGCCGGCGAGCATGCTCTCGAAGAGCGGCGTCTGCCGGATGAACTCGTCGTACTGCGCCGGGGTGCAGAACCCCATCACGCGCTCGACGCCGGCGCGGTTGTACCAGGAGCGGTCGAACAGCACGATCTCGCCCGCGGCGGGCAGGTGCGAGACGTAGCGCTGGAAGTACCACTGCGTCGCCTCCCGCTCGGTCGGCTTCTCGAGCGCCACGACCCGGGCTCCGCGGGGGTTCAGGTGCTCGGTGAACCGCTTGATCGTGCCGCCCTTGCCGGCGGCGTCGCGCCCCTCGAAGACGACGACGAGCCGGCGTCCGTGCTTCTTGATCCAGTTCTGCAGCTTGAGCAGCTCGATCTGCAGCAGCCGCTTGCCCGCCTCGTACTCCTCCCGCGACATCCGCTCGTCGTAGGGGTAGCCCTCGCGCCACGTGTCGATGCGCGTGCCGTCGCGGTGCAGCAGCACCGGGTCGTCGTCGTCCTCGTCCAGCACGACGAGATCGCGGGCGTCGTCGGGGGTCAGGGTGCGGAGGAGCTCGGGGTCGACGCGAGCGGTCTCGGAGGCGGCGGTCACGCGCCGACGGTAGACGCCCTCGGCGACGCGGGAGTGAACGGCCGGTGTCCTGGCGCGCCGTCCGGGCCGGACGTACCCTCGTCGCATGTGCCGGAACATCCACACGCTCCACAACTTCGAGCCCGCCGCGACCGATGACGAAGTGCACGCCGCCGCCCTCCAGTACGTGCGCAAGATCAGCGGCACGACGAAGCCGTCGAAGGCGAACCAGGAGGCGTTCGATCGCGCGGTCGCCGACATCGCGCACATCACGGGGCACCTCCTCGAGGACCTCGTGGCGGCCGTCCCGCCGAAGGACCGCGAGGTCGAGGCGGCGAAGGCGCGCGAGCGCTCGGCGAAGCGGTTCGCGACCGCCTGAGCTCAGTCGTCGAAGGCGGCGGGTGGCAGGTCCTTCTCGCCGGATTCGACCGCGTCCACGATGCGCTTCGCGACGGCCTCCGGAGCGAGGCCCGCGCCGAAGCGGGGCGCCTCGCCCGCCAGCGGATGCTGCGACAGCTCCGTCTCGGTGTGGCCGGGGCGCGCGTCCAGGAGCAGGACGCCCGCTTTCCTGTACTCGCGCGCGGACGCCTTCACGAACGAGTGCAGGGCCGCCTTGGACGCGGAGTACGCGGCGAGGCCGGCCGTCGGCGCCTCGGCGACGACTCCGCTGATCGTGACCGCGAACGGCTCGCGCCCCTCGGAGGCGGAGGCCGCCAGTGGGGCGAAGGCTGCGGTCAGCACACGGATCGGCGCCAGAGCGTTCACCTCCACGAGCTCCTCGAGGACGGTCTCGTCCAGCTCGGCCGAGGGCCCGAAGGCGACGACGCCCGCGGCGATGACGACGCCGTCGAGACGCCCGTGGCGCTCGAGCGCCTCGGCGATCAGCCGAGCGGGTGCGTCCTCCCCGCGGAGATCCGCGACGAGCGGCTGCTCGCCCAGAGCGGCGGCGTCGCGGCCGGATCGGACGGTTCGTGCGCCGCGGCTCTCGAACTCGTCGGCGATCAGCCGGCCGAGCCCTCCCGAGGCGCCGAGGACCAGGATGACCGCGTCGTCGAATCTGCTCATGACCGGAGCCTAGCCAGCGTGATTGGCGCAGATCGGCACTTCCGCGACCCTCTCCCCCGCCCCTAGCCTTGTCGCCATGCCCGGACCCGAGACCAGTACCGTGCTGCGGACCCTCGTCGAGATCCTCGAGGACCCGGCGCCGATCAACCCCGGCCACGCCCAGCACGTCTCGGAGCTGATCCACGAGGTCCTGGCCGAGGACGCGCCGACCGGAGGCAGCCCGCTGCCCCTCGCCGCCCTCGCCCCCGAGGACCCGTCGGTGGAGGATCCCGCGCTGTGAGCGCGACGGCGGCTTCTCTTCGATCGGTGTCTCAGCCGATCAGGTAAGCGAAGCCGCGCCCGGTCGCGGCGACCTGCCTGACGAAGACAACCGCCCTGTGCAGGAAGTCGAGCACGTACTCGTCCTCCTCTCCGGCGCCCGATGCCGAGGTCAGCTCGTCCTGAAGCGCCACTAAGTCCGCCGCGATGAGTGGGACCTCGTCAGGAGTGATCGCTCGCGACCACGAGATCCAGCCGAGGTCGACCGGGGTGACTCGACCTTCGAACATGCGATGACTCGGACGAGCAGCGGAGTGGGCGTTCGCCGGTGCTGTCAGGGCCTGCAGTGCGGACCAGGCCTTGTCCAGGTAGAGCATCTCGGATTTCGGCACCGATTGGACGAAGTCGGTGACAGCCGACATCGCGCCCGGCGGGAGACCCCACGCATCGGCGAGGGGATCGGCGGAGATGACGCTCCGGGGATCGGCGAGGGCCGACTCTGTCGCGTCGGCGTCGAAGGTGTAGGCGTAATAGCGGATTCCCATGCGGCGAGCGTGCAGTGCTCGGTCGCCGGCCCGGGAACGACGAGACGGTTCTGCGGAGGATCCGGTCATCGGGTCCCCTCGGGAGGACGTGAGCGCCCGCTCGTCTCCGACCCCATCGGTAGACTCGCCGGGCTGAGACGAAGGGGGCTCCGGTGCAGCAGGACTCGACGGCCGCGGCCGGCTGGTACGCGGACGGTGACGGCACGGTGCGCTGGTGGGACGGCGAGCGCTGGACAGAGGCGCGGAAGTCGGCCTCCGACGGGGCCTCGCCCCGCGTCCTGGACGGCGCTCCGGCCCACTACCGGCTCCCGAACGCCGACGGCGCCGCCACCGTCGACGTCGTCGGCGAGTCCGACCGCCTCGAGGAGATCGCCGCCGTGCTCGGACGGACCCTGAAGAAGGACGAGCGCCACGAGCAGCGGATCGACGTCCAGCTCGTCCCCGAGCCGGACCGTCCCGGCGACCCGAACGCGGTCTCCGTGCGGGCGGCGGGCCGGGTCATCGGCTACCTGCCCGACTCCGCCGCCTATCAGCCGCCGCTGGCGCGCATCACGGCGAGCGGAGTGGTGCCGACGACGGGCGCGCAACTGACGGCGACCCGGTCGAGCCGCGGACTGCGCGCCTCCGTCCGCCTCGCCCTCGTCGACGCCGAGCTGATCACGCCCGCGAACACCCCGCCGACAACGCCCTACTCGCTCATCCTGTGGGGCCGCGGCCTCCAGGTGCTCCGCGAGGACGAGCACTTCGCGCAGCTCGTCCACGTCCTGCCCGGCGGCGGCCGGAGCCTCGTGATCGTGACTCTCCATCCGCTCGACGACAGGATCGAGATCCGCCTCGACGGCTCCCGCGTCGGCGAGCTCTCCCCCGCCGTCTCGCAGCAGTTCGCGCCGACCGTCCGGCATCTGCAGAGCCTCGGCCTGACCGCCGCCGCCCACGCCGCCCTGCGCAGCTCCCCGCTCCAGGCCGAGCTGACCCTGCAGGCCGCGCGCGCCTCCGAGCTGCCGGAGCACTGGGTCGACGGCCCGCCGGTCGTGCTGCCCTCGCTGGTGCCGACGTCGGCCTCGTACGATCTGCCCGCCGCGTACGTGACGCCGTTGCGACCCACTCCGCTGACGTCGGAGGAGGCCGCCCGCGCGACCCGCCGGCTGGTCGCCTGGATCGTCGTCGGCACGTCCCTCCTCGTCGGCCTCTCGAGCTGGTTCATCGGCGACGTGCTGAACTGAGGGTGGCGTGTCACCGTTCGGATGGCTCCTCCGAGGCGGACAGCGCGCGCCGCGCCGCGAGTCAGTGGTCGACCGACCGGCTGGCTACGCTGGTCGAGGTGCGCTCGGGCGCGGGGGCGCCGGATGAGGGGGCTCTTCGGTGAACGGATCAGAGGCGGCCGACTGGATCTCGGCTCTCGCGACGATCGGAGCCCTCGGCGCAGCCGTCTGGGCGGTCGTCGTCTCCCGCCGACTCCATCGCGTCGAGACGGACCGCGACGAGGTGTCGGCGGAGCGGGCGAAGCGCGAGCAGGCCTCCGGCATCGCCGCCCGGTGCATCGGCAGGTCCGCGGAGGACGAGCGACAGCGCCGCGGGCTGCTCCTGCACAACAGCTCGGACGCCCCGGTGTTCGAGGTCGAGGTGAGCAGCACCTACGCACCGCGCAAGTCGCACGAGCCTCAGCGATTGGCTCCGCTCCGGCTGGCGATCCTGCCTCCCGGCGACTACGTCGTCTTCGGCGACACCACGTATCCCTGGACCCTGCCCGTCGAGCGGACCGCCCGATCGGAGGAGGCCGTCCCCATCATGAACAACCCCGGCTGGACCGTCACGGAGATGTCCTTCCGCGACGCCCACGGCCTCCTTTGGCGCCGGACGGGCGGCTCGCTCCACGAGGTCACGACCACGCCGTGAGGGCGACCGAGCACGACTGCCGTTGGCGTCGGAGCAGGCAGCAATCCACGTCCGAGGTCGTCGACGCGCCGATACTTCGGCTCGTGGAAGCAGCTTCGGCTCGCAGGAACCCGCGGATTCCTACTAGCCGAGAGCGGTTCGACGAGCCGGAGCCCGACTACACGTTGAAGCGGAACTCCACCACGTCGCCGTCCTGCATCACGTAGTCCTTGCCCTCGATGCGGGCCTTGCCCTTCGAGCGGGCCTCCGCGATCGACCCGGTCTCGACCAGGTCGTCGAACGAGATGATCTCGGCCTTGATGAAGCCCTTCTGGAAGTCGGTGTGGATCACGCCGGCCGCCTGCGGGGCGGTCCAGCCCTTCCCGATCGTCCAGGCGCGGGTCTCCTTCGGGCCGGCCGTGAGGTAGGTCTGCAGGCCCAGCGTGTCGAAGCCGATGCGCGCGAGCTGGTTCAGGCCCGACTCCGTCTGGCCGGTCGACTCGAGCATCTCGGCGGCGTCGGCCTCGTCGAGGTCGATCAGCTCGGACTCGATCTTCGCGTCGAGGAAGATCGCCTGAGCGGGAGCGACGAGTGCCGAGAGCTCGGCCTTGCGGGCGTCGTCGGTGAGCACGGCCTCGTCGACGTTGAAGACGTAGATGAAGGGCTTGGCGGTCAGGAGCCCGAGCTCGCGGATCGGCTCGAGGTCGATCGTGGTCGCCGACAGCGGCTTGCCGGAGTCGAGGAACTCGCGCGCCTTCTTCGCGGTCTCGAGCACGATCGGCTCGATCTTGCGGCCCTTGAGCTCCTTCTCGTACCGCGCCTCGGCCTTCTCGAGGGTCTGCAGGTCGGCGAGGATCAGCTCGGTGTTGATGGTCTCCATGTCGCTGGCGGCGTCGACCTTGCCGTCGACGTGCACGACGTCCGAGTCCTCGAAGCCGCGGATGACCTGCGCGATGGCGTCGGCCTCGCGGATGTTGGCGAGGAACTTGTTGCCGAGCCCCTCCCCCTCGGACGCGCCGCGGACGATGCCGGCGATGTCGACGAACGAGACGGGGGCGGGCAGGATGCGCTCCGAGCCGAAGATCCCGGCGAGCACCTCCAGCCGCGGGTCGGGCAGGTTCACGACTCCGACGTTGGGCTCGATCGTCGCGAACGGGTAGTTCGCCGCGAGCACCGTGTTCTTGGTCAGTGCGTTGAAGAGCGTCGACTTGCCGACGTTGGGGAGACCGACGATTGCGATAGTGAGAGCCACGGGCATCCATCCTACGGCGTGGCGGCGCGGGCCCCGCGTGCCGCTCACGGCGGCGTCGGAGGTGCGTGAGAGGGTGAAGCGTGCCCATCGACTTCACCGCCATCGATTTCGAGACCGCCAACTCCCACGGAGCCTCCGCCTGCTCGGTGGGGCTCGTGAAGGTCCGCGACGGCCGCGTCGTCGACCGCGCGGGGTGGCTCATCCGCCCGCCGTTCGGCTTCGACGACTTCCTCGAGTGGAACACCCGGATCCACGGCATCCGCAAGGCGGACGTGCACGGCGCCCTCGGCTGGAGCGACCAGTTCGCCGACCTCGCGGCGTTCGCCGGCGACGACGTCTTCGTCGCGCACAACGCCGGCTTCGACATGGGCGTCATCCGGGCCGCCTGCGCGGCGACGGAGCTCGAGCACCCCGAGTACGACTACCTCTGCTCGCTGCAGCTCGCTCGCAAGACCTACGAGCTCGAGTCCTACCGGCTGCCGTTCGTCGCCCGCGCGGCCGGCTTCGAGGACTTCCGCCACCACGACGCCTCCGCCGATGCCGAGGCGTGCGCGGCGATCGTCGTGCACGCGGCCGAGCGCCACGGAGCGCGCAGCATGGCCGAGCTGGGCGAGCTCGCCGGAATCGCCCTCAAGCGCCTGCGCCCCGCGACGCCCGTCGCGGCCTGACTCCGCTCATCCGGCGCGCGGGTCGCCGAACCAGTCGCTGAACAGGCGCCAGAAGTTGCGGTTCCCGTACGCCGAGCACGCGTCTCCCTCGCCGTACAGGTTCTCGAGCGCCGCCGCGTTCGGCTGGTAGGGCCTGTAGTAGTAGAGCCCCGCGGTCGCCGCGTTCTCGATCAGCACCGGGGCCGTGCCGCAGGTCGCATCGGGCGAGTACTGCACCTCGCTCACGGCGCCGACGGGGTACCAGTCGAAGCTGCTCTCGGGGTTCGCGTAGCGCTGGAACTGCCACGCCGCTCCGTACACCTGGCCGAAGAAGCCGAAGTAGTCGCTGTCGCAGTCGGCCGTGTCGGGGCAGCCATAGCCCGTCGCGCTGCGGAACTGCCGCTCGCCGGGGGACGGATCGGTCACCAACGACTGCTCCTTCTGCAGCAGCACCAGGAGCACCGCGGGACTGACGTCGCAGGCGGCCCCGACCGACCCGATGATCTCGGCCGCCGAGCGCCCCGGGCCTCCGACGTACGCGGCGCACTGCTCGTCGGCCGCCACGTCGCCCGTGTCCTCCGCGTAGTCGCGCAGGCAGGGCACGTCGACGCCCTCGCACTCGAGCACCCGCGCGTTCAGGAACGCCTGGATCGCGGTCGGCGCGAGCGCGTCGCCGTCGAAGAAGACCGCGTCGGACACGATCTCGCCGGGGTCGAACGCCGAGCCGTCGGCTCTCGGCGCGAGGTCGGTCCACATCCGCACATCGGCCCCCGACGAGGGAGTCGCGGCGGACGCGCCGAGACCGCTCGCACCGGTCAGCAGCACCGCCGCCGCCAGCGACACGAGAGCGGCCGCTCCTCCCCGGCGCCGCCGAACGGCGCGCGGGGAGGGGACGGCCGCACTCATGCCTCCACGCTAGCGGCGACCCCCGACGGGGTCCGCCGCACGGCGTGATGCGGGATCAGCCGCAGGGCGTGAGTCGCGCGACGGAGTCCGACAGCGTGTTGGTGCCGCCCAGCAGGACGACCCTCTTCGCGCCGAAGCGGGCGATGTCGTCGAGCACGGCGCGCGGGACGCAGTCCCTCGGCACCGCGAACAGCGGGCTCCCGCTGTAACCGGCGGCCGTGGCTCCGGCGAGCGCGTCCGGGTAGTTCTCGCCGGTCGCGAGGAGCACGGTGCCCGCCTTCTGGAAGGCGGCCGCGTTCAGCTTCTCGGAGGTGTCGTAGCGGTCCCTGCCGCCGATGCGCGTCGAGGCGATCGGGAGCGTCCGCTGGATGCCGTCGCTGACCGAGAGCGCGCTGCCGGCGATCGTGAGCGTCTTCACTCCGAGGAGGGTGACGACCCTGTTCGTCGCCGGGTCGGCCGCGGGCAGACCGCCGTTGACGAGGATCACCGGAGCGTCGACCGAACCGGCCGCCGCACTCGCGCCCAGCGCGTCCGGGAACTTCTCGCCGGTGGCGAGCCACGCCTTCGACGAGCCCTGCTTGAAGGCGTAGGCGATGATCTTGCGCGAGGTGTCGTAGCGGTCCACTCCGCCGATGCGCTCGATCGACTTCGTGTAGCGGGCCAGCTCCCTGCCGAGGGTGTCGCTGACGCTCTGCGCCGAGCCGACGACGACGATCTTCGCGGGCTTCAGGCGGGCCAGCTCGTCGCGGACGGGCTGCGACATGGAGTCGCGGTCGACCAGCAGCAGCGGGCCGCCCTGCTTCGCGGCGGCCGGAGCGGCGCTGAGGGCGTCCGGGAAGTTGCCGCCGGTGGCGATGTAGACGACGGGCACGTTCGCCGTGAAGGTGGCCTGCGAGATCTTCACCGCGGTCTCCTGGCGGTCCTTTCCCGCGAGGCGGTCGACCTGCAGCGTCCCCTGGCCGCCGACGCTCGAGCAGCCGAGGTCCTTCGAGCCGGGGCCGCGCGAGTCGCCCGAGCCGACCCAGCGGTTCCAGTCGACGGAGGCGGCGCTCACGCACACCGTGTAGGCGCCGGACTGCGAGGCGGGGGCGGTGACGGCGAAGCCGTGGTTCCCGCCCGCGGCAGGCAGCTGTCCCGGGATGTCGTCGCGTCGGCTGTCCGCGGTCACCGTGCGGACGGTCTTCGCTCCGTCGGGAGCGGTGATCGTCACCGTGGTCGCGAGGGCCGCGCGCTGCGTGGTCGGGTCGACCGCCCAGCCGGACGCGGTGAGCGTGCCGCCCGAGATCCGCGGCGTGTCGACGCGGCCGACGGGTGCGGCTCCGGCGTTCGCCAGCGAGCCGCTCCAGTCGCTGAAGATGTACCAGAAGTTGATGTTGCCGTAGCTCGCGCAGGCCTGGTTCCCCGTGTTGGTCAGGGCGTACTCGTTGGGCTGGTACGGCGTGTAGTAGTAGAGGTTCGCCGTGGCCTGGTTGCGCACCGCGACCGGCGTGGATCCGCAGGAGACCTCGGGGTGGAACTGGATGCTCGGCGTGGTCCCCGCCGCGTAGCGGCTGAAGGACTGGTCCGATCCGGCCGGGTTCGCGTACTTCTTGAACTGGCGCGCTGCTCCGTAGACCTGCGTGAAGAAGCCGGCCGAGCCGGTGTCGCAGCCGGAGCCGTCCGGGCAGTTGAAGCCGGTGGCCTGGTTGTAGAGGCCGGCGGTCGGGCGCGTCGTGGTGACGAGGCTCGTCTCCTTCTGCACCAGCACGGCCAGGACGAGCGGGTTGATCCCGCAGGCCTCGCCGACCCGAGCGAAGATCGACGCCGCGGACTCGCGGGAGCTGCCGCGGTACTCGCGGCACATCGGGTCGGCCGCCTTCGTCGGCGTCGGCTGGCTGAACTCCTTCAGGCAGGGCACGCCGGCGTTCGTGCCGGAGCAGGCGCTGCCCTTGTCGTTCAGGAGCGCCTGCATCTCGGAGGCGCTCCTCGCTCCGCTGTCGAAGAAGACGGCGTCGCTGAAGATGAAGCCGGCACGGAAGCTCTTCGTGCTGCTGGCCGGGTACTGGACCTTCAGGTCCCCCGGCGCGTCGTCGGCGACGTCGACGCCGGCGTCGGCAGCGCCCGGCTCGACGAGGACGGAGGCGGGCGGCAGGACGTCCTCGGCGGCCGAGGCGGCGGTGAACGGGACGAGAGCGGTGCCGAGCCCGACGGCGACGGCGAGAGCGGCAGTGAGCAGGCGCGATGATCGGCGGTGATTCCCCATGATCGCGAAGTCTACGAGGCGACGGAGGACCCGTTCGCCCCTCGTCAGGGCGCCGCGCCGGTGACCGCCCGCTCAGTGTCGGACGTCCGTGGTGTCATCGCGGCATGGACACCTCCTTCCTCCTCGGACTCGTGATCGGCGCGCTCCTGGCCGGACTGGCCGTCGCGCTGTGGGCGCGCTCCCGCACGCCCGATCAGGCGCTCGCCCTCGATCTCGCCACCGCGAGTGCCCGGGCCGACGGTCTGGAGGAGCGGCACGAGGCGGTCGTGGAGCAGTACCGCGAGCAGGTGGGCACCGCCCGCGATCAGGTGCGCGAGCTGCAGGAGCAGCTGCGTGCGGTGGCCGAGCGCGAGCGGCACGACGCGCGCATCCTGCAGACCCTCTCCCCCGTCGCCGAGAGCCTGCGAGGGATGCAGGAGGCGGTGCGCCGGCTCGAGAGCGAGCGCGCCGAGCAGTTCGGGGCGATCACCGAGCAGCTCGAGGGGCAGCGTGCGGCCGGCGAGCGGCTCCGATCGACGACCGAGACCCTCGCATCGGCGCTGCGCTCGAACAGCAGCCGCGGCGCCTGGGGCGAGACGCAGCTGCGCAACGTCGTCGAGGCGGCGGGGCTCGTGCAGCGCGTCGACTTCGACGTGCAGTTCGGCGTCGAGGGAGAGGGCGGCCGCGGTCGCGCCGACATGGTCGTCCGCCTGCCCGGCGGCAAGGCGATCGCCGTCGACGCGAAGGTGCCGTTCGACGCCTACCTCGAGGCGAGCGCGATCCCGGCCGGAGCGGGTGCCGACGAGGAGGCGCGCCGCACGGCTCTCCTGCGCGCCCACGTGCGCGCCCTGCGCGGCCACGTCGACGCCCTGGCGGCGCGGTCCTACTGGTCGGGTCTGCCGGCCAGCCCCGAGTTCGTCATCGCGTTCGTCCCGAGCGAGCCGCTGCTCGCGAGCGCGCTCGACTCCGACCCGACGCTGCTCGAGTACGCGTTCCGCAAGCGCGTCGCCCTCGCCTCGCCCGTCACCCTGTGGTCGGTGCTGAAGACGGTCGCCTACACGTGGCAGCAGGACGTGCTGACCGACGACGCGAAGCGGCTCCTCGACCTCGGCAAGACCCTCTACGCGCGCCTGAGCACGCTCGCCGACCACGCGGAGGGGCTGCGCCGGTCGATCGAGAGGACGGTCGACTCGTACAACGCGTTCGCCGGCTCGCTCGAGAGCCGGGTACTCGTCACCGCGCGCCAGTTCGACTCGCTCGACGAGACCCGCGTCATCGCCCCGGCGCAGGGCGTCACGTCGTCGCCGCGGCGGCTCACGGCCGTCGAGCTCGTCGAGTCGGAGGGCCTCCCCGACGAACGCAGCGCCTGAGCCGGCGCTCCGGAACGGCGGAGGGGCCCGGCGCCGCAGCGCCGAGCCCCTCCGGGTGGAGAGACGAGTGGCTAGATCCACTTCTCCGCGAGGTGCTGCGCGGTCACGCGGCGGATGGTGCCCGAGCGCGAGCGCAGGACGATCGACTCCGTCGTGATGACGTGCCCCTCCTTGCGCACGCCCTTCACGAGCCCGCCGTTGGTCACTCCGGTCGCGACGAAGTACGTGTTGTCGCTGCGGACGAGGTCGTTCGCGTGCAGGACCCGGTCGAGGTCGTGGCCGGCGTCGATCGCGCGCTGGCGCTCGTCGTCGTCCTTGGGCCGCAGGATCCCCTGGATCACGCCGCCCAGCGCGCGGATCGCGCACGCCGTGATGATGCCCTCGGGCGTGCCTCCGATGCCGACGCACATGTCCAGGCGCGAGTCGTGCCGGGCCGCGTTGATGCCGCCCGCGACGTCGCCGTCGAGCAGGAGGCGCGTCCCGGCTCCCGCCGCGCGGATCTCCTCGATCAGCTTCGCGTGGCGCGGGCGGTCGAGCACTGCGATGCGCATCTCGTCGACGGGCTTCCGCTTGGCGCGGGCCAGAGCGCGGATGTTCTCGCCGATCGGGCGCTCGATGTCGATGATCCCGACGCCCTCGGGCCCGGTCACGATCTTCTCCATGTAGAAGACGGCGGACGGGTCGAACATCGCGCCGCGGTCGGCGACGGCGATCATCGAGAGGGCGTTCTGGCGGCCCGCGGCGGTCAGCGAGGTGCCGTCGATCGGGTCGACGGCGATGTCGGCCGACGGGCCGGAGCCGTTGCCCACGTGCTCGCCGTTGTAGAGCATGGGCGCATTGTCCTTCTCGCCCTCGCCGATGACGACGACCCCGTCGAAGTTGACGGTGCCGAGGAAGGTGCGCATGGCGTCGACGGCGGCGCCGTCGGCGGCGTTCTTGTCGCCCTTGCCGATGAACGGCACGGCGCGGATGGCCGCGGCCTCGGTGGCCCGGACGAGCTCCATGCCGAGGTTGCGATCAGGGTGGAGGTAGAGCGAGTCGTTGTCGGTATCGGTCACAGCGCGGAGTCCTTCGCGTTCGAGTTCGTGCAGACGGCGTCGTCGCAGGACCCGCGAGAGCGGGTCCCCATCCCGCTCGAAGCCTAGCGGAGGCCCCGCTCGCGCCCCGGGGGAAGGCCGGCACCCGCCTCGCTAGACTCGACCGCGTCGCGGGCCTCGCCCGACCCCCTCCCGTTCATCCGTCAAAGGAGATGCCATGCCCGTCGCTACCCCGGACCAGTACGCAGAGATGCTCGACAAGGCGAAGGCCGGCGGTTTCGCCTACCCCGCCTTCAACGTCTCGTCCTCGCAGACCATCAACTCGGTCCTCCAGGGCCTCACCGAGGCCGGTTCCGACGGCATCATCCAGGTCACCACGGGAGGCGCGGACTACTTCGCCGGCCACACCGTGAAGAACCGCGCCGCCGGAGCGATCGCCTTCGCGAAGTTCGCGACCGAGGTCGCCAAGAACTACCCGGTGACCGTCGCGCTGCACACCGACCACTGCCCGCAGAACGCGCTCGAGGGCTTCGTCTACCCGCTGATCGCCGCCTCCGAGGAGGAGGTCAAGGCCGGCCGCGAGCCCCTGTTCCAGTCGCACATGTGGGACGGCTCGGCCGTGCCCCTCGACGAGAACCTCGCGATCGCGAAGGAGATCCTCCCCCGCATCAAGAACATCAACGCGATCCTCGAGGTCGAGATCGGCGTCGTCGGCGGCGAGGAGGACGGCGTCTCGCACGACATCAACGAGCACCTCTACACGACCCTCGACGACGCGATCGCGACCGTCGAGGCGCTCGGCTTCGGCGAGCAGGGCCGCTACATGGCCGCTCTGACCTTCGGCAACGTCCACGGCGTCTACAAGCCCGGCAACGTCCGCCTGCGCCCGGAGCTGCTCCGCGAGATCCAGGACGGCCTCCAGGCGAAGTACGGCACCGACGCCTCCCGCTCGACCTCGTCTTCCACGGCGGCTCCGGCTCGACCGACGAGGAGATCGCCGAGGCGGTCCGCAACGGCGTCGTGAAGATGAACATCGACACCGACACCCAGTACGCGTTCAGCCGCTCGATCGCGGACACCGTGCTGAAGAACTACGACGGCTTCCTCAAGGTCGACGGCGAGGTCGGCAACAAGAAGGTCTACGACCCGCGCGCCTGGGGCAAGATCGCCGAGACCGCCATGGCCGCGCGCGTGGCCGAGGCGACCCGCCAGCTCGGCTCCGCCGGCAACTCCGGGAAGTAGGCGGACGCTCCGTGACGAACGCACACGACCAGCCGGGCGGCGCCGACCGCCCGAAGCCGCAGTACGGCGAGTACGCGCCTCCCGGCTGGTCGTGGAACCCTCCGGCCGAGACCGTGGTCCCGGATCCGCGCGGCTCCGAGACCGAGCCCCGTCCGGCGGCCGCCGGTGCGAAGCCGGGCGTCGCCCACCCGGTCGACCGCCTGCTCACGATCATCCTGCTCGCGCTCGGCGTCTTCTTCGCCGTGCCGACGCTGCTCGATCCGTCGAGCTTCGCGACGACGCTGTCCGACCTCTACACGAGCCAGGGCATCGGCACCTACGCTTCACCCGAGCTGGCGCGGACCCTCGGTGTCGTGACGGCGCTGGTGCAGTCGCTCATCGTCGCGTTCGCCGTCTGGATCTCGATCCGTCGCCTGCGCGCCGGCAAGCGGGCCGTCCTCGTCCCGATCCTCGGGATCGCGGCGACGGTCGTCCTCTCGATGGTCGTCGCGGGCATCGCGATCCTGGGCGACCCGACGTTCGCCGACTACGTCTCGCGACTGTCGAGCCAGGGCGCCGCCGGTCTCGACGCCTGACCCCGAGCACGCACGAGGCCGCCGCCCCCTCGGGCACGGCGGCCTCGTCTCGTTGAACCGGAAAGGACCGGCGTCAGTTCGCAGCGGGGGCCGTGACGCGGCCGCCGATCGCGCGGGCGTCGCGCTTGCCGGCGACGTCCTTGCGGAGTTCCTTGGGGAGCGAGAACATCAGGTCCTCCTCCGCCGTCTTGACCTCTTCGACCTCGCCGTAGCCCGCGGCGGCGAGGTCGTCGAGCACCTCGCGCACGAGGACCTCGGGCACCGACGCGCCGCTGGTGACGCCGACGGTGCGGATGCCGTCGAGCCACTCCTGCTTGATCTCGCTGGCGTAGTCGACGCGGTAGGCGCCTTGGCGCCGTACTCGAGAGCGACCTCGACGAGGCGCACCGAGTTGGAGGAGTTGGCGGAGCCGACCACGATCACGAGCTCGGCGTCGGCGGCGACCTTCTTGATCGCGACCTGCCGGTTCTGGGTGGCGTAGCAGATGTCGTCGCTGGGCGGGTCCTGCAGGTTGGGGAAGCGCTCGCGGAGGCGGCGGACCGTCTCCATCGTCTCGTCGACCGAGAGCGTGGTCTGCGAGAGCCAGACGACCTTGTCGGGGTCCTTCACGACGATGGTGTCGACCTCGTCGGGGCTGCCGACCAGGGTCACGTGGTCCGGAGCCTCGCCCGCCGTGCCCTCGACCTCCTCGTGGCCCTCGTGGCCGATCAGGAGGATCTCGAAGTCGTCGCGCGCGAAGCGGACGGCCTCGCGGTGCACCTTGGTGACGAGCGGGCAGGTCGCGTCGATCGCCTGGAGGTTGCGGTCGGCGGCACCCTGCACGACGGCGGGCGACACCCCGTGGGCGCTGAAGACGATGTGCGAGCCCTCGGGGACCTCGTCGACCTCGTCGACGAAGATCGCCCCCTGGCTCTCGAGCGTCGAGACCACGTGCACGTTGTGCACGATCTGCTTGCGCACGTAGACCGGGGCGCCGTAGTGCTCGATGGCCTTCTCGACGGCGACGACCGCGCGGTCGACTCCAGCGCAGTAGCCGCGCGGGGCGGCGAGGAGCACGCGCTTCGCGCCGTCGACGGGGACGTCGCGGAGACGCCCGGTGGCGCGGGGCATGCGCGGCATGGGCAGGCTGATCGAGACTTGACTCACCCCCTGATTCTATGCGCTCCCGGCTGAGCGGAGGCCGAAGCGCTGTCGGAGGCATCCCGTACGGTGGTCGACGCGGGCCGCCCCCGCCACTCCCCCCGCCCGCCGAGCGAAGGCACCGATGACAGACGCCCCTCCCACCGCCGAGAACCCGTGGCCGGTCGGCCTGCTCGCGAGCAAGCTCAAGGGCTGGATCGAACGGCTGGGCACCGCATGGGTCGAGGGCGAGATCACCCAGTGGGGCGTCTCCGGCGGCAACGTCTACGGCAAGCTCAAGGACGTCTCGGGCGACGCCACGGTCGGCTTCACGATCTGGTCGTCCGTCCGCTCCCGCATCCCGGCCGACCTGGCGCAGGGCGCCCGCGTGATCGCGCTCGTGAAGCCGAACTACTGGCTCAAGGGCGGCACGCTCACCATGCAGGTGTTCGAGATGCGCCACGTCGGTCTCGGCGACCTGCTCGAGAAGCTGGAGCGGCTCCGGCGCCAGCTCGCCTCCGAGGGGCTGTTCGAGCCGGGGCGCAAGAAGCGCCTCCCCTTCCTCCCGCACGGGGTCGGCCTCATCACGGGCAAGGACTCGGACGCCGAGAAGGACGTGCTGCGGAACGCGCAGCTGCGCTGGCCCGCCGTCCGGTTCCGCGTCGTGCACGCCGCGGTCCAGGGGGACCGCACGGTGCCCGAGGTGCTGTCGGCGCTGCGCGCCCTCGACGCCGACGAGAGCATCGACGTCATCGTGATCGCCCGCGGCGGCGGCGACTTCCAGAACCTCCTCGGCTTCAGCGACGAGTCGCTCGTGCGCGCGGTCGCCGCCTGCTCGACGCCCGTCGTCAGCGCCATCGGCCACGAGGCCGACCGCCCGCTCCTCGACGACGTCGCCGACCTGCGGGCCTCCACGCCGACCGACGCCGCCAAGCGCGTGGTGCCCGACGTCTCCGATGAGCTCCTCCGGGTGCAGCAGGCCCGCCTGCGGATGACCACCCGGGTGAGCGGGCTCGTCTCGCACGAGGTCGACCGTCTCTCGCAGCTGCGCTCGCGGCCCGTGCTCGCGAACCCGCGCGTCCTGGTCGATCAGCGCTCCGAGGAGCTGACCCGCTGGGTCGCCCGCGGCGCCGAGCTCGTCGAGCGCCGGATCGAGCGCGCGCACCTCGAGGTGGAGCGCCTGCACGGGCACCTGCGCGCCCTCTCGCCCCAGCACACGCTCGACCGCGGCTACGCGATCGTGCAGAACGCCGCGGGCCACGTCGTCCGCGCACCGGGTGACGCCGAGCCGGGCGAGGCGCTCGTCCTGACGCTCGCGGAGGGGGCCGTCGCCGCCCGCTCCGAGGGGCCCGC
>NZ_MUKN01000007.1 GCF_001995175.1 Rathayibacter rhapontici
CGCCGCTCGCGCTGCGTCCGGCGTTCCGCCTCACGCAGAACCGCCGCCGACTCCCGGGACGGGGTCGACGGCGGATCGGGATGGCGGCCCCTCCGGTGTGGTGGGCGTATGGGCCGCAGGCCCATCGGGCAGAGGGGCCGCCATCGCGATCCGACGTCGACCCACCCCACCAGCAGCGCTCAGCGCCGGTAGTTCGGAGCTTCCACCACCATCTGCACATCGTGCGGGTGCGATTCCTTCAGCCCCGCCGCCGTGATCCGCACGAACTTGCCGCGCTGCTTGAGCTCGGTGATGGTCCGCGCGCCGACGTAGAACATCGACTGCCGGAGTCCGCCGGCGAGCTGGTAGGCCACGTTCGCGAGCGGTCCGCGGTAGGGCACCTGGCCCTCGATGCCCTCGGCGATGAGCTTGTCGTCGGTGGGGACGTCGGACTGGAAGTAGCGGTCCTTGGAGTAGGAGGTGCGCTCCCCTCGGGTCTGCAGCGCTCCGAGCGATCCCATGCCGCGGTACGTCTTGAACTGCTTGCCGTTCTGGAAGACGAGGTCGCCGGGGCTCTCCTCGCAGCCGGCGAGCAGCGAGCCGAGCATGACGGTGTCGGCGCCGGCGACGAGGGCCTTGGCGATGTCGCCCGAGTACTGCAGGCCGCCGTCGGCGATCACGGGCACGCCGGATTCGCGGGCGGCGAGGGAGGCCTCGTAGACGGCGGTGACCTGGGGCACGCCGACTCCGGCGACGACGCGGGTGGTGCAGATGGAGCCGGGGCCGACTCCGACCTTGATGGCGTCGCGCCCGCGTCGACGAGCGCCTGGGCGCCGGAGCGGGTGGCGACGTTGCCGCCGATGACGTCGACTCCGGCGAAGGCCGAGTCGGACTTCAGGCGGCGGATGATGTCGAGGACGCCCGCGGAGTCGCCGTTGGCGGTGTCGACGACGATGACGTCGACTCCGGCCTCGAGGAGTGCGGTCGCGCGCTGCCAGGCGTCGCCGAAGAAGCCGATGGCGGCGCCGACGCGCAGGCGCCCCTCGCCGTCCTTGGTGGCGTTGGGGTACTGCTCGGACTTGTCGAAGTCCTTGACGGTGATGAGCCCGGCGAGCTTGCCCTGCTCGTCGACCAGCGGCAGCTTCTCGATCTTGTGCTGGGCGAAGAGCGCGATGACCTCGCTGTCGGGGATGCCGACGCGGCCGGTGATGAGGCCGGAGCTGGTCATGACGTCGCGGACGAGGGTCGAGGCCTTCTCGAACGGCGAGACGAAGCGCATGTCGCGGTTGGTGATGATGCCGACGAGGACCCCGGTGGAGTCGACGACGGGGAGGCCGCTGATGCGGTACTGCCCGCACAGCTCGTCGACCTGCGCGACGGTGGCGTCGGGGGACGTCGTGACGGGGTTGGAGACCATGCCCGACTCGCTGCGCTTCACCCGGTCGACCTGGTCGGCCTGGTCCGCGATGGAGAGGTTGCGGTGCAGGACGCCGAGCCCGCCCTGGCGGGCCATGGCGATCGCCATCCGCGCCTCGGTCACCGTGTCCATGGCCGCTGAGAGCAGCGGCGTCGCGACGGTGATGCGCTTGGTGAGCCGGGAGGTCGTGTCGGCCTCGCTCGGGATGACGTCGGTGTGCCCCGGCAGGAGCATGACGTCGTCGTAGGTGAGTCCGAGGAATCCGAAGGGATCCGGCTGGTCCATCAATGCCCCTAACAGGTCGACAGCGGGTGCCCGGGGTGACGGCGGGCATCCGGCCCGGGAGCCCCGGATACTCGATCTTAAGCGCCGGAGGCGCTCCTCTATTCCTGCCTGCTGCGGCTCTGTCGCCCGCCCGGGAGGCGCCGCCACCGCGTCTGTCACCCGTTCGAGTCCGCTGGAGCGCTCTCCGCCCCGCATAATGTGGTCACGCGGATGTGCCGCCGGTGAAACACCGCCGACACATGCGGAACGTATGGTCAACCAACGTTGTTTGACGACGGCTGTTCGGGCGTGCCCGGAGTCAGTTTCCGTCTGTGCACCCTGACGAGAGGTAAACGTCTTGCTCACAGCTCCCCGGTCGACGCGCCACAAGCGCTCGACGACCCCGTACCCGACGGACAGGGAGGCGCCCCGTGGCGACAGCTAGCCCGTCCCGCGCACGGCCGTCGCGCACCCGCGCCCCGTTCAGCGGACTGCGCCGCCGCCTCCTCGCCGTCGGCCTGCTCGCCGCGACCCTGACCGGTCTCGCGGCCGCGGCTCCGGCCGCGACGGCCGAGACCACCGCCGACCAGTCGATCATCGCCTGGGTCCGGGTGCAGGGCACCAACGAGAACCTCGCCGGCGTCTCGATCGCGATCGAGGGCGACTCCTCGGCGACGCTCACCACCGGCGCCGACGGCCGCGCGGTCTTCCCCCTCGAGGAGCCCGGCGACTTCACCATCACCGTCGACGAGGCGACCCTCCCCGCCGACAAGGGCTACCCCGCCGCGGGTCAGAACCCGAAGGAGGTGAGCATCGTCGCCTCGCAGAACCAGATCGTGAACTTCATCGTCTCGACGGCGAACCCGATCGGCACCGGAGCGACGGCCCCCGTCCCCACGGACTCCGCGGGTCCGACCTCCCCGGCGACCGAGGGCACGACCGGCAACACGGCGACGAACCCCGACGGCACCTCGAGCACGACGACCACGCCGGTCTCGGCCGACACCTTCTGGATCACCTTCTGGCCCAAGGTCGTCACCGGCCTGATCTTCGGCCTCCTGATCGCCCTGGCGGCGATCGGCGCCTCGTTGATCTACGGCGTCACCGGCCTGAACAACTTCGCGCACGGCGAGCTCGTCACCTTCGGCGCGCTGATGGCGTACCTCTTCTCCGGGGTCTTCGGCCTCCCGGCGCTGGTGGCGATCCCGATCGCGGTGATCCTGGGCGGGGCGTTCGGCTACGTGCAGGACGGCCTGCTCTGGAAGCCGCTGCGGAAGAAGGGCATCCAGCTCATCCCGCTGATGATCGTCACGATCGGCCTCTCGCTGGCCCTGCGCTACATCTACGTCTTCTTCTTCGGAGCCGACCGCCTCTCGCTCCCGAACAGCACCGCGCCGTTCTTCACGGTCGAGGCGCTCGGGATCAGCCTGAAGTTCACCGACATCGTCGGCGCCGTCGTCGGCATCATCTGCATCGTCGGAGTCGCCCTCGTGCTGACGAAGACCAAGATCGGCAAGGCGATGCGCGCGGTGTCCGACAACCGGGCCCTCGCCTCCGCCTCCGGCATCAACGTCGAGCGCGTCATCCGCGTGGTCTGGGTGCTCTCGGGCGCGCTGGCGGCTCTCGCCGGCGTCTACATCGGCTACTACCAGTCGCTGCGCTGGGACACCGGAGCGTCGATCCTGCTGCTGATCTTCGCGGCGATCACGCTGGGAGGCCTCGGCTCCGCCTACGGCGCGCTGGTCGGCTCGCTCATCATCGGACTCATGATGAACATCTCGACCGTGTGGATCCCGGAGAACCTCAAGTACGTGGCTCCGCTCATCCTCATGATCATCATCCTCCTGGTCAGGCCGCAGGGAATCCTGGGCCGCAAGGAACGGATCGGCTAGGACACCATGAACCTCAACTTCATCTGGCTGGCGATCGGGCAGATCGTCGATCCCACCGTCGCGGCGTACGCGCTCGCGACGATCGGCCTGGTCATCCACTTCGGATTCACCGGCCTCCTCAACTTCGGACAGGCCGGCTTCATGGCGGTGGGCGGCTACGCCTTCGCCATCACGTCGGTCAAGTTCGAGTGGCCCGTCTGGGGCTCCTTCCTCGCGACCATCGTCGCGGCGACCGTCTTCGCCCTGATCCTGGGCATCCCGACTCTGCGACTGCGCGCCGACTACCTGTCGATCGTGACGATCGCGGCGGCCGAGATCATCCGGCTCTCGGTCAAGACGCCCGAGTTCTCGGCGATCACCGGAGGCTCGGAGGGCATCAACGGCGCCGCCCGCGCCTTCAACG
Organism: Rathayibacter rhapontici; assembly: GCF_001995175.1. GTDB lineage: Bacteria > Actinomycetota > Actinomycetes > Actinomycetales > Microbacteriaceae > Rathayibacter. Next base: position 3,956 of record NZ_MUKN01000007.1, read on the forward strand.
ACCTCAACCCGCTCCCGGAGGGCCGCTGGGGCATCGGGATCCTGACCTACAACCAGGACCAGTGGTGGGTGCGCATCGTGGGCTGGGGCCTCGTGGGCCTGGCCTGCCTCCTCGTGTTCCTCCTGATGCGCAGCCCCTGGGGCCGCGTCATCAAGGGCATCCGCGAGGACGAGGACGCCGTGCGCTCGCTCGGCAAGAACGTCTTCTCGTACAAGATCCAGGCGCTGGTCCTCGGCGGCGTGCTGGGCGGCCTGGCCGGAGCGCTGTTCATCCTGCCCCGCTCGCTGCAGCCCGACAACTACGGCACCCAGCTGACGTTCTTCCTCTACACGATCATGCTGCTGGGCGGCGCCGCCACGGTGTTCGGGCCCGTGGCCGGGTCGATCATCTTCTGGGTCGTCCTCGGTCTCACCGACGGTCTGCTCACCCTGGGGATCGACACCGGTGTCCTCAGCAACGACATCATCCGCCTCACGACGGTGCAGACCGGACCCATCCGGTTCATCGTGGTGGGGATCGCGCTCATGCTCCTGGTGATCTTCCGACCACAGGGGATCTTCGGCAAGAAGAAGGATCTGCACTTTGCCTAAAACGCCGGTCTCGGACATCACCGAGGACACCATCGTCCCCGGGGTCAAGAAGAAGGACCCCATCCTGGTCGCCGACCGCGTCAGCCGGCGCTTCGGCGGCCTGACCGCGGTCGACGTCGCGCACGTCGAGATCCCCCGTGGCTCCATCACCGCCCTGATCGGCCCCAACGGAGCCGGCAAGACCACGTTCTTCAACCTGCTGACGGGCTTCGACAAGCCCAACACCGGGCGCTGGAACTTCAAGGGCAAGAACCTCGCGAACGTCCCCGCGTACCGGGTGTCGCGGATGGGCATGGTGCGCACGTTCCAGCTCACCAAGGCCCTCGGCGGCATGACGGTGCTCGAGAACATGCTCCTGGGCGCCAAGGGGCAGAAGGGCGAGAACATCTTCACGTCCCTCTTCAAGCCCCTGTGGTCGAAGGAGGAGGACACGATCGAGGCACGGGCGATCAGCCTGCTCGAGAAGTTCAAGCTGGACACGAAGAAGGACGACTACGCGTCGAGCCTCTCGGGCGGTCAGAAGAAGCTCCTCGAGATGGCGCGGGCGCTCATGTCCGAGCCCGAGCTGGTCATGCTCGACGAGCCGATGGCGGGCGTGAACCCGGCGCTGACCCAGTCGCTCCTGGGGCACATCGTGAACCTGAAGGACGAGGGCATGACCGTCCTCTTCGTCGAGCACGACATGCACATGGTCAACACGATCGCCGACTGGGTGATCGTGATGGCCGAGGGCAAGGTCGTCGCGGAGGGTCCGCCCTCCACCGTGATGAACGATCCGGCCGTCATCGACGCCTACCTCGGCGCCCACCACGACACCGACCTCGGCACCGTCGAGGGCCAGCTCGAGATCGCGGAGGAGATGGAGTCGGACCTCGTCCGCGAGGACGTCGAGAAGCAGGCGGAGGAGGCCGGCCTCGTGCCGCCCACCCCTCCCGCCGCCGCCCCGGCCACCGGCTCCGCCACCACCGCGCACGCCGCGGACGTCGCTCCGACGAGCGTCGCGCCCACCACGGACGCGCCCGCCGTCGACTTCGGAAAGGACGACAAGTGACCGGCAACACCCTCGAGACGCACGACCTCCACGCGGGGTACGTGCCGGGAGTCAACATCCTCAACGGCTCGAACGTCTACGTGAAGAAGGGCGAGCTGGTCGGCATCATCGGCCCGAACGGCGCGGGCAAGTCGACGCTCCTGAAGGCGATGTTCGGGCTGGTGAACATCCGCCAGGGCACGGTGCTGCTCAACGGCGAGGACATCACCGGCATGAAGGCCGACAAGCTGGTCTCGAAGGGCGTCGGCTTCGTGCCGCAGAACAACAACGTCTTCCCGTCGCTCACCATCGAGGAGAACCTCGAGATGGGCATGTACCAGAAGCCGAAGATGTACCGCCAGCGCCTCGAGTTCGTGACGGAGCTGTTCCCGGAGCTGTCCAAGCGCCTGAAGCAGCGCTCGGGATCGCTCTCGGGCGGCGAGCGCCAGATGGTGGCGATGTCGCGGGCCCTGATGATGGACCCGTCGATGCTGCTCCTGGACGAGCCGAGCGCCGGCCTGTCGCCGATGCGCCAGGACGAGACGTTCGTGAACGTCCAGCGGATCAACCGCGCGGGCGTCTCGATCATGATCGTCGAGCAGAACGCGCGCCGTGCGCTGCAGATCTGCGACCGCGGCTACGTGCTCGACCAGGGTCGCGACGCCTACGAGGGCGCCGGGCGCGAGCTCATGAACGACCCCAAGGTGATCGAGCTCTACCTGGGCACGCTCGCGACGACCAACGAGGTCACCACGAGCACGCCCACCGTCGGAGGCTGACGCCTCCGCTCCCTGCGAGGGCCCGTCGTCCGCCGCGAGGCGGCGGCGGGCCCTCGTCGTCCCCCGCGAGGAGGCACCGCATGAGACGCATCGCCGCGGCCGTCTCGACCGCGCTGCTCCCGACGCTGCTGGCGGGCTGCGTGCCCGCGCCCGCCGCCGCGCTGCCGGACGACGTCTCGGTGGGCATCCGGCAGAACCGGGACGACTACGGCCCGAGGCGGCTCGAGGTGCTCGTGGCCAACGGCGGCGGCGAGGCACTGGAGGTGTGGGAGGCGCGGCTGGACTCCCCCGCCTTCGTCGATCCCGCCTGGACGCCCCGGCCCACCACTGTGCGCGCCGGCACGACGACGGCCCTGCGCCTCCAGCTGCCGGAGCCCGACTGCGGCGGGGACGACTCCGCGGGCCGCATCCGCCTCGCCTGGACGACCGCCGACTCCTCGGGGACCTCCGTCGTCGAGCCGGAGGACCCCTTCGGCACCCTCGCCCGGGTGCACGAGGAGGACTGCCTCGCCCAGCGGCTCGCCGAGGTGGTGACGATCGAGCCCGCGGACGGGGTGACCGTGACGCAGGAGCCCGACGGACCCGTCGCCCACCTCGCACTGACGGTGACGCCGACCGGCGCGCCGGGAGCCGTGCGGATCGCGGAGGTGCGCGGCACGATCCTGCTCCGGCCCGCGTCCGGGGACGTGTGGCCGGTGGGCGTGCGCGTCGACGCCGACTCGGAGCCGCTCGTGCTCGACCTGGCGATCGTCCCGGTGAACTGCAGCACCCACACCGTCGCCGAGGACAAGCGCGGCACCTTCTTCCCGGTCGTCGTCGCTCCGGAGGGCGGCGCGGAGGGCGTCGTGCCGATCGGAGTGAGCGACGCGGTGCGCGGGGAGCTCTACGAGTTCATCGCCGAGGACTTCTGCGGCTGGAGCTGATCCGGCCGCACCGTCGATCCGCGACGGACGAGGATCTCTCCGTCACTGCACCCCCCGTCGGAGGGCCGGATCTACGGGGCCGGTGCCGTAATTTTGGGGACACGAGACGTCACCCCGGCGGGGTGCACCGAGCACGTTCCTCCTGGTCGGAGGCACCTTCCGGTCGCAGCCCGACGGACGACACCGCCCTGGCGGTGGCCCCCGCCGCTCGACCCCCTTCGAAGGAGCCGCGCATGAAGAGCTACACCCCCGCCCCCGTCGCCCTCGGCGCCGTCTTCGGCACCGGAGCCATCGGCGACTACGAGCGCTGGTCGGTCGTCGGCGTCTACGCCCAGGTCGTCATCGCCGAGACCCGCGGCGGCAAGCGCAGCAGCTACAGCCGCTCGTTCGTGACCTACCGCCTCGCTCAGGAGGCCGAGCTGCTGCGCGCCTCCTAGGCCCTCCGAGCACCGCTCTCGAGCGCGCGTCCCCGTCAGGCGGACGCGCGCTCGATCAGTTCGGTCGGCAGGATGATCGCCGCGGGCTTCTCCCCCGCGATGCTCTGCAGCAGCAGGCGCACCATCTCGGCGCTGATGCGGCCGAACGGCTGGCGCATCGTCGTCAGCGGCGGCTCGGTCGAGACCGCGACACTGGAGTCGTCGAAGCCGCCGACGGCGACGTCCTCCGGCACCCGCCGGCCGGCGCGCACCAGCGCATCGATCGCCCCGGCCGCCATGCGGTCGTTCGCCGCGAAGACGGCGTCGACGTCGGGCCGGTCGCGGAGCAGCTCCGTCATCGCCCGATCGCCGCTCGCACGGCTGTAGTCGCCGTAGCGCACGAGGCCCTCGTCGTACCCGTCGCCGAGCTCGCGCCGGTAGCCGGCGAGGCGCACGAGGCCGCCCGGCAGATCCGGCGGGCCCGCGATCGTCGCGACGCGCGTGCGGCCGCGCGAGCGGAGGTACGCGACCATCTCGCGCGCGCCCTCCTCGTCGTCCGCGGCGACGTAGCCCATCCGCTTCTCGTAGCCGAGCGGGATGCCGCACGCGATCGCCGGGACCGCGAGGTCCTGGATCTCGCGCAGCAGCCCCTGGCCGCCGTGCGCCGAGACGAGCAGCACGCCGTCGACGTGACCCGCGCCGAGGTAGGCGAGCGCCCGCTTCTGCTCGGACACGTTGCCCGCCATGATCAGCACGAGCGAGACGTCGCGCTCGGCGAGCGCCGCGGCGGTGCCGGTCAGCAGGGTGGAGAAGTTCGGGTCCTCGAACAGCAGCTGGTGCTCCTCGGTGAGGAGGAAGGCCACCGAGTTCGTCCGGTTCGTCGCGAGGCTGCGCGCGTGGGGGTTCACCCGGTAGCCGGTCTTCTTGATCGCCGTCTCGACGGCGGTCTTCGCGTCCGGGCTGACCCACTTGCCCCCGTTGAGGACGCGCGAGACGGTGCCGCGGGAGACGCCCGCCTCCAGCGCGACGTGCTCGATCGTCGGTCTCTGGCGGCCGGAGGCGGTGGTCACCCGGCCAGCTTAGGGCTCGGGCCGTCCGCCGCCCGCGGCTCGCCGACGATCACGCCTTGACCGCGCCGGCGGCGAGATCGACCTTCCAGAACCGCTGCAGGACCAGGAAGATCGCGATCAGCGGGATGACCGAGAGCAGGGCTCCGGTGATGACCAGCGTGTAGAGCGAGGGGGCCGAGGCGCCCTGGTTCAGCAGGCCGTTCAGACCCACCGTCAGGGGGAACAGCTCGTCGTTGCCGAGCATGATGTACGGGAGCATGAAGTTGTTCCAGATGGCGACGAACTGGAAGAGGAAGATCGTCACCAGGCCCGGGAGCAGCATGGGCGTCGCGATGCGGGTGAAGATGTACATCTCCTTGGCGCCCTCGGTGCGGGCCGCCTCGATCACGTCGGTCGGCACGGCCGCCGCGGCGTAGATCCGCGCCAGGTAGATGCCGTAGGGGCTGATGATCTGCGGGAGCAGGACGCCCCAGAACGTGTTCGTGAGGCCCACGTTCGCGAGCAGGAAGTACTGCGGGATGGCGAGGATCACGCCGGGGACGAGCACGCCCATCAGCAGGACGTTGAACACGACCTTCTTGCCCGGGAACTCGAACTTCGCGAGCACGTAGCCCGAGAGCGCCGAGATCCAGGTCGAGGCGATCGCGCCGAGGCCGGCGTACAGCGCGGTGTTCAGCATCCAGCGCCAGAAGAGCCCGTCGCGGTACGAGGTCAGCGCGACGATGTTGTCGAAGAGGTGCGTGCTGGGGGCGAGGGTGAACGTCGAGAACAGCTCGCCGCCGTCCTTGGTCGACGCCATGAGCACCCAGAAGACGGGGAAGAGGCAGTAGATCGCGCCGACGAGGAGGATCCCGGTCGAGAGGATGCTCGGCCGCTCGCGGCGGGCGAGGGGCGAGCGGGACGAGCGCGTCGAGGGGGCGGTGGTGCCGAGGCGGGGGGCGACGGTGGTCATGGATCAGTCCTCCTGTCCGAAGGCTCGCTTCTGCACGACCCGGAGGAAGAGGAAGGAGACGATGAAGGTGGCCAGGGCGATCACGACGGAGGTCGCCGCGGCGGAGTAGATGTCGTCGCGGGTGAACGCGTCGCGGTAGACGAGCATGAGCGGCGACCAGCTCGTCGAGAGGCTGTTGGTCAGCGGGCGCAGCGTGGTCGGCTCGGCGAACACCTGGAGCGTCGCGACCATCGAGAACAGCGCGGTCATCACCAGGGCCGGCGCGAGGATCGGGATCTTGATGCGCAGGGCGATCTGCACCTCGCTGGCGCCGTCGATCCGGGCCGCCTCGTAGATGTCCGACGGCACCGCCTTCAGCGAGGTGTAGATGACGATCATGTTGAAGCCGACGCCGCCCCAGAGCGCGATGTTCGCGATGCCGAAGATGACGGCTCCGGAGGAGAGCAGGCTCGGGGCGTCCCAGCCCAGCCGCTCGAACACGTAGTAGAAGGGGCTGACCGCGGGCAGGTAGAGGAAGCCCCAGAGCAGCGAGCTGATGACGGCGGGCACCGCGTAGGGCAGGAAGATCGAGATCCGCGAGAAGCCGACCGCGCGGGTGCGCTGCGAGTCGAGCAGCAGTGCGAACAGCAGCGCGAGGCCGAGCATGCACGGGATGAGGATGAGCCCGTAGAGCAGGACCCGGCCCACGCTCGCGCCGAACTCGGGGTCGGACAGGGCGGAGACGTAGTTCTCGACGCCGGCGAAGACCTGCGTCTGGGCTCCCGAGCCCAGTCCCAGGCCGGTGACCTGGCGCTTCTGGAAGCTGAGGAAGAGCGTGTAGACGATGGGCGCCGCCATGAACGCGACGAAGAGGACGATGCCGGGGGCGAGCATCGCGTAGGGGATGCCGACCCGCGAGCGCCAGCCGGAGCGGCCGGAGCGGCGGGCGGCGGGGCGGCTCGAGCGGTTCGACGAGACACTGCCGTCCGGTGCTCGGGTGATCGTGGGAGCGGTCATCGCTGGTCCTCGTCCTGCTTGCTGGGGGTGGTCTGCCCGTGCAGGGGCGATGCCGCTGCACGGAGGGGACGGTGCGGAGGCGGGGCCGGGGGACCCCGCCTCCGTCACCGTCAGTTCACGGAGAAGCCGCTGGAGACCAGGTCGTCCGTGGTGATCGACTGCATCTCGGCGACGGCGTCGACGAAGGCCTGGCGGGTCCTCGCGTCGGCCGCCTTGGCGAACTCGTCGTTGTAGGCGCTGAACGCGACGTTCACGTTCGGGCCGTAGGTGAAGCTCGACACCGAGCCCGCCGCCTCCGACGCGATGTCGTAGAAGTCGGCCTGCTGGCTGAAGAACTCGGGAGCGGTCGTCAGCGCCGGGCTGGCGGCCTCGGTCGCGGCCGGGTAGACGCCCGAGATGTCGGCCAGAGCGGCGACGGCCTCGGGGTCGCTGTTCAGCCAGGTGGCGAACTCGACGGCGGCCTCGACGTGGTCGGACTGCGTGGTGACGGCCGTGCTCGAGCCGCCCCAGTTGCCGTTCGAGGGCGCGGACGCGTCCCACTGCGGGAGCGTCGCCGCGGTCCAGAGACCGGCGGTGTCGGGGGCGTTGCCGCCGAGAACGCCGGGAGCCCAGACGGAGCTGATCCAGCCGACCTGCGAGCCGTCGTTCAGTCCGGCGTTCCACTCGGGCGTGTACATCGGCTTGTTGTCGATGGCGCCCTCCTCGACGAGTCCGCCCCAGTACTCGGCGACCTGCTCGGTCGGGCCGGCGTCGATGTCGACCCCCCAGCTCTGGTCGTCGATGGACCACCAGGAGGCTCCGGCCTGCTGCGCGAGACCGGTGAACCAGCCCGCGTCGTTGGCCGAGAAGGTGCCGAGGTACTTCGTCGGGTCGGCCGCGTGGACGGCGCGCGCCACCTCGGCGTACTCGTCCCAGGTGGTCGGCACCGCGAGGCCGAGGCTGTCGAGGATGTCGGTGCGGTAGTAGGCCATCATCGGGCCCGAGTCCTGCGGGATCGCGTAGACCGCGTCGCCGCCGAGGGTGACCGAGCTCCAGACGCCCTCGGAGTACTCGCCGGCCAGGTCGTCCGAGACGGAGTCGGAGATGTCGGCGAGCGCGTCGGAGGAGACGAGGGTCGGGATCTTCTGGTACTCGGCCTGGATCAGGTCCGGAGCGCCGCTGCCGGCCTTGATCGCCGTGAGCAGCTTGGTGATGGCGGGGTCGCCGCCGTCCTGCTTGTTCACGGTGACCTGGATGTCGGGGTTCTGCTGGTTCCAGATGTCGACGACCTGCTCGAGGTTCGGCGCCCAGGCCCAGTAGTTGAGGTTCACGGTGCCGGACTCGCCGGTGTCTCCGGATGCGGTGCAGCCGGTGAGAGTCAGGGCGGCGGCGGCCGCGGTCGCGATGGCGGCCCTGCGGAGTGATGTGCGCATTCGTCCTCCTTGTCGAAGTGCTGTGTGGTGGTGGTGCACGGGCGCTCCGACGAGGGATGGACGACGGTGTACCTGTGAGCGGTTACAGTTACACACACGGAACCGCGGCCTGTCAATTCGGAGGAATGCGCGGATTCAGGGCGCTTCCAGGCTCCCGGTGCGACCTCCTGAGGCGAATCACCGTGCTAGAACTGGGAGCGCACACAGTTCGAAGGAGATCTCCGCATGACCACCGACCTCAGCTCCCCCGTCGCCGACGCGGTCGCGGAGACCCCGCGCACCGCCGTCCTCGGCCGCCCCGGCCGGGCGCTGCTCGGCGGCCGCTCCGAGGTCCGCTACGGCGGCGACTACAACCCCGAGCAGTGGCCGCGCGAGGTGTGGGACGAGGACATCGCCCTCATGCGCAGCGCCGGGGTGAACCTCGTCAGCATCGGCATCTTCTCGTGGGCGCTGCTCGAGCCGCGCGAGGGCGAGTACGACTTCTCGTTCCTCGACGAGCTGATCGGGCTGCTGCACGCCGCCGGCATCGACGTCGACCTCGCGACTCCGACCGCCGCGCCTCCCGCCTGGTTCTGGAAGAAGTACCCGGAGTCGCGACCCGTCACCCGGGAGGGCGTCACGCTGGGCTGGGGCTCGCGCGGCATGGTGAGCCCGAGCTCCCCCGAGTACCGCGCTGCCTGCGTCGCTCTCACCGAGCGCCTCGCCGAGCGCTACGGCTCCCACCCCGCCGTCGTCCTCTGGCACGTGCACAACGAGTACGGCGCTCCGATCAGCGACGACTACTCCGACCACAGCGTCCGCGCGTTCCGCGCCTGGCTGCAGCGCCGCTACTCCTCCCTCGACGCGCTCAACAGCGCCTGGGGCACGCTCTTCTGGGGCCAGGTCTACGGCGAGTGGGACGAGATCGACGCGCCGCGCGTCTCGGCGAGCGTCGTGAACCAGACGCAGCGCCTCGACTTCGCGCGCTTCACCTCCGACGCACTGCTCGAGTGCTTCCGCGCCGAGCGGGACGCGATCAAGCGCTTCGCCCCGGACACCCCCGTCACCACCAACTTCATGGCGACCAACTGCCCGTCGGTCGACCTGTGGAAGTGGCGCGACGAGGTCGACCTCGTCGCCAACGACCACTACCTCGTGGCCGAGCGCGCCGACAACCACGTCCTGCTCGCCCTCGACGCCGACCTCACCCGGTCCCTGGCCGGCGGTGCCCCGTGGATCCTGATGGAGCACTCCACCTCGGCCGTCAACTGGCAGCCGCGCAACATCGCCAAGCGCCCCGGCGAGCTGGCCCGCAACAGCATGAGCCACCTCGCCCGCGGCGCCGACGCGATCCTCTACTTCCAGTTCCGCGCGTCGCGCTACGGAGCGGAGAAGTTCCACTCGGCGATGCTGCCGCACGCCGGTGTCGGCAGCCGGATCTGGAAGGAGGTCGTGGCTCTGGGCGACGAGCTCGCCGGACTCGCCGAGGTGCTCGGCTCACGGGTGCACGCCCGTGCCGCGATCCTCTGGGACTGGGAGTCGTTCTGGGCCCAGGACCTCGAGTGGCGCCCCTCCGTCGAGCTCGAGCACCGCGAGCGCGTGATCGCGTACTACACCGAGCTCTGGCGCCGCGGGGTGAGCGTCGACTTCGCGCACCCGCACTCCGATCTCTCCTCGTACGACATCGTGCTCGCCCCGGCCCTCTACCTGGTCAACGCGGCGTCGAAGGCCAACGTCGAGGACTACGTGCGACGGGGCGGCACCTTCGTCGCCTCCTACTTCTCGGGCGTGGTCGACGAGAACGACGCCGTGCACGCCGGCGGCGCCCCCGGCGCCTTCCGCGAGGTGCTCGGAGTGGCGGTGCCGGAGTTCCTGCCGCTGCACGCCGACGAGACCGTCGCGCTCAGCACCGGCGCCTCGGCGTCAGGCTGGGCCGAGGAGCTCGTTCTCGAGAGCGCGGACGCCGTGGCGGACTACGTGGACGGACCGGCCGCCGGCGGACCCGCCGTCACGCGCCACGGCTACGGCGAGGGACGCTCCTGGTACGTCTCCACGCGCGTCTCGGGCGACGACCTCGGCTCGATCGTCGAGGACGCTCTGCGCGACGCGGGCATCGAGGCCCGGCTCTCCCCCGAGGGCCTGGAGACGGTGACCCGCGAGGGCGACGAGGCCGACTTCGCGTTCTTCCTGAACCACTCCGGCGACGACCTGCTGGTCGACACGACGGGCGTGGAGCTGCTGACGGGAGCGGAGGCGGCCGGAGCCCTGACGGTGCCCGCCGGTGCCGTGCGGGTCGTGCGCCGGACCCGCTGACGCGCGACGCTCACGAGGGCGCCCCTCGGACCACGGTCCGGAGGGCGCCCTCGTGTCGTCCGGCGTGCGACCCGCAGCCCCGCACCCACCTCGGGGCCCGCGCCCTCTGCAGGCATCCGCACCGTCTGCAGGCATCCGCACCCTCTGCAGGCACCCGCACCGTCTCCAGGCACCCGCACCGTCTGCAGGCACCCGCACGATGTGCAGGCATCCGAACCGTCTGCAGGTATCCGCACCATCTGCAGGCACTGCGGGCCGGAAATCACTTTCCGCCGCATTGACGAGGCAGCCACGACGAGGATCCCCTACAGATCGCACGCGCATCCCTCCCGACCGTCGACTCGGAGCGAGCCCCGCCGCCCCTCCCCAGGCACGCAGAAGGGGCCCGGTCCGAAGACCGAGCCCCTCCCCGCGTCACGACCGAGGTCGCGTCACAGTGTCGTCGTTACTCGAGCGAGCCGTCGACGGTCTCCTCGAACGAGGTGACGTTGCCTTCCGAGTACTTGTAGATCGACACGGAGGCCTCGCTCGGGTCGCCGTTCTCGTCGAACGAGATCGGGCCGGAGAGACCGTTGTAGTCGATGTCCTCGTCGTCGGCGAGCAGGGCCGCGCAGTCGGCGAAGGAGGTGCACTCCGTGCCCTCCTTCGAGACCGACTCGAGGTTGTCGCGGATGGTCGCACCGTCCGTCGCACCACCCTGCAGCGCCGCGAGGGCGAGCAGGACGGTGGCGTCGTAGGACTCGGGAGCGTAGCTGAACACCGTCAGCGGGTCGTTGCCCTGCTCCTCGACGAGGGCCTGGAGGTTCGACTGGAAGTCCTCCGACGCCTGGACGCCCGGGTTGGTGAACTGCGCGCCGGCGATGTCGACGTTGGTGTCCGACTCGCCGATGACGCCGTAGTTGCCGTCCGTGCCGTAGAGCTTCGAGAAGTCGAAGCCCTTCGCCGCGAGCTGCTCCGCGATCGTCTTGATCTCGTCGAACGAGATCACGACGAGCGCGTCGGGGTTCGGGGCGAGCACCGTGGTCAGAGCCGAGTTGAAGTCCGTCGAGGCGGGCTCGAAGATCTCCTCCGCGGCGACGGTGGCTCCGCCGGCCTCGAGGGTCTCCTTGATGTTCTTCTCGAGACCGGTGCCGTACGCGTCGTTCATGTACAGGATCGAGACGTTGGTCTTGCCGTCGCCCAGGATCTTGTTGCCGAGGATGCGTCCCTGGAGCACGTCCGAGGGAGCGGTGCGCCAGTAGTAGCCGTCGTCCTCGTACGTGGTGAAGTCGGGCGAGGTGTTGGCCGGCGAGATCTGCACGACGCCCGCCTGGGTCACCTGGTCGATGAAGGTCTTCGACACTCCGGACGACGCGGCGCCGATGATGGCGGAGACGCCGTCGGCGATCAGCGAGGTGGCGGACTGCGTCGCGATGTCGGTCGACGTGTCGCCCGAGTCCTTCGGCTCCGCCTCGATGGTGATGCCTGCGGCGGCCTCGTTGATGTCGGCGACCGCGAGGTCGACACCGGCGAACTCGGGCGGGCCGAGGACGGCTAGCGTGCCGGTCTGCGGCAGGATCGCGCCGATCTTGAGGGAGAGGTCGCCGGATGCGCCGCTGTCCGTGCCCGCTTCGGTCTCGCCGCCGCCGGCGCAGCCGGCGAGGACGAGTGCGCTGGCGCCCAGGATGGCGACACCGCCGAGGGTTGCCCGGAGGGACCGTGCGCGAGCCGAACCGGCCTTCGCGTAAACGCCCATGTTGCTCCTTGAGAGTGATTGTCGTCAGAGCGGTGCCGGAGGCAACCGCTCGGCAAACGTAACCTTCGAGGAGGCCGTGAACAATACGGGGGTGTTACGAACGGATTTCGCGACCGGATCGTTACTTCCGGCAGCAGCAACCGCTCTCAGCAACGTGATCCGCACATCACGCCGGCGTTCGGCGCCTCCTGCGCTCCGCCGCGACGAGGTCGACTGAGAAAATCACCAGCGCGGTCCACACCAGCGCGAAGCCGAGCCAGCGCTCGGGCGGCATCGCCTCGTGGAGCACGAACGCGCCGACGAGGAACTGCAGGAACGGCGTCAGGTACTGGATGAACCCGACGATCGACAGCGGCAGACGACGGGCGGCTCCCGCGAACAGCAGCAGCGGGACGGCCGTGACGATGCCTGCCGACGCCAGGATCAGGGCGTGCCCCGTGCCCTCCGTCCCGAAGGTCAGACCGACGAGCGACCCCACCACGGCGAGCTGCACGATCGCGAGCGGAGTCAGCCAGAGCGTCTCGAGCGTCAGTCCCGACACCGCGTCGATCCGGCCGCCGACCCGGCTCTTCACGAGTCCGTAGAAGCCGAAGGAGAAGGCGAGCGCGAGCGATACCCACGGGAACGAGCCGTAGCCCACCGCGATGACGAGCACCGCGACCGCGCTGATCGCCATCGCGATCCACTGGGCGGGCCGGAGCCGCTCCCGCAGCACGAGCACGCCCAGCAGCACCGTGACGAGCGGGTTCATGAAGTAGCCCAGCGCCGCCTCGATGACGTGGCCGGTCGTCGTCGCGATGACGTAGACCTGCCAGTTCACGTAGATCAGCGCCCCGGCGAGCGCCATCGCCCCCAGCAGCCGCGGCTCGCGGAAGAGGCCGAGGAACCCGGCCCAGCTGCGCGTCGCGGTCAGCAGGATCAGGCAGAAGACGAGCGAGAAGATCACCCGGAAGGCGACGATCTCGAAGGGCGAGGCCGGTGCCATCGCGATGAAGTAGAGCGGCATCGCGCCCCAGAGGAGGTAGGCGCCGAACCCGAACCACAGTCCCGTCGACGACATCGCACCGGCGCGGGCCCGCGACTCCGGGAGAACCTCGACGCCCTCGCCCGCGGACGCCGGGGTGCTCGTCAGGTCGGGCTCGGAGGGGGTGCGGGAGGCGGACACCCGTCCGATGCTACGCACGCCGGCACCCGGTGATCGGCTCGGAACGGCCATCCGACGGCCGGATCAGGCCACCCGTCGGGAGGGGGACCGGCCGGGGACGACGAAGGGCCCGGCGACCTGGGTCGCCGGGCCCTTCTCGGGACGCGTCCTAGCGGACGACGACCGCGAGGACGTCGCGAGCGGAGAGGACCAGCAGGTCCTCGCCCGAGAACTTGACCTCGGTTCCGCCGTACTTGGAGTAGATGACCTTGTCACCCACGGCCACGTCGAGGGGGACGCGGTTGCCGTTGTCGTCGATGCGGCCGGGGCCCACGGCGACGACTTCACCCTCCTGCGGCTTCTCCTTGGCGGTGTCGGGGATGACGAGACCGGAAGCGGTCACCTGCTCCGCCTCGACCTGCTTGATGACGATGCGATCTTCGAGCGGCTTGATGGACACCGACACGGTTGACCTCTTTCTTGACGACGATGTGGCGGAGCGCGGTTCTGGCACACACGCTCCGAGAGTGCTAGATCCACTGTAGAGGCTGAGCTGGCACTCGTGCAATCAGAGTGCCAAGCGGAGCGTCACGGGAGGACGTCGGAGCGGCGGGGACACCGTGGCCTACCATGGCCGGATGCATCGCGACGAGCTGGTCGAGCTCCTCTCCCCGGAGGGGCTCCGGCTCCTCGACTCCCTCGACGGGTACCGCTCCGACGACCTCGTGCGGGCCGTCGCGCGGCTCCGGTCGGAGGGCCACTCCCCCGCGCTGGTCGCCGCGGTGCTGACCCAGTCGCGGCTGCGCGAGAAGGCGCAGGGGAAGTTCGGCGAGTTCGCCCGCTCGATGCTCTTCACCGATGCCGGACTCGAGCAGGCCACCCGCCTGCGGGTCGCGGCGCTGCACGCGGGGCGCTTCGCGGCGGCCGGCACCCGCAGAGTCGCGGACCTCGGCAGCGGCATCGGCGGCGACGCCCTGGCCCTCGCCGCGATCGACCTGGAGGTGACCGCCGTCGACGCCGACGAGGTCACCGCGACGCTCGCGAGCTTCAACCTGGCCCCCTTCCCCTCGCGCGCGCGGTGCACGCCGACGCCGAGTCGTTCGACCTCGACGGCTACGACGCCGTCTACCTCGACCCGGCCCGCCGCACCGCCGGCCACCGCGAGACGCGGCGCCTGGACGACCCGGACGAGTACTCCCCCTCGCTCGACTTCGCCTTCGGCCTCGCCGAGAGCCTGCCCGTGGGCGTCAAGGTGGGCCCGGGCTTCGACCGCGAGCGGATCCCGGCCGACGCCGAGGCCCAGTGGGTCTCGGTCGAGGGCGACCTGGTCGAGACGGGGCTCTGGTTCGGAGCGCTCGCCCGCCCCGGCGTCCGCCGCTCCGCTCTGCTGCTCGGAGCGCACGGAGCCTCAGAGCTGACCGCCGCCTCGGACGCCGACGACGAGGAGGTCGGCGAGCTCGGCGCCTACGTGCACGAGCCGGACGGATCCGCCATCCGGGCGCGACTGCTCGGCGAGCTGGCGCGGGCGAGCGCCTCGCGGATGCTCTCGCCCGGCATCGCGTACCTCACGGGCGACGAGCCCTCGTCCTCGCCGTTCCTGCGCAGCTTCCGCGTCCTCGCCGAGCTGCCCCTCGACGAGCGGACGCTGGCGAAGGAGCTGCGCGGACGCGGCATCGGAGTGCTCGAGATCAAGAAGCGCGGGGTGGACGTCGACCCTGCGCGGTTCCGCAGGAGCTGGGCCTCTCCGGCCGGGGCAGCGCCGTCCTGATCCTGACGCGGGTGCAGGGCCGCCACCGCGCCCTGCTGGCCGAGAGGGTGGCGCAGGCGAGCGGCTAGGAGCCGGCCGACTGGACCGCCACGACGACGATGACCACGGTGATCGCCAGGTAGATCAGCGAGATCAGGATCCCGGCGAAGCCCGTGATGATCGCGGTCAGGGCGAAGCCGCGGGCACCGGGCTCGCGTCGACGCCCGAGGAACCCGAGCACGACGGCCGGAGCGGACAGGAGGAATCCGAAGCCCCAGGCGAAGATCGTGATCACGAGGCCGGCGATGCCGATGATCATGCCCGTCAGGCTGAGGGTCTTGGGCGGGGCCGGTGCGGGCGGAGCGTAGGCGTACGCCGGCGCGGGGCTCGGAGGCATCGGCGTCCCGTAGGACGGGGCGTCCGTGCGCGGAGCTCCGGTGCCGGGCGCGGGCACCGACGTCGAGGGCGGAGCAGGCGGAGCAGGCGGAACCGGCGGAACCGGCGGCACAGGCGGAACCGGCGGCACGGGCGGAACCGGCGGCACGGGGGCGGGATCCGGACGCTCCTCGGAGCCGGGCGCGGTGCTGTCGCTCATGCGGCCGAGTCTATCCAGCGCCCCCCCTCTCAGCTCGGGAGGTACCCGTCGCTCCGCAGGCCCCCGACGAAGGCGGTGTACGCCAGGAACCCGAGGACGGCCAGGACCACGACGAGGTAGCCCAGCACGAACCCGGCGATCGCGAAGCCGCCGCCGCGCCGACCGGAGCGGCGGGCTCGCACCAGCCCCACGTGTCCGAGGACGATCGCGGCCGGCGCGAGCCCGAGGATCCCGCAGAGGAGTGCGGCGACCGCGAGGCCCTCGAGGGGCGGGCGGAGCGCCGGCGCATTCGGCGAGGGCTCGTCCGGGTGCGCGGGACCCGTCGGCGGCGGGTAGGCCGCCGACGGGTCGACCGCGTCAGGTGCGGGGGGCGGGGGCACCGGCGTCCCGGCGGACCGATCGATCGCCGATTCGTCGTTCACGCGCTCTCCCCTCGCACAGCTCCGTTCAGCCTACGGTCCCCGCAGGGACCGGCCGGCTCAGTACCCGGTGGAGGGGACGGTGGCCAGGGCGGCGAAGAACAGGACGCCGACGATCGTGTAGACGATGATCGCCGCGAATCCGATGACGACGGCGGCGATCGCCAGACCGCGCCCCTTCTCCCCGGTGCGCTTGATCTGCGACAGAGCGATGAAGCCGAGCACGATGCCCACGACGGACACGAAGAACGAGGCGATGAAGCCGATGATCGCCAGGATGTTGTAGCGGTCGGTGGCGGGCGTGTACGGAGTGGTCATGGGATCCCCCTTGATCGGAACAGGAGACGCCAGCGTGGCAGCCGCCGCCGAGGACTGTCAAAAGCCTGAGCGCCGCTTGTGCCGGCCCGGGAGCTCGGCTACTGCACCTGGATCTCGGTGACCGGCAGCGTGGAGTCCGCGCTGAAGTCGAGGCTCGACGGCGGGTGCCCGGCCTCGATCAGCTGAGCGGCGAGCGCCGCGATCATCGCGCCGTTGTCGGTGCACAGCGAGAGCGCCGGGATCCGCAGCGTGATCCCCGCGGCCGCGCAGCGCTCCTGGGCGAGCGCCCGCACCCGCGCGTTGGCGACCACTCCGCCGCCCAGCAGCAGTCTCGGCACCCCGCGGTCGCGGCAGGCGGCGACGGCCTTCGTGAGCAGCACGTCGGCCACGGCCTCGCGGAAGCTCGCGGCCACGTCCGCGACCGGCACCTCCTCGCCGGCGTCCTGGCGCTTCTCCACCCACCGCGCCACAGCGGTCTTGAGCCCCGAGAACGAGAAGTCGTAGCGGTGCCGCTCGAGGTCCTTCGGCAGGCTCAGGCCGCGCGGGAACCGGATCGCGCGGGGATCGCCGTCGGCCGCCACCCGGTCGATCTGCGGGCCGCCGGGGTAGGGCAGGCCGAGGACGCGCGCGACCTTGTCGAACGCCTCCCCCGCCGCGTCGTCGATGGTCTCGCCGAGCAGCTCGACGTCCGAGACCAGGTCGCGCACGTGCAGGAGCGACGTGTGCCCGCCCGAGACGAGCAGCGCGATCGTGGGGACCTCGACCGGGCTCCCCTCGCTGCCGTCGGCCCGGAGGACGTCCGCGCCCACGTGGCCGACGAGGTGGTTCACCGCGTAGAGGGGCTTCCCGAGCGAGACGGCGAGGGCCTTGGCCGCGCCGACGCCGACCATGAGCGCACCCGAGAGCCCGGGGCCGCTCGTGACGGCGATCGCGTCGAGCTCCTCGAGCGTCACTCCGGCCTCGGCGAGCGCCGCGCGCAGCGCCGGCTCGAGCGCCTCGAGGTGCGCACGGGCCGCGACCTCCGGCACCACGCCTCCGTAGCGCGCGTGCTCGTCCATCGACGACGCGATGGTGTTGGCGAGCAGCGTCGTGCCGCGGACGACGCCGATGCCGGTCTCGTCGCAGCTGGTCTCGATCCCGAGGACGAGCGGTCCGTCGCTCATGCGGTCTCCTCCGACGCCCGGGAGGGCGCTGCGCGCATCACGAGCGCGTCCACTCCGTCGGGCTGGTAGTAGGCGGGGCGGACTCCGATCTCCTCGAAGCCCTCCGAACGGTAGAGGGTCTGCGCACCGGGGTTGTCGGCGCGCACCTCGAGGAACACCTCGCGGGCCCCGCGGCGGACGGCCTCGTCGAGCAGCGCCCGGAGCAGGCGCCGGCCGAGGCCGCGGCGGCGGGCGGAGGCGAGCACGGCGATCGTCTGCACATCGGCCTCGTGCGCGCCTCGGGGGCAGAGCAGCCCCGCGTACCCGAGCACGACGCCGTCCTCCTCCGCGACCAGGTAGCGGGTGTGCGCGCTCCTGGTCTCCTCGGCCATCATCCGGCTCGACCAGGCGTCGCTCGTGAACTCCGACTCCTCGATCGCCATGATCGCGTCGAGGTCGGCGGGGGTCGCCTCGCGGAGGGCGCTCACGCGGTCACCCGCTTGGGACCGGCCGACAGGGTCACGTCGGGCGAGCGGAGGTAGAGCGGCTCGTCGGCGGGAGGAGTGC
Organism: Rathayibacter rhapontici; assembly: GCF_001995175.1. Classification (GTDB taxonomy): domain Bacteria; phylum Actinomycetota; class Actinomycetes; order Actinomycetales; family Microbacteriaceae; genus Rathayibacter. The sequence goes on from NZ_MUKN01000007.1 coordinate 22,083, forward strand.
GGCCGGCCGCGCGGGCGAGCGCGGCGACCACTCCGAGCGCCGCGGCCGACACCGTGGAGGCCTCGAGCCGCGGGAGCTCGGGGAACGGCAGCGCGTCGGGCTTGTCGAGGCCGGGGCCGCTCGGACGGACGGGCAGCCCCTGGGCGTCGAGCCCGTCGTAGGCGCTCCAGTAGAGCTCGCGCCGACGCGCGTCGGTGACCACCAGGAATCCCGGGTCCCGGCCGTCGCGGAGGGCGGCCAGCGCGACGGCGTCGTGCGACACCACGGGGAGGGTGGGGATGCCGCGGCCGAAGGCGAAGGCGCGGGCCGCCGCGATGCCGACGCGGAGACCGGTGAACGGCCCGGGGCCCATCCCGACGGCGACGGCGTCGATGCCCGCGGCAGCGACCCCCGCCTCCTCGAGCGCCCGGGCGATCAGACGACCCACGACCTCGGCGTGACGCATCGTGTCGGTCTCGACGAGGTCCGAGCGCACGCCGCCCGCGTCGTCCACGACGGCGACGGAGGTTCCGGAGGAGGTGTCGATCGCGAGCAGCACCCTGACAGGCTACCCGCGCGCGACGGGCGTGCTCAGGCCCAGCGGATGCCGCGGAAGCGCACCGTCCGCGGCTCGATCGGCTCCTCGCCCTCCGCAGCGTCGGATCCCGCCGTCGGCCGCTCGATCACGATGTCGAGCCAGGAGTCGGCGACCCCGTCCAGGAGCCCCGCACCCCACTCCACGACCACGACCGAGCGCTCGAGGTCGAGGTCGAGGTCGTCCAGCTCGACGGCCGAGCCGACCCGGTAGGCGTCGACGTGCACGAGCGGGGGGCCGTCGTGCAGCGGAGGATGGGTGCGCGCGATCACGAAGGTCGGGCTGGTCACGGGGCCGCGCACGTCGAGCCCCTCCCCCAGGCCCCGGGTGAAGGTCGTCTTGCCGGCGCCGAGAGGGCCGGTGAGCACGAGCAGATCCCCCGCCCGCAGAGTGCGGCCGAGCTCGCGCCCGAGCTCCTCCATCGCCTCGGGATCGACGACCTCGACGCTCAGATCGGCGAACCGGGAGCGGTCAGACACGATCGCCGCCCAGCACCCGGCGCTGCACCCGCGGTCCGATCCTCGTCACGAGCTCGTAGTTGATCGTGCCGCACCAGCGCGCCCACTCGTCGACCGAGGGGACCCCCGTCGTCGGGTCTCCCCACAGCGTCACGGCATCGCCGACCTCGATCGGGGCGTCGCCCACCTCGACGACGAACTGGTCCATCGCGACCCGGCCCGCGATGCGGTGGCGCCTCCCCCTGATCGCCACCTCGGCGACTCCGGAGGCGCTGCGCGGGATGCCGTCGGCGTAGCCGAACGGGACGAGCGCGACGCCGGTGCCCCCCTCCGCTCGGTAGGTGTAGTCGTAGCTGACCCCCGTGCCCCGATCGATGCGGCGCACCCCCGCGACGCGTCCGTGCAGCGTCATCGCGGGCACGAGGCCGAGCTCGAGCGACGTCTCATCGTCGAACGGCGAGAGCCCGTAGACGCCGATGCCGGCGCGCACCATGTCCCGGCGCGCCTCCGGGATCCTCAGCGCACCGGCGGTGGCCGCCAGGTGCACGATCGGGGCCGGGACGCCGCTCGACCGGAGGAGCTCCTCCCCGCGGGACAGGAGCGCGAGCTGCGCGAGGTCCTCTGCGCGCGAGGTGTTCGAGAGGTGCGAGAGCACGCCCGTCAGGTGCACGGTGCCGCGCTGCACGTGCCGCACGAGGGCCTCCACGAGCAGCGGCCACTCCTGCTCGGGGGCCCCGTTGCGGCTGAGTCCCGTGTCGAGCTTGAGCTGCACGGCGGCTCGGCCTCCGCGGTCCTCGGCGGCCTGGGCCACCGCCTCCAGCTGGGCGAGCGACGAGACCGCCACGTCGATCCCGTGCTCGATCGCCGCGTCGAAGTCCTCGCCCGGGTCGTGCAGCCAGCAGAGCAGCGGAGCGAGCACACCGGCCTCGCGCAGCGCCACCGCCTCGTGGAGGTCGGCGGTGCCGAGGGCGTCGGCCCCGCCCGCGAGCGCGGCCTGCGCGGCGGTCACGGCGCCGTGCCCGTAGCCGTTCGCCTTCACCACGGCCATCAGGCGGCGGGCACCGGTCAGCTCGCGCAGCCGGGAGACGTTCCTCCGGATCGCGTCGGCGTCGATCAGCGCCTCGCGGAAGGACAGCGGAGCGGTCACGACTCGGCCACCACGAACGCCGTCGCGATGCCCGCGTCATGGCTCATCGACAGGTGCACCCGGGTGATGCCGCGCGCGTCCGCGGCCGCCCGGGCCGCTCCGTGCAGGGCGAACGAGGGGTTCCCGTGCTCGTCACGCTCCACGACCATGTCGTGCCAGCGCGCCCCGGCCGAGTCGCCGAGGGCCTTGATGAACGCCTCCTTCGCCGCGAACCGTCCGGCGAGGGAGGCGATCGGCAGACCCCGTTCGCTCGGAGCGAACAGGCGGTCGCGCAGCCGCGGGGTGCGGTCGATCGCCCGGCCGAACCGGGCGAGGTCCACCACGTCCACGCCGATCCCCACGATCACGGCAGGGTCACTCGACCGTGACCGACTTGGCGAGGTTGCGCGGCTGGTCGACGTCCAGGCCCTTCGCCGTCGCGAGCTCCATCGCGAACATCTGCAGCGGCGTGACCGCGAGCAGCGGCTCGAACAGCGGGTCGGCGAGCGGGATCGGCACGACCTCGTCGGCGATCTGGATCGCGGCGGTGTCGCCCTGCTCGGCGATCGCGATGACGCGGGCACCGCGCGCCTTGATCTCCTGGATGTTCGAGATCACCTTGCGCTGCAGCTCGTAGGACTCGCTCGGGCTCGGCACGATCACGAAGACGACCTGGCCCGGCTCGATGAGCGCGATCGGCCCGTGCTTGAGCTCGCCGGCCGCGAAGCCCTCGGCGTGGATGTAGGCCAGCTCCTTGAGCTTGAGCGCTCCCTCGAGCGCGACCGGGTAGCCGACGTGGCGGCCCAGGAACAGCACCGCGCGGGTGTCGGCCATCCAGCCGGCGAGCTGGACGATGGCGTCCGACGCGTCGAGCACCTTCGAGAGCTTCTCGGGGATCGCCGCCAGCTCGGCGGCCTGTGCCGCGACGACCTCGGCGGAGGAGGCTCCGCGCACGGTCGCGAGGTGCAGCCCGAAGAGGTAGAGGGCCGCGATCTGCGCGACGAAGGCCTTGGTCGAGGCGACCGCCACCTCCGGGCCCGCGTGCGTGTAGAGCACCGCGTCCGACTCGCGCGGGATCGTGGCGCCCTGGGTGTTGCAGACCGAGAGCGTCTTCGCGCCCTTCTCGCGGGCGTACTTGACCGCCATGAGCGTGTCCATCGTCTCGCCCGACTGGCTGATCGAGACGACGAGCGTGCGGGGAGTGAGCACCGGGTCGCGGTAGCGGAACTCGTGGCTGAGCTCGACCTCGACGGGCACGCGGGCCCACTTCTCGATCGCGTACTTGGCGACCATGCCCGAGTACGCGGCGGTGCCGCAGCCGATGATCGTGATCCGATCGATCTCCGTCAGAACCGGGTCCAGACCCTCGAGCTCGGGGAGGGTGATCGTGCCGTCGGTGATCCGGCCGCGCAGGGTGTTCGCGACGGCCTCGGGGCCCTCGGTGATCTCCTTCGCCATGAAGCTCGACCAGCCGCCCTTCTCGGAGGCGGAGGCGTCCCACGCGATCTCGAACGGCTCGGTCTCGACCGGCTGCCCGAAGAAGTCGGTGACGGTGACGAGGTCCGGGGTGATCGTGACGATCTGGTCCTGCCCGATCGCGACCGCGCGGCGGGTGAACTCGACGAACGCCGCGACGTCCGAGCCGAGGAAGTTCTCGCCGTCGCCCAGGCCGATCACGAGCGGGGAGTTGCGGCGCGCGCCGACGACGACGCCCGGCTGGTCCTGGTGCAGGGCGAGCAGCGTGAAGGCGCCCTCGAGCCGGGCGACGATCGCCTGGAAGGCGAGCACGAGGTCGCCGGTTCGGCGGTACTCGCGGGCGATGAGGTGCGCGGCGACCTCGGTGTCGGTCTCGCTCTCGAAGACCACGCCCTCGGCGGCGAGCTCCTCCTTCAGCGGCTGGAAGTTCTCGATGATGCCGTTGTGGATGACGGCGAGCTTGCCGTCGTCGGCGAGGTGCGGGTGGGCGTTGCGGTCGGTCGGCCCGCCGTGGGTGGCCCACCGGGTGTGGCCGATGCCGGTCGTGCCCTGCGCCAGCGGGTGCGCTTCGAGGTCGTCGACCAGCACGCTGAGCTTGCCCGAGCGCTTGCGGCTGTCGATCACGCCGTCGGCGTCGATCACCGCCACGCCCGCGGAGTCGTACCCGCGGTACTCCAGTCGCTTGAGGCCTCCGAGCAGCACGGCCAGGCTGTCTCGCGCGCCGACGTATCCAACGATTCCACACATGGGCTCGATCCTAACGGCGCGGGAGGGGCGGATCGCGGCGACCGGGCCGCCGGGTCACCGGCCGCTAGTATCGTGGACTGTGCCGTCGTCAGCTCGCGAACCCGGGCGAGAGGCGCAGCCCTCCCCCTTCGTCGAGATCGTCCGCTCCGACTGGGCCGAGCTCGCCCGCTCGACGGAGCTGCCGCTGACCGAGACCGAGGTCGTGCAGCTGCGCGGACTGGGCGACCGGCTGAGCCTCACCGAGGTCGCCGAGGTGTACCTCCCCCTCTCGCGGCTCCTCGCGCTCTACGCGGCCGGCTCCCGTCACCTGCACCGGGCGACCAGCACGTTCCTCGGCGAGCGCGCCCAGCCCACGCCCTTCGTCATCGGAGTCGCCGGCTCCGTCGCCGTCGGCAAGTCCACGATCGCGCGGCTGCTGCGCGAGCTCCTCGCCCGCTGGGAGGACACTCCGCGGGTCGAGCTCGTGACCACCGACGGGTTCCTCCTGCCCAACAGCGAGCTCGAGCGGCGCGGCCTGATGAGCCGCAAGGGGTTCCCGGAGTCGTACGACCGCCGCGCGCTGCTGCGCTTCGTCTCGGAGGTGAAGGGCGGGGCCGCCGAGGTGCGCGCGCCCTTCTACTCGCACCTGTCGTACGACATCGTCCCCGATGCCGAGATCGTGGTGCGCCGACCCGACGTGCTGATCGTCGAGGGCCTGAACGTGCTGCAGCCGCCGGTCCCGGGCCACGGCCTCGCCGTCAGCGACCTCTTCGACTTCACCGTCTACGTCGACGCGCGGACGGGCGACATCGCCCGCTGGTACGAGGAGCGCTTCCTCGCGCTGCAGCAGGGCGCGTTCGCGAACCCGAACTCCTACTTCCACCGCTACGCGTCGCTCACCCCCGACGAGGCGCGGGAGCGCGCGCGGAGCATCTGGACCGCGATCAACGAGCCGAACCTCGTGCAGAACGTGCGCCCGACCCGCAGCCGCGCGAGCCTGGTGCTGCGCAAGCAGTCCGACCACGCCGTGTCGTCGGTGCTGCTGCGCAAGATCTGAGGCTCGCGTGCATCTTCCGGCGGCGCCTCTGGAGGAGAGGGATCGCCTCCGGTGCCGACGCGGTACGGGGCGGAGATCGACGCTCCAGGGACGCGGGTCTCGAGACGCCGCTCCGGGGCTGCTCGACCAGCAGGTGGGCGGGAGCCTCCTCGGAGGAGATCGCCGCCGCCTCCCTCGCTGATCGATCGGCCCGCCCAGCGGGCGTCTCGGGATCCGCCGGCCCTCGGAGGGACGCCCCTACGTGCGCAGCTGCTCCAGCACGACGTCGGCCAGCGACTGCGCGAGACGGTCGGCCGTCTCCTGCGTCTTCGCCTCGACCATCACGCGCACCATCGGCTCGGTGCCGGAGGGGCGGAGCAGGACGCGGCCGTCGGTGCCGAGCTCGGCCGACGCGTCGGCGACGGCCGCCGCGATGACCTCGTCGGCGTGCACGCCCTCGCGGTCGACACCGCGGACGTTGACGAGGGTCTGCGGGAACACGCTCATCACCGACGCCAGGTCGGCGATGCTCCTGCCGGTGCGCGCCATCTCGGCGGCGAGCTGGAGCGCGGTGAGCACGCCGTCGCCGGTCGTGGCGAAGCGGCTCATGATGACGTGGCCGGACTGCTCGCCGCCGAGCGAGTAGCCGCCGTCGTTCATCGCCTCGAGGACGTAGCGGTCGCCGACGGCCGTCTCGATGACACGGATCCCCGCGTCGGCCATCGCGAGCTTCAACCCGAGGTTGCTCATCACGGTCGCGACGAGCACGTTGTCGCGCAGCACGCCGCGGCGGGCCATCGACGTGGCGAGGATCGCCATGATCTGGTCGCCGTCGATCGTCCGGCCGGTGGCGTCCACCGCGAGGCAGCGGTCCGCGTCGCCGTCGTGGGCGATGCCGAGATCGGCTCCGGCCGCGACGACGGCCTCGGCGACGTGCTCGAGGTGGGTCGAGCCGACCCCGTCGTTGATGTTGAGTCCGTCGGGGTCGTTGCCGATGACCGTGACCGTGGCACCCGCGTCCGTGAAGACCTCGGGCGAGATGCCGGCGGCCGCGCCGTGGGCGCAGTCGATGACCACGTGCAGCCCGTCGAGCCGGGTGCTGCCCAGCGATCCGAGGAGGTGGACCACGTAGCGGTCCTCCGCATCGGAGAAGCGGCGGATTCGGCCGACGTCGGCACCGGTCGGAGTCAGCGGGGGCACGCCGAGGGCCGCCTCGATGCGGTTCTCGAGCTCGTCGGGGAGCTTGCGCCCGCCCGCTGCGAAGAACTTGATGCCGTTGTCGGCGGCGGGATTGTGGGAGGCCGAGATCATCACGCCGAAGTCCGCCTGCTCGTCCGCGATGAGGTACGCGGTGGCAGGGGTCGGGATGACGCCGGCGTCGAGGACGTCGACTCCCGCGCTGGCGAGTCCGGCGGCGACAGCGGCGCCGATGAACTGGCCGGAGATTCGGGGGTCGCGGGCGAGCACCGCGAGGGGGCGTCGACCCTCCGCACGGGCGCCGCACCGAGTACACGGGCGGCCGCCTGGGCGAGGCCGAGAGCGAGGTCGGCCGTGACATCGCGATTCGCGAGGCCACGGACGCCGTCGGTTCCGAACAGGCGCGTCATAGTGCGCAGTCCACTTCTCGAGCTACTGGTCGTACGGCCCGGAGGGCCGCACCGACTAGCGCTTCGAGAACTGCGACGCCTTGCGGGCCTTCTTGAGACCGGCCTTCTTGCGCTCGATGACGCGAGCGTCGCGGGTCAGGAAGCCCGCCTTCTTGAGGATCGCGCGGTTGTTCTCGCGGTCGATCTCGTTGAGTGCACGGGCGATGGCGAGGCGCAGCGCGCCGGCCTGGCCGGAGGGGCCGCCACCCGTGATCTTCGCGACGACGTCGTAGGAGCCGACGAGGTCGAGCACCTTGAACGGGTCGGTGATCAGCTGCTGGTGCAGCTTGTTGGGGAAGTACTCCGCGAACTCGCGGGCGTTCACGGTCAGGCTGCCGGAGCCCGGGACCAGGCGCACGCGGGCGATGGCCTGCTTGCGTCGGCCCACGGCTGCGCCGGAGACGTTGAGGACGGCGCGGGGCGTCGAGGACGCCTCGGTGGCCGCGCTTTCGGTGGAGTAGCTCTCGGGAGCCACGTCGAGCTGGTCTGCGATCTTCGCCACGGTGTAGGTGATCCTTTGTCTTCGAAGTCTGAGGTGTCGGGGAGGGCCGGAGCCTACTGGGCGACCTGGGTGAAGGCGTACGCCTTGGGCTGCTGCGCCGCGTGGGGGTGCTCGGTGCCCGTGTAGACCTTCAGCTTGCGCAGCTGCGCACGGCCGAGGGAGTTCTTGGGGAGCATTCCGCGGATGGCCTTCTCGACGGCGCGGATCGGGTTCTTCTCGAGGAGCTCGGCGTACGTGGTGGCCGAGAGGCCGCCCGGGTAGCCGGAGTGGCGGTACGCCTTCTTCTGGAGGAGCTTCTGACCGGTGAGGGCGACCTTCTCGGCGTTGACGATGATGACGAAGTCGCCCATGTCCATGTGCGGCGCGAAGGTGGCCTTGTGCTTGCCGCGCAGGAGCGCCGCGGCGTGGGTGGCGAGACGGCCGAGCACGACGTCGGACGCGTCGATGACGATCCAGTCGTGCTGGACGTCAGCCGGCTTCGGAGAAAAAGTGCGAGTCACGTGAGTGCTGCTTTCTGGTCGGAGTGAGGTGTTCGTGAATCCCGCTCCGTGGCCGTTCGACCCGCGAGGGGGCGAACCGATCCGGTGGAGGGCTCAACTTCGGGCGCTCGGCACACGGCCGAAAACACCAAGGGTCGACATTACAGCAAGGACGCCGTCAGCGGTAGCGCGACTCCGCGAGTCACTCGGCGGAGTCGAGCGACGCGATCACGTCCTCCGCCAGCGTCTCGAGCGCCGCCTGATCCCCGACCGAGGAGCGGAGCGAGAGCAGCCGGTCGCCGGACAGCACCGTGAGCGTCGACGCCGGATCGAGCGCGGCGTCGGCCGGCTGGAAGAACGCCGCCTCGCCGACGTCGCTGGGGAGCGCACCGGCCGTCGCGGCCTGGCGGGTCGACACCTCCGCGGCCGTCGCCCCCGTGGCGGTCTGCAGCAGCAGGGCCGAGGGGTTCCCCGCCATGGTCCAGGCGCAGCCGACCGGCTGGTCGCCGGGAACGGCGAAACCGCTGGGCAGCTCGAGCACGGACTCGATCGTCTCGACGGGGAGCACCGTGTCGCACTCCAGGGTCTCGATCACCAGCGACGGTGCGGCGGGGACGGCGGGCTGCTCGGGCGCAGCAGTGGCGGCGGACGGCGCGCGGGTCGCGATGGTCGGCCGGGCCGACTCCGGGATGTCGACCGTGGCGCTGGAGCAGCCCGCCAGAGCGAGCACGAGTGCGACGGCGGACAGCGGGAGACGCGTGGAGCGGGTCATGTCGGATCCTCCGCGACGGGCTCGTCGGCCGGCAGGGTCCGGCGCATGCGCGTCAGGACGGCGCGCTCGGCGAGCGAGGAGTCCTCAGGATAGTCGACCTCGCGCAGGATGAGCCCGCGCGCCGGCATGACCGCGAAGGCGTTCGTGCGGGCGACCGCGTCGCGCAGGGGCTCGACGTCGCCCACCGCGAGGCGCCCGTTCCCCACCGCGACGCAGGCGCCCACCAGTGCGCGCACCATGCTGTGGCAGAACGCGTCGGCGCGCAGGTGCGCGTGGAGCACTCCGTCGCGGTCGCGCTCCCAGTCGAAGTCGAGCAGCGTGCGGATCGTGGTGGCGCCGACCCGGGCGCGGCAGAACGACGCGTAGTCGTGCAGTCCGAGCAGGGACTGCGCCGCCCGGTTCATCTCGGCCTCGTCCAGCGACTCCGTGATCCAGGTCGTCTGGGCGCGTTCGAGGGGGTGGCGGAGGGAGGAGGCGTCGGCCAGCCGGTACTCGTAGCGCCGCCAGCGGGCCGAGAAGCGCGCATCGAAGCCGTCGGGAGCCCGCGAGACGCGGTGGACGCTGAGATCGGAGTACTGGCCCAGGATCCCGCGGAGCCGCCGCTCGAGCACCGCCTCCTGCGGCAGGGTGCCCTCCCCCGCGCGCCGTCCGCCGCTCAGCCGAGTCCACTGCTCCTCGCTGAGGTCCGCGTGCGCCACCTGGGCGCTCGCGTGCACGCCGACGTCGGTCCGTCCCGCGACGGTGACGGTGGTGCGCTCGGGGGTCCGCAGCACCTTCGACAGCGCGTCCTCCAGCACCCCCTGCACGGTGCGCAGACCGGGCTGCAGGGCCCAGCCCGAGAAGTGGGAGCCGTCGTAGGCCAGGTCGAGGCGGACGCGGTGGAGCACCCGACGAGTCTAGGTCCCGGGCACGGTCCCGATCAGGACGGTCCTCAGACCACGAGGCGGACGCCCACCGCGGCGAAGACGGTCTCGGCCCACTGCACCACCACGGCGGGGTCGCCGACGAACGACACGATGCGCAGCTCGTAGCCTCCGGCGAGGACCGCGAGCTCGGACGACTCGGTCCCGCCCTCCGGCGCGGAGCGCTGGTACGCCGCCTCGCCCAGAGGCACGGGCACGGCTCCCGCCGCCTCCCCCGCTCCGACGAACGTCTCGAGGAGACGGGCCGGCGTGAGCGTCACGACGACGGCCTCCGGGTTCCCCGCGAGGGAGTAGGAGCAGGTCCGCCCGTCGTCCGCGAGTCCCGCCGCACCGCTGGGCAGACCGAGATCCTGCTCGATCCTCGAGCCGGGAAGCACGGCTGCGCAGTCCAGAGCAGGGCCGGCCGACGATGGAGTCGTGTCCCGGGTGGCGATCGGGGTCGGAGTGAGCGTCGCGCCCGCTCCCGCCGACGCGGGGACGTCGACGACCGGCTGCGAGGAGCATCCGGCGACGCCGAGGACGCAGGCCAGGACGACCGGTGACCAGAGGCGGGAGCGCACGGATCTCCTTCCGGACCTCCGCCGAGGCGGCGTCGACGGTCGCGCCCCGAGGCGCGATCGCGCCGGAGCGGCACGATCCCGCCATCGTATGCGACGTTACGCGCCACCACCGGAGACGACGAGAGCCCCCCGTCCCGAAGGACGGAGGGCTCTCGCGGATCGTGCGGGACTACTTGGTCTCGCTGGTCTCCTCGACCGGGGCGTCCTCGACGGGCGCGTCCTGGGCGGTCGCGACCTCGTCGGCCGGAGCGTCCTGGACGTCGGTCTCCTCGACGGGCGCGTCCTCGACGGGAGCCGCCACGGGCGCCGTCGCGGTGCGGGACTTCTTCGCCTTCGGGGTCACGGGCTCGAGGACGAGCTCGATGACCGCCATGGGGGCGTTGTCGCCCTTGCGCGGGCCGATCTTGGTGATGCGGGTGTAGCCGCCCTCGCGCTCGGCGACGAGCGGAGCGATCTCGGTGAAGAGCTCGTGGACGACGGACTTGTCGCCGATCGTCGCGAGGACGCGACGACGGGCGTGCAGGTCGCCGCGCTTGGCGAACGTCACGAGACGCTCGGCGAGCGGACGCAGGCGCTTGGCCTTGGTCTCCGTCGTCTTGATGCTCTTGTGCGTGAACAGGGCCGCGGCCAGGTTCGCGAGGAGCAGACGCTCGTGTGCGGGACCGCCTCCGAGGCGGGGGCCCTTGGTGGGCTTGGGCATGGGTTTACTCCAGTACTAAAGGGGTGTCAGCAGGTCGGTCGCGAAGAGCCGCAGGCTCCGGAAGCGGAGACCTAGATGCTCTCGTCGTCGTAGCTGTAGAAGTGGGCGCCGTCGAACCCGGGGACCGAGTCCTTGAGCGACAGGCCGAGCTCCGTCAGCTTCTCCTTGACCTCATCCACCGACTTCTGACCGAAGTTGCGGATGTTCATGAGCTGCGTCTCCGAGAGGGCGACGAGCTCATTGACGTTGTTGATGCCCTCGCGCTTGAGGCAGTTGTAGCTGCGCACCGAGAGGTCGAGGTCCTCGATGGGCATCGACAGCTCGGTCGAGAGGACGGCGTCGACCGGCGCGGGGCCGATCTCGATGCCCTCTGCCGCGTTGTTCAGCTCGCGGGCGAGTCCGAACAGCTCGGTCAGCGTGCGACCGGCGGAGGCGATCGCGTCGCGCGGCGTGATGGCCGGCTTGCTCTCGACATCCACGACCAGGCGGTCGAAGTCGGTGCGCTCGCCGGCACGGGTGGCCTCGACGCGGTAGGTGACCTTGAGCACGGGCGAGTAGATCGAGTCGACCGGGATCTGGCCGGCCTCGGAGAACTCGCTGCGGTTCTGGGTCGCCGAGACGTAGCCGCGGCCGCGCTCGATCGTGAGCTCCAGCTCGAACTTCGCCTTGTCGTTCAGCGTGGCGATGACGAGCTCCGGGTTGTGGATCTCGACACCGGCCGGAGCCGAGATGTCGGCGGCGGTGACCTGGCCGGCGCCCTGCTTGCGCAGGTAGGCGGTGATCGGCTCGTCGTGCTCCGAGGAGACGACGAGGCCCTTGATGTTCAGGATGATCTCGGTGACGTCCTCGCGGACGCCGGGGACCGTCGTGAACTCGTGCAGGACTCCGTCGATCCGGATGCTGGTGACAGCGGCGCCCGGGATGGAGGACAGCAGGGTGCGACGCAGCGAGTTGCCGAGCGTGTAGCCGAAGCCGGGCTCGAGGGGCTCGATGACGAAGCGGGAACGGAACTCCGAGATGTTCTCCTCGGTGAGCGTCGGACGCTGTGCGATAAGCACTGTTGATTCCTTTCGATCACGTGTCCGCTATATGACACGTGCGTTTGCGAGGTATGAAGTTGTGAAAGAAATGCGCGATCCGCCGGTCGACCGGCGCCCGCCGCGGAGGACGGGGCCGGCCGACCGGCGGCTGCGAGTGCTGGTGCTAGACGCGACGGCGCTTGGGCGGGCGGCACCCGTTGTGCGCCTGGGGCGTGACGTCGTTGATCGAGCCGACCTCGAGGCCTGCGGCCTGGAGCGAGCGGATCGCCGTCTCGCGACCCGAGCCCGGGCCCTTCACGAAGACGTCGACCTTCTTCATGCCGTGCTCCTGAGCCTGGCGCGCGGCCGACTCGGCGGCGAGCTGGGCGGCGAACGGCGTCGACTTGCGCGAGCCCTTGAAGCCGACTCCACCGGACGAGGCCCAGCTGATGACGGCCCCGGAGGGGTCGGTGATCGAGACGATGGTGTTGTTGAACGTCGACTTGATGTGGGCCTGGCCCACAGCGATGTTCTTCTTCTCCTTGCGGCGCGGCTTACGAGCGGCCGACTTGGGGGTAGCCAATGTGTATCTCCTCTAGGTCCGTGTCGCCCGCGTTACTTGCGGCCGGCCTTCTTCTTGCCGGCGACGGTGCGCTTCGGGCCCTTGCGGGTGCGCGCGTTCGTCTTGGTGCGCTGTCCACGGACCGGGAGCCGCGACGGTGGCGGAGGCCCTCGTACGAGCCGATCTCGACCTTGCGGCGGATGTCTGCGGCGACCTCGCGGCGGAGGTCTCCCTCCACCTTGTAGTTGCCCTCGATGTGGTCGCGGAGGGCGACGAGCTGGTCGTCGCTGAGGTCCTTGACGCGGATGTTGCCGTCGATCCCGGTGTCGCTGAGGGTCGCGAGCGCCCGAGTGCGGCCGACACCGTAGATGTAGGTCAGTGCGACCTCCACGCGCTTCTCGCGCGGGATGTCTACTCCTGCCAGACGTGCCATTGTGGCTTCTCCTGTTGAGTGAGTGGAGGTGTGAAGCAACGTCGGTGCCCCGGCCTCCACCGGGGGTGTCCTCGCCGTTCATCCCCCGCCGGAGCGGGGATGCAGCGCGATTGGTGACGTTGCGGTTCTGTTGTTCTGTCGTGGGGCGGCTGACCGCCCCGGCGCTCCCTGCCGGGAGCAGCGGTCGGGACTAGCCCTGGCGCTGCTTGTGGCGGGGGTTGCTGCTGCAGATGACCATCACGTTGCCGTGGCGGCGGATGATCTTGCAGTGGTCGCAGATGCGCTTGACGCTGGGGTTGACCTTCATGGTTCTTTTCCTTGATTTCGCTGGCGTCGTGCTCCCGGCGGATGCCGGGGCCGTTCCTTACAGGACACGCACGTCGCGAACGGAGCGGGGCGAACGCCTACTTGTAGCGGTAGACGATCCGGCCGCGGGTCAGGTCGTAAGGGCTCAGCTCCACGATCACGCGGTCCTCGGGGAGGATCCGGATGTAGTGCTGACGCATCTTGCCCGAGATGTGGGCGAGAACTTTGTGTCCGTTGGTGAGCTCCACGCGGAACATCGCGTTGGGGAGCGCCTCGACAACCGCACCTTCGATTTCGATGACACCGTCTTTTTTGGCCATAGCCTCACTGTCGTTCGGAAGTAGTGTGTGTACTGGTCGTGCGAATGTTTCCGCGACAACCTCCCCCGAGCGAGTGCTCGGGATGCGGTGCGCGGGCGTGCCGGAGCACGCGCAAAACACCAAGGGTCGATGCTACGCGATTCCGCCCTCCTCCGCCACCTCGGGCGTGTCGCAGCGAGACGCTCCCAGCACGTCCCCCGGTACGCGCCGCCGCCGGTCGCCGACGGCCCGGCGCCTAGGCTGACTGCAGTCGAGCGGAGGGAGCGCGGATGGCGCGCAGTCGGGAGTCGTCCGAGCACGAGCGGCGGCGCTGGTACTCGCATCCCCTGGTGACGGTGCTGGTCGCGATCGTCGTCATCGCGCTGGTCCAGACCTTCTTCGTGAAGGTGTACACCGTGCCGACCGGCTCGATGGAGCGCACCCTGCAGGGCGGCGGCTTCTGGGGCGACCGGATCCTGGTGGACCGCACCGCGGCGCTGCAGGGCGACCCCGAGACCGGCCGCATCGTCGTCTTCTCCCGGGACGAGCAGTGGGGCGCCACCGACACCGTCGGGAGCCCGCTCTCGGAGGCTGTGAAGTACTTCGGCGACGTGACCAGCATCGGCCCCTCGCACGAGGAGTTCCTCGTGAAGCGCGTGATCGCGACCGGCGGCCAGACCGTGTCGTGCTGCGACGCCGAGGGGCGCGTGCTGGTCGACGGGGAGCCGCTCGACGAGGACTACGTGTTCGAGGACCTCCCCTTCGGCGTCGGCGCCACCTGCACGACCGAGGTCCGGTCGACGCGGTGCTTCGACGAGTACACGGTGCCGGAGGGGACGCTCTTCGTCCTGGGCGACCACCGGTCGAACTCGAACGACTCGCTGGGACTGTGCCGCGGAGCGACGGGGCCGATCGACTCCTGCGTCAAGACGGTGCCCGTGGAGCGCGTCGTCGGGCGCGTCTTCGCGGTCGCGTGGCCGCTGACCCGCTGGCGCCTGTTCTGACCCGTCCGGCTCGTGAACGGACGAGATCCCCCGCCGTGGCAGGGGATCTCGTCCGTCTGTGCGGGACTCTCGGCGGCCCGGCGAGAACGCGCTAGCAGCGCACGACCTCGACGAGCTGCGGGAACAGCGGGTGCTCGGGAGCGAGCCCGGTCACGTCGGCGACGAACTCCTCCGGTGACAGCGACGCGAGCTTCTCGTGCAGCTCCACGCTCTGCGGGTCCTCCGGCACGTCGAAGCGCAGTGCGGCACCGACGGCGGTGAGCAGACCGGAGGGCGTGAGCCCCCGCTCGGCGAGCTCGGCGGCGGGGCCGATGAAGCGCTCGTGCCTCGAGAGCTTGCGCAGCGGCTGACGGCCGACCCGGTCGACGGTGTCGGTCAGGTACGGATTGCCGAAGCGCTTCAGCGTCTTCTCGAGGTAGGCCTGCTGCTCCTCGTCGCTGAAGCCGTGCTTCGCGACGATGAGCGCCTTCGTGTCCTCCAGCGCCGCCTTCACCGCGTCGTGCACCTCCGGGATCGCGAGAGCGTCCGAGAGCTTGTGCGCTCCGGCGGCGAACCCGACGTAGGCCGCCGTGGCGTGGCCGGTGTTGACGGTGAAGAGCTTGCGCTCGATGAAGGGCTCGAGGTCGTCGACGTACGTCGCGCCCGGGAGCTCCGGCTCGCCGCCCTCGAAGGGCGTGCGGTCGATGACCCACTCGAAGAAGCTCTCGACGGTGACGTCCAGACCCTGCCCCGGCTCCTGGTTCGGCACGATGCGGTCGACGGCCGTGTCGGCGAAGACCGCGCGGGAGCGCAGCGTCTCCCACTCGTCCGCGCCGAGGTTCGCGGCGACCTCGGTCTGCAGCAGACGGGTCGCGTTGATGGCGTTCTCGCAGGCCATCACGCTCAGCCGCGGCGCCGACTCGGCACGGGCGGCGAGGCCCTTCGCGATCACCGGGGCGACGAAGCGCAGGATGTTCGGGCCGACCGCGGTGGTGACGACGTCGGCGGTCGCGATCTCGCGCACGAGCGCCTCCTCGGCGGAGGCCGAGTTGATCGCGCGGAAGCGGTCGACCACGTGCGTGACCGACTCCTCCCCCACCTCGTGCACCTCGTAGCTGTCGGCGGCCGCGAGCTGGTCGATCAGGGCGGCGTTGACGTCGGCGAAGACGATCTCGTAGCCGGCCCCGTGCAGGATCAGCCCGACGAAGCCGCGGCCGATGTTGCCGGCGCCGAAGTGGACGGCCTTGGGCATCAGGAGTTGACCTCCCCGAGGAGCCCGTAGAGCGCCTGCGCGTCGGGGGCGTCGAGGAGCTTCTGCACCTCGTCCTCCTCCGAGAAGATGATGGCGATCTTCGAGAGGATCTCGAGGTGCTCGTTGTTGACGCCGGCGATGCCGACGACGAAGCGCACCTCGTTGCCGTCCCAGTCGATCGGCTGGCCGTAGCGGACGAACGACAGCGCGGAGGAGCGGATCTCGTCCTTCGCGTCGTTGGTGCCGTGCGGGATGGCGAGCAGGTTGCCCATGTAGGTGGAGACGGTCGCCTCGCGGGCGAGCATGGCCTCGTGGTAGGCGGGCGTCACCGCGCCGACTCCCACGAGCATGTCGGCGGCCTCCTTGATGGCGGCCTCCTTCGTGGTGGCGCTGCCGGAGGCGTTGATCTGTCCGATGGTGAGCACTTCGCTCATGGCTTCAGTCCTTCCGATGGTGGGAAACGGCGAGGGAACCCGCGGGGCGAGCGGAGCGTGTCCGCCTCGTCGCACCCTACGGGTTCCCTCGTCGTGCTTACTGGATGGCCGCTCGGGCTACTGGCCGTGCTGCTCGCGGACCAGGGAGACGACCTCGTCGTACTTCGGGCTGTTCATGAAGTTGTCGACGGAGACGTGGATCGCGCCGGGCGTGCGCTGGCGTGCGCGCTCGGTCAGCTCGGCCTGGGTGATGACCAGGTCGACGTCGTCCTCGAGGGCCGCGATCGCCTTGTTGGTGACCGTGACGTCCTCGAAGCCCGCCTTCTTCATCTTGTTGCGCAGGACGGAGGCGCCCATGGCGGACGATCCCATCCCGGCGTCGCAGGCGAACACGATGTTCCGGACCTGAGTCGCGGTCGCGGTGGCACCGGCGACGGAGGCGCCGCTGGAGTCCTGCGGGGTGTTGGCTCCGCCGGCGTTGATGAGCGAGCCGACGGCGCTGTCCTTGCCCTTGTTGGCCTGGTTCGCGGCGACGGCGGCGGCGAGCTTGTCGTCCCCCTCCTGCGCTGCGGCGAGGTCGCTCTTGCGGCCGGCCCGGATGATCACCGAGGCGACGGCGAACGAGACGGCGGCCGCGAGGATGACCGACAGGATCACGCCGATGAAGCTGTCGTTCGCGGTCTGCAGGAGCACCGCGATGATCGAGCCGGGCGAGGCCGGGGCGCGCAGGCCCGAGTTGAAGGCGACGTTGGTGGCGACACCGGTCGCGCCGCCCAGGATGACGGCGGCGAGGAGGGCCGGCTTCATCAGCACGTACGGGAAGTAGATCTCGTGGATGCCGCCGATGAAGTGGATGACCGCGGCGCCGGGAGCGGAGGCGCGGGCGGCGCCGACTCCGAAGATCGCGAAGGCGAGGAGCACGCCCAGGCCGGGGCCGGGGTTCGCCTCGAGGAGGAAGAGGAAGGACTTGCCGGTCTCCTCCGCCTGCTGCACACCGAGCGGGGTGAGCACGCCGTGGTTGATCGCGTTGTTGAGGAACAGGATCTTGGCGGGCTCGATGAAGAGGCTCGTCAGCGGGAGCAGGCCCGCGCCGACCAGCCACTCGACGCCGGCACCGAGGATCGCGGAGAGGCCCTCGACGAGCGGGGCGACACCGGCGAACGCGACGAGCGCCAGCAGGAGGCCGAGGATCCCGGCCGAGAAGTTGTTGACGAGCATCTCGAAGCCGGGCTTGATCTTGCCGTCCCAGAGCGAGTCGACCTTCTTCATGAGCCACGCCGAGAGCGGGCCCATGATCATGGCGCCGATGAACATCGGGATGCC
Organism: Rathayibacter rhapontici; assembly: GCF_001995175.1. Taxonomy (GTDB): domain Bacteria; phylum Actinomycetota; class Actinomycetes; order Actinomycetales; family Microbacteriaceae; genus Rathayibacter. The sequence goes on from NZ_MUKN01000007.1 coordinate 39,672, forward strand.
GGCGCCGACGATGACGCCCATGGTCGCGATCGTGCCGACCACGCCGCCACGCGCGCCGTAGACCATGCGGCCACCGGTGTTCGCGATGAGCAGCGGGAGCAGGTAGGTGATCATCGGGCCGACGAGGCCGGTGTTCACGACGTCGGGGTCGCTGCTCCAGCCGCCGAACTGCTGGACCCAGGTGGCGTCGACGCCGAGCAGCGGGAGCCACCCGGTCTCGATGAAGAGGGCCGTGATGAAGCCCCAGGCGATGAAGGCCGCGATGTTCGGCATGACCATCCCCGAGAGGAAGGTGCCGAAACGCTGGACGTGGACGCGCGCTCCACCGCGCGTCGACGTCGCTGACGTCGTTGTCATGTGGTGTTCTCCGATTCTTGGTGCGGGGTCCCGGTCGTTCCTGAGGCGGCCGGGTCCCTGCGGGCGGGTCGTGATGAGGGGTGGTGCGAGGGGGGTGGTGCTGGGGGGTGGTGCGTTGCGGGCGGCCGGGGGCCGGGGATCAGGAGGCGGCGATCGCCTCGGTGACGGCGGACCGCGCCGCTGCGGCGCTGTCCGTCGAGAGGGCGAGCTCGGCGAACCGCTTCGCGTCCTCGAGGGTGTGCTCGGCCAGCTCGGCGCGCACGTCGGCGAGAGCCGACGGCGACATCGAGAGGGACGTCGCGCCGAGGCCCACGAGGACCACGGCGAGCAGGGGGTCGGCGGCGGCCTCGCCGCAGATGCCGACGGGCTTGCCCAGTGCGGCTCCCGCGCGCCCGACCTCGCCGACGAGGCGGAGGACGGCCGGGTGCCACGGGTCCTGGTAGGCCGAGACGGTGCCCAGCATCCGGTCGGCGGCCAGCGTGTACTGGGTGAGGTCGTTGGTGCCGATGGAGGCGAAGTCCGCGACTCCGAGGATCCGGTCGGCGAGCAGGGCGGAGGAGGGGACCTCGACCATCACGCCCGCGGTGCGGATGCCGAGCTCCCGAGCCATCGACGTGAAGTAGCGGGTCTCGTCGACGGTCGCGACCATCGGCGCCATGACCCAGAGGTCGGCGTCGGTCGCGGCGTCGGCCTGCGCGAGCGCCGTGAGCTGGTCGCGGAGGATCTGCTCGCTGGCGCGGAGCGCGCGCAGTCCGCGGAGCCCCAGGGCGGGGTTCTCCTCGTGGTCGTCGTTGAGGAAGCTCAGCGGCTTGTCGGCGCCGGCGTCGAGCGCGCGGACGACGACCTTCCTGCCGGGGAACGCGGCCAGCAGGCGGGTGTACTGCTCGGCCTGGTCGGCGACGGTCGGCGCCTCCTTGGCGTCGAGGAAGAGGAACTCGGTGCGGAACAGCCCCACGCCCTCCGCGCCGAGCTCGACCGCTCCCTGCGCTCCGTCGGCCGAGCCGAGGTTGGCGAGCAGCGGCACGGCGTGGCCGTCGGACAGCGCGCCGGGGACGACCGGAGCGGCGAGGCGCTCGGCGCGCTCGGTGATCGCGGCCTTCGCCTCGGTGATCTCGGCGTCCGAGGGATTCACCGTGACGACGCCGGTGGTCGCGTCGAGGATCACGAGCTGTCCGTCGCGCAGATCGAGCGCTCCGGTGGTGCCCACGATGGCGGTGATCGACTTCTCGCGAGCGAGGATCGCGGTGTGCGACGTGGGGCCGCCGTCGCTCGTGACGAGTCCGAGGACCTTGTCGAGGTCCAGCAGAGCGGTGTCGGCCGGTGCGAGATCGCGGGCGACGAGCACGAAGGGCTCGTCCGACTCGGGCACGCCGGGGGCGGCCACTCCGCGCAGGTGGGCCACGACGCGCTGCGAGACGTCGTCGAGGTCGGTCGCGCGCTCGGCCATGTAGCCGCCCATCGCCACCAGCAGATCGCGGAAGCCCGCGAACGCCTCGTGCACCGCACGCTCCGCGGTCTTGCCGTTCGCGATGCGCGCCTTGACGTCGTCGGCGAGCGACGGATCCTCCGCCATCAGCGCCTGCGCGTCGAGCACGTCCTTGGCCGAGCCGCCGGCCCGCTCACCGCGATGGCGGATGGTCGCGGCGGTCGCCGACAGCGACGACACGGCGCGCTCCTCCTCCTGGACGGGCGTGCGGGTGCTCGCGACGTCCTCCGGCTCGGGCAGCGGCTCGGGCATGCGCAGGACCGGCCCGAGGGCGAGCCCGCGACCGACTCCGGTGCCCTGGAGCTTCGCGGAGGCGTAGGCGGTGTGAGGAGTGGACAGCGTCATGAGTGCTCGGTTCCTGTCGTGCTCTCGTCGGTGAGAGAGCGGGGGTGATCGAGTGGGGGTGAGAGCGTCCGCATCGGGGTGTCCGACTCAGGAGGGGGAGAAGCGACCCATTGAGGGTCGCCGTCACGATCCGCGGCCTTCCGCGGCTACCGGCGCTTGTGAGCGCCGCGCTGCCGCGTTTCTTTCACGGGATCACGACGCCGTCAGGCGTCGTGATCCGTCGAAAGGAACGTGGCCAGCTCGTCGAGGACGGCCTGCTCGTTGTCGCCCTCGACGGAGAGGACGAGGTCGTCGCCGTGCTCGATGCCGAGCGAGATGATGCCGAGGATCGACGCGGCGTTGACCGCGGTGGCGTCGCCCTTCTTCACGAGGACCTTCTGACCCGACTTCGCCGCGGCCTGGCTGAAGAGCGAGGCGGGGCGGGCGTGGAGGCCCTTCGACGATGCGACCTGAACAGTGCGCTCGACCATGAACGTTTCTCCTTGGGATCTGCAGCGGTGGCTGCGTCAGTGGTGGCCGGCGTCGGGCTCGGCGCCCGGTGCCGGTCGGACGGAGGGATCCCCGTCCGCGCCCGCTCCGACCGCGCGAGCGGCGAAGAGGACGGGAAGGGTGTCGAGCACGGTGTCGGCACCGTGCACTCCGAAGACGTCGTGCGGGAGGAGGGCGGCCGCGGCTCCGACTCGCTCCGCGCGCTGGCGGAGTCCGTCGAACTGCGACTCGAGGTGCGGACCCACCAGGAGGACGTCGGCCTCCGGGAGGGAGTCCGCGAGACCGGTGAGGGTCTCCGACCGGAACGAGGCGTCCATGCCCCGCTCCTTCGCGCCCGCTCGCAAGCGGTGCGCCAGGAACGTGCTCGACGCTCCCGCACCGCAGACGATCAGGATCTTCCGCACGTGATCCGCCTCCTCGCGCCCGTGTCGTACTTCAGTGAATCATCCCCGTACGGGGGCGGAAGGCTCCAGCAGAGAATCTTCCGCGGGGCCGGAAGAGCGCTTCCACGGCGTCGGCGCGGGGATTTCCGGGGCCGCCCCCGAGATGGTTGACTGCGAGGACCGACGACTCGCCGACCTCGCGACGAGCGGGCCCGCGGCGGGGCGGAAGCGCTCTCCGAGATCCCCCTTCGCGCCTGGAGCCCCCCTGGATGCCTGACAACCGCGAACGCCTGCTGGAGTACCTCTCCCGCGCGGACGGCTGGGTGACGGCGCACGAGCTGGCCGACCGGCTCGGGGTGACGACCCGAAGCGTCCGCAGCTACGTCACCGCGGTCAAGAACCAGGCCGCGCCGCTCGAGCCGGTCGAGTCCTCCGCCAACGGCTACCGTCTCGCCCGCGACGTCTACGCGGCCTTCCTCGAGGCGCAGCGCAGCCGCGACACCGAGCCCGACACTCCGCGCGACCGCCTCTACGCCGTCGTCCGCCGCCTGGTCGACTCCGACGACGGGCTCGACCTGTTCGCCCTCGCCGAGGACCTCTCGGTCAGCGAGTCGACGGTGGAGGCGGATCTGCGCCGGGTGAAGTCCCTCGCCGACGAGGCCGGCCTCGCCCTCGCCCGCACCGGATCCTCCGTCCGCCTCGAGGGCAGCGAGGAGGCCCGGCGCCGTCTCATCTCGCGCATGTTCCGCGACGAGAGCGCCCAGGGCGTCTTCACCCTCGACGACGTGCAGCGCGAGTTCGCCTCCCCCGGCCTCGGCGCCTTCAAGACGGAGCTGCTCGCAGCGCTCGAGGCGCGCGGCTACTACATCAACGACTACGGCGTGAACAGCGTGCTGCTGCACATCGCCATCGCCGTCGACCGGGTGGCGCGCGGCATCGGCGATCCCTCCGGCTCCCGCCCCTCCCCCGGCCGGCACGGCGAGCTGGCGGTCCTCCTGGCCGACCTCGTCGAGCGCCACTTCGCCACGCGGCTGACCGACGCGGAGCTCGCGCAGCTCGCGATCCTGATGACCACCCGCGTCGCCACTCCCGGCCAGAACGAGCCGGTCGCCGCCGTCGTCGAGAACTACGTCGACCCGGAGGACCTCGCCGTCGTCCGCGCGCTCGTCGCCGACGTCAACCGCGAGTACCTCGTCGATCTCGACGACGAGGGCTTCATCGTGCGCCTGGCGCTGCACGTGCGGAACCTGATCGCGCGGGCGTCGGAGGGCGGCTACTCCCGCAACCCGCTGACCCGCTCGATCAAGACCAGCTTCCCGATGACGTACGAGATCGCCGTCTTCCTCGCCTCGGGCCTCCAGCGTCGCCGCGGGATCCTCGTCAACGAGGACGAGATCGCCTACATCGCTCTGCACGTCGGCTCGTTCCTCGAGCGCGTCTCGCGGCGCGAGGAGCGGCTGTCCTGCGTCATCGTCTGCCCCAACTACTACGACCTCGCGCACATGCTGCGGCTCCGGGTCGAGCGCTCACTCGGCACCGAGGTGGAGGTGCGGTCGCTGATCACCCGGAGCGACGTCGACTGGGACCGCCTGACCGCCGATCTCGTGATCACCACGATCGACGAGCGGCCGTACGCCGACGACGTCGTGGTGGTGCAGCCGTTCCTGACCGATCACGACGTGGAGGCGGTGCGCCGGGCGATCGCCCGCGTGCGCCGTCATCGCCGCCGGGCGCAGATCAAGGACGAGCTGCTGCAGTTCTTCGACGAGTCGCTCTTCTTCCGCAACCTCCACGCGCGCGACGAGTCGGCCATGATCCGGCTCCTCGGCGAGCGGATGACCGAGCAGGGCATCATCGACGACGCCTACGTCGAAGGCGCGATCGAGCGCGAGCGGATGAGCTCCACGGCCTTCACCGACAACCTCGCAGTGCCGCACGCCATGGCGATGAGCGCACGGCGCACCTCGATCGCCATCGTCGTGAACGACGTGCCCATGCAGTGGGGCGAGCAGAGGGTGAACGTCATCGCCATGATCGCGTTCGCCTCGGCGGGCCGCAGCACCTTCCAGTCGGTCTTCGACCAGTTCGTCGAGGTCTTCTCGGAGCGCGCGGAGGTGCAGCGCCTCATCCGCCGCTCCACCGACTTCGGCGCCTTCATCGAAGAACTCGTCCGCGTCTTCGACAGCTGACCCCCCTCCGCTGGCCTTCCGGAGGGGATCGGGCTCGAGACAGGATCGGCTCCGGGTCCCCTTCAGAAGAAGGATCCCCTCCTGAACTCGAGGAGCGGGTAGGGTGCCTCGTCGCGGCTCCTGGCTCGGGTCTGGCGGGAGCGCCGCAGGCGCTCAGGAGGGAGCAGTGACGAGGCACCCCACCCGATCCGGTCACCGCTCAGCGCCGCCGCCGCGCGGACCGTCAACGGGTCGGACGCTCTGTGGCGGCGCTCTCGACCGAGAGACTCAGGCGATCGGCGTCGGCACGATCCCGTACGGAGCGAGCCCGGCGGCTCCCCCGTCGGCGAGCGTCGTCACCCAGATCCCGTCGCGGTGGACCGCCACGGAGTGCTCCCAGTGCGCTGCCATGCTGCCGTCGACGGTGGCCACGGTCCACTCGTCCTCGAGGACCGAGGTCTCGGCGCTGCCGGCCGTGACCATCGGCTCGATCGCGACGACGAGTCCGGGCTTCACCTCGGGCCCGCGCTGGCGCACCCGGTAGTTGAACACGGGCGGAGCCTCGTGCATCGTGCGGCCGATCCCGTGGCCGATGTAGTCGGTCAGGATCCCGTAGACGCGCCCCGACTTCTCGGCCTCGTCCTCGATGTACTCCTCGATCGCCGCACCGACCTCGTTGAGGTGCCGAGCGGACGAGAGGGCGGCGATCCCCCGCCAGAGGGATCCCTCGGTGACCCGGGACAGCTCCTCTCGGGCCGCGACCTCGTCGGGGCGCGACGGATCGGCCAGCACCAGGGTCATCGCCGAGTCGCCGTTCCAGCCGTCGATCTCGGCACCGCTGTCGATCGAGACGATGTCACCGGGAGCCAGGACGCGGCCTCCGGGGATGCCGTGCACGACCTCCTCGTTCACCGAGGCGCAGACCGTGTGCCGGTAGCCCGGCACCAGCTTGAAGTTCGAGTGCCCGCCGAGCGCCACCATCGCCGCTTCGGCGACCGCGTCGAGCTCGAGCGTCGTGACGCCCGGACGGATCGCGGCGCGCACGGCGTCGAGCGACGCGGCGGTCGCGAGACCGGGAGCGATCATCGACCGCAGCTGAGCGGGTGTCTTGTACAGGGAGGAGCGGAAGCCCACGGCGTCAGGCGGCCGACGGGTCGTCGACCAGACGGCCCACGCGGTGGCCCTCGAGCGCGACGACGATGCGGTCGGTGACCTCCTCGACCGGCCCGAGGCCGTCGACGATCACGACGAGCCCGCGGCCCGCGTAGACGTCGATCAGCGGAGCGGTCTGCTCCTCGTACAGGGCGAGGCGGCGACGGATGACGTCCTCCGTGTCGTCGCTGCGCTCCTGCTCGAGCGAGCGCTTGAGCAGTCGCGAGACGACCTCGTCCGGGTCGGCGGTGAGCTGCACGACGGCGTCGAGGCTGTTGCCGTCGGCGGCGAGGATGCGGTCGAGCTCGTCGACCTGCTCCGTGGTGCGCGGGTAGCCGTCGAGCAGGAAGCCCGTCGAGACGTCCGCCTCCTGGAGCCGGTCGTGCACGATCGCGTTCGTCAGCTCGTCCGGGACGTAGCGCCCCGCGTCGAGGAACGCCTTCGCCTGGAGGCCCAGCTCGGTCTCGTTCGCGACGTTCATCCGGAAGATGTCGCCGGTCGAGATCGCCGGGACGCTCAGGATCTCGGAGAGCCGTGAGGCCTGGGTCCCCTTGCCGGCGCCGGGAGGGCCGATCAGCAGGAGACGGAAGCCCACCACCGGGGTCGAGGTCATCGGAGGAGCCCTTCGTAGTGGCGCTGCTGCAGCTGCGAGTCGATCTGCTTCACGGTCTCCAGCCCGACTCCGACGATGATCAGGATCGACGTGCCGCCGAACGGGAAATTCTGGTTCGCACCGACGAGCGCCAGGGCGACGAGCGGCACGAGCGCGATCAGGCCGAGGTAGATCGAGCCGGGCAGGGTCACGCGGGTGAGCACGTAGTTGAGGTACTCGGCGGTGGGACGACCGGCGCGGATGCCGGGGATGAACCCGCCGTAGCGCTTCATGTTGTCGGCGACCTCGTCGGGGTTGAACGTGATGGCGACGTAGAAGTACGTGAAGCCGACGATCAGGAGGAAGTACAGCGCCATGTAGAGCGGGTGGTCGCCCTGCGTGAGGTAGTTGGTGATCCAGGTCACCCACGCGGGTGCCTCCTGGCCCGCTGCGGGCTGGTTGAACTGCGCGATCAGCGCGGGCAGGTACAGCAGCGACGAGGCGAAGATGACGGGCACGACGCCGGCCATGTTCACCTTGATCGGGATGTAGGTGTTGTTGCCGCCGTACGTGCGGCGCCCCACCATCCGCTTGGCGTACTGCACCGGGACGCGGCGCTGCGACTGCTCGACGAAGACGACGGCGACGACGAGGAGGAGGCCGACGCCGAGGACGAGGAGGAAGGTCTCGAAGCCGCGCGACTGCGCGATCGACCAGAGCGAGGTCGGGAACTGGGCGGCGATCGACGTGAAGATCAGGAGCGACATGCCGTTGCCGATGCCGCGCTCGGTGATGAGCTCGCCCATCCACATGATGATGCCGGTGCCGGCGGTCATGGTGATGACCATGAGGAGGATGGAGTACCAGGCGTCGGTGGTGATCAGCTGCGAGCACTCGGGGACGCCGGACGAGCCGAACAGGGCGCCCGAACGGGCGACCGTGATCAGGGTGGTCGACTGCAGGACACCGAGCGCGATCGTCAGGTAGCGCGTGTACTGCGTCAGCCGGCCCTGGCCGGACTGGCCCTCCTTGTAGAGGGTCTCGAAGTGAGGGATGACCACGCGCAGCAGCTGCACGATGATCGAGGCCGTGATGTACGGCATGATGCCGAGCGCGAAGATCGACAGCTGGAGCAGGGCTCCGCCGCTGAAGAGGTTCACGAGCTCGTAGAGACCGGAGGTCCCCTGGTTGCCGGCGAGGCAGGCCTGCACGGCGCTGAAGCTGACGAACGGAGCAGGGATGAAGGATCCCAGCCGGAAGATCGCCACGATCGCGAGAGTGAAGCCGATCTTGCGGCGGAGGTCGGGGGTGCGGAAGATCCGCGCGATTGCGCCAAACACTACCTAAGGTCTCCTGCTCAGTTCTTGGTGCGGGATACAGGTCGAGCTTGCCACGCGCTCCCCGGAGGGAGTCGGCGTGACAAGCTCGACCGACAAGCTGCTGGTGCTACTTGATGGATCCGCCCGCAGCGACGATCTTCTGCTCAGCGGAGCTGGAGACCTTGTCGACCGCGACGTTCAGCTTAACCGCAATGTCCCCGTCGCCGAGAACCTTGACCTTCTCGTTCTTGCGAACGGCACCCTTCGCGACGAGGTCGCTGATGGTGACGTCACCGCCCTGAGGGTAGAGGTCGGCGAGGGCCGAGAGGTTCACGACCTGGTACTCGACGCGGAACGGGTTCTTGAACCCGCGCAGCTTCGGGGTGCGCATGTGCAGCGGCATCTGCCCACCCTCGAAGCCGATGCGCACCGTGTAGCGGGCCTTCGTGCCCTTGGTGCCGCGACCGGCGGTCTTGCCCTTCGAGCCCTCACCGCGACCGACGCGGGTCTTGGCCTTCTTGGCTCCCGTGGCGGGACGCAGGTGGTGGACCTTGAGCACGTGCTCCTTGGTCGCCGGAGCGTCGGCCGCGGCCGCGCCCTTCGTGGAGGTCTTCGCGGGAGTCGTGGACTCCGTCGCGAGGGCCTGGTTCTTGTCAGCCATTAGTCAATCTCCTCGACCTTCACCAGGTGGGCGACGGTCTTCACGTATCCGCGGTTCTGAGAGTTGTCCTCGCGGACGACGCTCTGACCGATCTTCCTGAGACCGAGCGAGCGCAGCGTGTCGCGCTGGTACTGCTTCTCGCTGATCTTCGACTTGATCTGGGTCACCTTGAGCTGGGCCATCACTTGCCTGCCTTCGCGCTGGACGCGGCGGCGAGGGCATCGGCCTCGGCACGGACGAGACGGGCCGGAGCGACCTGGTCGAAGTCGAGACCACGACGGGCGGCAACGGCGCGCGGCTCCTCGAGCTGCTGGAGAGCCTCGACGGTCGCGTGGACGATGTTGATGGTGTTCGACGAGCCGAGCGACTTGCTCAGGACGTCGTGGATGCCGGCGCACTCGAGCACGGCGCGGACGGGACCACCGGCGATGACACCGGTACCGGCGGCGGCGGGGCGCAGGAGCACCACACCGGCCGCGGCCTCACCCTGGACGGGGTGGGGGATGGTCGAGCCGACGCGCGGGACGCGGAAGAAGTTCTTCTTCGCCTCCTCGACGCCCTTGGAGATGGCGGTCGGGACCTCGCGGGCCTTGCCGTAGCCGACGCCCACCAGTCCGTTGCCGTCGCCGACGACGACGAGAGCGGTGAAGCTGAAGCGACGACCGCCCTTGACGACCTTCGACACGCGGTTGATGGTCACGACGCGCTCGAGGAACTGGCTCTTCTCGGCGTCACGGCCGCCGCGGTCGCGGCCACCCTGGTTGCGGTCGCGGCCGCCGCGGCGGGGCTCGCGAGCCTCCTGCTGCGGCTGCGTGGACGCAGCGGTCTCGACGGGGGCCTCCGACACGGCGGCGACCTCGGGTTCCTTGTTCTCTGCGGCGCTCACAGGTTGAGCCCTGCCTCTCGTGCTCCATCGGCGATCGCGGCGACGCGACCGGCGTACTTGTTGCCTCCGCGGTCGAAGACGACCGCCTCGACACCGGCGTTCTTGGCGCGCTCGGCGACGAGCTCGCCGACCTTGCGGGCCTTGGCGGTCTTGTCACCGTCGAACACGCGCAGGTCGGCCTCGAGCGTGGACGCCGACGCGAGGGTACGACCCTGCGCGTCGTCGACGATCTGCACGAAGACGTGGCGGGCCGAGCGGTTGACGACGAGGCGGGGGCGCTCGGCGGATCCGACGACCTTCTTGCGCAGGCGGTCGTGACGACGACCGCGAGCGGCGGACTTGCTCTTTCCTCTGGTTCCGAGACCCATGATTACTTACCGCTCTTTCCGGCCTTGCGGCGAACGACCTCGCCGGCGTAGCGCACGCCCTTGCCCTTGTAGGGCTCGGGCTTGCGGATCTTACGAATGTTGGCGGCCACCTCACCGACGGCCTGCTTCGAGATGCCGTGCACGGTGAGCTTGTTGTTGCCCTCGACCGTGAACGAGATGCCCGCAGGCGGGGTGACGACGACCGGGTGCGAGAAGCCGAGCGCGAACTCGATGTCCGAGCCCTTGGCGACGACGCGGTATCCGGTTCCGACGACCTCGAGGCCCTTGGAGTAGCCCTGCGTGACACCGATGATGTCGTTCGCGATGAGCGTCCGGGTGAGGCCGTGGAGCGAGCGCGACTCGCGCTCGTCATCGGGACGCGAGACCAGCACCTGGCTGCCCTCGACGGAGACCTGGATGGGGCTGGCGACCGGGACGGTCAGCTCGCCCTTGGGGCCCTTGACGGTCACGACGGATCCGGCGACGGAGACGTCGACGCCCGCCGGGATCTCGATGGGGAGTCTTCCAATACGCGACATGAGGGGTTACCACACGTAGGCGAGGACTTCCCCACCCACGCCCTTCTTCTCGGCCTGGCGGTCGGTCAGCAGACCGCTCGAGGTGGACAGGATGGCGACGCCGAGGCCGCCGAGGACGGTCGGGATCTCGGTGGACTTCGCGTAGACGCGCAGTCCGGGCTTCGAGACGCGCTTGATGCCGGCGATCGAGCGCTCGCGGTTCGGGCCGTACTTGAGGGAGATGGAGAGCGTCGTGCCGACGCGCGCCTCCTCGACCTTCCAGTCGGCGATGTAGCCCTCGAGCTTGAGGATCTCGGCGATGTGCGTCTTGAGCTTCGAGCCCGGCAGGGTGATGGAGTCGTGGTGCGCGGAGTTCGCGTTGCGGATTCTGGTCAGCAGATCTGCGACCGGATCAGTCATGGTCATGGCTGATGGTGCCTTTCTCGCCTGGTTTCGGCACCCTTTACAAGAGTGACGACCTGTGGTGTGGGACGGCGCCGACGACGTCGACGCCCATGCGGCCGCGCGAACGCAGGCCAACGAGCCATGGTACATGGCTCGGGGCCGGCGGTCGAGGGCCGGTTCTCGCCGCGACTCCCTGCGGAGCACGGCGCCTCGCTGCACGCGGACGTGCAACGAGGTCGGAGGGCGGTTCTCACCGCCCTCCGACCTCGGAGGTTCTCGCTACGCGTTGTCCGCCGACTTGAACGGGAACCCGAGCTGCTTGAGCAGCGCGCGACCCTCGTCGTCGGTCTTCGCGGTGGTCACGACGGTCACGTCGAAGCCGCGGACGCGGTCGATGCGGTCCTGGTCGATCTCGTGGAAGATCGACTGCTCCGTGATGCCGAAGGTGTAGTTGCCGTTGCCGTCGAACTGGCGGTCCGAGAGACCGCGGAAGTCGCGGATGCGCGGCAGCGCCACCGTGACCAGGCGGTCCAGGAACTCCCACGCGCGGTCGCCGCGGAGGGTGACGTGCGCGCCGATCGCCTGGCCCTCGCGCAGCTTGAACTGCGCGATGGACTTGCGGGCCTTGGTGACCTGGGGCTTCTGGCCGGTGATGGCCGTGAGGTCCTTGATCGCGCCGTCGATGATCTTGCCGTCGCGGGCGGCCTCGCCGACACCGGTGTTCACGACGACCTTGACCAGGCCGGGGACCTGGTGGATGTTGCCGAAGCCGAACTGCTCCTTGAGCGCCGGGACGATGTCGGCCTGGTACTTGGCCTTGAGCCGCGGCTGAACCTTCGCAGCCGCTGCGGTGGTGTCAGTCATCAGAGTTCCTCACCCGACGCCTTCGCGTAGCGAACGCGAACGGTCTTGGTCACGCCGTCCTTGGTGACGGACACGTTGCGGTGCCCGACCCGGGTCGGCTTCTTGGTCTTCGGGTCGACGAGCGCGATGTTCGAGATGTGGATCGAGGCCTCGACGGTCTCGATGCCACCCTCCTTGGAGCCGCGCTGCGTCTGGCCGACGCGGACGTGCTTCTTGACGAAGTTCACGCCCTCGACGACGACGCGGTTCTTCTCGACCAGGACCTCGAGAACCTTGCCCTGCTTGCCGCGGTCTCCGCCGCGGGCCTGGGTAGCGCCCGAGATGACCTGGACGAGGTCACCCTTCTTGATCTTGGCCATGACTAGATAACCTCCGGTGCCAGCGAGACGATCTTCATGAACTTCTTGTCGCGGAGCTCGCGACCGACCGGTCCGAAGATGCGGGTGCCGCGGGGGTCCCCGTCGTTCTTGAGGATGACGGCGGCGTTCTCGTCGAACTTGATGTACGAACCGTCGGGACGACGGGTCTGCTTGACGGTGCGGACGATGACCGCCTTGACGACGTCGCCCTTCTTGACGTTGCCACCGGGGATCGCGTCCTTGACGGTGGCGACGATGATGTCACCGAGACCGGCGTAGCGACGGCCGGAGCCACCGAGAACGCGGATCGTGAGGAGTTCCTTGGCGCCGGTGTTGTCGGCGACCTTCACTCGGGATTCTTGCTGAAGCATGTCTCTCTCCTGCTAACTCAAGTAGGCCGCGGCCTACTTGGCCTTCTCGAGGATCTCGACCAGGCGCCAGCGCTTCGTGGCGCTGAGGGGACGGGTCTCGCTGATGACGACGAGGTCGCCGATGCCCGCGGAGTTCAGCTCGTCGTGAGCCTTCACCTTGGACGTGCGGCGGATGACCTTGCCGTAGAGCGGGTGCTTCACGCGGTCCTCGACCTCGACGACGACGGTCTTGTCCATCTTGTCGCTGGTGACGTATCCGCGGCGGGTCTTGCGGTATCCGCGAGTGCCCGCCTCCTTGACGTCGTGGGCGGCCGACTCGTGGCCGGCGGTCTCGTTGGCCGTTGCCATTACTTGGCCTCCTCATTCGACTCGGTCGCCGCGACCTCGGCCTTGGCGGCCTTCTTGGTGGTCTTCGGCTTCTTCTCCGCCTTGGCCGGGGCCTCGACGGGTGCGGGGGTGGCGCGGATGCCCAGCTCGCGCTCACGGATGACCGTGTAGATGCGGGCGATGTCGCGCTTGACGGCACGCAGGCGGCCGTTGGTGTCGAGCTGTCCGGTGGCCGACTGGAAGCGGAGGTTGAACAGCTCCTCCTTGGCCTTCTTCAGCTCGGTGACGAGACGCTCGTCCTCGAAGGTGTCGAGCTCGGCGGGGGCGAGCTCCTTGGATCCGATCGCCATTACGCGTCTCCCTCCTCGCGCTTGATGATGCGTGCCTTCAGGGGCAGCTTGTGGATGGCACGAGTCATAGCTTCGCGAGCGAGCTTCTCCTCGACGCCGGCGACCTCGAAGAGGACCCGACCCGGCTTGACGTTGGCGACCCACCACTCGGGCGAGCCCTTGCCGGAGCCCATGCGGGTCTCGGCGGGCTTCTTGGTCAGCGGGCGGTCGGGGTAGATGTTGATCCACACCTTTCCACCGCGCTTGATGTGACGCGTCATGGCGATACGAGCGGACTCGATCTGACGGTTGGTCACGTAGGCCGGGGTGAGCGCCTGGATACCGAAGTCACCGAACGACACCTTGGTGCCACCGGTGGCCTGGCCCGAGCGGCCGGGGTGGTGCTGCTTGCGGTGCTTGACTCGACGGGGAATCAACATGGTTATGCCTCAACTCCTGCTGCGACGGGCGCCTCGCCCTGCTGGCGGGGGGCGCGACGCGGTCGGTCGCTGCGCTCGGGGCGCGACGACTTGCTGTTCGCCTGCTCCCGCGCGAGCTCCTTGTTCGTGATGTCGCCCTTGTAGATCCAGACCTTCACGCCGATGCGGCCGAAGGTGGTCTTGGCCTCGTAGAAGCCGTAGTCGATGTTCGCGCGCAGGGTGTGCAGGGGCACACGGCCTTCGCGGTAGAACTCCGAGCGGCTCATCTCGGCGCCGCCGAGGCGGCCGGAGACCTGGATGCGGACGCCCTTGGCGCCGGCGCGCTGCGCGCCCTGCAGACCCTTGCGCATCGCGCGGCGGAAAGCCACGCGGGCGGAGAGCTGCTCGGCGATGCCCTGCGCGACGAGCTGGGCCTCGGCCTCGGGGTTCTTGACCTCGAGGATGTTGAGCTGGATCTGCTTGCCGGTGAGCTTCTCGAGGTCGGCGCGGATGCGCTCGGCCTCGGCGCCGCGACGACCGATCACGATGCCCGGACGGGCGGTGTGGATGTCGACGCGGACGCGGTCACGGGTGCGCTCGATCTCGATGCGGGCGACGCCCGCGCGGTCGAGCTGCGTGGCGAGCAGGCGGCGGATCTTGACGTCCTCAGCGAGGTAGTCGCTGTACCGCTGGCCCTTCTTGGTGCTGTCGGAGAACCAGCGCGACACGTGGTCGGTGGTGATTCCCAGACGGAAACCGTAGGGGTTTACTTTCTGACCCATTACTTGGTCCCCTCCTCAGGAGTGGCCAGCACGACGGTGATGTGGCTGGTGCGCTTGTTGATGCGGAAGGCACGACCCTGAGCACGCGGCTGGAATCGCTTGAGGGTGGTTCCCTCATCGACGAAGGCGCGGGACACGATCAGGTCCTGGTCGTCGAGGTACTCGTTCGAGGCATCGGCCTTGACGCGAGCGTTCGCCATCGCCGAGGCGACGAGCTTGTAGACGGGCTCGGACGCGCCCTGGGGCGCGAACTTCAGGATGGCCAGTGCCTCCTGAGCCTGCTTGCCGCGGATCAGGTTCACGACACGGCGAGCCTTCTGGGGGGTGACGCGGATGTGTCGCACGCGTGCGATCGACTCCACCATTTCTCTCCTCCTTCTCGTCGCCGCTTAGCGGCGACGGCCCTTCTTGTCGTCCTTCTCGTGACCGCGGAAGGTCCGAGTGGGGGCGAACTCGCCGAGCTTGTGGCCGACCATGGTCTCGGTCACGAACACGGGGATGTGCTTGCGACCGTCGTGGACCGCGATGGTGTGACCCAGCATCGCCGGGATGATCATCGAACGGCGCGACCAGGTCTTGATGACGTTCTTGTTGCCGGCTTCGTTGGCCGTGAACACCTTGCGGAGCAGGTGGTCGTCAACGAAGGGGCCCTTCTTGAGACTGCGAGGCATCTTCTACAACTCCTACTTGCGCTTCTTACCGGCGGTGCGGCGGCGGACGATGAGCTTGTCGCTCTCCTTGTTGGGGCGACGGGTGCGTCCCTCGGACTGTCCCCAGGGGCTGACCGGGTGGCGTCCACCGGAGGTCTTGCCCTCTCCACCACCGTGCGGGTGGTCGACCGGGTTCATCGCGACACCGCGGACGGTCGGGCGGACGCCCTTCCAGCGCATGCGGCCGGCCTTGCCCCAGTTGATGTTCGACTGCTCGGCGTTGCCGACCTCGCCGATCGTGGCGCGGCAGCGCGCGTCGACGTTGCGGATCTCGCCCGACGGCAGGCGGAGCTGCGCGTAGGGGCCGTCCTTGGCGACGAGGCGGACCGAGGTGCCGGCCGAGCGGGCGAGCTTCGCTCCCCCACCGGGCTTGATCTCGATGGCGTGGATGACCGTACCGGTCGGGATGTTGCGCAGCGGCAGGTTGTTGCCGGGCTTAATGTCGGCGCCGGCGCCCGACTCCACGATGTCGCCCTGCGAGAGCTTGTTCGGGGCCAGGATGTAGCGCTTGGTGCCGTCCACGAAGTGGAGCAGTGCGATGCGCGCCGTGCGGTTGGGGTCGTACTCGATGTGAGCGACCTTGGCGTTGACGCCGTCCTTGTCGTTGCGACGGAAGTCGATCAGACGGTACTGGCGCTTGTGGCCACCACCGATGTGACGCGTCGTGATGCGGCCGGAGTTGTTGCGGCCACCGGTCTTGGACAGCGGGCGAAGGAGCGACTTCTCGGGCGTCGAGCGGGTGATCTCGGCGAAGTCGGCAACGCTGGAGCCGCGGCGACCAGGGGTCGTGGGCTTGTACTTACGAATAGCCATTGTCTGTTTCCTCTACGCTTCTTCGGCTCAGCCGACGTTCGTGAAGATGTCGATGGAGCCGGACTTCAGCGTCACGATCGCGCGCTTGGTGTCCTTGCGCTTGCCGGTGCCGAACTTGGTCCGACGGGTCTTGCCCTGGCGGTTCAGCGTGTTGATCGACGCGACCTCGACTCCGAAGATCTTCTCGATGGCGAGCTTGATCTCGGTCTTGTTCGAGCGGGGGTCCACCACGAAGGTGTACTTGCCCTGGTCGATCAGGCCGTAGGACTTCTCGGAGACCACCGGGGAGATGATCACGTCGCGGGGGTCCTTGTTGAACGCGGCGGACTGGCTCATGCGTTCACCTCTTCCTTCTTGGACTCGGCGCCGGTCTTGAGGGCGACGAAGCCCTCGAGAGCAGCTGCGAGAAGACGATGTCGTCCGAGACGAGCACGTCGTACGCGTTGAGCTGGTCGAACGGCAGGATGTGCACGAACGGCACGTTGCGGAGGGACAGCTCGGCGATGAAGTCGTCGCGCTCGAGGACCACGAGGACGTTCCGCGACACCGAGAGGGCGTCGAGGAGGACGAGGACGTCCTTGGTCTTCGGGGTCTCACCGAGGGCGAGGGACTCGACCGCGTGGATGCGGCCGCCGCGGGCACGGTCCGAGAGAGCACCGAGCAGGGCTGCGGCGATCATCTTCTTGGGGGTGCGCTGCGCGTAGCTGCGGGGGGTCGGTCCGTGGACGACGCCACCACCGGTCATGTGCGGAGCGCGGATCGAGCCCTGACGAGCGCGACCGGTTCCCTTCTGCTTGAACGGCTTGCGACCGGCTCCCGAGACCTCGCCACGGTTCTTCGTCTTGTGGGTTCCCTGGCGCGCCGCGGCGAGCTGGGCCACGACGACCTGGTGGATGAGGGGGATGTTGGTCTGCACGTCGAAGAGCTCGGCGGGGAGCTCGAACGAGCTCGCCTTCTGGCCCTTGACGTCGAGGATGTCGATAGAGGTAGCCATGGAACTACGCTCCCTTCACGGCGTTGCGAACGAACACGAGGCGACCGCGCGCTCCGGGGACGGCGCCCTTGACGAGCAGCAGGCCCTTCTCGGCGTCGACGGAGTGCACCTTGAGGTTGAGCACGGTGACGCGCTCGCCACCCATGCGACCGGCCATGCGCATGCCCTTGAAGACACGGCTGGGGGTCGAGGAGGCTCCGATGGAGCCGGGCTTGCGGTGGTTGCGGTGCGAACCGTGCGAAGCCGAGACGCCCTTGAAGTTGTGACGCTTCATGACACCGGCGAAGCCCTTGCCCTTGCTGGTGCCGACGACGTCGACCTTGGTGCCGGCCTCGAAGACGGCGTCGACGGTCAGCTCCTGGCCGGCCGAGTACTCGGCGGCGTCGGCGGTGCGGACCTCGGTGAGGTGGCGGCGGGGGGTGACTCCCGCGGCGTCGAAGTGACCGGCGGCGGGCTTGTTCACCTTGCGCGGGTCGATCGCTCCGGCGGCGATCTGGACGGCCGAGTAGCCGTCCTTCGCCTCGGTGCGGATCTGGGTCACGACGTTCGGGCTGATCTCGATGACGGTGACCGGCACGAGCTTGTTCTCGGCGTCCCAGACCTGGGTCATGCCGAGCTTGGTGCCGAGGAGGCCCTTGGAGGTCTTGATGGCGACAGACATGTGTTACCCCTCCCCTTAGAGCTTGATCTCGATGTTGACGTCGGCCGGGAGGTCGAGGCGCATCAGCGAGTCGACGGCCTTGGGCGTCGGGTCGATGATGTCGATGAGGCGCTTGTGGGTGCGCATCTCGAAGTGCTCGCGGCTGTCCTTGTACTTGTGGGGAGAACGGATCACGCAGACCACGTTCTTCTCGGTCGGAAGCGGCACGGGGCCGACGACCGTTGCTCCGGCACGGGTGACCGTGTCGACGATCTTGCGCGCCGACGTGTCGATGACCTCGTGGTCGTACGACTTCAGTCGGATGCGGATCTTCTGTCCCGCCATGTGTGATCTCTCACTCTCTTGTTATTGCGTCGTACGCGACGGACCTGTCGGTCTCGCCTCGCATTGGACGCGCTCGCGAAGGAACTCCGGGGAACCGGGGAGTGCACCAGTGTTCTTCTGTCAAAAGCACCGCGCTCGAGGCGCTCCAGCGACGTGCAGAACGCACGACGCACGGAGAGCCCGTTGAGTTGTCGGTTGTTTCGTTCTGCTACCCGCCGCCTCGACGTCGCACCGGCTGGGCCGCCCTCTCGGGTCGAGCCTCAGCGGTGCCGTCTCGGCACTGCCTGGCAGTGTTCCACCGGTCGCAGCACGCTGCTTCGGCGGAAATTTTGAACTAGAAGAGTCTCCCACAGAAGCGCCCCCCGTGCAACCCGGGCGTGTCGCGGATCGGGCCCCTCTTCTCCCCCGGGATTCCGGGCCGGAGCCTCACTCGTAGAGCAGGGCGCGGAGGGTCGTCTCGGCGGAGTTCGGGCGGGTCGGGTCGATCGTCTCGCCGGCGCGGTAGTGGTCGAGGACTCGCGGGTCCACGTAGCTGGCGCGGGCCACCGTCGGGGTGTTGCCGAGCACCTCGGAGGCGTCGCGCATGGCCTGCGCGATGGCGGAGTTCCGGGCCCGCTGCGTCGGCCGAGGTCCCGTGCGGGCCAGGCTCAGCGCCGCGGCGACGGTGCCGTGGAGCGTGCGGAAGTCCTTCGCGGTGAAGTCGTCGCCCGCCTTCTCGCGCACGTAGTCGTTGATCTCGGGCGCCGAGAGCGGGCGCCACTCCCGCCCGTCCTTCCACGCCAGCAGGCGGGCGTTCGGGCCGCGCCGCTTGAGCGAGCGCACGACGCTCGCCAGGTCGTGGTCGAGGATCTCGCTCGTCCAGGCCTGATGGCTCTTGCCCGGGAAGGCGAGGGCGACGCGATCGCCGTGCGTGGTCGCGTGCGAGCACAGCAGCGTCGACAGCCCGATGCTCCCGTGCTCCTTCGCGTAGCGCTCGCTCCCCACGCGCAGGGAGCCCGTGTCGAGCATCCGGAACGCCGTCGCGAGGGCCCGCTCGCGGCCGTAGCCGTCGCGGCGGAGGTCCAGCGTCACCGCGCGCCGCGCGCTCGGCAGGGACTCGGCCAGCCGCAGCGCCCGATCGAACTTGATCCGGTCCTTCTGCTCGCGCCAGGTCGGGTGGTAGATGTACTGGCGACGCCCCGCCGAGTCCACTCCCATGGCCTGGATGTGGCCGTTCGGGTAGGGCGCGATCCAGACGTCCTTCCAGGCCGGCGGGATCCCCAGCGCGTCGAACCGCGCCCGGAGCTCGGTGTCGGTGACCGTGACGCCCTTGGGGTCGCGGTAGCTGAATCCGGAGCCCGCGCGGACGCGGGTGTACCCGCGACTGCTCGAATCGGTCCTGCGGAGTCTCTGCGCGCGCGTCTGTGCCATCGGCCCGACCCTAGGCCGGGGTCCGTCCCGTCTGCACCCGCTTGACGGGAAGGTGCAGGACGGGCCAGGAGACGCCGCTACCGGTCGCCGAGGCGCTTGTCCGCCTGGCGCTTCAGGTCCTCGATGCGGTCGTCGTACTTGCCCTTGGTGAGGCGGCTCGCGATGTCGCCCGTCTTCTCCAGCACCTGGTCGGAGACGCGCTCCGCCTTCTCGCTGCGCAGCGCCTCCTGCGCCTTCCGGCTCTTCAGCAGCTCCGCTGCCTGACGTCCGAGCTTCCCGAGATCCACCATGACTGCTCCTTGTTCGAGGGCGCGACGATCCGCGCCGGGCCAGTGTGGCGGGCGGGGCTGGACGAACGGTGGGGCGTCAGAGGGCGAGGACCCGGCTCGCCGCCTCGACGAGGGCGCCGCCGTAGGAGGGTCCGTGGCCGGCGGCGTGCACCGCGAGCGGATGCAGCTGGTGCAGGGCGACGCGCTCCTCCCAGCCGTCGGCGAGGGCGTGCGACTCGTCGTAGCCCCGGAGGATCTCGTCGAGGTGAGGGGCGCCGAAGAGCGCCAGCATGGCGAGATCGGTCTCGCGGTGGCCACCGTGCGCGGCCGGATCGATCAGCACGGCACCGGAGGCGGACCACAGCACGTTCCCCGTCCACAGGTCCCCGTGCAGTCGCGCCGGCGGCTCCGTGCCGTCGAACTCCCCCGCGACGACGCGGTCGAGCGCCCGCTCGACGGTCTCGGCGCCGGATCCGGAGAGACTCCCCGCCCGGACCGCGACGGGGAGGAACGGACGGACCCGCTGCTCGGCGTAGAAGACGCCCCAGGACTCCTCGGGGCTGCAGGGCATCCGACGCCGTCCGATGTACGCCGGGCCGTCCCAGCCCTCCGGCGGCGCGCCGAAGGCGGCGGCTCCCGCGTCGTGCGTCGCCGCCAGGGCACGGCCGAAGGCCCGCGCGGCGACCGGGTCGGGTCGGACCGCCTCGATCTCCTCGAGTTCGATCCGGCCCGGGTCGACGGAGAGGACCTCGACGCAGAAGGCCCCGCCCGACGGCTCGGCCTCCCGCAGCCACTCCAGGCCCGCCGCCTCCCAGTCGAAGAACATCGGCGCCGCGGAGGGATCGCTCTTGACGAAGGGCATGTCGATCACGGTAGCCCGCGCTCCGGCGCACTGCCCCGGGAACACGGAAGGGGCCGCCCGCACGAAGCGGACGACCCCTCTCGAGAGATCAGCAGGAAGAACCTACTTGACGATCTTGGTGACCGTTCCGGCACCCACGGTGCGTCCACCCTCGCGGATGGCGAAGCCGAGGCCCTCCTCCATGGCGATCGGCTGGATCAGCGCGACCGTCATGTCGGTGGTGTCGCCGGGCATGACCATCTCGGTGCCCTCGGGCAGCGTGATGACGCCGGTGACGTCGGTGGTGCGGAAGTAGAACTGCGGGCGGTAGTTCGCGTAGAACGGGTTGTGACGCCCACCCTCATCCTTGGACAGGATGTACGCGGTGCCCTCGAAGTCGGTGTGCGGCGTGACCGAACCCGGCTTGACGACGACCTGGCCGCGCTCGACGTCCTCGCGCTTGGTGCCGCGGAGGAGCAGACCGCAGTTCTCGCCGGCCCAGGCCTCGTCGAGCTGCTTGTGGAACATCTCGATACCGGTGACCGTGGTCTTCTGCGTCGGGCGGATGCCGACGATCTCGACCTCGGAGTTCAGAGCGAGGGTTCCGCGCTCCGCACGACCGGTGACGACGGTTCCACGACCGGTGATCGTGAAGACGTCCTCGATCGGCATGAGGAACGGCTTGTCCTTGTCGCGGATCGGGTCCGGGATGGACTCGTCGACAGCGTCCATCAGGTCGATGATCGACTGGGTCCAGGCCTCGTCGCCCTCGAGGGCCTTGAGACCGGACACGCGCACGACGGGGGCGTCGTCGCCGGGGAAGCCCTGCGACGAGAGCAGCTCGCGGACCTCGAGCTCGACGAGCTCCAGGATCTCCTCGTCGTCCACCATGTCGGCCTTGTTCAGGGCGACCAGGAGGTAGGGGACGCCGACCTGCTTGGCGAGGAGGACGTGCTCACGGGTCTGAGCCATGGGGCCGTCGGTGGCGGCGACCACGAGGATCGCGCCGTCCATCTGCGCCGCGCCGGTGATCATGTTCTTGATGTAGTCGGCGTGACCCGGGGCGTCGACGTGCGCGTAGTGGCGCTTCGGCGTCTCGTACTCGACGTGCGAGATGTTGATCGTGATGCCGCGCTGGCGCTCCTCGGGAGCGGAGTCGATCGACGCGAAGTCGCGCTGAACGTTGGTCGCGGACGGGAACTTGTCAGCGAGAACCTTGGAGATCGCCGCGGTCAGCGTGGTCTTTCCGTGGTCGACGTGACCGATGGTTCCGATGTTGACGTGCGGCTTGGTCCGCTCGAACTTGGCCTTAGCCACTGTGGGTCCTCCTCAGGACTTAGGTGCAAGCATCCGCATCCGACGCCGCACGGGGCGGCACGAGGACATGAGGGCTTGCGGGGGTTTTGTGTACTTATGTTACCGGCAGAGGTCGTGCGGGTTTCCACGCGCGTAAGCGGCAGCAAACCCGCACGACACTACCAGTCCCCCGCCGTCCGGTCGAGCGGCGGGGGGAGGGGGCGGAGTTACTCGCCCTTGTTCTTCTGGACGATCTCCTCGGCGACGGCCTTGGGGACCTCGCTGTAGGTCTCGAACGTCATCGAGTAGACGGCGCGGCCCGAGGTCTTCGAGCGCAGGTCGCCGATGTAGCCGAACATCTCGGACAGCGGCACGTTGGCGCGGATGACCTTGATGCCGGTGGCGTCCTCCATCGACTGGATCATCCCGCGACGCGAGTTGAGGTCGCCGATGACGTCGCCCATGTACTCCTCGGGAGTGCGGACCTCGACGGCCATCAGCGGCTCGAGGAGGACCGGCTGCGCCTTGCGCGAGGCCTCCTTGAACGCGATCGAGCCGGCGATCTTGAACGCCATCTCGGAGGAGTCGACGTCGTGCGCGGCACCGTCGACGAGGGTCGCCTTGACGCCCACCATCGGGTAGCCGGCGAGCACGCCGACCTGCATGGCGTCGCGGATGCCCGCGTCGACCGAGGGGATGTACTCGCGGGGGACGCGTCCGCCCGAGACGCCGTTGACGAACTCGTACGTCTTGTCGGCCTCGACCTCCATCGGCTCGATGGTGATCTGGACCTTCGCGAACTGACCCGATCCACCCGTCTGCTTCTTGTGGGTGTAGTCGTACTTCTCGACCGTGCGGCGGATCGTCTCGCGGTAGGCCACCTGCGGCTTGCCGACGTTGGCCTCGACGTTGAACTCGCGCTTCATGCGGTCCACCAGGATGTCGAGGTGCAGCTCGCCCATTCCCTTGATGACCGTCTGACCGGTCTCCTGGTTCTGCTCGGTGCGGAAGGTGGGGTCCTCCTCCGCGAGCTTCTGGATCGCGGTGCCGAGCTTCTCCTGGTCGGCCTTCGTCTTGGGCTCGATGGCGACCTCGATGACGGGCTCGGGGAAGGTCATCGACTCGAGCACGACCTGCGCCTGCGGGTCGCTGAGGGTGTCACCGGTGGTGGTGTCCTTCAGGCCGATGACGGCGTAGATGTGGCCGGCGGTGACCGAGTCGACCGGGTTCTCCTTGTTGGAGTGCATCTGGAAGATCTTGCCGATGCGCTCCTTCTTGCCCTTGGTCGAGTTGATGACCTGGGCGCCGGAGTCGAGCTTGCCCGAGTAGACGCGGACGTAGGTCAGGCGACCGAAGAACGGGTGCACGGCGACCTTGAACGCGAGCGCCGAGAAGGGCTCGGTCGAGTCCGCGTGGCGCATGATGACCTTCTCCTCGTCGCGGACGTCGTGGGCCTCGATGGCCGGGAGTCGAGCGGGGAGGGGAGGTAGTCGACGACCGCGTCGAGCATGGGCTGGACGCCGCGGTTCTTGAACGCGGAGCCGCAGAGCACGGGGTAGATCTCGGAGTTGACGGTCAGCTTGCGGATCGCGGCCTTGACCTCGGCCACGGTCAGCTCCTCGCCGCCGAAGTACTTCTCGAGCAGCTCGTCCGAGGTCTCGGCGACGGTCTCGAGCAGCTTCTGGCGGTACTCGGCGGCCTTGTCGGCGAGGTCGGCCGGGATCTCCTCGATCTCGTACTTCGCACCGAGCTGGACATCGCCCTTGGAGTCGCCGCGCCACGTGAGCGCGCGCATCTCGACCAGGTCGATGACGCCCTCGAAGGACGACTCGGCGCCGATCGGCAGCTGGATGACCAGCGGCTTCGCGCCGAGGCGGTTCACGATGGTGTCGACGGTGTAGTAGAAGTCGGCGCCCAGCTTGTCCATCTTGTTGACGAAGCAGATGCGCGGGACGTCGTACTTGTCGGCCTGACGCCAGACGGTCTCGGACTGGGGCTCGACGCCCTCCTTGCCGTCGAAGACGGCGACGGCGCCGTCGAGGACGCGCAGCGAGCGCTCCACCTCGACGGTGAAGTCGACGTGACCCGGGGTGTCGATGATGTTGATCTGGTTCTTGTTCCAGAAGCAGGTCGTCGCGGCGGACGTGATGGTGATGCCGCGCTCCTGCTCCTGCGCCATCCAGTCCATCGTGGCGGCGCCGTCGTGGACCTCACCGATCTTGTGCGTGATACCCGTGTAGAACAGGATGCGCTCGGTCGTGGTGGTCTTGCCGGCATCGATGTGGGCCATGATGCCGATGTTGCGGACCTTGTTCAGGTCGGTGAGCACATCTTGTGCCACGGAGTTCCTCCGATAGGTGATGGAGCCAGCGCAACGGGCTCATGGCCGATCGGCTGGGGTTCTGGTGGGACGATCGCCCGACCGCGGGGATCGGGCGATCGGCCGCCGGGCCGGGCCCGCAGCGCGGGCGCTGCGGACCCGGGGGTCGCGGTCGCTCGGGAGCGGCCGCGGGACGCGCTACCAGCGGTAGTGCGCGAAGGCCTTGTTCGACTCGGCCATCTTGTGGGTGTCCTCGCGACGCTTCACAGCGGCACCGAGTCCGTTCGACGCGTCGAGGATCTCGTTCATGAGACGCTCGGTCATCGTCTTCTCGCGACGGGCCTTCGCGTAGCTGGTGAGCCAGCGGAGGGCGAGGGTGTTGGCGCGGTGCGGCTTGACCTCGACCGGGACCTGGTAGGTCGAGCCGCCGACGCGGCGGCTGCGGACCTCGAGGGTCGGACGGACGTTGTCGAGCGCCTTCTTGAGCGTGACGACGGCGTCCTGGCCGTTCTTGGCGGAGACTCCCTCGAGGGCACCGTAGACGATGCGCTCGGCGAGTCCCTTCTTGCCGTCCAGGAGGATCTTGTTCACGAGCTGGCTGACGACCGGTGCGCCGTAGACGGGGTCTGCGACGACGGGGCGCTTGGGAGCGGGGCCCTTACGAGGCATTACTTCTTCTCCATCTTCGCGCCGTACCGGCTGCGAGCCTGCTTGCGGTTCTTGACGGCCTGGGTGTCCAGGGCGCCGCGAACGATCTTGTAGCGGACACCGGGGAGGTCCTTCACACGACCGCCGCGCACGAGCACCATCGAGTGCTCCTGCAGGTTGTGGCCCTCGCCGGGGATGTAGGCGGTGACCTCGGTGCCGTTGGAGAGCTTCACGCGGGCCACCTTGCGGAGGGCCGAGTTCGGCTTCTTGGGCGTGGTCGTGTAGACGCGCGTGCACACGCCGCGCTGCTGGGGGTTGGCCTTCAGGGCGGGCGCCTTGGTCTTGGTGACCTTCGGCGAGCGTCCCTTTCGGACCAACTGCTGAATCGTTGGCACTGATTTGCTCCTTGAATGCTGCACGGTGACAGCGGATCGATGGTCGACATTCGGCCTGTCCGTCGCCGGACGCGGCCGAGTTCATCTGGACCCGACGCACCCCGCTCCACCGGCGAGCGGCGCAGAGGGGAGGAGGACGGGTATGCCGTGGGGGCCGTCCGATCGGACGAACCCGCGGACCCTTGCGGACCCGGTGGAGCGAAGCGCGGCACCCGGCCGGCCCGGAGGCACGACACGAGCGCACGGCAAAGCGCACACCCGAAGAATATTACGGGGAGTGACGGGGCCGGTCAACCGGACGACGTCCGCCTGCAGCGAGCGGGGCGGACGATCGCCTACTCCCGCTCGTCGCCCTCCCAGCCCCAGTGGGGCGTCCCTCCGCCGGCGTCGCGACGAGCCAGCAGCAGCAGGAACACGACGTGCACGGCCGTCGCCAGCACACCCGTCGCGATCGCGAACGCCGTGCCGGCGTGGTCGAGCGCGTAGCCCAGGATCTCGCCCGGCTGCTGGAGCCCGAGACCGTAGATCGCACCGCCGACGAGCAGGAAGAGGAGGTAGACGACGACTCCGGCGAGCAGCGACGGCCCGAGCACCCGGGTCACCGACGGGCGCGCGGCGAGGGTGATCATCGAGAGCAGGACGGCCACGACGCACGCGCCGACCGCCACCGGGCCCAGGATCGGGCCGGCGTCTCGCTCGGGCACGACGTCCTGATCGAGCAGGAGGCTCAGCACTCCGAACGCGCAGACGACCAGCGCGAGGTAGAGGAACGCGGCGAACGCCGCCAGGGCGATGCCGTAGCCCAGGCCCGCTCCCCTGCCCTGCTCCCCCGGCGCGGTCACGACTGCGCGGCGGCGTCGCGCTGGGCGTTGCGGCGCTTGACGCCCCGGGCGCGCGCGGCGATGAGGGCTCCGCCCCAGACGCTCGCCTCCCGCGCGAGGACCGCGGCCGCGGCGACTCCGAGGAGGACGGCCGGGTCCTGCAGGAAGTCGACGAGCTCGGTGCGGTCGGCGGGAGGGACAGCGCCCCCGACGTCGTACCAGGCGCCGACGAGCGCCGCCGCTCCGGCGAGCAGGGCGACGAAGAAGCCGCCGAGGACGTACGCCCACCACCCGGCGCGGTTCACGGCCAGGACGAGGAGGGCGAGACCGACGAGGAACGCGGCGACGGGCGCCAGGAACGCGGCGGTGGGACCCTGCGCGAGGGCGACGGCGAGAGGGTCGCCCTGGGCCGCGTCCACGACGAGGCGGACGGCCGTCAGGCAGGCCAGCAGGAGGGCCGCGAACACGGCGGTGGTCAGCAGGGCGACGGCGAGGCCGGCGATCCGGTTGCCCTTGCGGCGCGGCGGCGCGGGCTCGGGCTCCACGCGTCCGAGCGGCGAGGGCTCGGCGGGCCGGGCGGCTGCGGGCGCCGCGGCGGGCCCTCCCCCGGTCAGCGGCTCGGGCCACACGTACTCGCGGGTCTTCTGCGGCCCGGTCGCGGTGCCGGACCCCTCGGGCGCGGTCGGCATGCGCTCGGTCTCGGCGTCGCTTCTCCAGGTCACCCGGTCAGGATAGGCACACGCCGGAGCGGGAGTGCTCAGGCGCGCGGCCACCCGCAGAAGGGTGGCAGTGCGGCGTCACTCCAGCGGGTTCAGCAGGCGGTGCAGGAACTGCCGCGTGCGCGGCTCCCGGGGATCCCGCAGCAGCTCGGCGGGCGCGCCGCGCTCGACCACCACCCCGTCGGCCATGAAGACCACCTCGGAGGCCACTCTGCGCGCGAACTCCAGCTCGTGCGTGACGACGAGCATGGTCCAGCCCTCGGCCGCGAGCTCGCGCATCAGCGACAGCACGTCGCCGACCAGCTCGGGATCGAGCGCCGACGTCGGCTCGTCGAAGAGCAGGAGCTCCGGCCGCAGCGCGAGCGCGCGCACGATGCCCACGCGCTGCTGCTGCCCGCCCGAGAGCTCGAAGGGGTAGGCGCCGCCCCTGCCGCCCAGGCCCACCCGCTCGAGCAGCGCCTCGGCTTCGGGGACCACCTCGGACGCCGGTCGGCGCTGCACCCGCAGCGGACCCTCCGTCACGTTCTCGAGGACGCTGAGGTGCGGGAACAGGTTGAAGTGCTGGAAGACCATCGCGGAGCGGTCGCGCAGCGCCGTGAGCGAGCGCCGGCCCACCCCCGCGGCGAAGTCGAGGGCGGTGCCGTCCGAGAGCACGACCACGCCCGCGTCGGGCACCTCGAGGCTGTTGAGCGAGCGCAGCACGGTGGTCTTGCCCGAGCCGGACGGGCCGATCAGCGCGATCACCTCGCCGCGACGGATGTCGAGGTCGATCCCGCGGAGGACCTCGACGGAGCCGAACGCCTTGCGCAGGCCCCGGACGGAGAGCACGGGACGCGCGTCCTGCGGAGGGTCAGCGGGCGACATAGCGGTCCAATCGCTTCTCGAGGAGGCTCTGCCCGCTCGAGAGCACGAGGCAGATGAGCCAGTAGATCAGGGCGGCCTCGAGGTAGAGCAGCATGAACTCGCTCGAGGCGGTGGCGATCTTCTGCGCCTGGCGGAAGAGCTCGGTCACCAGGATCAGCGAGGCCAGCGACGTGTCCTTGACCAGCGAGATGAAGGTGTTCGACAGCGGCGGGACCGACACGCGCGCAGCCTGCGGCAGGATGATCCGCCGCAGCGCGAGACCGCGCCCCATGCCGATCGTGTGCGCCGCCTCCCACTGCCCCTTGGGCACGCTGAGGATCGCGGCCCGGATGACCTCGGCCGCGTAGCCGCCGACGTTGAGGGCGAACGCGATGATGGCGCTGGGCCACGGGTCGATCCGCACGCCCAGGCTCGGCAGTCCGTAGAAGATGACGAAGAGCTGCACCAGCAGCGGGGTGCCGCGGATGACGGAGATGTAGACGCGGGCGATCCAGGCGAGGATCCGGACCTTCGAGAGCCTCATCAGCGCGACGGCCAGAGCGAGGATCAGCCCGAGCACGAAGCTGGCGAGCGCGAGCGGGATCGTGCCCACGAGGCCGCCGGACAGGATCGGCCAGAACGACCGCAGGACGAGGTCGAGGTCCACGTGGTCTCCTCTCGCCGGGGCGATGGGCGGTGCGGGCGGGGGGGGATGCGCCCGCTCCCCTGGGATGCTGTCACGCATCCGGGACGGACGCGGGAGGTTGCCACGGGGCCGACCCTCGTGGGAGGCCCGTGGACGACGGGAGGGAGCCGGCCGGGACGGCCGACCCCCTCCCGTGGAGTCCTACTCGGAGACGTCGGCGCCGAAGTAGCGCTCGGAGATCTCGGTGAGCGTGCCGTCGGCGCGGAGCTCGCCGAGCGCGTCGTCGACCGCGTCGACCAGGTCGTCCGAGCCCTTGGGGAACGTGAAGGCGCTCTCGGAGCTGTCGTCGGTGGTCACCGCGACCTTGAGACCGGCGGCCTGGTCCGGGAAGTTCGTGGACCAGTCGAGCCAGGTGAGGCGGTCGTTGATGGTCGCGTCGACGCGGCCCTGCTCGACGAGGGCGACGGCCTGGGCCCAGCCCTCGACGCCCTCGACCTGGGCTCCGGCGTCCTGCGCCAGCTCGTACCAGTTGCTCGAGAGGGACTGCGCGGTCGTCTTGCCCGCGAGGGAGTCGAGCGACGTGATCTCGGTGTCGGCGGTCGGGACGACCACCACTCCGGGGCTCACGGCGTAGGGCTCGGAGAAGTCGTAGCGCGCGCTGCGCTCGTCGTTGATCGAGACCTGGTTCGCGATGACGTCGAACCGGCCGCCGTCCAGGCCCGCGAACATCGCGTCCCACTGCGTCTCCTCGAACTCGGGCTCGACGCCCAGCTTCTCGGCCACGGCGGTGATGATCTCGACGTCGTAGCCCGTGAGCTCGCCCGTGCCGCCGTCGGCGTGGAACGAGAAGGGCTGGTAGGTGCCCTCGGTGCCGATGGTGAGCACGCCCGCGTCCTGCACCTCGGCGAGGGTCAGTCCGGAGTTGGCGGCGGTGGTCCCCTCGTCGGTGGATCCGGAGACGGCGTCCTCGGTGGAGGCCGGGGCGCAGCCGGCGAGGACCAGGGCGGTGGCGGCTGCGGCGGTGCCGAGCAGGACGCGCAGGGGGGTGCGGGCGGAGAGGTGCGTCACGATGGGTGTCCTTCGGTGCTTCACGATGTCGTCGCGCCGGTGGTCGGCGCGGGTTCCCGAGCGGGGGCTCCGGGAGCGGGACGACGCGGACCGGATCCGCGGCCGCCCGGAGTGACCATAACCACCGGGAGGGGGTGGCCTATTCCCCGATGTCCCCGGATGACGGCGCGAGAGCGGTGAGGAACTCCTCCGCTCCGGCCACCTCGCCGGCCGTGATGCCCTCGGCCGGGTCCGGACGGACGAGGTGGAACGGGGTGGCCTGCTCGCGCGCCCAGGCGTAGGCGTCCTCGCGCAGGTTGTCGTCGATCCAGACCACGGCGTCGATCGGCGCCGTCTCGCGCGCCCGCTCGAGCCACAGTGCGACGGGCTGCAGCTTGCCGGTCGCCCCCGGGAAGCGCGCGTCGCGCGGAAGGCCTCCGCGGAACACGATCGCCTCCGTGCCCTCGGGCAGCTGCAGATCGCGCGCCAGCACGGAGGTGAGCTCGGGCGGCCAGGTCGTCGCCCAGACGATCGTGCCGACGGCGGCGAGGCGTGCGACCAGCGCGGCGCGATCGGCGTCGAGCACCAGCCGGTGGCCGCCCGCCGCCCGATCGCTCACCACGGACGGGTTCAGGACGCCGTCGACGTCGAGGAGGATGAGGGCGGCCATGCCTGCCACCGTAGCCGCGGCACCCCGGGCGCCGCGAGAGGCCCTAGCGTGGCGGGATGCCCCCCTCCGCTCGACTGCCCGGCGGTCGCACGGTCGCCCTCGAGCCGGACGCGGTGAGGACGGGCTCGCTCGTGCTCACGATCGACGGCTCCGAGCAGTCGCTGATCGACCCGTCGGACCCGGGCGCCCTGGACCTCGAGTACACCGCCCGGCTCGGCGCCGTCGTGGACGCCCTCGCTCCGCCCGGCCTGGCCGTGCGCGTGCTGCACCTGGGCGCCGGCGCCCTCTCCCTCGTCCGCTACACGCAGTGGACGCGGCCGGGATCCGAGCAGACCGTCGTCGACCCCGAGGAGGGACTCGTGGACTTCGTCCTCGAGCACGCTCCCCTGCCGCCGGGCACCCGCCTGCGCGTCGTCACGGCGGACGCCGCGGCGGAGCTCCCCCCGGGCGCGGTCGACCTGGTCGTCCTGGACGCCTACGACGGCGACGAGGTACCGGAGGCGTTCTTCGGAGCGGCGGCGCTCTCCCGGATCGCCGATCGCGTCGGCGAGGGGCTGCTCGCCGTCAACGTGGCCGACGACGCCGACCACCGCCGCCTCGAGCGGCTGCGGGCGGTGGTCGCTGCGTCGCTCCCGGTCACGGAGGCGATCGGAGCGGAGTCGTTCGTCCGCGGGCGATCGGCGGGCAACGCGATCCTGCTCGCCTCACGCGGCGCCGTCGCCGCTGAGGTCGGCGTCCACCTGCTCGCCGCGGGCCCTCATCCGGTCGCCGCCGCTGCGCAGCGCCACGTCGTGCCCGTCGAGGTTGCGGTAGAAGTCGACCCGTGACTCGAGCGCGATCCCCGCGTCGAGGTACTTCGCCCTGATCCGCTTGATGTAGGTGCGGACGGTGTGCTCGGCGATCCGCATCTCGACGGCGACCGTCTTGACCGCGGTGCCGGCCCCGTAGGAGCGCATCACGCGGCTCTCCTGCGGACTGAGGACCGGGCGGCGATCCTCGTCGGAGAGCAGGAAGCGGCCGCGGGCGGCCTCGGAGATCCAGGTGCGCCCGCTCGAGACCGACACCACGGCCGCTGCGAGGTCGCCGGGGTCGTCGCCCTTCCAGACGAACGCCGAGCGCTCGAAGCGGAGCACCGCGCGCACGGTCTCGAGTCCGAGCGTCGTCGAGAGGGCCACCACTCCGCGGTACCGGCCGACGAGGTGCGCCAGGGTGCGGACGAGGTCGCCGGCGACGACACCGTCGAGGTCGACCACGGCGACGGTGCCGGTGTCCTCGAGGCTCGTCGTGTCCTGCACGTCGAACTGCGGGAGGGCCGCGCCCAGGAGGGCGAGCAGGGCGGCGCGGTCGATCGCGAGACCGTCGACGACGGTCAGGGCGAGGCGCTCGGTCTGGGGCACAAGGTCTCCTCGTGGGCGCGGTCGGGAGCCGCCCCCGGGGGCACCGTAGCGGCCTCGGAGCCCCCATGCCAGACGTTGGGACACTCTGTCTCCGACGGCACCGGCCGAGCGACTCCCGATGACCGCGGCACGCGCCGGGGTGTCCCCACTGCGCGGGGCACCCTCCTGGGGCTAGTGTCTGGGCGATGAAGCACCTCGACACCTCCACCCCCCGCGCCAAGAGGCTCCCGGCCGATGAGGTCCGGGAGCGGATGCTGCGCGCCGCCCGCGGGGTGATCGCGGAGAACGGCCTCACCGTCGGCTTCGCGCACCTCCCGATGGAGGAGTACATCCGGCTCGCCGAGGTCCCGCGCAGCTCGGTCTACCGCATCTGGAGCACCCGCGAGGAGTTCGTCGCCGATCTGATCGGCGAGGTCTTCGTGCACGACCGCTACGCCGGGGGCACCGACCCCGAGGCGCAGGAGCTCATGCGCGAGGTCTACGAGAGCCACGGCGACCGCTTGTCCACGTCCCGGGGGCGCCGGGCGGTCGCCTGGGAGATGATCCGGATCGGCGCGAACGCCAACATGGCGACTCTGCGGCGCTCCGTCGACTGGTCCTCCTACAACGCCCTGCTCGCGTGCACGTTCTCGATGGAGGAGGGACCGGCCCGCGAGGCGGTCCGCGCCACCGCGAAGCGGATCGAGACGATGCTCACGCACCGGATGCAGGCCTTCTACCAGGAGATGCTCGACGTGTTCCGCGGGACCATGCGCCCCGGATTCACGACGCTGCAGCTCGCCCACCTCACCGCGATCGTCATCGACGGGCTGGCGCATCGGAGCAGGCTGATCGACGAGGAGCTCGACGCGACCATCACCGCGCCGGGCCTGGACGGCGAGCCGGTGGAGTGGAACCTGGCCGCGTGGACCATCCGCTCGATCGTCGACGGCATGCTCGAGCCGCCCGCCGAGGACTAGCCCGCCGGGACCGGCTCGCAGAATCCGTCGATCAGCATCATCACTCCGGCCACGACCAGGCTGGGCGATTCGGACCGGTCGGGGACGAGCGGCCCCGTGACCAGCTCGGGCGCCGCGATCCTCGCGACGCACAGACCTTCGATGTACGCCGAGATGGCGGACGCGAGCGCCGTGTACTCGTCGCCGAAGCCCGGCCGCAGCCGCAGGCCGGCCTCGGTCAGCGTGTAGCGGTAGTACTTCGCCATGTTCTCGATGAAGTGCTGCTGGCGTCTGCGGAGCGCGTCGTGGACCACTCCGCGGACGGGTTCGTCGTGCGACTCGACGGTGCCTGCCAGCGAGACGAAGTTCCGCCAGTGCCGCGAGGCGAACGTGTTCTCGTAGTTCGCCTCGATGGCGACGGCCACGGAGGCGACCAGGGTGGCGCGCCGCTCGTCGGCCGCGGCCTCGGCATCCGTGTTCCGCTGCAGATAGGTGGCGCCCACCTGCAGCGCCGGCTCGTCGAGACGGGTCGAGAGGAGACGGTCGGGGATCCTGGCGAGCAGCTCGTCGAAGAAGTCCTGGCGGCTCGGCCAGATCCGGTAGACCGTGCTCCGAGGGACCCCCGCCGCCCGGATGAGGTCCTCCAACGGGAGGTGGGAGACCCCCACTCGCAGTCCGTCGCTGCGGACGACGTCGAGACCGGCGTCCACGAGGCGGGTGCGCACCTGCTCGCGCGTCAGGCGGGGTGCACGCGGTGGTGTCGCGGGCGGGACGGTGTTCTGGCTCATGCGGCCTCCGGCGGGAAGGCGGAGGCGCCGTCGTCGGCCCCCGGTGCTGGGAGCGTAGCGCGTGACGGAGGAGCGCCGAGGACGGGCGCGGCCCGCTGCCGACCGTGAGCCGGGCGGGCCGCGCTGCCTGTCCCCCTGACGGCCGTCCCCCTCGGCCACTCCCAGGGTAAACGCAATCCGTCCGGAAGGACCCACTTCGGGACATGATGTCGCGGAGTAGTGGGGGACCCCCGTGGCCCGGCGTCAGCGCGCGGGACGACGTCGTGGTTCGTCCGACGGCGGCGGCTCGACCGGAGCGGGGGGCGCTGGAACGTCGCCGTGCGAGCGGGCGAGGGTGGCGGCGACGGCGTCGGCCGCCTCCGCTCCGGCACGCTCGGCCAGCGCCGTGTTGCGCATCAGCCAGGCGTGATGACACGGGCTCGCGGCGATCCTCGTCACGACGGACGCGAGGCGCATCGCGTCCCCGACGCGGGCCAGCGGGCTGAGCTCCGCGAGGACGGACGGGACGTCCGGCAGCGACATCAGGGTGTAGCGGCAGGTCGAGACCTCGTACTCGTCGACGCCCGCCTCGGCCGACCGGGCGCCGACGATCACGTCGCCCAGGTCGAGGTCGCGGGTCCGCGCGCCGAGGACGGAGACCAGGGTCACCCGGATGTCGCCCGCGAGAGCCACGACGTGCACTCCGGCCGGCCAGGGCGGGAGCCGGCTCAACTCCGACGAGCCCGTGCGCATGGCGATGCCCGCCTGGGACGAGAGGGCGTCGATCATCGGCATCCCCGTGCACTCGCCCGCCCGCGCCGCGTCCTCGGACGCGGCCTCGCCGCAGGACGCGAGGAGGGCCGAGAACCCGAGCCGGGACTGCGGCTCGAGCCCCGCCACGACCGCGGGGCTGACGGAGCCGGTCGACTCGATCACCTCGCCCAGACGGGCGGCGAGGTCCGAGCCCGTGTTCGGCGTGCCGAAGGTGATGACGTCCGAGACCAGCGACTCGACGCTGACGCCGTCGACCTCCTGGCTGAGCGCCTGCCGGGCGGCGAGGCCGCCCATCGAGTGCGCCACGACGATCGCGCGGTTGCCCGTGGCGGTGACGAGGCAGGCGAGGGAGGAGGCGAGCGCGTCGCTGATGCCCGGATCCGTCACCCAGCGCGCCGACAGGTCGCGGTAGTCGAAGGTGTAGACGACGGAGCCCTCGATGTCCTGCAGGGTGCCGATGACGGAGCGCTCCGCGACGGTGCCCGGCTGATCGGCGCCGGTGACCGCTCGGTCGGCGTCGGTGCCCGGCTGAGCCGAGTCGGAGCCCGCGACCAGGTCGACGAGGTGCGAGAAGGCACCGGTGCGCGCCTCGTCGTGCGTCGAGGTGCCGAGCCAGCCGTGCACGACGACGACCGGCACGCGGGCGCGGGAGGGGGCCGCATCGACCTCGTCGTCCTGCAGCACGGGAGCGAGCTGCGCGACCCCGCACGACGCCGGAGCGGACTGCGCCGCGACGGCGCGCCCTGCGGGCAGCACGACTGCACCGACCGCCACGAGAAGGGCGGTCAGCACGACGACCACGATTCTCATCCGCGCGTATCCTCACCGCTGCGACCCCGACCGGACGGGCGCGGGGCGGCACCCCGTCGAACGTCTGTCGAGTCAATCACCGACTCGGGGGCCGTGCGGGGCCTGTCGGACGACCACTCACCCCCCTTGCGGTGGGCATCCGGCGTGGCGGACGCCCTGCGGGGACGACGAAGGCCCCGCCGGGAACCCGGCGGGGCCTTCGATCACGCGGTCACGGCTCAGCTGTAGTTGCCGGGCTCGTATCCGTCACTCGAGAACGAGTCGAAGTCGACGAACGACAGGTCGGCGTCGCTGAACGCGGCGTCGTCGGCGAAGATGCGGTTGGGGTACCGCTCGGCCTTCGCCTCCTCGGTCGCCTCGACGGACACGTTGCGGTACTTCGGGAGACCGGTACCGGCCGGGATCAGCTTTCCGATGATCACGTTCTCCTTCAGGCCCAGCAGCGGGTCGCGCTTGCCCTCCATGGCCGCCTGCGTCAGGACGCGGGTGGTCTCCTGGAAGGACGCGGCCGACAGCCACGACTCGGTCGCGAGCGAGGCCTTGGTGATTCCCATGACCTCCTGGCGGGCGGACGCGGTCCGCTTGCCCTCGGTCAGAGCCGCACGGTTGACCTCGCTGTAGCGCGAGCGGTCGACGAGCTCGCCCGGCAGCAGATCCGTGTCGCCGTGGTCGACCACGGTGACCTTGCGGAGCATCTGACGGACGATGACCTCGATGTGCTTGTCGTGGATCGGCACACCCTGCGAGCGGTAGACGCCCTGGACGCCGCCGACCAGGTGCTTCTGGACCTCGCGGACGCCCAGCACGCGCAGGACCTCCTTGGGGTCGACCGTTCCGACGTGCAGCTGCTGACCGAGCACGACCGACTGGCCGTCCTCGACGAGGAGCTGCGAGCGCTTGAGCACCGGGTAGATGACCGCCTCGTCGCCGTTGTCCGGCTGGAGGATGAGTCGTCGGGCCCGGTCGGTGTCCTCGATCGTGATGCGACCGGCGGCCTCCGCGATCGGCGACGCGCCCTTGGGGGTGCGGGCCTCGAAGAGCTCCTGCACGCGGGGCAGACCCTGCGTGATGTCGTCGGCCGAGGCCGATCCACCGGTGTGGAAGG
Source organism: Rathayibacter rhapontici (assembly GCF_001995175.1). Taxonomy (GTDB): domain Bacteria; phylum Actinomycetota; class Actinomycetes; order Actinomycetales; family Microbacteriaceae; genus Rathayibacter. The sequence continues at coordinate 75,470 of NZ_MUKN01000007.1, forward strand.
TGCGCATCGTGAGCTGCGTGCCGGGCTCGCCGATCGACTGGGCCGCGATGATGCCGACGGCCTCTCCGATGTCGACGAGCTTGCCGGTGGCGAGCGAGCGGCCGTAGCAGGCCGCGCAGACGCCGACGGCGGACTCGCAGGTCAGGACCGAGCGCACCTTGATGTGGCGCACCTCGGCTCCGACCAGCTTCTCGATGAGGACGTCTCCGACGTCCTCGCCGGCCTCCGCGATGACCTCGCCTGCCTCGTTCGTCGCCGGGGTGGCGAGCGAGCGGGCGTAGACGGAGTTCTCGACGTTGGAGTCCTGCGACCAGGCGCCGGTGGCGTCCTGGAGCATGATCGGCAGCTCGAGGCCCTTGGTGGTGCCGCAGTCGTCCTCGCGGATGATGACGTCCTGGGAGACGTCGACGAGTCGACGCGTCAGGTAGCCCGAGTCCGCGGTGCGGAGCGCGGTGTCGGCCAGACCCTTGCGGGCACCGTGCGTGGCGATGAAGTACTCGGCGACCGACAGTCCCTCGCGGTACGAGGAGATGATCGGTCGGGCGATGATCTCGCCCTTCGGGTTGTTCACCAGGCCTCGCATGCCCGCGATGTTGCGGACCTGCAGCCAGTTACCACGGGCACCGGACGTGACCATCCGGTTGATGGTGTTGTCGGTCGGGAAGTTCGCGCGCATGGCCTTCGCGACCTCGTCGGTCGCCTCGGTCCAGATCTTCACGAGCTCCTGGCGACGCTCCGCCTGGGTGGTCAGACCCTTGTCGTACTCGGTCTCGACCTTCGCGGCCTTCTTCTCGTAGCCCGCGATGATCTCGGGCTTGGAGGGGGGCGTGAGGATGTCCGACAGGGCGACGGTCACACCGGACCGGGTGGCCCAGTAGAAGCCGGCGTCCTTGATGCGGTCGAGCGAGGCGGCGACCTCCACCTTCGGGTAGCGCTCCGCGAGGTCGTTGACGATCCCGGAGATGGTCGTCTTGTCGGCGACCTGCTCGAAGTAGGGGTAGTCGACCGGCAGCGCCTCGTTGAAGAGCGCGCGGCCGAGCGTCGTGTCGAGCAGGATCGGCGCGGTGACCTTGCCGTTCGCGTCGAGCTCGACGCCCTCGGGTGCCGTGCCCTGCGCGAAGAAGACGTCCGACATGCGGATCTTCACCTTCGAGTTCAGGTGCAGCGAGCCCTGGTCCTTCGCGAGGATCGCCTCGGAGACCGAGGAGAACGCGCGTCCCTCACCGGCGGCACCCTCGCGGATGGTCGTCAGGTGGTGGAGGCCGATGATCATGTCCTGCGTGGGCAGGGTGACCGGACGGCCGTCGGAGGGCTTGAGGATGTTGTTCGACGCGAGCATCAGGATGCGCGCCTCGGCCTGGGCCTCGACGGACAGCGGCAGGTGGACGGCCATCTGGTCGCCGTCGAAGTCCGCGTTGAACGCGGCGCAGACGAGCGGGTGCAGCTGGATCGCCTTGCCCTCGACCAGCTGGGGCTCGAAGGCCTGGATGCCGAGTCGGTGCAGCGTGGGCGCGCGGTTGAGCAGGACGGGGCGCTCGCGGATGATCTCCTCGAGCACGTCCCACACCTGGGGGCGCGAACGCTCCACCATGCGCTTGGCGGCCTTGATGTTCTGCGCGTGCGACAGGTCGATCAGGCGCTTGATGACGAACGGCTTGAACAGCTCCAGCGCCATCTGCTTGGGCAGACCGCACTGGTGAAGCTTGAGCTGCGGTCCGACGATGATCACCGAGCGGCCCGAGTAGTCGACGCGCTTGCCGAGCAGGTTCTGGCGGAAGCGACCCTGCTTTCCCTTGAGCATGTCGCTCAGGGACTTCAGGGCGCGGTTGCCGGTTCCGGTGACGGGGCGACCGCGGCGGCCGTTGTCGAACAGTGCGTCGACGGCCTCCTGCAGCATGCGCTTCTCGTTGTTCACGATGATCTCGGGGGCACCGAGGTCGAGCAGGCGGCGGAGTCGGTTGTTGCGGTTGATCACGCGGCGGTAGAGGTCGTTCAGGTCGCTCGTCGCGAACCGGCCTCCGTCGAGCTGCACCATCGGGCGCAGCTCCGGCGGGATCACCGGGACGACGTCGAGCACCATCGCGGCCGGCGAGTTGCCGGTCGCGAGGAACGAGTTGACGACGCGCAGGCGCTTGATGGCGCGGATCTTCTTCTGACCCTTGCCCTCGGCGATCTGCAGGTGCAGCGTCTCGGCCTCGGCCTGGAGGTCGAACTGCTCGAGGCGCTTCTTGATCGCCTCGGCGCCCATGTAGGCCTCGAAGTAGACGCCGTAGCGGTCGACGAGCTCGTTGAAGACCGCGTCCTCGGGCTTGAGGTCGCCGACCTTGAGGGTGCGGAACTGCTCCCACACGCTCTCGAGACGCGCGATGTCCTCGTCGAAGGACTTGCGGATCTGCGACATCTCCTTCTCGGCGCCGTCCTTGGTGCGGCGCTTCTGGTCGCTCTTCGCGCCCTCCGCCTCCAGGGCGGCGAGGTCGGTCTCGAGACGGGCCAGGCGGTCCGCGATGCGGGAGTCGCGCTGGTCGGAGAGGGTCTTGATCTCGAGCCGGAGCTCGTTCTCGAGGCCGGGCATGTCGGCGTGACGGCCGTCGTCGTCCACGTCGATGATCATGTACGCCGCGAAGTAGATGACCTTCTCGAGGTCCTTCGGCGCCATGTCCAGCAGGTATCCGAGGCGCGAGGGGACGCCCTTGAAGTACCAGATGTGGGTGACGGGGGCGGCGAGCTCGATGTGGCCCATCCGCTCGCGGCGGACCGAGGACTTGGTGACCTCGACGCCGCAGCGCTCGCAGACGATGCCCTTGAAGCGGACTCGCTTGTACTTGCCGCAGGAGCACTCCCAGTCGCGGGACGGTCCGAAGATCTGCTCTCCGAACAGGCCGTCCTTCTCGGGCTTGAGGGTGCGGTAGTTGATGGTCTCGGGCTTCTTCACTTCACCGTGCGACCAGCGACGGATGTCATCGGCCGTCGCGAGGCCGATGCGCAGCTCGTCAAAAGTGGTTACGTCGAGCAATGTTTTCTCCTTGTCGGAAAACAGGTGTCTCGTCAGAGACGGGAGGTCGTCAGATGCTGGCGCGGGATCAGATGTCGTCGACGGAGGACGACTCGAACCGGGAGGAGATGTTGATGCCGAGCTCTTCCGCGGCGCGGTAGACCTCGTCATCGGTGTCGCGCAGGCTGACCGCGGTGCCGTCGGCCGAGAGGACCTCGACGTTCAGGCACAGCGACTGCATCTCCTTGATGAGGACCTTGAAGGACTCGGGGATGCCCGGCTCCTGGATGTTCTCACCCTTGACGATGGCCTCGTACACCTTCACGCGGCCGAGGATGTCGTCCGACTTGATGGTGAGGAGCTCCTGCAGCGCGTAGGCGGCACCGTAGGCCTCGAGGGCCCACACCTCCATCTCGCCGAAGCGCTGTCCACCGAACTGCGCCTTACCACCGAGCGGCTGCTGGGTGATCATCGAGTACGGGCCCGTCGAGCGCGCGTGGATCTTGTCGTCGACGAGGTGGTGCAGCTTCAGGATGTACATGTAGCCGACCGAGACCGGGTCCGGGAAGGGCTCCCCGGAGCGGCCGTCGAACAGCTGCGTCTTGCCGGACGAGCCGATCAGGCGCTCACCGTCGCGCGTCGGGGTGGTGGAGTCGAGGAGCCCTGCGAGCTCCTCCTCCGCCGCGCCGTCGAACACGGGGGTCGCGACCTTGGTGCCGGGCGCCGCCTCGCGGGCGTGCTCGGGCAGGCGCGCGGCCCACTCCGGCTCGCCGTCGACCTTCCAGCCCTGCTTCGCGATCCACCCGAGGTGGATCTCGAGGACCTGGCCGAAGTTCATGCGGCCGGGGACGCCGAGCGGGTTGAGGACGATGTCGACCGGGGTGCCGTCGGCGAGGAACGGCATGTCCTCGACGGGCAGGATCTTCGAGATGACGCCCTTGTTGCCGTGGCGGCCGGCGAGCTTGTCGCCCTCGGTGATCTTGCGCTTCTGGGCGATGTAGACGACCACGCGCTGGTTGCGCCCGAGCCGAGCTCGTCGTCGCCATCCTGCGCGTCGAACACCTTGACGCCGATGATCGTGCCCTGCTCGCCGTGGGGCACCTTCAGCGACGTGTCGCGGACCTCGCGGCTCTTCTCGTTGAAGATCGCGCGGAGCAGGCGCTCCTCGGCCGAGAGCTCGGTCTCGCCCTTGGGCGTGACCTTGCCGACGAGGATGTCGCCGGGGCGGACCTCGGCGCCGATGCGGATGATGCCGCGCTCGTCCAGGTCGGCCAGGAGCTCCGGGCTGACGTTGGGGAGGTCGCGGGTGATCTCCTCCTTGCCGAGCTTGGTGTCGCGGGCGTCGACCTCGTACTCCTCGATGTGGATCGAGGAGAGGACGTCGTCCTTCACCAGGTTCTGGCTGAGGATGATCGCGTCCTCGAAGTTGTGACCCTCCCACGGCATGAACGCGACGAGCAGGTTCTTGCCCAGCGCGAGCTCGCCGTTCTCGGTGGCGGGGCCGTCGGCGACGATCTCGCCGACCTCGATGCGCTCGCCGGCCGAGACGACCACGCGGTTGTTGTACGAGGTGCCCTGGTTGGAGCGGTCGAACTTGCGGAGGAAGTAGGTCTGCGTGCCGCCCTCGTCCAGCTGGACGGTGACGGAGTCGGCGGAGACCTCCTGGACCACGCCCGCCTTGTCGGCGGTGATGACGTCGCCGGCGTCGATGGCCGCGAAGCCCTCCATGCCGGTTCCGACCACGGGCGACTCGCTGCGCAGCAGCGGGACGGCCTGGCGCTGCATGTTCGCGCCCATGAGCGCGCGGTTCGCGTCGTCGTGCTCGAGGAACGGGATCAGCGAGGTCGCGACCGACACCATCTGGCGCGGGGAGACGTCCATGTAGTCGACGCGGTCGGCGTCGACGAGCTCGACCTCTCCGCCCTTGGGGCGGACGAGGACCTTGCCCTCGGCGAAGTGGAAGTCCTTGGTGAGGGGGGCGTTCGCCTGGGCGACCAGGTACTCGTCCTCCTCGGACGCGGTGAGGTAGTCGATCTGCTCGGTGACGCGACCCGCGACGACCTTGCGGTACGGGGTCTCGATGAAGCCGAACGAGTTGATGCGCGCGAAGGACGCGAGCGAGCCGATCAGGCCGATGTTCGGGCCTTCCGGGGTCTCGATCGGGCACATGCGGCCGTAGTGCGACGGGTGGACGTCGCGGACCTCGACGCCGGCGCGCTCACGGGAGAGGCCGCCGGGGCCCAGCGCCGACAGGCGGCGCTTGTGGGTCAGACCCGCGAGCGGGTTGTTCTGGTCCATGAACTGCGACAGCTGCGACGTCCCGAAGAACTCCTTGATCGCGGCCACGACGGGGCGGACGTTGATCAGGGTCTGCGGCGTGATCGCCTCGATGTCCTGCGTGGTCATGCGCTCGCGGACGACGCGCTCCATGCGGGACAGGCCGGTGCGGACCTGGTTCTGGATCAGCTCGCCGACCGCTCGGATGCGGCGGTTGCCGAAGTGGTCGATGTCGTCGACGTCCAGGCGCAGGTCGACCGGAGCGCCCTCGCGGACGCCCGGCAGCGTAGTGCGGCCGTCGTGCAGCGCGACCAGGTACTTGATGGTCGCGATGATGTCCTCGACCGTCAGGACCGAGTCGGACAGCGCCTTGTCGATGCCGAGCTTGCGGTTGATCTTGTAGCGGCCGACCTTCGCGAGGTCGTAGCGCTTGGAGTTGAAGTAGAAGTTGTCCAGCAGCGCGCGGGCGGCCTCGGCGGCGACCTGCTCGCCCGGACGGAGCTTGCGGTAGATGTCGCGGAGAGCGTCCTCCTTGGTGAGGATGTTGTCCTTCTCGAGCGTCAGCTCGATCGACTCGTAGCCGGCGAACTGCTCGAGGATCTCCTCGCTGGTGAGGCCGAGGGCCTTCAGGAAGACGGTGACCGACTGCTTGCGCTTGCGGTCGATGCGCACGCCGACCTGGTCGCGCTTGTCGATCTCGAACTCGAGCCACGCACCGCGGCTCGGGATGACGCGGGCGGAGTAGATGTCCTTGTCGGACGTCTTCTCCTGCTGGCGCTCGAAGTACACGCCCGGCGAGCGGACGAGCTGGGACACGACGACACGCTCGGTGCCGTTGATGATGAACGTGCCCTTCTCGGTCATGAGCGGGAAGTCGCCCATGAAGACCGTCTGGGTCTTGATCTCGCCCGTGAGGTGGTTCATGAACTCGGCCTCGACGTACAGAGGAGCGGCGTAGGTCTTGCCGCGCTCCTTGCACTCCTCGATCGTGTACTTCTCGGGCTCGAGGTACGGGTTCGTGAAGCTCAGCTGCATCGTCTCGCTGAGGTCCTCGATCGGGGAGATCTCCTCGAAGATCTCGTCCAGACCGGAGTTGGCGGGGAGGTCCTCCCGGCCGGCGGCCTTCGCCTCGGCGACGCGGGTCTTCCACGCCTCCGAGCCGACGAGCCAGTCGAAGCTCTCGGTCTGCAGTGCGAGCAGATCCGGAACCGTCAGGGTGTCGCTGATCTTGGCGAACGAGAGACGCGATGCGGCGCGTCCGTTCTTGGGTGAGGTGGTGGTTGCGTTGGGCGCAGCAGCCAAGGAAGGAACCTCCGTAGACCCTCGCGGGTCTCAATCTGTGGGATGTGTGGAGTGGGCTCCCGCCGGGCGGGCCGACACCCGCCCTCCACACGCCGCAGGGACCGTTTCGACGCGGTCTTCGGGGTGAGGGCTAGAGTGTGGCATCGGCATCCACCATCTGATGCCGGGTTCCGGTGACCTGCCGACCGCAATATGAGGGCGTGGGTACTCGGGAGCGCAAAGTACAAATATAGATGCATCGCGCCACGCCGCGCAAGTGCAGATCCTTGCGTCGTGTCGCGGGGTCCGGTATACGGCCCGCGGAGGCCCCCGGTCGGGTGCCGCCCCTTGCCGCGTCCCCCCGACCGCCCGCGTCCCTCAGACTGAGGGGATGCAGGAACGAACCGGACGCCGACGCGGCGACGACTCCGAGCACCCTCGCGCCGTGCTCTCCAGCGGCTACCTGGCGCGGATCGAGCCCGACCGGCACTCCCCCGACGCCGCGACGCTCGTGGTCGACGGCACACCGCAGTCGCACGTCGACCTGGCCGACCCGACGCACCTGTCCTTCGAGTACGTGCGCCGCATCGGCCACGCGATCGACCTGCTCGCCCCCGAGGGCGAGGCCGTCACCGCGCTGCACCTGGGCGCCGGGGCGCTCACGCTCCCCCGCTACGTCGCCGCGACCCGGCCCGGCTCCCGCCAGCAGGTCGTCGAGATCGAGGGCGCGCTCGTCGAGCTGGTGCGGGAGGCGCTGCCGCTGCCCCGGGGAGCCCAGATCCGCATCCGCCAGGGCGACGCCCGCGAGGTGCTCGGCAAGCTCCCGCCCGGACTCCTCGGCAGCATCGACGTCGTCGTGGTCGACGTCTTCTCGGGGGCCAGGACCCCGGCGCACGTGACGAGCACGCAGTTCTACTCCGCGATCGCCCCGCTGCTCGCGCCCGGCGGCGTCGTGGCGGTCAACGTGGCCGACGGCGGGGCGCTCGCCTTCGCCCGCGCGCAGGCGGCGACCCTCTCCTCCGTCTTCGCTCACACCGCGATCATGACCGACACGCAGATGCTCAAGGCGAAGCGGTTCGGGAACGTGGTGATGCTCGCCTCCGGCTCGCCGCTGCCGGTCGACGGACTGCCCCGCCGACTCGCCTCCGACCCCGCGCCCGCGAAGCTCGTGCAGGGCCGCGAGCTCGACAACTTCGTCGCAGGAGCCTCGCCCGTCACGGACGACACGGCCACGCCGTCGCCGCTGCCAGCGCGCAGCATCTTCCAGGTGCGGCGCGGCTGACCGTCCTCGGATGGGCGCGTCCGGAGGAGAGCCGTGCGCTCCGCCCCGTAAACTGGGCCGGCCCGAGCGGCCTCCCGCTCGTCGCACACGACCCGCGACGCACCGGATCCGCACCCCACGAGGAAGCACTGCTCTGAGCATCATCATCCGCCACGATCCCGCGACGCTCCGCGAGGAGATCGACGTCGACGCCGCCCAGGAGCGCCTCGAGGAGATCGGCGCGCTGCGCTCCCTCGCCGCCCTCACCGAGAAGGCCGAGCTGCTGCGCCTGCTCGGCCGGCTCGACGAAGCCTGGGACCTCGCCAACGAGGCCGTCCGCCGCACCCGCTTCTCGGGCGACCGCGCCGAGCTCCTGACCGCTCGCGTGCGCCGAGCACGGCTCATGCAGCTGCGCGGACGCCCGGACGAGGCGCTCTCGGAGCTCGCGCTGTGCGTCGAGGAGGCGCGCACCCACGAGTGGCACCTCGAGCACTCCTTCGCCCTCAAGCACCGGGGCCTCGCGTCCTTCGAGCTCGGCGAGTACGGCCGCGCCGCCCGCGACTTCGACGCCGCGACCGTGCTCGGCGAGCGCGTGGGCGTCCCGGAGGAGGAGCTCGAGATCGCTCGAGTGGGTCTCGCGTCCGCGACCGAGTTCCAGGGCGGCTCGACGCGCGAGCGGACCGAGGGCTCCGTCCGCGGGCGACGCCGCGCGGACGGCGCTCAGGACGCCGCGGCGACCGACGACTCCGACGGCGCCGAGAGCGCCGACGAGGCCTGACGGCTCCCCGACGGGACGGCGGACGCGTGGCCGAGCTGGAGCAGGTCAGGGCCTGGGCCGAGGAGCTCCTCGGGGAGCACCTCGACGACTCCTGGAGCTTCGGCTTCGACCACGCGCGCACGCGCGGCGGCGCCTGCCACTGGAGTGATCGGCGCATCACGCTCTCGCGTCACCTCGCCGCCCGCTGGAGCGACGAGGAGGTGCGGCAGACCCTCCTGCACGAGGTCGCGCACGCCCTCGCCGGCCCGACCGCCGGGCACGGGGCGGTGTGGCGCGGGATCGCCGCACGCCTGGGCTACACCGGCTCGCGCACGCACAGCAATCCGACCGCCGACGAGCTGGCGCCGTGGGTGGGCACCTGCCCCGGCGGGCACCTCTTCTACCGGCACCGCCGCCCCTCCCGCCCCCTGGCCTGCGGACGCTGCGCCCGGCGCTTCGAGGCGGCGAACGCCATCCAGTGGCGTCGCGCCCGGTCCCGGCGGCGTGAGCGCGACCGGGGAGCCGCGAGCGATCCGCGGTCGCGCGCCCAGCACCGGGCAGTGGCTCGAGGAGGCGGACGGCCGGCGCTGGTGGTTCGACTCCGGCAGCCTCGCGCTCGACTTCGCCTTCACGGGGTCGATGCGCGGCGCCCCGGGTGAGCGGCTGCCCACGGACGACGCCCTCGGCACCTGGCTCGCCGAGCGGTTCGACGCGGTGGGCGACGGCGCGCGCGAGGCGAACCTGGCCGACGCTCTGATGCTGCGGGACGCGATCGCGCGTCTGGCGGAGGCCGCCGAGCAGGGCGGCTCCGGGGAGCCGGGCGACATCGACGTGCTCAACCTCTTCGCGGCGATGCCGGACATCCCGCCGATGCTGTCGGGCGGATCGCGGCAGGCCGGCCGGACCACCGCCGCGGCGCGCCAGGCCCTCTCGACGATCGCGCGGGAGGGGGTCGAGCTGCTGGGCGGCCGGGGCTCGGGCCGCTCCGCCGCTGCGACGCCGAGGACTGCCGGATGCTCTACCTCGACACCTCGCGGGCGGGCACGCGCCGCTGGTGCTCGATGCAGCGCTGCGGCAACAGGGCGAAGGTCCGCGCGCACCGCAGCCGGAGCGCGGCGCGCGCGGCCGGCCGCTAGTCGACGATCCGGACCTCTTTCCAGAACGCCACGTAGCCCGAGAAGTCCTTGCCGACGCGGTCGAACGCGGTGGGGTAGGGAGTCGGGTAGGACCAGGCGCGGTCCTTCAGCAGACCGTCGTCGGACTTCACCGAGAAGTACTGGCACTCGCCCTTCCAGGGGCAGGTGTAGGGGGTGTCGCTCGGCTCGAGCAGCTCGGTCGCGACGCTCGAGGGCGGGAAGTACCAGTTGCCCTCGATCGAGATGAGGTCGGAGTCGGGGGCGTCGGCGAGGACGACGTCGTGGAGGACGGCTTTCATGCGGGCCAGCTTTCGGGTTCGGTCGCGTGCGCGGTGCGAGCGGAGGCGCTCCCTGCGAACGCTACGCCGCTCCGGGCCCGGCGGTCGAGGGGCCCTCAGCGCAGGACGGTGACGTCGGCGACCGAGTCGAGGCGGGCCGCGGCGGCGACCTCGTCGGCCCGCCCCGACTCCTTCAGCGCCCGGCCCGACGGCGACGCCGAGAGGAGGTGGCCGCAGGCGCGGCGGAGGCCGGCGAACGAGGCGGACGCGACCGCCGCGTCGGGCGACGTGTGATCGATGCCGAGGGCGATGAGGGCGTCGATGAGCGCCCCTGCGGCGAGCTGGTCCTCGAGGGCGAAGCGCGCGGATCCGTCCTCGTCGACGTCGCCCGCGGCGACGACGTTGACGCTCGTGCGCCCGCCGTTCTCGTGCTGGCGCTCGAGGATCCACGCCGCGACCGCGGTGCGGTCGGCGAGCCCGGCCCGCACGACGCGGCCCTCGACGCCGTGCAGGGGCAGCTCCCGGCCGCCGGGCAGCGCGTCGACGACGACCGTGATGTGCGCGGGAGCGAGGACCCGCAGTGCCCGCGGGCCCCAGTCGAAGCGGATCTGGTAGGTCGACTGGTCGTGGGCGGAGGACGCGGCGTTCACCCTGACACGGTACCGGGCGCATACACGGCCGAGCGCTCCCGCGCACCCGGTGACGCCGGAGGGCCGCGCGGAGGAGGATGGACGTCGTGAAGGTGATGCTGAAGCACGTGCTCGACACCGACGTGGACTCCGCCTGGCGCGCTCTGCAGAGCCCGGCCGTGTTCCGCGAGGTGATGTCCCCCCTCCTGACCGCCGCGTCGCTGGACGAGGGCGGCTTCCGGCCGACGTGGGGGCTGGGCCCGCACGACGTCGCGATGGACGCCCTCGGGATCGTGCCGATGGGCGCGCAGGAGATCGACCTCTCGTACCGGCGCGTGCCGTCGATGCCGGACGTGCGGATCCTGCGCGACAGCGGCGCTCCGCTCTCGGGCGCCCTGCGGCTGATCACCGCGTGGGACCACCGGATGGCGGTCGCTCCGCTCCCGGACGGGCGCACGCTCTTCCGCGACCGGCTCGAGTTCAGTGCGGGGCTCGCCTCGCCCGCGCTGTGGCCGTCGATGTGGGCGTTCTGGCAGTGGCGCGGGATCCGCATCCGCTCGCTGGCGCCCAGCTGGCGTCACGACGTCGGCGCCGATGCGCGCCCCCGCGGGGAGGCGGCGGAGTGAGCCCCGACGGCACCGCCGAGGAGGAGACGGAGCTCTCGCGCGCCGAGCTGATCCGCTTCCAGTGGCCCTCGTCGGAGGACGAGGACGACGGGTCGGGCGAGGTCTCGCCCCGCCGCCGACTCGCGTCGGCCATCGAGGTCGCCGACTGGCGCCGCCACGTGCACGCCCTGTACGCCGAGGTCCGCCGCCTCTCGAACGTGGACCTGCTCGCGGCGCACGCGTCGTGGATCCGCGGACGCAACGCGCTCTTCGCCCGACACCCCTCCACTCCGCTGCTGCCGGCGGACCGGGCGCACTTCCGCTCCCTCGCGATCGCGCCCTACGACGCCTCGTGGCGGTTCGAGGTCGAGGTCGCCCCCGCCGAGGAGCCGCGACGGATGGACGTGGAGACCGGGACGGACGGGACCGTGCCGTTCGAGCTGGTCGGCACCGTCGCGATCCCCCGCGCCGGGACGCTCGACGTCTGGCGGCTCGGCTCCTACGGCGGCGGGCTCTTCCTGCCGGTCAAGGACGCCCTCGCCGGGACCCCCGGCGGGACCTACGGCGGCGGGCGCTACCTGCTCGACACCGTCAAGGGCGCCGACCTCGGCCCCGGGAGCGCCCCGTCGACCCTGGTGCTCGACTTCAACTTCGCCTACAACCCGTCCTGCGCGTACGACCCGGCGTGGGCGTGCCCCCTCGCACAGGCCGGCAACACGCTCGGCGTCGAGGTGCCGGTGGGCGAGCGCTACAAGGGCTGAGCCGCGCCCGGACCGCGGGCTCCGATGCGACGAAGGACCGGAGTCCGCTAGGGTGGTGGGGTGCGAGCGCGAAGTCTGCGCTCCCCCGCGTCGTAGAACGCCCCTTGTCCCCTGAGGACTCTGACCGTCGAGGACTCCGTCCCGACCATCTGGCGCACCGTGCATGAGGCCTCCGGCCGCGCGCACAGCTTCGTACGGCGAACGGATGTGACCACCGTCACCTTCGCCCGAAAGCCGATCACCCGCGCCCGGCCACAGGCCTGCGCTGTCGGATCGGCATGATGCCCCGAAAGGCACCATCCATGTCGTCCATCCCCACCTTCGCCGCTCTCGGCGTCCCCGCTCCCCTCGTCTCGGCCCTGACCGCGAACGGCATCACCGAGCCGTTCCCGATCCAGGTCGACACGCTGCCCGACACCCTGAACGCCGCGACGTCCTCGGACGCGGCAAGACCGGCTCCGGCAAGACCCTCGCCTTCTCGATCCCGATGATCGCCCGCCTCGGCGGCTCGCTCGCCGGTGGCCGCCGCCGCCCGGGACGCCCGCTCGGACTCGTCCTCGCGCCGACCCGCGAGCTCGCCACCCAGATCACCGCGGCGATGCAGCCCCTCGCCGACGCTACGGCATCGTCACCACGACGATCTTCGGCGGCGTCTCGCAGCAGCGCCAGGTCGCGGCCCTCAAGCAGGGCGTCGACATCGTCGTGGCCTGCCCCGGCCGCCTCGAGGACCTGATGAAGCAGGGCTTCGTCAACCTCGACGCCGTCGAGATCACCGTGCTCGACGAGGCCGACCACATGGCCGACCTGGGCTTCCTGCCCGTCGTCACGCGCATCCTCGACAAGACGCCGCGCGGCGGCCAGCGCCTGCTGTTCTCGGCCACGCTCGACAACGGCGTGGACAAGCTCGTCAAGAAGTACCTGCAGAACGAGGTGCTCCACTCGGTCGACGAGGCGAACTCGCCCGTCGCCCTGATGACCCACCACGTCTTCGAGGTCGACGGCCTCGACTCCAAGAACGCCCTCGTGAAGACCCTCGCGTCGGGCACCGGCCGCCGCATCCTCTTCATGCGCACCAAGCACCACGCGAAGAAGCTCGCCAAGCAGCTCACCGGCCAGGGCATCCCCGCCGTCGACCTGCACGGCAACCTCTCGCAGGTCGCCCGCGACCGCAACCTCGCGGCGTTCGGCGCCGGCGACGTGAAGGTGCTCGTCGCGACCGACGTCGCCGCCCGCGGCGTCCACGTCGACGACGTCGAGCTCGTCATCCACGTCGACCCGCCCATGGAGCACAAGGCGTACCTGCACCGCTCGGGCCGCACCGCCCGCGCCGGCTCGGAGGGCGACGTCGTCACCGTCGTGCTGCCCACGCAGCGCGGCGACGTGAAGACGCTCCTGCGCAAGGCCGCCATCCAGGTCCAGCCCCAGCAGGTCACGGCCGACTCGGCCGCCGTCGCGAAGCTCGTCGGGGACGTCGCGGCGTACGTGACCCCCTCGGCCGTCGTCGAGCCCGCCCGCGGGCAGTCGCAGGGCGGACGCTCGCAGGGCGCGAACGCGCAGCGCAAGCGCGCGGCCCGCACCGACGGCACCGGCTCCGCCCCCCGCGGCGGACGCGGAGAGCGCT
>NZ_MUKN01000008.1 GCF_001995175.1 Rathayibacter rhapontici
GCGGGCGTCGGCGCCGCGAGCTGGACACCGAGCGGGCGTCAGTCGCGTCGCCGGACCCTGGGTTCGGGTCGTCTCGCGGGCGTCGGCCGTCGTGAGTGGGCGCGGGGCGGGCTCCGGACGGATGTCGCAGCCCGGTGCGCGGCGGCTCGCGCGGGCGATGCGCCGCTCCGGGTCAGTCCGCGGTGCGGCGGATCGCGACCACGGTCACGTCGTCGGGCGGCAGGCCGTCGGCGGCCAGGCGCGTGACGCGCGCCACGGCGGCAGCGGCGCTCGGCTCGCCCGCCGTCGCGGTGTCGGCCACGCGGCTCAGCGAGTCCAGGGTCCCGTCGAAGAGGTCGAGCACTCCGTCGCTGCAGACGAGCAGGAGGTCGCCGGGATCGAGGCGGATGCTGCTGGTGCGCCACTCCTGCGTCCCGAGCGCGCCGAGGGGCAGGTTGTGCGAGGGGATCCGCTCGCGGGAGCCGTCGGCCCGGCAGACGATGCCCAGCCCGTGACCGGCGTCGACCGACTCGATCGCCCCGCTGGCCGCGTCGAGCCGCAGGTGCAGGAGGGTGACGAACGCCTCGTTCGCCTCGAGGTCCGCCTCGACGGCCCGGTCGACCGCGGCCAGCGTGCGGCCGGGGTCGTGCGTGGGGAGGGCGACGCGGAGCGACGCGCGCACGGTGGCGGCGATCATCGCGGCTCCGACGCCCTTGCCCATCACGTCGGCCAGCGTCACCACGAGACCGTCCTCGGTGCGCTGCCAGTCGAAGAAGTCGCCGCTGACCGCTCCGCTGGGCACGCAGGCGCCGGCGACCTCGTACCCGGGGAGGTCGGGGACGGACTTGGGCTGCAGGCGGCGCTGCACCCCTCCTCCGTCGGCGAGCTCCTGGCGCGAGCGGGCCGCCCGGGCCGAGAGCATCTTCGCGACCTGCTCGCCGCTGAGCGACGCCATGCTGAACGACACCACGACGAGGAGGATCAGCGTGATCAGGGTGGTCGACGGCGTGCCGAACCAGGTGGTGAACACGTCGCTCCGCGGTCCGGCCGCGAGGAACGCGACGAGCCGCACCGCGTAGTACGCCGCGAGGGCTGCGGACGACAGCAGCAGCGGCCAACGGGTGCGCGAGTGCCCGGCGTCGAGCAGCGCGATCTCGCGGGTCGAGAGCCCGATGAGCGAGGCCATCAGAGCGAGGTAGAGCGGACCGCCGGACCAGTCGTTCACGGCCGGTGAATCGGCGCTCGACACGGCCGTGACCAGCGCGGCGGGGCCGACGACGAGCCACCACGGGGTGGGCCTGCCGCGCAGCGAGCGACTGCCCATCCACACGCACGCGGCGCCGGCCACGATCAGTCCGTTGCCCAGCGGATTCGCCCACACCTGATCCGGAGTGAAGTCGCGGAGGTAGGCGAGCGAGCCGGCCATGAAGAGGGCGAGCGCGGCGCACCACCAGAAGCTGAACGCGGAGCGGGTCGTGCGGAACGTGACGAAGGCGAACAGGAGGAACAGCGTGAGCGTGGTGACCCCGAAGGCGACTCGGAGGGTCGTGGCGTCGAGCAAGGCGGGTCCCGTGGTCCTTCCGTCAGACCGAGCGGTGAGCCGGTCAGCAGCCCCCTGAGAGGGATCCTTCCACGAGATGCGGTCCGCCTCGCATGCCCGGGCGGAGGCCTCGCCCGCCACGGCGGGGTGCAGCGCCGCCCGGTCACCCTCAAGGGGGGTCAGTGGAGGAGCGGGCGACGACCTGCGCAGGCCGTTCAGCGAGTGTCCGAGGGGCGCCCGCTCGGTCGGATCAGCGCAGTCGCATGCTCATCACGGTGCGCACGGGGAGGGTCCCGCCGAGGTCGTCGGCGACGCGCTGCATGCCGATCCTCCGGGCGACCCGCTCGGACGCGGCGTTGTCGGGATGGAGGATCGCCACCAGGGTCTCGGCCCCGATGCCGTCCCGCGCGAGATCGCGGCACGCGGCCGCCGCCTCCGACGCCAGTCCTCGACCCTGCAGGGCGGTGCGCACGTGGTAGCCGACCTCGAGCTCCGGCGTCCCGTTCACGTCCTGCCAGGTGAGGCCGCAGTCGCCGACGAACTCCCCGTCGCGGGTCTCCACGATCCACAGGCCGAACCCGTGCTCCGCGTAGTTGCGGACGTTCCAGGCGATCCACTCCTGGGCGCCGTCGCGGGTCTTCGGTGCCGGGTAGTACGTCATCACGTCCGGATCGCCGAGGAGGGAGGCCAGGTCGTCGAGGTCCTCGAGGCGCATCTCGCGGAAGCGCAGTCGATCTGTCGGAGCCGGGAGCATGCTCCACGGTATCCGCGCGACTCCGATCTCCGCCGACCACGCGGACTGAGCAGCATGCGAGCGGCTAGCCCTGCTGGCGGCGACGGACGAACTCGTCCATCACAGGGACTGTGAAGGCGACCAGTCCTCGGTCCGGCGCGTAGATGATGCCCTTCTCGATGAGGGACTGACGCGTCGGGCTGACCCGGCTGGGCTTCGCGCCGAGTCGTTCCGCCAGCAGCGATGTCGATGAGGGAGCCCCCGCGTCGATCGCCATAGCGGCGAGATAGTTCCGCTCGGCAGGAGTGGCACGGTCCCACCGTGCCGGGAAGAAGCCCATGTCGAGGTCCTCATTCCCTCGCGCCAGCGCTCCGCGAGCGTCGTCCAGAGTGATCCTGCGCCCGATCCCGAGATCCCAGGCGGCCTGCCCGTAGGTCTGCAGGAAGTACGGGTACCCGCGGGACGAAGCGACGAGCAGATCCGCCGCCTCCTCGTCGTACGCGGCGCCGAGCACCCGAGCGGGGTCCACGAGCGCTCGTCTCGCCGCGGTGTCGTTCAGCGGGCCGATCTCGCGGTAGTTGAACAGTCGCTCGGCGTACGAGCGGGCGGCGCTGAGCGTGGAAGGGAGGGTCGGAAGTCCCGCGCCCGTGACGTAGAACGGCCACTCCCGTTGTCCCGCGCGGTGCTGAACGGCGACGATCGCCGTCATCAGCTCGTCGTCGAGATCCTGCATCTCGTCGATGAACAGTCCGAAGGCGATCTGGCGCTCGTGCAGCGCCGGCACCAGATCTTCGACGAGTTCGAGGAGGTCCACATCGATCCGGCCCGAGTCGGCGCGGCCCTTCGCGGGTTCGACTCCGACCTCGAAGCCGATGTCCCCGAGTCGAGCGCTGAAGGACCGGATCGTGCCGAGGGCGTGATGGACAGCCTCGCTCATTCCGCGACCTCGGTACAGGCGGCGCGCGGCGAGCGAGATCTCGCGTCCGAGAGTGCGCCGCGCGGCTTCCCTGCCGGATTCCGACGCGTGCGCCTCGATGTCGACCAGCAGCCATTCGGCGCGCTCGGCCTGCGAGCGGAAGGTGTTGAGCAGCACCGTCTTCCCCACGCCTCTGAGGCCGTGCAAGACGAGGCCGCGGCTGTGCCGACCTGCTCGCGAGCGGGCGATCAGCAGATCGAAAGCATCGATCTCGGTCTCGCGTCCGACGAGGGCGGGCGGTTGCAAGCCGGATCCGGGTGCATAGGGATTGAGTGCCGGTTCCATCTAGCACAATCTAGCGCTGTCTAAAGAAAACGCTAGAGAGCAGGAGAAAGTCGTAGAGAGTCGGCGCGATGTGCACCGCGGCGGCAGAGGTGAGGCGGAGCGTTGCGGCGCTGGTGTGCTTGCGGCAGGCAACTAGCCTCCGAGTATGAATGATCGGACCCTCCTCCCCGCGTACACCGCGGCCCTGCTGGTCGTCGGCGCGGTGCTGATCGTCGTGGCGTCGCTCACGCTCGGCTCGGTGGGGAGCGCCGCGATGCTCGCGTTCGGCGCTGCCGCTGTGGCGGCGGGGCTCGTGCTCGTCGGGCTGCGGCTGTCCGGTCGCTGACCACAGGTGAGCGGCGGGCGAGGGAGCTGTCCCGGGCGTCGTGGGTCTCGATACGCCCCTGCGGGGCTGCTCGACCAGCGAGGGACGTCCTCTGCTGATCGAGTAGTCCGCGGAGCGGGCGTCTCGAGATCCGCGTGCGCCGGGCGGCGGTCAGCGGGGGAGGCGGAGGAGCTGCTGCCGGCGCTCGCGCTCGAGGAGGTCGGCGCGCTCGCGGCGGAGGGCGACGACGTCGGCGTGGCGGAGGGGGAGGCGGCGCTCCCGTCGGCTCCACGCGACGAGCGCGACTCCGACCCGCAGGGCGAGGCGGTCGAGCGGGCCGGTGAGGCGGCGGGGAGGGGGAGGGGCGTACCGGGTCGCCCCGAGTGCGGTGTTCATGAGGATGTCCTTGTCGTGCAGGCGCGCGGGCGCGCCGGAGAGCGCCGTGAGGGCGCGAGGAGGAGCGCGCTCGAGGGCGCGCGGAGGCACCGCCGCGGAGGCGGTGCGGGACCCGCGAGGGTCCGGGACGGGACGACGATCCGCGCGGAGGATCCGCGGGACCGGGAGCTTCTCGAGCGTCGTCACCGTCTGAGCGATGACGAGCGGGAGGCTCGACCGGTCAGGCGGAGTGGACGCCGGAGAAGCCGGCGGTGAAGTGCGCGACGTGCGTCATGGCCTGGCTCCTTTCATCGGTTCGGCTCCGTCGACCGTAGCGGGACCGGTGCGTACCTGGCAAGAGCCTGTGCGCGACGAGTGGTCGATCCGCTCGATCCCGCTCGCGGAAACGGGTTCGGCTCGCAGGATCCCCCGACTCCGACGAGCCGAACGGGTTCCTGCGAGCCGGAGGTGATCCGAAGGCGCGGCTTCCGCGTGCGCCGGCGCCTCAGTGCGTGCGGGGCGTGTACCGCACCGGCGGGAACGCCGTCCGCACGATCGCGCGGAGCGACTCCAGTGAGCCCGTGACGAGGCCCTGCGCCCGCGCCTGCACCAGGATGTTGCCGATCGCCGTGGCCTCGACGGGGCCGGCGAGCACGGTGCGGCCCGTGCGGTCGGCGGTCAGCTGGCAGAGCAGCTCGTTCTGCGATCCTCCGCCGACCACGTGAACGGCGTCGATCCGCACGCCCGAGAGCGCCGAGGCCTGCTCGAGCGTCACGGCGTAGGCCTCGGCGAGCGACTCGAGGATCGAGCGCACGAACTCCGCCCGAGTGCGCGGCTGCTCCAGGCCGTTCTCGACGCACCACTCCACGATGCGGCCGGGGATGTTGCCCGGGGCGACGAAGCGCTCGTCGGCCGCGTCGAACGTGGTGATGCGCCCGCGGATCGCGGCGGCCTCGGCGAGCAGGAGCGGCAGCTCGATGCGATCGCCCGACTGCTTCTCCCAGGTGCGGATGGATTCGGACAGCAGCCACAGACCCGAGACGTTCTTCAGGTAGCGGATGCGCCCGTCGACGCCGCCCTCGTTGGTGAAGTTGGCGGCCCGACCCTCCAGCGAGACCACCGGCTTCTCGAGTTCGACGCCGACGAGCGACCAGGTTCCGCTCGAGATGTACGCCACGTTGTCGTCGGTCGAGGGCACCGCGACGACGGCCGAGGCCGTGTCGTGGGAGCCGACGGCGACGACGCCCAGGCTCTCCGGCGCGCGAGATCGGCGGCGACGGAGGGCAGGAGCGAGCCGAGCCGGGAGCCCGGCTCGATCAGCGGCGCGAGGATCCCGCGCGGAAGGTCGAGGCGCGTGAGGAGGTCGTCGTCCCACGCGCGGGTGTGCGGGCTCAGCAGGCCCGTGGTCGAGGCGTTCGTGATCTCGGTCGCCGCGACTCCGGTCAGCCAGTAGCCGATCAGGTCGGGCACGAGCAGCGCCTGATCGGCGAGCGCGAGCACGTCGCGCTCGGCCGCGAGCTGGAACAGCGTGTTGAACGGCAGGTGCTGCAGGCCGCTCCGCTGGTACAGCTCCTCCGCGCCGATGCGGGAGTGCACGTCGGCCACGCCGCGCGCCGTCCGCTCGTCGCGGTAGTGGTACGGAGCGCCGAGCATGCGCCCCTGGCGCAGCAGCGCGTAGTCCACGGCCCAGGAGTCGACGCCGATCGAGACGACCTCCGGCTCCTCGCGGAGGGCGTTCGTCAGCCCCGCCGTGAGCGAGCGGTAGAGCTCCAGGATGTTCCAGTGCAGCGCGGAGGAGTCGCCCTCGTGCGTGCGCACCGGCTGGTTCGGGAACCGCGCGACGTGGCGCATCCGCAGCTCGTCGTGGCCGACGTAGCCGAGGATGACGCGTCCGCTGGTCGCCCCGAGGTCGACGGCGGCGACGGCCTTCATCGCTGGAGCCCTTCGGTGGCGGTCATCGGAGGAACGCCGCCGCGACTCCAGCGTCGACAGGAACATGGAGCCCCGTCGTGTGCGAGAAGTCGGACGTGCAGAGCGCGAACACGGCGTTGGCCACGTTCTCGGGGACGACCTCGCGCTTGAGGATCGTGCGCTGGGCGTAGAACTTGCCCAGGTCCTCCTCCTCGATGCCGTAGGTCTTGGCGCGGTTGGCGCCCCAGCCCGAGGCGAAGATGCCGGAGCCGCGGACGACGCCGTCGGGGTTGATGCCGTTCACCTTGATGCCGTGCTCGCCGAGCTCGGCGGCCAGCAGGCGCACCTGGTGGGCCTGGTCGGCCTTGGTGGCCGAGTACGCGATGTTGTTCGGGCCGGCGAAGACCGAGTTCTTCGACGAGATGTAGATGATGTCGCCGCCGAGCTTCTGGTCGACGAGCACGCGGGCCGCGGCCTTCGAGACGAGGAACGAGCCCTTGGCCATCACGTTGTGCTGGAGGTCCCAGTCGGCGACGGTGGTGTCGAAGAGCGACTTCGAGAGCGAGAGTCCGGCGTTGTTGACCACCAGGTCGAGCCCGCCGAAGGCGAGCACGGTGGCGTCGATCGCGGCCTGCACGGCGGCCTCGTCCGAGACGTTCGCGGCGAGTCCGATCGCGACGTCCGTCGATCCGAGCTCGGCCGCGGCGGCCTGCGCCTTGGCGAGGTCGAGGTCGGCGATGACGACGCAGGCGCCCTCGGCGGCCAGGCGCGTGGCGATGGCCTTGCCGATGCCGGAGGCGGCGCCGGTCACGAGCGCGATGCGGGAGGCGAGCGGCTTGGGCTTCGGCATCCGCTGCAGCTTCGCCTCCTCGAGCGCCCAGTACTCGATGCGGAACTTCTCGGCCTCGTCGATGGGCGCGTAGGTCGAGATGGCCTCGGCGCCGCGCATGACGTTGATCGCGTTGACGTAGAACTCGCCGGCCACGCGGGCGGTCTGCTTGTTCGCTCCGTACGAGAACATGCCGACGCCGGGCACGAGGACGATCAGCGGGTCCGCGCCGCGGATCGCGGGGCTCTCGGGCGTCGCGTGCGCGTCGTAGTAGGCCTGGTAGTCGGCGCGGTACGCCTCGTGCAGCGCGGGGAGGCGCTCGAGGATCTCGTCGACGGAGGCGGTCGACGGCAGGTCGACGAGCAGCGGCTTCACCTTGGTGCGGAGGAAGTGGTCGGGGCAGGAGGTGCCCAGCGCGGCCAGGCGCGGGTGCTCGGTGCTCGCGAGGAAGTCGAGGACCTCGGGGGAGTCGGTGAAGTGGCCGACCCGGGGGCTGTCGTGCGAGGCGATCGCGCGCAGGTGCGGGGCGAGGGCAGCGGCCTTGGCGCGGCGCTCCTCCTCGGGCAGCGCGGCGTAGCCTCGAGGGCGGGGCCGAAGGGCTCCGGAGCGCCGTGCTCGGCGATGTAGGCGGCCGCGGTCTCGATGATGCGGAGCGAGTTCGCCTCCGCCTCCTCGCTCGTGTCGCCCCACGCCGTGATGCCGTGGCCGCCGAGGATCGCGCCGATCACTCCGGGGTTCGCGTCCTTGATGGCGGCGATGTCGAGGCCGAGCTGGAAGCCGGGGCGGCGCCACGGGACCCAGGCGACGGTGCCGCCGAAGGCCTCGGCGGTGAGCGTCTCGCCGTCGGCCGCGGTCGCGAAGGCGATGCCGGAGTCGGGGTGCAGGTGGTCGACGTGCGCGGCGTCGACGAGGCCGTGCATGGCGGTGTCGATCGAGGGGGCGGCGCCGCCCTTGCCGTGCAGCGTGTAGTCGAACGCGGCGACCATCTCGTCCTCGCGGTCGAGGCCGGGGTAGACGTTCACGAGCGCGCGGAGGCGGTCGAGGCGGAGGACCGCGAGGCCGGACTCCTTCAGCGTGCCGAGGTCTCCTCCGGAGCCCTTGACCCAGAGCAGCTCGACGGGCTCGCCCGTGACGGGGTCGGTCTCGACGCCCTTCGCCGAGGTGTTGCCCCCCGCGTAGTTCGTGTTCTTCGGATCGGCGCCGAGGCGGTTGGAGCGGGCGATGAGCTCCGCGGCGGTCGAGGACGAGGCCATGACTTCTCCGTCTGTCTGAACGAACTTGTTAAGTGTTACAGAAGCTAACAGGGTGCGAGGGTGCGGTCAATGACGGGATCGCGAACAGCGGTCGACGGTTCTCGACGCGAGTCCGCCGCACCCGTTCCGCCAGTCGATGATCGTTTGTGATCGAAACGGCGAGCGACCGGCGAGGCGCTTCCGCCCCGCTGCCCGTCGGATTCCGCGGATCCATTGCCTCCACGCCGCCCCCTCGATAGGTTCGCTGTGGATCACTTCGCGACATCGCTGTCGCTAGGTGCGCACTACACGCCAGAAGTGATCAGAACCATTCTCCTACTCAAAGACGAGGCCCCGAGATGTCGATCCTCCCCCGCCCGGACCGTTCACCCGGCCGCGACGCCCGCGCGTCGCGCCGACACCGAGGGGGTGGACGTCGACTGCTCGCGCTCGGAGCGCTCGGCGCGCTCCTCGGCACCGCCGTCGTCCCCGCTCCGTCGGCCGAGGCGGCTCCCACCGTCCAGGCCGTCTCGGTCACCGGCGCCGACGTCGCGGCCGCCGCCCAGAGCCGCAACGCCCTGACCTTCAAGGGCTTCGGGATCCTCTCGGCGAACTCGACCAGCGCGCTGCTGCTGGACTACAAGTCGCAGCACCCCGAGAAGTACTGGGAGCTGCTCGAGACGCTCTTCGGCGGCGCGCACCCGATCATGACCACGGTCAAGATCGAGATGGGCAACGACCGCAACACCTCGACCGGGCCCAATCCCTCCACGATGCGCTCGCGCGACGAGTACCCGAACGTGCTCCGCGAGCCCGGCTTCCAGCTCGCCGCCGACGCGCAGAAGGTCGCGGAGGGCGACGTGCACGTCAGCCTGCTGCGCTGGAGCCGCCCGACGTGGGTGACGAGCGACGCCGACCAGTACGTCTGGTTCAAGAACTCGGTCCTCGCCGCGTACCGCGAGTACGGGGTCATGGTCGACTCGATCAACCCGGACACGAACGAGACCACGAATCCGAACCTGAACCTCTACAAGACGTTCTCGGGCTGGCTCCGCGGCGACAGCACGGGCTACGTGAGCGCGAGCGCCGGCGACCCGAGCAGCGGATTCGCCTCCGAGACCGAGAAGGACCTCTACCGCTCGATCAGGACGGTCGCGGCCGACACCGTCGGCACCCCGCCGACGTCGTTCGGCGACGCGCTCAACTCGCCGACCGACTCCTCCCTCCGCGACGCCGTCGACGTCGTCGGGTTCCACTACTCCACCGCCGACGACGCCAACGGGAACCTGAAGAAGTTCGCGCAGACGTACGACAAGGAGATCTGGAACTCGGAGGGTCAGGCCACGTTCTCGAACTCGGCCGACCGCCCGAACAACACCAACGCCGACGGCCAGGGCGGCACGGGCACCGGCATGGGCGGGGCGAACGGCCCGCTCGAGATGAGCAACTGGGTCACTTCGGGCTTCGCCAAGTCGCTGCGGACGCTCAACATCTTCCAGCCCGCGATCGGCTCGTTCTACGACGGCTTCCAGTACTCCTCGAAGGAGCTCGTCAGCGCCCGCGACCCGTGGTCGGGCTGGCTCTACTACGACGGCGGACTCGCCGCTGTCGAGCAGTACACGCAGTTCGCCGAGCTCGGCTGGGAGAACGAGGACAACACCGCCGGCATCTGGCGCGGGATCCCGCAGGCCTCCGGCAGCGCCCTCGGCGGCGGCAACCCGCCCAGCGGCGCCTCGACCGGAGCGTCCTCGTACACGACGCTCGCCGCTCCCGACGGGTCGGACTTCTCGACCGTGATGGTCAACGACAGCCCGTTCCCGAAGACGTACTCGATCACCGCGAGCGGTCTGCAGCTCGGGTCGGACGCGACGATGGAGGTCTGGGAGACCCGTGCGGCCGACGCCGGCGAGGCCTACGACGCCAACTACGTCGTGCCTGTGCAGGAGCTCGCCGCCGACGCGGGCGGCACCTGGACGGTGACCGTGAAGCCCTGGTCGACCGCGACCGCGACGACGCTCGACCACGCTTCGGCGGCGGCCGACGGGTCGCTGACCGCGCGGGACGGCTACGGATCGCAGCTCCCGACCGCGCCGGAGTACACCGCTCCGGGCGGCGGCCGCGACGTCCTCGACACCGACGCGACCGGAGCCGTGAACGGCGTCACGACCGACGCGACGCTCTACGCCGACGACTTCGACTACTCCGGAGCGCCCGCGATCCAGGACTACGACCCCGCCACCGGTGCGCTGTCGCCGTCCGACGAGAGCTTCCTCGGCAGCCGCGGCGCGAAGACGAAGCCCGCGGGCACGCCGAACGTGCAGCCCGAGGACGACGGAGCGATCCCGCGCTACACGAACGACACCAACGGCGCGTTCGAGTCGGTGGCCACCGGCGACCCGGTCCGCGACCGCGTGCTGCGCCAGCAGATCGGCACCGGCATGAACGGCAGCGCCTGGAACCAGGGCGACCCCAAGACGACCATCGGGGACTACCGCTGGGCGAACTACCGCGCCTCCGTCGACGTGCTGTTCGAGGCCGGAGGGACGCCCTATGCGACCCTCGGCGCCCGCGAGCAGGGCGGCACGGCCAACGGCTCGAACGTCTCGGCGGCCGAGCTGAAGGTCGACGCGACCGGCGCCTGGAGCCTGCTGCGCTACGGCACCGCCGTCGCCTCGGGCAGGGCCTCCGACACTCCGGCCACGGCCTTCAAGTCGGGCACCGGCGTCTGGAACACCCTCGCCGTCCAGGTGGCCGGCAGCGTGTACACCGCCTACCTCAACGGCGTGCAGATCACCTCGTACACGGACGCGGCGCCGCAGGCGGCCGGTCGCGTGCAGCTCGGCTCCGCGTTCGCCTTCACGCAGTTCGACGACCTGCGGATCGAGCGCGTCCCCGGGTTCACGCCGTACTACACGACCGTGATCGACGGCATGCACCAGACCAGCTGGGCCGACGTCTCGACCCCGGTGCTGCGCTTCGACTCGAAGTGGACGCACGTGAACGGCCAGGGCATGTTCGAGTGGCAGCGCACCGCCTCCAAGAGCACGGGCAGGGGAGCGTCGCTGACCTACACCTTCACGGGGACGGGCATCGACGTGCTGGGCTCGAACGACGGCTCGGCCCGACTGGACGCGATCGTCGACGGCGTGCAGGTGGTGGCGAACGCGCCGACCTGGGCGGCCGGCAGCGAGCGCACCACCTTCACCCTCCGCGGCCTGCCCGCCGGGGAGCACACGGTGACCCTCCGCACGGCGAACGACGCGGTGCTGAACGTCGACGCCGTCGGCATCGTGCCGGCCGGCACCGACTCCGGCGCGTCGACACCGCCGCACTGCGGGCGGCGCTCGCCACCGCCGACGGGTTCGTGCAGTCGGAGTGGACCCCGCAGACGTGGGCGCCGTTCGCGAGCATCCGCGAGACGGCCCGCGCGGCCGTCGCCGGACCCGCCGCGGTCGGCCTCGATGCGGAGGGAGCGGCCGCGCAGGTCGCCCGCCTCGCCGACTCCGCTGCCCGGCTCGTGCCGGAGGGGGTCAGCAGCGACGTCCGCGACCTCGGTCTCGCATCCCGCACCAGGGCCGAGGGACTGCCGGCGACGCTGGTCCTCGACGGAGCCGAGCGGGCGATCACGTGGGACGCGAGCGCGGCGCAGGCGCTCGCCACCGCGGCGGAGCTCGGCACGGCGACCGTCACCGGCCGCACCACCGAGAAGGTCGCCTCGACCGGCGTCTTCCAGCGCGTCACCCTGGCGCTGCTCGTCACTCCGGCCGACCTGCGCTACTTCATCGACTCCGGCGCCACCGGCACGGGCACCCCGTCCGCGTACTCCGCGGTGAAGACGGCCCAGCCGGGCGTCCTGAACGGCGCGGCCGACCAGAAGTGGGACGGCAGCACCGCCGGCAGCACCTGGGGCTACTCGACGACCTCCACCGGAGCCGTCGCCGGGGGCACCGCCGCCGACTGGGGCTCGTCCTACGTCCCGGCCGACTTCAACCGGCCGGTCGTCTACCACCTGACCCTGCCCGCGGGCACGTACGAGGTGACGACGGTCCAGGCGCCGCGACCCGGGCTCACCACGAACATCGCGTCGACGGTCACCGCCGGCGGCACCTCCAAGCGGGTCGCCGCGGTCTCGACGGGAGCGGCGACGCCGATCTCGCAGCAGGTGACGCTGACGGCCCCCGGAGTGGTGGACGTGGCTCTGGGAACGGACGGCACCTCGGGCTACAACGCGCGACTCGCCCTGGTGACCGTGCGCAGCGTGCCCCGCGACGTCGGCTTCCAGGGGGCGCTCAGCACCACGGCGGCCCTGCCCGCGACGGTCGTCCTCGACGGCGCGGCCACTCCGGTCACCTGGAGCGCCGACTCCGTCGCCGCGACCCGCACCCCCTACGAGGCGCTGACGGCGCGCGGCACGACCGCGGGCGGCGGCATCGTCGTCGCGAAGTTCGAGATCGTGCCCGACTCGCTCGTGTACTGGATCGACTCCGGCACCGCGGCGACCTCCTCGCCGCAGTACGCCGCGGTGAGCGGGTCGGTCCCGGGCCTGCGCAACGCCGTGTCGGACCGGGCCTCGACCGCCGCCGACCAGTGGGGCTACGTCGCCGACGGCACCCGAGTGAAGGCCGGCACGGACGTAAACGACAAGTACTCGACCGGGCTGTACCAGGACACGACGCTGCAGGTGTACCGACTGCCGCTCGAGGCCGGGACCTACACGCTCACGGGCGGGTTCACGGAGTGGTGGGGGATGAACCGCACCCTCAACCACACGGTCACGGCCGGTGGTCAGGAGCTGGCGAAGGGCAACGTGCCGCTCTCGGCCACCACGCCCCGGCTCTCCGGAGACCTGACCTTCACGCTCGCGCGGGCGGGCACCGTGGAGTACCGCATCACCAACGAGGGGGCGGGGAGCGAGAAGCCCGTCGTCTCGTGGGTCGCGGTCGCGGCGGTGCCGTCGCCGCTGCCGGACCTGGGCCTGAAGGTCCAGAACCGGTGCGTCGCGGGCAAGGTCGTGCTGACGGTCACGGCGACCAACACGGCCGACGTGCCGGTGGACGTCGCGATGACCTCCGCCTTCGGCGCCAAGTCGTTCACGGCGGTCGCTCCGGGCAAGAGCGCGGTGGCGGCGCTGACGACGCGCTCGGCGAGCACTGCGGCGGGCACGGTGGGAGTCGCGGTCTCCGCGACGATCGACGGCAAGCCGGTCACGAATCAGCAGTCGATCGACCACCCCGCCTTCCGCTGCTGAGCGGACCGCCCTGACGGGGGCGTCCCGGGACCCGCGCCGTTCATCGGCGGTGGGTCTCGGGGCGCCCCTTCGGCGGTGGTGGGTCTCGATACGCCCCTGCGGGGCTGCTCGACCAGCAGGCCGGGGCCACGCCGGGCGTGAGGGAACCCCGGAACGTCGAGGGAGCCTGCGCGAGCAGGCTCCCTCGACCGTCCGGGGTTCCCTCGTGGGCGAGCGGCTAGGCGGTTCGGGCGAGGAGGGCGCCCATGAGGTCGAGCTGGGCCGGGTCCTCGAGGGCGGAGCCGACGGCGGCGACGCGGACGCCCGCGTCGAGGTACTCCTGCAGGTTGCGGGCGTCGAGGCCGCCGGTCGCGACGAAGCGCACGCCCGGGAACGGGCCGCGCATGTGCGCGAACCAGCCGGAGCCGAGCCAGGTGGCGGGGAACGCCTTCACCCAGGTGAGCCCGAGCGAGACCGCCTGCTGCACCTCCGAGGGCGTGGCCACTCCGGGGAGCAGCGGCAGTCCCTCCGCCTCGGCCGCGGCCACGATCAGCGGGTCGAGCCCCGGCGAGACCAGGTAGCCGGCCCCCGCCGCGCGCGACATCGGGACCTGCTCGGCGCGCAGGATCGTGCCCGCGCCGACGGTCTTGCCGCGCTCGGCGCCCAGGCGCGCGACCTCGCGCAGGGCGATCTCGTCCTCCGGGGTCTGCAACGGCACCTCGACGGAGTCGATGCCGAGGTCCCACGCGGTCGTCGCGAGCGCGATCGAGCGCTCCACGCCCATCCCGCGGAGGATCGCCATCAGCGGTGCTCCCGCGAAGACGGTGTCGAAGGTCTCGGCCCACTCGGTGGCGGGTGCGGTCACGGTGGTCATCGTGCGGTCCTCTCGTCGACGGAGTCGCCCGACAGGGCGAGGGTGAGTGCGGCGCGGTCGTGCCCGCTGCGCAGGCGCTCGCCGAGGTCGGCGCCGAGCATCCGGGCCACGAGGTAGCCGCCGGCGAAGGCGTCGCCCGCGCCGACGGCGTCGAGCACCTCGACCTCGTGCGACGGCTCGAAGACCGTCTCGGAGCCCGAGAACACGGTCGCTCCGATGTGGCCGTCCTTGACCACGAGCTCCGCGACATCGGGGAGCAGCGCGCGGACGTCGCCGCGGTCGGCGTGCCCCAGAGGGTCTCGGCCTCGTCGCGGCCGACCAAGACGACGTCGGCGAGGCGGGCGAGGTCGGCGAGCGCGGGAGCGGCGTCCTCGGCGCTCCACAGGGCCGCGCGGTGGTTCACGTCGACACTCACGGGGATCCCGAGCTCGCGGGCGCGCAGGGCGGCGCGGCGGAGGAACCGGTCGGCCGGCTCCGAGAGCGCGGCGGTGATGCCCGAGAGGTGCAGGAGCGCGACCCCGTCGAACGGCGCCGCGTCGGCGTCCGCCTCGTCGAGGCGGGAGGCGGCCGAGCCCGAGCGGTAGTAGACGACGCCCCGCCCCGGGTCCTTCACGTACAGCCCGGTCGGGTGCTCCGGATCGGCGACCACGGAGGAGACGTCGATGCCGCGGGCGGACAGCTGCCGCAGCACGCGCTCGCCGAGCGCATCCGCTCCGAGCCGGCTGTGCCAGCGGGCGGGCACTCCGAGGGCCGCCGCGTGCGCGAGCACGTTCGACTCGGCGCCGCCGGCGTCGACGAGGAACCCGTCCGCCTGCACCACCGAGCCGTCCGTCGGCACGACCACGGCCATGGTCTCGCCCATGGCCAGCAGCACGCCGCGCGCCGCGGCCGCTCCCGACGAGCTCACGCCAGGTCGGCGACCGGCGCCGGATCCATGTCGTCGAAGGCCTGGTTCTCGCCGGCCATCGCCCAGACGAACGAGTACGCCGCGGTGCCGACTCCGGAGTGCAGCGACCAGCTCGGCGAGATGATCGCCTGGCGGTCGGCGACCACGAGGTGGCGCGTCTCCTGACGCTCGCCGAGGAGGTGGATGACGCGGGCCTCCTCGGGCAGGTCGAAGTAGAGGTAGCACTCGGTGCGGCGGTCGTGGGTGTGCGCGGGCATCGTGTTCCACATCGAGCCCTCGTGCAGCGTCGTGACGCCCATGACGATCTGGCAGCTGCGCACGCCGTTCTCGTGGATGTACTGGTTCAGGGTGCGGCGGTTGCTCGTCGACTGCTCGCCGAGCTCGCGCACGGTGCCCTCGCCCGGCGACACGAGCACGGTCGGGTAGGCCGTGTGCGCGGGGGCGGAGAAGAGGTAGAACTGCGCGGCTCCGTCGGCGTCCTCGAACGCGACCCGCTCGATCCCGCGGCCCAGGTACAGGCAGGCGCCGGTGACGAGGGTGTAGGTCTCGCCGTCGGCGGTCACGGTGCCGGTCCCGCCGACGTTGATCACGCCCAGCTCGCGGTGCTCGAGGAAGGTCTCGCTGCGGATCTCCTCGTAGCCGGTCAGCTCGAGCCGCTTCCCGGCGGGCATCGCCCCGCCCAGCACGATGCGGTCGTGGTGCGTGTAGACGAGGCGGATCTCGCCCTCGATGAAGATCTCGGGCACGAGGAAGTGCGAGCGGAGGTCCTCGGTGGTCATCCCGGGGATCTGCGAGGGGTTGGTGGCGTAGCGCTGGTCCATGTCGGAGGCTCCTGGTTCGCGGGTGGGAGGGGTCATCGCACGAGCCAGCCGCCGTCGACGGGGAGCACGGTCCCGGTGACGTAGGCCGACGCGTCGGAGGCGAGGAAGACGAAGGCGCCCTGCAGGTCGGCGGGCAGTCCCCAGCGTCCGGCGGGGATGCGGGCGAGGATCGCGGCGTCGCGCGCGGCGTCGGCGCGCAGGGCCGCGGTGTTGTCGGTGGCGAGGTAGCCGGGGGCGATCGCGTTGACGGTCACTCCGGAGGCGGCCCACTCGTTGGCGAACGCTTGGTGAGTCCCGCCACGGCGTGCTTGGAGGCGGTGTACCCGGGCACGGTGATGCCGCCCTGGAACGACAGCATCGACGCGACGCTGATGATCCGGCCGGAGCCCTGCGCGATCATCCGGCGGCCGGCCGCCTGGGTGAGGTGGAACACCGAGTCGAGGTTCACGCGGAGCACCTCGTCCCAGTCGGAGGCGCTGTGCTCGGCGGCCGGGGCGCGCTTGATGGTGCCGGCGTTGTTGACGAGCACGTCGATCCGCCCGAGCCCGTCGACGGCCTCGTCGATCGCCGAGTGCAGCTCGGCGGCGCTCGCCGCGGCGAAGTCGCGGCGGATGAGCACGACGCGGCGGCCGAGCGCCCGGATCGCCTCGGCGGTCCCGGAGGCGTCACCGCGGTCGATCAGGGCGATGTCCGCTCCGGCCTCGGCGAGGGCCAGGGCGGCTCCGCGGCCGATGCCCTTGCTGGTGCCGGTGACGACGGCGACGCGGCCGTCGAGTCGGAAGCTGTCGAGGATCATCGTCCTGCCTTTCGGAAGAGGGTCGTGAGCGAGCCGAGGCCGTCGACGCGCACGGTGACGGAGTCGCCGTCGGCCAGCGGCCGGTGCGCGGCGAGCGCGTCGGGCAGCTTCTGCGGGCTGCCGGTCGAGATCACGTCGCCGGGCTCGAGGGTGAGGCCCTCGCTGAGGTGGTGGACGAGCGCCGCCATGGTGAAGACGAGGTCGGCGGTGCTCTGCGAGACGGTGATCCGCCCCTCCCGCTCCACCTCGACGCGCAGGTCCTGCGGGTCGGGCACGTCGTCGGGGGTGACGAGCCAGGGGCCGAGGGGAGCGAAGCCGTCGGAGCACTTGCCGAGGGTCCACTGGCTCGAGCGGCCCTGCCAGGTGCGCTCCGAGACGTCGTTCATCAGCGAGTAGCCGCCGATGTGCGCGGCGGCCTCCTCGAGAGGGATGTCGCGGCCGGCGCGGCCGATCACGAGGGCGATCTCGCCCTCGTAGTCGACGTCGGAGGCGGTGGCTGGCAGGGTCACGGGGTCGCCGGGCGCCGAGAGCGTGTTGGGCGTCTTCACGAAGACGTCGGGGGTCGTCGGGACCGGCCGGTCCTCTCCTCCGCTGGGCACGTGGCCGCGGTAGTTGTAGCCGATGCAGAGGATCTTGCCCGGCACGACCGGCGGCAGCAGGCGCAGGGAGTCGAGTCGCGGGAGGTCGTCGCCGGACGCGGCCCCGGCGCGCTCGCGGGCGTCGGCGAGGAGCGCGTCGTCCGCGAGCAGGTCTGTCACGGGCAGCGCGCCCAGATCGAGCACGCGGTCGCCGTCGACGACGACGCCGGTGCGGTCGCCGTCGGGCGAGGAGTAGCGGAGGAGTCTCACCAGTAGGGCCGCCATTCCGGTCGCGAGGCGCGCACGAGCGCCTCCAGGTAGAAGTAGTCGCCCCAGAGGGTGCCCTCGTCGACTCCCACGTCCTTCGGCAGGTCGTAGACGCTGTGCAGCAGGACGGTGTCTGCCGACTCGGGGGTCGCGGGGGCGCAGTGCTCGATGAGGGCGGCGAGCAGCTCGTGCGCCGACCGGCGCCAGTGCTCGGCGCGCTCCTCGTCGCTCTCGACGGAGGCGAGCTCGAAGAGCCCGCAGACCGCGATCGCGGCCGCGGAGCTGTCGCGCGGGGCGTCGCTGCCGTCGGTGTAGACGAGGTCCCAGTACGGCACGAGGTCGGCCGGGAGGTGCGCGAGGAAGTAGTCGGCGCACGCGCGCGACGCCTCCAGCACGGCCGGGTCGCCCGAGACGCGGTGGTTCATCGCGAAGCCGTAGATGCCCCAGGCCTGTCCGCGGGCCCAGCAGGAGTCGTCGAAGGCGCCCTGCTCGGTGCCGCCGTGCAGCGGCTCCCCGGTCTCGGCGTCCCAGTAGAAGGTGTGGAAGGTCGAGTGGTCCGGGCGGAGGATGTGCGTGCGCAGCGCCTCGACGTGGCGGCGCACGGCCTCGGCCTTGTGCGCGTCCCCGGTCTGCTCGGCCGCCCAGGTGAGCAGCGGCATGTTCATGAGGGAGTCGATGATGGTCCGTCCGCGCTGGGCGGGGTCGCGGAGGTCGCCCCAGGCCTGCACGATGCCGGCGTTCTCGAGGAACCGCGTCATCAGCACGTCGGCGGCGGCCAGGGCGGTCGAGCGGCCCAGCGGGTCCTCGAGCAGCCGCCACGGCGCGACGGCCGAGAGCGTGTAGAGGAAGCCGAGGTCGTGTGTGTCGAGGTCCTCGCCCTCGTTCAGGCGCCGGGCGAAGTCCTCGAGGTGGCCGGCGGCCGCGCCGCGGAAGACCTCCTCGCCGGTGAGCTCCCACGCGATCCACTGCATGCCGGGCCAGAAGCTGGTGGTCCAGCCGCGGTTGGCTCCCGCCGCGAATCCGGCCGTCGCCGGACGCAGCTCGTACCGCCCGTCGGTGGTGGTGTCGTCCGGATAGGCGCTGCCGAACCGCTCGATCATGCGGCGCACGACCTCGAGCGCATCGCCCAGGGCCTGCTCCGTCGTCGTCCTCGCGGAGGACGGGTGGGTGGTGGTCATGACGGTCTGTCCTTCGTCGTGGCTCACGCGGCGACCGGCTGGTCGGCGGGGAGGGCGGGCAGGAGGGTGTAGCGCGCGTCGGCCCAGACGAGGTACAGGGCGGGCGCCGCCGAGACGCCGAGGGCGAGGGCCGGCGAGAGGGTGAAGAGGTACGCCTGGAAGGCCAGGACCAGCAGCGACACGAGGGTCAGGTGCCAGCGGCGGGTGGCGAGGATCAGCGAGATCCGCAGCGTGCGCAGCAGCGCGGCTCCGGGGGCCTCGATCAGGGCGACCAGCACGACCGGGGCGGTGCCGACGACGAGCAGCACCACGATCAGGAGGAGCGGCACGACGACCACTCCGATCTGCGACGTCGAGAGGAACCGCACGTCGACCAGGGCGATCGCGGCGACCGCGGTGGCCCCCGCCGCGAGGGCCAGGGTGCGGCCCCAGCCCTGCCGCCAGGCGGCCCAGAAGGTGCGGACGACGCGCGTCCCGCCCCGGCCGTGCTCGCCGAAGACCGCGAAGGCTCCGCGGACGGCCGGCGCGCACAGCGGCAGGGCGGCCGCGAGCAGCGGCCACGACCGCGCCGGGTCGGTGGTGATCAGCAGCAGCACGAGCGGCAGGCAGCCGATCACGAGCAGCACGTTGGTCGTGAGGATCAGGTGGACGACGCCGAAGAGCGAGGCGTAGAGGCCGTGCGGGATGCGGCGCACGTCAGCCCTTCAATCCGCTGGTCGCGATGCCCTCGACGAAGTACTTCTGACCGAGCAGGAAGACCACGGCGATGGGGATCACCGAGATGACCAGGCCCGCGAACAGCAGCGCGTAGTTGGCGTCGTAGAGGGTGCTGACGAAGCTCTGCAGTCCGAGCTGGATCGTCCAGAGGTCGGGGTTGCGGAGGTAGATCAGCGGCCCGAGGTAGTCGTTCCAGGTGGCGACGAAGGTGAGCAGCGTGAGGCTCGCGATCGCGGGGATCGACAGGGGCACCATGATCCGCGCCCAGATGCCGTACTCGCTCAGGCCGTCGAGCCGGGCGGCCTCCGAGAGCTCCTCGGGGATCGTCTCGTAGAACTGCTTCATCAGGAACACGCCGAACGCGCCGAACGCCTGGATGAGGATGATCGCCCAGAGGGTGTTCGACACCTTCAGGTTCGACAGCAGGATGAACTGCGGGATCATGTACGACTGCCACGGCACCGCGATGGTGCCGATGTAGATCAGGAACAGCACGTCGCGACCGGGGAACCGCATCCGCGAGAACCCGTAGGCCGCGAACGAGCCGGTGAGCACCTGCAGCACGGTCACGACGACCGCCAGGATCAGCGTGTTCCGGATCCACGTGAGCATCCCGGACTGCGCCCAGATGTCGACGTAGTTGTTCCAGACCCAGGTGTCGGGCACCCACTTCACGGGCACCGAGAAGACGTCGTTCGGCGTCTTGAGCGAGCTCATGATCATCCAGAAGAACGGCAGCAGCAGCGCGGCCGCGGCGAGGATCATCACGGCGTAGCCCAGCAGGCGGCCCACGCGCGACAGGGTGGAGCGGCCGGCGGTCCTCCGGCGCGGCGCGAGCGGCTCGTCGACGCGCGGCAGGACGGGAGCGCCCTCGGGGATCAGCAGTCCGGTCATCGGGACTCACTCCTTCTGTTGAGGAAGAACTGCACGAGCGTGACGACGATGCAGAGCAGGAAGAGGACCACCGAGACCGCCGACGCGTAGCCGAACTGGTTCTCCTGGAAGCCCTTCTGGTAGATGAACTGCGAGAGCACGAGGGTGGCCTGGCCGGGCCCGCCCTGGGTCATCACCAGGATCAGATCGAAGATCTTGAACGAGTTGATGGTCAGCATCACGGTGACGAAGAACGTGGTCGGCCGAAGGCACGGGATCGTCACGTTGACGAAGCGCTGCCAGACGGACGCGCCGTCGACGCGGGCCGCCTCGTGGAGCTCGCGCGGCACGGTCTGGAGGCCGGCGAGGAACAGGATCATGTAGTAGCCCATGTCGCGCCAGGTGCTGATGATGACGACGGCGGGCATCGCCCACTCCGACGAGGTCAGCCACCCGGGAGGGCTCGAGAAGCCGACCGCGCGGAGGATCTCGTTGATCGGTCCGTACTCGGGGCTGAAGAGCAGGTTCCACACGACGGCGATCGCGACGATCGACGTGATGTAGGGGAAGAACGCGGCGGTGCGGAAGAAGGCGACGCCGCGGAGCTTGTTGTTGAGCAGCAGCGCGAGCCCGAGCGAGACGATCAGCGTCAGCGGGATGTGCAGCGCGGCGTAGTAGAGCGTGTTGGTCAGCGCGATGCGGAAGCTGCCGTCGCCGAGCAGGCGCTGGAAGTTCGCGAGCCCGACCCAGTTCGCCTGGCCGAAGACGTTCCAGTCGGTGAGCGACATGTAGAAGAGCGTGATCACCGGCACGAGCGTGAGCGCCGCGAAGCCGAGGAAGTTCGGGAGGATGAAGGTGTACCCGATGAGGGTGTTCCTCACCGCGTACGCGGAGCGGCGCCGTTTCGGCGGCGGTGTCGACGTGCCGGCGTCGGCGGCGGCGAGGGTCGTCATGAGACCTCCAAGGTCTGGGCGGGGCTGGGCGGTGTCGGGGTCGAGCGGAGGCGGTGGCCGGCCGGGATCCGGCCGGCCACCGCGGGGAGTCAGTCGGTGCCGACTTCGTTCTTCACGCGGTCGTCCGCCGACTTGACGGCGTCCTCGATGCTCGCGGAGCCCGAGAGGACCGAGGTGTGCAGGTCGAGCAGGATGTTCTGCACGGCCGCGGTCTTGGCCGAGGTGGGGTTCTCCGGCTTGGTGTCGTGCTCGGACCAGGCGGTCTTCGACAGCTCGTCGGTGGGCGCGCCCTCGACGGCGAAGTAGGCCTCGGCCACCGCGTCGCTGGTGAGCGCGGGGGTGATGCCGAGGGACGCGACGACCTGCGCGCCCTCCTCGCTCGCGGCGAACTCGAGGAACTCCTTGGCGGCGGCCGCCTTGGAGTCGTCGATGTTCGCGTTGATGCCGAAGCCGGTCGGGTCGCCGAAGGTCACCGGGGTGTCGCCCTCGCCGGTCGTCGACTCGTCGAACTGCGGGATCGGGGCGATGCCCCAGTTGAAGGTGTCGGAGTCGCCCGACTTCTGCTGGGCGATCAGCGACGCGACGAACCAGGTGCCCATCGGCATCATCGCGGCGTTCTGCTTGCCGAACTCGGCCTGGTAGGTGAGCTTGTTGGCGACGACGGTGTTGTAGTCGACCTGCGCGCCGGCGTCCTGCAGCGCGAGGACGCGCTCGTAGTACGGCTCGAGGTAGCTGTAGTCGCCGCCGAGGATGTCGACGTCGGGGGTCTGCGCGGCGGCGAAGCCCTGGACGGTCGACTGCCAGCTGTGGCCGTAGGTGCCGTTCGCGGCGCTGCCGGCGGCCGAGAGCGCGGTCTTCAGCGACTCGGCGTTCGACTCGTAGTCGTCCCAGGTCCAGGAGCCGTCGGGGTACGCGACGCCGGCCTGGTCGAAGAGGTCCTTGTTGTAGAAGAGGACCCAGGAGTCCTGGCGGTAGGGGGTCGCCCACTGCTTGTCGTCGACCTCGTAGGCCTCCGCTCCGCCGATCGACTCGGGGATCTCGACGTCCGAGACGTCCATCAGCTGGCCGCCCGACTGGTAGGTGACGACGTTCTTCACGTTCTTCTGCGTGATGATGTCGGGCCCGCTGCCGGCCGCGAGGTCCGCGGTCATCAGCGTGTCGTAGTTGGTGGCGTCGTACTCCTTGACCTCGACCGTGACGTCGGGGTCCTTCTCGTGGAACGCGTCGGCCAGCGCCTGGAACTCGGGAGTCGTGCTCAGGCTCCAGCCCGAGACCGACAGGGTGACGGGACCGTCGGCGGGGGCGGCGGCGTCACCGCCTCCTCCTCCCGAGCAGGCGGTGAGGGACAGGGCGGCGGCGAGGGCCACCCCGGTGACGGCGAATCTTCTCTTCATGCGTGCTGCTCCTTTGCATCGGCGTGCAGGACCCCACCTCGGGTCCGCGGGTACCGGAGCGGCCGTGCGGCGCCTCCGGAGTCTGTGAGGACGTGCTCGGTGACCAGGCCGTCGGGCCAGGTCGCGGACACGTGCAGGTCGTCGCCCTCGCGGGCGATGCGGGCGGCGGCGGCGAGCGGAGCGTCCGCACCCGTGAGGGTGATCAGGGTGACGACGGGCTCGCCGACCACGACGGGGAGGCTCAGCACCGGCACCGCGACGTGGGGGCCCAGCGGGGAGGCGCCGTCGCGCTCGACGACGTCGGGGTCGCCGTCGCCGCCCGACAGCAGCGCGATCGCGCTGGTCCGGCCGGCCGAGGCGGCAGAGGCTCCGGAGTCGCCGATCGCGGTCGACACGTCGTCGCCGGCCGTCGCCCAGCCGCCGATCCGCAGGCGCAGATCCTCGGGCCGGACGTCGTCGGCGAGCGATGCGACGCGGACGACGCGCAGCTCCCAGGGGCCGCGCACGAGCGAGTCGACGACCAGGTGCCCGGCGGGGCGGGCGCTGCCGGACAGGCCCTCGCCGTGCCGGTGCGAGGAGGCCGCCGCGCGGATCCAGTGCGCGTCCCACGTCGATCCGGCGCGCCCGACGGAGCCCTCGATCGCCGTCCCCGTGCAGGTCATGCCGGTGCGGGCCGTGCCGGCGCCGATCGCGTCCACGAGGGCGACGCTCTGCTCGAGCGGCTCGCTCCAGCCGCGCTCGTCGAGCAGCGGTGCCGCGGCAGTGGAGTAGCCCAGCCGGGCGTACAGCGGCGAGTCCGCCGAGACGGTGCCCTCGAGCGCCTTGTCGGTGCCGTGGTTGATCACGCGGACGATGCCGTCGTCGCGGGTCCCCGAGACGATCCAGCCGGGGGAGGCGATGCTCAGCAGCTCGTCGGAGCGCTCGATCGGCAGCGGCTCGGCGGGGGCGGACCACACGGGGTGGTCGGCCGGCAGGGCGATGCCGAGCATCCCCTTGACCGCCCAGTACGGCGATCCGGGCCCCGAGTACGACTGGGCGAGCGTGCGCCACTCGTGGTGCCAGCCCATCGTGAGCACGCCCCGCTCGTCCGGAGCTCCGTGGTCGGCGAAGTGCGAGACGACGGCGCTCGCCGCGCGGCGGAGGGCGCCGGGCGAGTGCGAGGGCACCTCGGCCATCACTCCGACCCAGAACGGGGCCGCGGCGGCGAAGCGGTAGATCAGGCTGCGGCCCTGCAGCAGCGGCGAGCCGTCGCCGCCGGTCAGGGCGAGCGCGTCCGAGAGGTAGCGGTCGAGCTGCGCGGTGTCGTGCGCCCGGCGCCCGGCGGCGAGCTCCGCGGCGCCCTGCATCCGCGTCCACAGCACGGGGTAGACGTGCAGCGCCCAGCCCACGTAGTGGTCGAAGGCGCGCTCCACGCCGTCGGCCATCCAGCCGTCCTCGCGCTCGAAGGAGTCGTGGCGGGCCAGGTCGGCGGCGATGTCCTCGGCCGACCACGCGCCGCCGACGGAGCGGAGGAAGGTCTGCACGACGATCCGGAACCAGACCCAGTTGGTCTGCGGGTAGGTGTCGTCGCCGACGACGGGCTCGAGGTAGGCGATGACGCGCTGCTGCGTGAGGGAGTCGAGGCGGTCCCAGATCCAGGGGCGGGTGAGGTCGAGGACGAGGGCGATCGACGCGGCCTCGACCTTCGCCTGCGCGTGCTCCTCGAGGCGGACCCAGCGGTCGGCGGCGTCGGGGTCGACGCCGGTCGCGATACCGCGGGAGTAGAAGTCGATCAGGTGGTCGACGCCGACGCCCCGCTCGCCCGCGATGCGGAACCCGGCGAGGAGGAAGGTGCGGGCGAAGCCCTCGAGCCCGTCGACCGCGCGGCCGTAGCCGCCCTCGGCGCCGGGGAGGAGGATCCGGCCGTGGCCGTCGGACGCGTACGCCATGGCGGAGGAGAGGAGGGAGTCGGCGAAGCGACCCAGCGGTCCCGCGACCAGTCGCCCTGAGGGTCCACCTCGTTCTCCTTCGAATCGATGCCGGCTCGCCCACCAGCGGGCCGAACAAATCAGAAGCGTACACAGCGAAAAGCGACACAGCAAGACGCGTGGTGCTGTTAAATGATCGTTACCGATCGAGTGAGTAGGCGAACCGTCCTTCCGCATCGCTCGATCGGCACCCGGAGTGGGAGGAGGGCGTCGTGGGACGATCGAGCACGACGACGCCGGGGAAGCGCGGTCGCGCGCGCCTCTCCGCCGGCCCGACGGCGTCGTCGCGGCCGCGACCGGGAGCGGGCGAGCACCGGCTCCTCCGGTTACCGCTACAAATGGACACATCGATCGGAGACCGGACATGAGCGATCAGACGCTGCCACGACCTCTCGCCGCAGAGCGGCGCGCGCACATCCTGACGACCCTCGCCTCGGAGGGCGCGGTGCGGATCTCGCAGCTCACGGAGGCGCTCGGAGTGGCGACCGTGACGCTCCGCCGCGATCTCGTCGACATGGAGCGGGAGGGCCTGCTCAGCCGGGTGCACGGCGGCGCCGTCGCCCTCGCCTCCTCGGCCGAGACCCCGCGCCCGCCGCGCGGCGAGACGGCGGCGCTCGGATCGATCGCGGTGCTGGTCCCCTCGCTCGCCTACTACTGGCCCGGCGTGCTGCGCGGGATGGAGAAGGCGGGGGAGCGCCTGGGCTACGAGGTGATCCTCCGCGGAGCCTCCTACGAGCTGCAGGACGAGCGCCCCGTCCTCGAGCGCCTCCTGAAGTCGGGGGACGTGCGCGGACTGATCGTCGCGCCGAACACCGACACGGAGCACTCGGGCGAGGTCATCCGCTGGCTCAGCGACTGCTCGGTGCCGGTGGTGCTGGTCGAGCGCGACGTGACGATCGAGCCCGAGGGCGATCTGCAGCTCGAGACCGTCACCACCGACCACGCGCTCGGCGCCGTGCTGGCCGCGCGCCACCTCGCCGAGCTCGGGCACCGGAAGGTGGGGCTCGTCCTGTCCCGCTCCTCGCCCACCTCGCGCAAGATCACGGCGGGATGGCTGCGGGCCTGCCAGTCCCTCGGGCTCACTCCCGCCGACCACTTCGAGCAGCTGCTGCCCGACCGCTCGAGCCCCGAGTTCTCGGAGGTCGTGAACGCGACGCTCGAGACCGCGCGGGCGACCGGAGTCACGGCACTGCTCGTCCACTCCGACCCCGAGGCGATGGCCTTCGTCGATCTCGCGCTCAACCGCGGCATCTCGGTGCCGGGCGACCTCTCGGTCATCGCCTACGACGACGAGGTGGCGCGGCTGTTCACTCCCGCGCTGACCGCGGTGAGCCCGCCCCGCGCCGAGGTGGGCGAGGCGGCGGTGCGCCTGCTGGTCGACCGCATCGAGAACCCGCGCCGGTCGGTGTACCGGATCCAGCTGAACCCCGAGCTGATCGTCCGCGACTCGACGGCGGCGCCCTCCCACCGCTGACGCCCGCGGTACGGCGGACGGGGATCTCGAGACGGCCGCTCCGCGGCCTACTCGATCAGCAGAGGAGGGGGGAGACCGCGCGTCGCTCCGGTCAGCGCAGCTCGACCAGCCCGCGGAACGGCTCCAGGCGGGAGTCCGCCGGATCGAGCTCCGTCACCATCACGCTGATCGCGTCCCAGGCGAGGGCGCGGGCGAGCGCGGTGCGCTCGAGCTTCGTCGAGTCCACGAGCAGCACGGTCTCGCTGGACGACGCGACGAAGACGCGCTTCACCTGCGCCTCCTGCAGCGTCACCTCGCTGGTCCCCTCGATCGACACGGCCGAGGCGGAGGTGAAGAAGCGGTCGTAGTGCAGCTCGGCCGCGCTCGAGCACGCGAGCGGGCCGACGAAGCTGTCGGTCTCCTCCTCGAGCTCGCCGCCGATCAGCACCACGCGGGCGCGGGCGGCGCGACGGGCCGAGGCGTGGTTCTCGAGCGAGTTCGTGGCGACGAGCAGCTGCGGCGACTCCGGTGCAGCGCCGAGCAGGGTGCCGGCGGTGGAGGAGGCGTCGACCGCGATCGCGCCGCTCGCGGGCACGAGGGCGACGGCCTTCCGGGCGATCTCGCGTTTCGCGGCGGCTCCGGCGGCCAGGCGCTCGGCGAACGGGCGCGGGCGCAGCGCCGGCACCGCTCCGCCGCGGACCCGGCTGAGCCGTCCCTCCGCCTCGAGATCGGCGAGGTCGCGCCGCACGGTCATGGTCGAGACGTCGAGCTCGGCCGCCGCGTCGTCGAGCCGCACGGCGCCGTCGCGCTCGAGCAGGCCGATCAGGCGCGCGCGCCGCTCCGCCGAGGATACCGTGGCCATGCCGCTCCCGTTCCGCGCCGCATCGGCGCCCGCGCGGTCGAGCGTATCCGCAGGCGGGGAGGGACGTCTGCCGCGGCCGACGCCCGCACGCCGCCCGTCCGCTCCCGCACGAGGACGGCGGCCACGAGCCCGGCGCAGACGACGGCGATCAGGGCCACCGTGCCGGCCACTCCGATCGCCGGAGCGGCCAGCGGTGCCGCGGCGGCCAGCGCGACGGCGGGCAGCACGACCGCGGCCCGCAGCGGTTCGCGGTCTCCGAGCGGCCGGTGGACCGCCCAGAGCAGGAGCAGGTACCCGGCCACGGGCACCGCCACGGCGGCACCGAGCACGAGCTCGGTCTCCTCGAGGTGCCCGGCGGTGGCCGCCACCGCCGACTCCAGTCCGGCTCCGAGCGCCGCCAGCGCCGCGAAGACGAGGTAGTGCGCGTAGCCCCAGCGGTACGACAGGCCGCGTCGCGCCTCGAGGAGCTCGCCCGAGGGGTGGAGGTACGACAGCCACCACAGGGCGAAGACGATCAGGAGCGCCGCCAGCGACACCAGCACGAGCGGCGCGCTGACGCCGCGCTCCGCCAGCGACTCCTGCATCCCGCTCACCGCCGCCAGCACGCCCTCGCCGAGCAGGATGATCGTGAAGAGCCCGTACCGCTCCGCGATGTGGTGCGGGTGCCAGCTCGGCTCGCCCTGCCGCGCCGCGTACAGCGGGACGCACAGCTCCAGGGCCGCGAGCACGACGAAGCTCGCGATCGCGTACTGCTCCGGGAGCTGGAGCCTCAGCAGCCAGCCGACCTGGACGAGGGTGAACCCGACCGCGCTGCGC
Organism: Rathayibacter rhapontici; assembly: GCF_001995175.1. Lineage (GTDB taxonomy): Bacteria > Actinomycetota > Actinomycetes > Actinomycetales > Microbacteriaceae > Rathayibacter. The sequence continues at coordinate 27,848 of NZ_MUKN01000008.1, forward strand.
AGGGCGGAGCGGTGGTGCGCGGGCGAGGACACGGCGACGCGGACCCACTGGCTGACCAGCGCCATCCGCATGATGGCGTAGCCGACCGTGATCGCGCTGAAGTCGCCGCTCTCGAACGCCGACGGCACCCCGGCCGCCAGGACGAGGACGCCCGCCATCTGCGCGAGCGTCAGCAGCCGGTACGGCACGTCGTCGGTGTCGTAGCCGGAGGCGAACCAGGTGAAGTTCATCCACGCCCACCAGATGGCGAAGAACACCATGCCGAAGGGGAGGATCGTCTCGCCGGCGTGCCCCTCCTCGATCGCGTGGGCGAGCTGCTGCACGATCTGCGCGATCGCGACCACGAACGTCAGATCGACGAGCAGCTCGAGCGGACTCGAGGCGCGGTGCTGCTCGTCGACGGAGCGCGGGCGCATCCTGACGAGGAGCGGCCGAGGAGCGGCGGTCATGCGGGGGGCCGGCGGCACGGGGAGCACATGCCGCCATCCTCCTCCCCTCGGGCGCCGACCGATCGGAGGCCCCGCGAGCGCGCGAGTACGCGGCCGCACCGCCTGTCAACGCCCTCCAGCACCCGGCCGTCCCGGCCTACCGTGGCCTCGTGGAGGTGGACGCATGAGGAGACGGATCCCCGCGGTGCTCGTGGTGGTGCTCGCCCTGGCCGGCTGCTCCGGACCCGACACCGCGGCGGCCGGGAGCACCGCCGTCGCGTTCGAGGCGGCCCTCGCGCGGGGCGACGGCGCCGCGGCGTGCGCCCTCCTCACTCCGCAGCGTCCGCGGCGCTGACGGAGCAGGAGGGGGCGGACTGCGTGCAGGCGATCGGCTCGCTCGCACTCGAGGCCGGCAGGGGCGAACCGCGCGCCCAGGCGTTCGGGCAGGGCGCGATCGTCGAGCTCGACGGCGACACCGTGTTCCTCGCGGCCAGCGGCGACGGCTGGCGCGTGCGGGCCGCGGGCTGCTCGCCGACCGGCGAGGACGCTCCGTTCGACTGCAGGATCGACGGCTCCTGATGCGCGCCGTCTTCACGGGCTGCCTCGCCGTCGTCTCGGTGGGCCTGGTCTACTTCGTCGCGCTGGGGGTGCTGCACCGGTGACCTCGCTGCTCCACGAGCCCCGCACGCGCACTCGGTCGTTCCTGCGCGACAACTCGCTGACGCTGCTCTTCGCGGCCCTGTTCCTCCTGAGCCTCGCCGGTCAGTCGATCGCGGGGCTGCTCTCGTACCGGCAGGAGCTCGAGTCCGCCGGGCTCGAGCCCGTCGGCTGGCTCCGCTACGTCACCTCGTCGAGCTTCGCGGGCGACGTCGCCGAGAACTGGCAGTCCGAGTACCTCCAGTTCTTCCTCTACATCGCCGCCACCGTCTGGTTCGTGCAGCGCGGCTCGTCCGAGTCGAAGACGGTGGACGAGCAGGGCCCGGGCACCGACGAGGAGCAGCGGGTGGGGGAGTACGCGCAGGAGTCGTCACCCGGCCCCGCGACGGCGCCGCCCGGTCCGCGCCGCTGGTTCTACTCCCACTCGCTGCTGCTCGTGATGGGTGCGATCTTCCTGGGATCGTGGTTCGCACAGTCGGTGACCGGGCAGGTCGCCTACTCGGAGCAGCAGCTGATGGACCTCGCGGCGCCGGTCTCGTACGCCGAGTACCTGACGAGCTCGGACTTCTGGAACCGCACGCTGCAGAACTGGCAGTCCGAGTTCCTCGCTGTCGGCAGCATGGCCGCGCTGTCGGTGTACCTGCGCGAACGGGGGTCACCGGAGTCGAAGGCCGTCGGGGCCCCGCACGCCGAGACGGGCGGGGCCGAGTAGGTCAGCCCGCCCAGGCGACCTCGAGGTCGAGGACCCACGTGACGCCGAAGCGGTCGCGCAGCATGCCGTAGAGCGGCGACCAGCCGGACGGGGCGAGCGGAGCGACGATGTCCGCGCCCTCGGCGAGCGACTCCCAGTAGCCCGTGAGCTCGTCGGCGTCGGTGCCGCGGACCGAGACGAAGACCGGGATCGTGCCCGGGTCGTGCGCGGTGCCGGAGCGCACGTCGAAGGCCATCACGCGGAAGCCCGCCTCCGAGACGACCTGCCCCCACGAGAGCTGGTCGGCCTCGGCCGGGTCGGTCGTGAGCTGCGCCTGGTCGTTCGTGACGGCGTCGAGCCGGCCCCCGAAGACCGAGCGGTAGAACTCGAGCGCCGCGCGGGCCTCGCCTCGGAAGTTGAGGTGCGTGGTGGTGGTGATGCTCATGGGATTCCCTCCGATCGGCCGGGACGTCCTCCCGGCGACGCCCACTGTGCCGGGGGATGCGGACGGATCCTGTCCTCTTCTCGATCTAGCATCGGGACATGCCCTCTCCCAGTGCGCGGATGCTCCAGCTGCTCTCGCTCCTGCAGCTGCGGCGGGACTGGCCGGGCGCAGTACTGGCGGAGCGGCTCGACACGACGCCGCGGACGGTGCGGCGCGACGTCGACCGGCTGCGGGGGATGGGCTACCGGATCCGCGGGACGAAGGGGCCCGACGGCGGCTACCGGCTCGAGGCGGGGTCCGAGCTGCCGCCCCTCCTCCTCGACGACGAGCAGGCGCTGGCGCTCGCCGTGGCGCTGCGCTCGGCCTCGGCGACCGGCACCGGGCTCGAGGAGGCGTCGGCGCGAGCCCTCGCGACCCTTCGGCAGGTGCTGCCGACGCGGCTGGCGCAGCGGCTGGACGCGCTGCGGTTCACGACGGCGCCGGTGCCGGGGCCGACGGTCGCGCCCGAGGTGCTCGTCTCGGTCTCGGCGGCCGTGCGGGCGTCGGAGGTGCTCCGGTTCGCGTACGCGGGCGCCGGCTCGGACGGGCGGCGGCGGGTGGAGCCGCACCACCTGGTGGCGCGGCAGGGGCGCTGGTACGTGATCGCGTTCGATCTCGACCGGGACGACTGGCGGGTGTTCCGCGCCGACCGCGTCTCGGATCCGGAGTCGACGCGGCGGCGCTTCGAGCGCCGGCCGGTGCCGGGCGGCACTGCGGCGGCGCTCCTCTCGGCGCGGTTCCGCGGGTCGGACGACGGCCCGTGGCCGTGCGTGGGGAGCGCGGTGCTGCGCATGCCGGCCGCCGCGGTGCTGCCGTTCGCCGAGGAGGTCGAGGACCTCGGCGACGGAAGCTGCCGCGTCACGGCCGGATCGTGGTCCTGGGAGGCGCTCGCCGCCTCCTTCGGGCGCTTCGGCGTGGACGTGGAGGGGGCGCGGCCGGTGGAGTTGGTGGCGGCGTTCGGCGTGCTCGCGGGGCGGTTCGCGGCGGTGGGCGCTCCGGAGGCTCCACCCGAGGGCTGACCCCGGGCCGAGCGCTCCGGAGCGGAACTCACTCGGAGGCCGCGTGCCCCTCGTAGCTCAGCGACTCCAGCACCGTCGCTCCGATCAGCGACTGCAGCCCCAGCACCCGCCCGGTGAACCCGCCTGCGACCTCGGTCGAGAGGTATCGGCCGTCCAGCACGGCGAGGCGCTCGTACCCGCCGACGTCCTCGACCCCCAGTTCGATGTCGTCGGGACCGCCCGCGGCGGCGGCGACGCTGGCAAGCGCCAGGGTGATCGGGCCGGGGGTGCGATCGCGGCGGGCGACCGAGGATTCCAGGGGTCCGATCCGGGCTCGCGCCGAGACTCCGGTCGCGTCCGCATCGATCCCGTACCAGTGCGCATCGTCCAGCCGCAGCAGGAAGCGGAACGAGCCCTCGCCCGGGTCGATGCGGCAGCGGGCGCGCCAGTGCTGGTCAGGGATCCGCGTCGCGAGCATGCCGCTGGATCCGTCGGCCTCGATCGTCGCGACGAGCTCGGTGCGTCCGTCCGACGCCTGCAGCACCCGCTGCGGGACCGTGTTCGGCGACACCCAGCGCGGCCCGAGTGGCAGCGCGAACGACTCCGTGAAGGAGTGGTCGACGGGAGCCCCCGTGAACCGGTCCGGCACGACGACGGGCCAGTCGTCGACCCAGTCGACTCCCGCCAGGAACGTCTCGCGGCCGTTGACGTGGAACATCGGCGTGATCCCGCGAGGCCGCACCCCGAGGAACACCATCGCCCACTCCCCGTCCGGGCCCTCGACCAGGTCGGCGTGACCGGTGTTCTGCACGGGCAGCGTCGTGCTCCGGTGGGTCAGGATCGGATTCGCGGGGTCGCCCTCGAACGGGCCCGAGATGCTCCGGGACCGCGAGATCGAGGCGCAGTGCCCCCGCTCCGTGCCGCCCTCGGCGACCAGCAGGTACCACCACCCGCCGCGGGAGTAGAGGTGCGGAGCCTCCGGGAACGCGAGGCCGGTGCCCGACCAGACCGATCGCGGCGCTTCGAGCAGCATCCCGGTCGTCGTGTCGAGGCGCGCCTGCACGATCCCTGACAGCGGACCCGTGCCGCACCAGGTCAGGACGCAGGTCCCGTCCTCGTCCCACGCCAGGTCCGGATCGATCCCCGGGGCGCCGACGACCCGCACCGGGTCCGACCAGGGGCCGCTCGCCTCCGTCGCGGTCACGATCAGATGTCCCGAGCCCGGGCCCGACACGTCGGTGGTGATCATCCAGAACCGGCCGTCGTGGTGGCGCAGCGTCGGTGCGTAGATGCCGCGGCTGCCGCCTCCGCCCGGGGCAAGCTGCGACGGCCGGTCGAGGACGTTGCCCAGCAGCGACCACGACCGCAGATCACGGCTGCGCAGGATCGGCACACCCGGGAAGTACTCGAAGGAGGAGGTGACGAGGAAGTAGTCCTTGCCGACGCGGCAGATGCTCGGATCCGGATGGAACCCCGGCACGATCGGCGCCTGCGTCGTGGTGAGGGCGGGAGCGTTCTCGAGGAGGGTCACTTGATCCCCACCGCCGCGATGCCCTGGATGAAGTAGCGCTGCAGCGCGACGAAGAGCAGCAGGATCGGCGTCAGCACGAGCACGGATCCGGCCAGCAGGATCCCGTAGTTCGTGGCGTTCTGGCCGGTCGAGTAGAGCGAGAGGGCGACCGGGAGCGTGTACATGTCCTCGGACTGCGCGGCGACGAGCGGCCAGAGGAAGTTGTTCCACGAGCCCAGGAAGGTCAGGATCGCGAGGGTCGCGAGCGCCGGGCCGCACAGGGGGAGGACGATGCGGGTGAAGATCCGCACCTCACCCGCTCCGTCGATCCGCGCGGCCTCGAGCAGGGCGTCGGGGATCCCCATGATGAACTGCCGCATCAGGAACACCCCCATCGGCCCGGCCAGGAACGGGAGGATCAGCGCCGCGTACGTGCTGATCAGCCCGAGCTTGCTGACGACGACGAAGAGCGGGATGAAGGTGACGATGCCGGGCACCATCAGCGTGATCATCACGAGCGCGAAGATCACCTTCTTGCCGGCGAAGTCGATCTTGGCGAGCACGTAGCCGACCATCGAGCAGAACAGCAGATTGCCCAGCACGGTGAACAGCGCCACGACGGTGCTGTTCACGAAGAACCGCCCGATGTCGAGGCGGGTGAACCACGCGACGAGGTTGTCGAGCGTCGCGTCCTCGGGCCACCAGGTGATCGGGCGCTGCAGCAGCTCGGCGTTCGTCTTGAACGCGCCGAGGAACATCCAGACGAACGGAGTGAGGGTCACGACCAGCGCGATGACCAGCACCGCGTAGGTCAGCATCCGACCGGGGCGGATCGGACGGCGGCGGCGGACCGGCTCCGGCACGCGCTCGGGCGCCGGTCGGGCGAGGCTCCGAGCGGAGCGGTCCGCGGGGCGCGGACGGGGGTGGTGGTCATGGCGTCAGTCCTTGGATCGGAAGGCGCGGAACTGCACGAGGCTCAGCAGCGCGATGGCGACGAAGAGGATGTAGCTCGAGGCGGAGGCGAGACCGAAGTTGCCGAACCCGAACTGGTTGTAGGTGAAGTAGCTGATCGACAGCGTCGAGTCCAGCGGCCCGCCCTTGGTCATCACGAACGGCTCCTCGAAGAACTGCAGGAAGCCGACCGACAGCAGCACCGCGCCCAGGAGGAGGGTCGGCCGCAGGATCGGCAGGGTCACCCGGACGAAGCGCTGCCACGGGTTCGCCCCGTCCACCTCGGCCGCTTCGAGCACATCCTGCGGCACGTTCTGCAGGCCGGCGAGGAAGAGCACCATCAGCGTCCCGACGCTGCGCCAGACCGCCATCAGGATCATCGCCGGCATGGCCCAGGCGGGATCGCCGAGCCAGTTGGGACCGGTGATGCCGATCGCTCCGAGCGCCGTGTTGAGGAGCCCGTCGGGCTGGAGGATGAACCGCCACACGACCGCGACCGCGACGATGCTCGTCACGACCGGCGCGTAGAAGCCCACGCGGAACGCGGTGCGGAAGCGGGTGATGCCGCTGTTGAGCGCTACGGCCAGCGCCAGCGCGATGACCATCGTCAGTGGGATGCCGACGGAGACGAAGTAGAGGGTGTTCACGAGCGAGCGGAGGAACCGCGGCGTCGACAGCAGCGTCGTGAACTGCTCGAGGCCCACGAAGTCCACGCCGAACGGAGTCGCGATGTCGCGGTTCGTGAAGTCGGTGAACGACATCCCGAGCGACGCCAGGAGCGGGAACACCATGAAGACCGCGAAGGAGGCCAGGAAGGGCAGCGCGAAGAGGTACGCCACCACCGTGGCGCGCCTGCGGGCGGGGTTCCGTCGGCGGTCGCCGACGCGCAGGGCGCCGGCGACCGCCGCGGGTGACTGGACGGACGTCACTGCCCGGTGCCCATCGCGTCCGCGGTCTCCTGGAGCGAGGCGAGGGCCTCGGCCGGGTCGGCGCCTCCGCGGTACACCTGCTCGATCAGGGTGTCGGCGGCCGCCGAGATCTCGGGCCAGACCGTCAGCGCGGGCAGACCGCGCACGTCCTTCAGCTGCTCGCCGAAGACCGCGACGCGCGGGTCCTCGGTGAGCGCCTGGTCCTCCCAGGCCGAGGTCTGCGAGGGCAGGTCGCCGACGAGCTCGAACCACTCGGTCTGCGTCGACGGCTCGGACAGCCACTGGATCAGCTTCCAGGCGGCCTCCTTGTTCTCCGACTCCTCGAAGACGGCCAGGTTGGCGCCGGCGATGAGCGACGTGCCGCTCGTGCCCACGGGCATCGGCGCGACCGAGAACTTGTCCTCGAAGCCGGGACCGCCCGCCTCCATGATCTGCCCGACGTCCCACGGGCCGCTCATCATCATGGGAACGGTTCCGGCGACGAGGTCGGCCGACGGGCCCGTCGTCGCGTCCGGGTTCTTCGAGGCGATGCCCTCGTCGAAGAAGCTCTTGAGGTAGGTGACCGCCTCGATCATCTCGGGGGAGTCGAGCGTCCACTCGGTGCCGTCGTCGTTCTGCAGCTCCGCGCCCTGCGACCAGGCGAAGGGCATGCCCGAGAGGAACGCGTTCCAGCCGCCCGAGGGCAGCGCGACGCCGTACTGCGCGCCGTTGTCCTGGTAGGCCTTCGCCAGGGCTTTGAAGCCCTCGAAGTCGGTCGGGAACGAGTCGAAGCCCGCTTCCTCCATCAGGTCGGTGCGGTAGAAGATCGCGCGGGTCTCGACGTACCACGGCACGCCGAGGACCGCGTCGCCGATCTCGGTCGAGGCGACCGCGCCCGGGAACATCCCGGAGGTGTCGATCTCGTCCGGCACGGGGGAGAGGGCGTCCGAGAACGTCGGCATCCAGTCCGAGCCGAGCATGCCGATGTCCGGGGTGTTCCCGCCCGCGATCGCGGTCTGGTACTTGCTCTGCGCCGAGTCCCACGGCACGGCCGTGACGGTCACGTCGAGGTCGGGGTTCTGCTCCTCGAACTCCTCCAGGAGCTCGGGCAGCGCCTCGCCCTCGGTGCCCTGGGCCCAGATGGTGAGCTCGCCGGTGGCGGGTCCGTCGGAGAGGCCGACGGCCTCGCCCGCGGCGGTCGCGGTGCCGTCGCCGCGGCCGCATCCGGTCAGCAGCAGAGCACCGGTCGCGAGCACCGCGAGCCCGGCGAGGGTGGAGCGCCTGGGGGTTCGGATCATCATCGTTCCTGTCTCGGGAGCCGCGTCGCTCCCGGTCGCTGTGGTGGGGACGGGAAGCCCGTCGTGAAGAATCTAAGCGCTTTGATTTTCGAGCGCAAGAGCAGGATCGGACACCGCGAGCGCTCAGGGGCAGCCGCAGCTCCGACGGATCGAGACGGTCGCCTCGAGGGCGGCGGCCGGAGCGGAGTCGACCGTGCCGAGCACCGCGAGCAGGGCGGCCACGGCCGCGCGCCCGATCTGCTCCATCGGCTGCACGACCGTGCTCACCGGCGGGTCCGCGAGCCGTCCCGCCACGATCCCGTCGAACCCGGTGACGGCGATGTCCTCGGGCACCCGGAGCCCGGCGAGGCGGAGCCGGTCGAGCACGACCACCGCCTCCTGGTCGGTCGAGCAGACGATCGCCTCGGGTGGCGCGCCGAGCAGCTCGGCGAGCGAGTCGAGGGTCGCCTCGGCGAAGCCCGGGCGGCTGGGCCGCGGCTGCTCGGGGGCGAGCCCCGCGCCGGTCAGCGCGTCGACGTAGCCGTCGTAGCGCTGCTGGAACTCGGGCAGGGAGGTGTCGCCGAGGTAGGCGATCCGCCGCAGGCCGTGCACCGAGATCAGGTGCGCGACGAGATCGCGCATGCCCGAGCGGTTGTCGACCGGCACCGTGCCGACTCCCTCCACCCGCTCCTGCCCACCGAGCTCGACGACGGGCAGCCGGGTCGAGAGCGAGCGCAGCACGTCGGACTCGAGCGCGCCGGCGAAGCTGATCAGCCCGTCGACCCGCCCGGCGATGTCGGTGACGGAGGGGGCGTGGCCGGTGCGGCCGCCGCCGCCGATCATCAGGGCGAGCCCGCGGTCCCAGCACTCCAGCTGCACGCCGCGCTGCACCTCGTCGACGTAGAGGGGGAAGAGCCTCGCGTCGTCGTTCGCCGACGGATGCGGCCGCTCGTCGCCTCGGACGTGGAAGGACTGGTCGACGAAGTAGTCGAAGGAGTAGAGCCCGATGGCGCCGGTGCGCCCCTTCGCCAGCCCTCTGGCACTGGCGCTGGGGATGTAGCCCAGCTCGTCCGCCGCCGCGAGAACGCCTTCGAGGGTCGCGGTCTTGACCCGGTGCGGCTGCGAGAAGGCGAACGAGACGGTCGCGATCGAGACGCCGGCGCGGGCGGCGACGTCGTACACGGTCGGGCGCTTCCTCACGACTCCTCCTTCGCGCCCGGGGAGGGCGGTACGAGCTACGAGCTTAGGAGCGGCGGTGCGGGCGCGCGTCCACCGCCCCGAACGACGGCGTCCCCCTCCCCGAGAACTGGGGAGAGGGGGACGCCGTCGTGCGGAGCCGTCCGACTACTCGGTGATCGTGAAGCCCTGCGACTCGCCGTAGGTCGCGAGGTTCTCCTGCCAGGCCTCGAGACCCGCGTTGAGGTCGGTGCCGTTGGAGTAGGCCTGGCCGACCGTGTCCGCGAACACGCTGTTCGCGTAGACCTGGAAGGGCAGGTACTCGAAGCCCTCGACCACGTTCTCGGAGGCGTCGACGAGGACCTTGTTGATCTCCTGGCCGCCGAAGTACTCGGGGGTCGCGTTCAGGAACGCGTCGTCGTTGAGCTGGGCGGTGGTGGAGGGGAATCCGCCGCCGTCGAGGAACACGCCGATGCTCTCGTCGGAGTTGTTCAGCCAGCGCAGGAACGCCGCGGCGAGGGCCGGGTCGTCGGTCTGCTCGATGACGGACTGCGCGCTGCCGCCGTTCTCAGCGGTGGCGGCCGAGCCGTCGTAGCTCGGCAGCGGGGCGACCCGCCAGTCGCCGGCCCCGTCGGGAACCGAGCCCTCGAGGATGCCAGGCATCCAGGCTCCGGTGATCAGCGTCGCGATCGTGCCGTTGCCCAGCGCCGTGAACCAGTCGTCCGACCAGGTCGGGATCGGCGAGAGCAGACCCGGCTCGAGCAGCTGGTTCCAGGTGTCGGCCCACTTCTTCGACCCCTCGTCCTGCAGATCGATCGTGACGTCGGTGCCGTCGGTCGTGAACGGCTGTCCGCCGGCCTGCCAGATCAGCGGGTCGGCGAAGCCGGGGTCACCGGCGTCGTTGGTGATGAACTTCGACGGGTCGGCGGCGGTGAGCTTCGCGGCCTCGGCGATGTATTCGTCCCAGGTGGTGGGCACGGCGAGGCCGTACTGGTCGAAGATCGCCTGGTTGTAGAGCATCACCATGGGGCCCGAGTCCTGCGGGAGGCCGTAGAGGCCGCCGTTGAGGTTGACGGCGCTCCAGGTGGACGCGGTGTAGTCCTCCTCGAGGTCGGCGAGGCCGTAGGGGGTGAGGTCGAGCAGTCCGTCCGACAGGGCGAACTGCTGCATCGCGTAGTACTCGATCTGGGCGACGTCGGGCGCTCCCGAGCCGGCCTTGATCGCGTTCTGCAGCTTGGTGTACTCGTCCGTCGCGGTGCCGGCGTTGACGACCTCGACCTCGACGTTGGGGTACTCCTCCATGAAAGCGGCGGCCTGGTCGGCGCCGGTGGGCGTCCAGGTCCAGTAGGTGAGCTCGCCGCCGCGCTCGAGGGCGGCGTCGAGGTCGGCGGCCGACCCGGCGGAAGCGGATCCGGTTCCGGAGTCGGAGCTGCAGGAGACGAGGGACATCGCGGAGATGCCGGCGACGACGAGCCCGGCGAGCACGCGGCTCCGGGTGCCTCGGCGGAGTTCGAACATGGTGGTCCTTTCACTTCTTCGTGGTGGGGAGGGAGTGCTGTGCGGGAGGGGTGGTGCGGGTGCGCGGGGCGGACCGGGGGTCAGCCCTTGACGCTTCCGGCGCTCAGGCCCGACTGCCAGAAGCGCTGGAGGAACAGGAAGATCACGACGATCGGGACGATCGTGATCAGGGAGCCGGTGATGACGAGGTTGTAGATCGGCTCGGCCGAGACGCCGCTGGCCTGCGAGCTCCACTGGTTCAGACCCACCGTGAGGGGGTACCAGGTCGGGTCGCTGAGCATGATCAGGGGCAGGAAGTAGTTGTTCCAGGTGGCGACCACCGAGAACAGCGCGACGGTCACGACTCCGGGGGTCAGCAGCTTGAGCGAGATCGTGAAGAACGTGCGCATCTCGGTCGCCCCGTCCAGCCGCGCCGCTTCGAGCAGCTCGGTCGGCACGGAGTCGATCGTGTAGACCCAAACCAGGTACAGCCCGAACGGCGTGATCAGCGACGGCAGGATGATCGCCCACGGCGTGTTCGTCAGGCCCAGCTGGCTGAAGAGCAGGAACGTCGGCACGGCGAGCGCGGTGCCCGGCACGGCGACCGCGCCCAGCACGACCGCGAAGTAGGCCTTCTTGCCGGGGAACCGGAACTTCGCGAGACCGTAGCCGCCGAGGGTGGCGAGCAGCGTCGCTCCGCCCGCGCCGACGACCACGTAGAGCAGCGTGTTGCCGAGCCAGCGGAGGAAGATGCCGTCGTCGTAGGCGAAGGTCGCGACGATGTTCTCGCCCAGCACGAAGCTGTCGCCGAAGCCGAGTCCGAACGAGCTGAACAGGTCGGCCTGCGTCTTGGACGCGTTGATGACGAGCCACAGCAGCGGGACGAGCGCGTAGAGGAGGAACGCCAGCATCACCAGCGTCAGCGCGACGGACTTGCGGGGCCGGCTGATCGATCCGGCGCGGTGGACCCGCGGGTTCAGGGTGCGCAGGGTGGTGCTCACTGGTCTTCCTTCCGGCTGCCGCGCAGCTGCACGACGTAGGCGATCGTGGCGGTGATGACGCCCATGACGATGGCGACGGTGGCCGCCGAGTTGAACTGCTGGCCGGCGAACGAGAGGTTGTAGGCGTACATGTTCGGCGTGAAGTAGGACGAGATCACGTTCTCGGCGAGCGGCTTCAGCACGTTGGGCTCGTTGAAGAGCTGGAAGCTGCCGATGATCGAGAAGATCGTCGCGATCACGATCGCGCCGCGAGCGGCGGGCAGCTTGATCGCCGTGATGACCTGGAAGCCCCGTGCCCCGTCGATCTCGGCGGCCTCGTACAGCTCGGCGGGGATCGTCTTCAGCGCCGAGTAGAAGATCAGCATGTTGTAGCCGATGTACTCCCAGGTGACGATGTTGCCGATCGAGGCGAGGATCCACTGGCTCGAGAGCGGTCGCAGGACCTCGGCTCCGAGCAGGTCGTTGATGTTGGCGGTGAGCCCGAAGTTGTTCCCGTAGAGGAAGCCCCAGATCAGCACGGCGACGACGGCCGGCACCGCATAGGGCAGGAAGATCACCATCCGGAACAGGCCCGACGCGTAGAGCCGCGCGCTGTCGATGGCGAGGGCCGCGATCAGCGAGAGGAGCAGCATGACCGGCACCTGCACGAGCAGCACGAGCACGACCCGGAGGAAGCCGTCCCAGAACTGCGGATCCGAGAGGACCGCGGCGTAGTTGTCGACGCCGACGAAGCTGTTGCCGCCGATGATCCGGTTCTGGAACAGGCTCAGCCAGAACGCGTAGGCCAGCGGAGCGAGGAACACGAGCACGAAGACGGCGGCGAAGGGGCCGGTGAACTGCCAGCCGCGCCAGTCGCGGCGCGCCCTGGTCGGTCGCGGGGGCGCCGGTGCCTGCTGATCGTCGTCGGAGCGGAGGCGCTCCATCATCGTGGTCATCGGCCGGTCTCCTCTGCATCGGTGCGGAGCACCCGGACGTCCCAGGGTCCGAGTTCCACGGTGGTGCCGGGAGCGAGCTCCCGTCCGGTCAGCGCGTCGACCGCCGCACGCTCGAGCGTCGCGGTCTGCGGGGTCCAGCCCCAGTTGAAGACGAAGACGAAGCGCGAGCCGGATGCGGTGCCCGAGGACACGGTCACGGCGGCGTGACGAGCGGTGACCACCGGCTCCGTCGCGGTCAGCGCGAAGCGCACGACCTCCCGGGCGAGCTCGGGATCCGGCACGGTGCCGACCACGGTGATGTCGCCGCGGCCGTACCGCGCGGTCGTCACGGCGGGGAAGTCGCCGAACCGGGGGTGGGCGTAGCCCGCGAGCACGGTCGCCCCGGCGGGGAGGAGCCCGTCGATCCACAGGGTCGCCCGGGCGTCGGTCGAGAGCGGGAGGTGGGTCGAGCCGGTCACGGGGACCGGCGTCGGCACGGTGCTGAACTCCTCGTAGCCGACCTGCGCGGGGCCGGCGAGGCGCGCCGGCGCGGGTTCGATGCGGGCGCGCGCCTCGTCGTCCCCGTAGGCGGTGCGCGGGCCGAGGACGAGGTGGCCGCCCAGCGCCGCGTACTCGCGCAGCAGCTCGAGGTCGTCGTCGGTGCAGACGTACAGCGCCGCCGCCACGATCACGGGGAAGCGCCGGGCGAGCTCGGCGGCACCCAGGCCGCGCGCCTGCTCGACGTGCAGGATGCGCGCCTGGCCGCCGGCGTCGACGATCCCGCGGTGGAAGGAGTCGACGATCCGCTCGTAGGACTCCTCGTCGGGCAGGCCGTCGCGGCCCAGCGGCGGCATGAACTGCAGCGCGTACCGGCTCGAGGTCGACCAGAGCACGGCGGCATCCGCATCCGGGACGTAGTCGTCGAGCGCGTCGCCGAGGGCGGCGAGGTCGCGTCCGATCGCCGAGACCTCGGAGTAGACGCGGCCGGGGACGAGGCTGTGGGGGAGGACCCCGCCCCAGTAGGTCTCGGCGCCGAACGGCAGCGTGTGCCAGTGCCAGTACTCGATCATCGCCGCCCCGCGCGCCACGAAGGCGAGGGCCGACTGGCGCAGCTGGCCCGGATAGGGCGGGAGGTTGTTGTCGGCGGTGTCGATGGCCTGCGCGTTCGTCTCGGTGACGAGGTAGCGCTGCTGGCGGGAGGCGTAGAGCCGGTCGCCTGGCGCAGCAGGCCCGGGACGCCGGACGTCGTCCAGTAGTTCGGGTGGGCGTGCTCGACGCCGATCTCGAGGTGGTCCTGCATGCCGTAGTAGGGGTTGCCCGCTCCGACGTCGAGGGCCTCGAACACGGCGCGCTCGTCGACGCCGCGGCGCGGGTACTGGAGGCACGTGGTCACGAACTGGTCCTCGCGGGAGTACTCGCGGACGAGGCCGGCCTGCCACGCGATGAAGTCGGTGGTCACGGCCGACTGGTACCGGCGCCACGCCAGGTCGTACTGCGGGAAGGTGTTCCCGTCGGGACGCCAGAGCTCGCTCCAGTCGTCGATCCGGTGCGACCAGTAGGTGAGGCCCCACTCGCGGTTGAGCGTCTCGACGTCGCCGTACTGCTCGCGGAGGCTGCGCACGAACCCGGTGAAGACGCCGTGGTTGTGCAGGAGTTCCAGGCCCGGCTCGTTGTCGACCTGGTAGCCGATGACCGCGGGGTGCGCGGCGTAGCGGCCGATGATGCGGCGGATCACGCGCTCGGCGTGGAAGCGGAACGCGGGGTGCGAGTAATCGACCTCCTGGCGGGCGCCCCAGGCGATGCGCTCGCCCGTGCGCCGCTCGCCGGCGATCTCGGGGTGCGCGGTCTGCAGCCACGGCGGCACCGCGTAGGTGGGAGTGCCGAGGATCACGCGGATGCCGCGCTCGTGGGCCTCGTCGAGCACCCGCTGCATCCACTCGAGCTCGAAGACGCCGTCGCGCGGCTCCCACGTCGACCAGACGGATTCGCCCACCCGGATCGCGGTGATGCTCGCCGCGACCATCAGATCGAGGTCCTCGATCAGCCGGTCCGAGACGTGGTACTCGGGGTAGTAGGCGACACCGAGCAGGATCTGCTGCGGCAGTGTCGGCGATGCGGAAGTCATGGCTCTGGGCACTCCATCGTGGTGAACTGTTCTCGATAACAGTTGGCAGAGGCGATTGTGATCGACAACATTGGAAAAAGCAAGACCGCTCCCACGGAGGACCTCATGACGACCACCACCGACCCCGAGACCCCGGGTCCTTCGGCGACCGGCACGATCTACGACATCGCCCGGGTGGCCGGGGTGTCGCACGCCTCCGTCAGCCGCTACATGCGCGGCCTCGACATGCGGCCCTCGACGAAGGAGAAGATCGAGGCCGCGCTCACGACGATCCGCTACCGGCCCAACCTCAGCGCCCGGGCGCTCATCTCGGGGCGGTCGATGCGGATCGGGGCGCTGACGCACGAGGTGAGCCAGGTCGGACCGAACCGCATCATCCAGGCCGCGACGAGCGCCGCCCGCGACGCCGGCTACCTCCTCGACGTCGTGACCCTCGACATGGCCGACCCCACGGAGCTGCAGAGCGCCCTCCGGCTGCTCACCCGGCACGACCTCGCCGGGCTCCTGGCCTTCGCCTCGACGGACGGCGTGCGGGAGGTGTTCGAGCACACCGACTTCGGCGTCCCCGTCGTCATCGCCGCGGAGGAGGAGGCGGACGGAGCGATGCTCGCCGCGTCCGGTCACGGTGTCGCCGAGCTCGTCGACCATCTCGTCGAGCTGGGGCACGAGGAGTTCGTCCACATCGCCGGCCCTGCCACCTGGTCGGCCGCCCGGAACCGGCTCCGTGCGGTGGTCGCGGCGCTCGAGCGGCACGGCCTGCCCCCGGCCCGCATCCTGCACGGCGACTGGTCGGCGCGCTCCGGATTCGAGGCGGTCGCCGCCCTCGAGCGCCTGCCGACGGCGATCCTCGCCGCGAACGATCAGATGGCGCTGGGCGCGCTGCACGCCCTGGATGCGCGCGGTGCGGCGGTGCCGGGCGACGTCAGCGTGACGGGTGTCGACGACACCCCCGAGGCCGCCTACTTCACGCCCGCCCTGACGACGCTCCGACTCGACTTCGAGGCGCAGGGGAGGGAGGCGCTGCAGGCGCTCCTGGACCGGATCGAGGATCCGGGGGCGGCCGATCGCGCCGGCGCACCGCGTCCCTCGCTCGTCGTGCGCGCCTCGACCGGCCCGGCCCGCTGAGCCGGCGTCAGCGCGGCGCGGGTCCGGAGGAGCGCCGCGGGACGAGCTCGGAGGCGAGCGTCACGTGCGGTGCGGCATCGACTCCGTCGATCAGCGCGAGCAGCTCGCCCAGCGCCGAGCGGCCCTGACCCGCGAAATCGACCCGGAGCGTCGTCAACGGCGGCACGAGGTAGGCCGCCTCGGGGATGTCGTCGACGCCGGTCACGCTGACGTCCTCCGGTACGCGCAGCCCTCGGTCGCTCAGCGCGAGGATCGCTCCGAGCGCCATCTGGTCGTTCGCAGCCACGATCGCCGTCGCGCGGAGCTCGTCGAGACCGCGGACGAGCTCGTAGCCGGAGCGGGCCGACCAGTCGCCCTCGAGCACCGCCGTCGAGTGCAGGCCGTGCCGGGTCACGGCGCTCTCGTAGGCCTTCCGGCGGTTGCGCGCGGCCGACCAGGTCGGCGGCCCCGCCAGGTGCAGGAACTCGCGGTGGCCGAGGTCGGCGAGGTGCGCGACGAGGGCGGGGAAGCCCTGGGTGGTCAGCTGCGACGGCGAGCGGGTCGCGTCGTCGTCCTCCTCGACGGCCAGGTGCGCCGGGACGCGGAAGCGGGTCGTGCGGAAGGCACGGGTCATCTCGTCGGTCGAGGCGAGGGCGAGGACACCGGCGAGCTCGTGCTGGGTGACCAGATCGAGCGCCTCCTCGATCGCGGCGGAGTCGCTCATGTCGAGCGAGACGATGTCGAGGACGTAGCCGGCCTCACGGGCGGCGGTGCTCGCTCCCTGCAGGATCTTGCTCGGCCCGACCTGGTCGATCTCGTGGGTGAGGGCGCCGATGCGGTGCGAGCGGCGGGCGCGCAGCGAGCGCGCGGTGAGGTTGGGCCGGTAGTCGAGCTCGGCGAGCGCGGCCTCGACCCGCGAGCGGGTGGCGGGGCGGATGCCCTCGAAGCCCTGCAGGAACCGCGTGACCGTCTGGTGCGACACTCCGGCGACGCGGGCCACGTCGTAGATCGTCGCCTGCTTCGCGGCCGCGCGCGCGGGAAGCGATTCCTCCGCCATGGACGTCCCCCTCCGAGCACCGGCGCCGGGCCGATGTCGATCCAGTGTGGCGCGGGGGCTTGCGCCTAGCGGCCCTGTTGTCGATAACATTGCCGAAAACCGCGCGAAGTGATCGACAACATCGCGCGGCGAGGGACTCAGGGGCGAGGACCGGGCCGGCAACGACTCGAGCACCGCCTCGTCCGCCAGCCACGACCGAAGGAACGAGAACGATGAGGTTCACCACGACGTCCCGGCGATCCGGGATGCTGCTCGGAGCCGTGGCGGTCGCCGCCGCGCTGCTCGCGGGCCCGACGATCACCGCCCAGGCGTACACGCCGCAAGGAGGCGTCGTCTACCAGCTCGGCGACGAGCCGTGCCTGAAGGGGCGCGGCAACTGCATCGTGTACCCGAAGTCGGTCCAGCTCCCGAGCGGGCGCATCGTCGCCGCGTTCGAGAAGGCGACCGTCGTCGACTACCCGGCACCCGACTCCATCGGCGGCGCGGTCGGCGAGAGGATGCCGATCTACAAGAGCGACGACAACGGCGACACCTGGCAGCCGCTGACCGAGCTCGGCTCGCCGGCCGAGCTCTCGAGCGACCCGGCCATGGACAAGTACTCCAGCAACTGGACCAACCCCTACTTCTACGTCATGCCCGAGACCGTCGGGGATATCGCCGCCGGCACCCTCCTCCTGGCGACCGTCGTGTCGGGCGAGGACGAGTTCTACCGCGAGCAGAAGGCGGCGAACCCCGCGTGGGTGCCCGACAACGACGGCGACCGCCGCGACGTGTCGATCGCCCTCTACGCCAGCAGCAACGAGGGCGCCGACTGGCGGTTCGTCAACATCATCGCGGCCGGCGGCTGGCAGGGCGGCAGTGCCGGCGCCGGTGGCCGCAACGTCTCGCAGGCCAACGCGACGCGTCAGCAGGACCCGCTGTGGGAGCCGCACCTGCGCGTGCACCAGGGGAAGCTCCTCGCCTACTACTCGGACGAGAACGACTACCTCGACTACGACCGCACGACGGGTGCGCCGATCGGCACTCCCGACAACGCGACGGGGCGCGACGACCAGGGCCAGATCCTGGCCCACAGGACGTGGGACGGCCGCTCCGCGTCCTGGAGCGCTCCCGTCGTGGACGTCTCGGGCCCGAGCTTCTCGTTCGACGGCCGCCAGCACATCGGATTCGCGCGCCCCGGCATGACCACCGTCGCTCCCACGAACGACGGCAAGTGGCTGCTGACCTTCGAGTACTTCGGCGGTGGCGACAACGTCCGCTACAAGATCGCGGACGACCCCGAGCGGTTCTTCGCCGACGGCGACCCGGACGGCACGGACATCAGCCGGCTCCCGGTCGCCCCGGGCTCCAGGCCGCTGTCGACGGGTGGCAGCCCGGTGCTGATGCACCTGCCCGACGGGCGGATCGCCTACAACGCGGCCGGCAGCGGCAACGTGTGGGTGAACGACGGCGCGAGCTTCGGCCGCTGGACCGAGTACCAGACACCGCTCGGCGGCGGCTACAGCCGCAACCTCCAGTACGACAGCGAGACGGGACGCGTCCTGATCCTGCAGTCGGCGTGGGGCGGACCGACGGAGCAGCCGGTGATCCGGCACGCCGACGTCGACTTCGGCCGCTCGGCGGGCGAGTACTACCAGCTGGTGAACCGTCGCTCCGGACAGGTGCTCGGAACGAACTCGAACACGACCGACGCCGTGATCGGCAACGGCGATCAGCCCGACGTGCGCGCGGAGGCGGCCGACTCCGCCGCGAACCCCGCCACCCAGCTCTGGCATCTCACCGCCAAGCCGGGCGGCGGCACGACCCTGCTCAACAAGGCGGGGGGACGCGCTGCGACCGTCTGGACCGGGAACGCCACCACCGGCCAGAGGATCGGCCAGTGGATCGACGACCGCGCCGAGGGGCAGTGGAACATCGTGCAGGTCGACGGCACGCACGTCCGACTCCAGTCGCGGCAGAACACCTCGCTCTTCCTCACGACCGCCTCGGCCGGAGCTCCTGCGACGCTCCAGGCCTCGGTCGCCGACCAGTCCCAGGAGTGGCGGCTCGTGCCTCAGGGTCAGCTCGCCGGAACCACCCGGCTGGTGAACGGAGGCAGCGGCCTGTGCGCCGATGTTCTCCGCGCGAGCCAGAGCGACCGGGGCGCTGTGAACCAGTGGACGTGCAACGGCGGCACCAATCAGCAGTGGCGGGTCGTGCCGCGCGGGACGAACGTCGCCCTGGTGAACGCGAACAGCAGCAAGTGCCTCGAGGTCTACGGCTTCAGCACCCAGAACGGCGCCGCGGCCACGCAGTACTCCTGCAATGGCGGAGCCAACCAGCTCTGGACGCGCACCGTCGCTGCAGACGGGACCTCGACCTACCGCAACGTGCACAGCGGCCTGTGCCTCGAGGTCCAGAACCGCTCCACCGTCAGCGGTGCCGCTCTGAACCAGTGGACCTGCAACGGAGGGACGAACCAGCAGTGGCGCCCCTGATGCGGTGAGAGCCGCGCTGCGCCCGATGATCCGCCTCCCCACGGCCCTTCCGTGGGGAGCGGCGGTGACGCAGCGCAGATCGCGCCCGAGCGGGTCGGGCGCGGGCAGGACGGCCGTCGGTGGAGCATGCTCCCCGGCGGCCGTCCGTCGTGCGGCCCCCGCTCCGCCCCGCCGGCCTAGGTGCCGCGGCGGCCCCGCGCAAGGGCTGGCCCGCTCCGGCGGCTGCTGGTCAGGTGGACCAATGCAGGAAATCACCTACGCGTCCAAGTGCATCGTGACCACGGACGCGGTCGCCGACGTGCTCCTCGAACTGGTCACCGCGATCAATCGCCACGACCACTCCGAGGCCGTCACCGTGCCGGCGTTCACCGACGAGGGCGAGCTCATCGACGCCCGGATGACCCTCGACGCGAGCAGCGAGCTCGTCGCCGTGCCGGTCGAGCTCGACATCGACCAGGACCCCTCGGTGTCCGACGCCCTCCAGGCCGCCGTCGCCGACCTGCGCAAGCGCATCGCGAAGAACCGCCCCGACGACTCCTTCGTGGCGCACCCGATCGCCCTGCCGCTCGCCGACCGCGAGACGATCGACTTCGACGACTTCTGAGTCCGGTTCCTCGACCGCGCGGCGCCCCTGCGTCTCCCGCCGTTCACCGCCCGTCCCTAGCCTGACGGTCGTGGCGATGACCGGGACTGCCCCCACCCGACGACGTCGTGCGTCGATCCTGCTGGCCGTGATCCCGGTGGCGGTCGGGATCCTGCTGCTGGGGCACGCGGCGGTGCAGGGGATCGGCGCGGCGGTCTTCTGGCGGCCCTGCTGGACCGAGGGGTACGAGAGCGAGGCGTGCGCGTTCCTGCAGTACGAGGCGGCGTCGCCGCTGCAGCTCCTGCCGTTCTGGCTGTGGTTCGTGGAGGTGCTGCTCGCCCTCGTCGTGATCGGCGCCTCGGTGGCCGCGGGCAGGCGACTCGGCACCGCGGGCCTCGCGCTCGTCGCCGTGCTGGCGTCGAGCGTGCTGATCGACCTCGTCTTCACTCCGGCGATCAACGGCGGACACACCTCCGCCGACGAGCCGCCGGGCGCGGGGCTGATCGGTGCCGCCTTCCTCCTGGTCGCGGGGGCGCTGATGATCCGCGTCGCGACTCCGTACCGCCGCCTCCCGCTGCCGGTCGAGTAGCCCCGCAGGGGCCTATCGAGACCCACCCACTCCCGGACACCGCGGATCTCGATACGCGCGCTCCGCGCGCTACTCGATCAGCAGAGGGGGGCGCGGCGCGCGCCGCGTACCCGAAGAGGGCCGCCGCAGAACCTCAGCCAGGAGCACCCGTCAGCCACCATCGCGGCTGAGGATCACTCTCCACCGAGGTTCCGCACGCCTCCCGCTCGCTGGTCGAGTGGCCCCGCAGGGGCGTATCGAGACCCACGTCTCCCAGAAGGCCGACCGCCGGAACCGCCGTCAGGAGATCCCGTAGCTGAAGTCCAGGTCGTACCCCTGCTGGTCGCCCTCCCACGAGAACTCGACCGGGGCGTCGGGGTGCTCCTCCAGGCGCACGCTGCTCGCCGGAGTGATCAGCGCATGCACGACACCGCGGTTCAGCGACGGGAAGCCGACCCAGCGTCCGACGCTCGTGACCCCGTCCAGCAGGGCCGAGCGCAGTGCGTCCAGATCGATCTCGGGTGCGAGCGTGTAGTCGAAGCCGTCGAGCGTCAACCGCGTCACTGCCATCCAGGTCCTCCTCCGGTGCGTAGTCACGGTAGGTCGGGGCCGGGCCGGCGGCGAGACGGTTGACATCTCCTCGACCGGGCTTGTAGCCGGGAGGAGCGCTCTCAGCGGCGAGCGGCGTCGAGCAGCTCGCGCGCCTCGGTGCTCTCGGGGAACTGCTGCAGGACCCGCTCGAGGTCGCGTCGCGCCGGTGCCCGGCGTCCGTCCGAGAGGTGGGTGCTGGCGCGCTCGAGCAGGGCCTCGGCCCGCAGCTCGAACGGGCGGGCGGTCGTCACGTTGGGGCGCACCACCTTGTCGAAGGCGTCGAGCGCACTCTCGATCAGCCCGAGCTCGCGCAGCGCGACTCCGCGGCGGATGAGGGCGGCCGCCGACGCCGCGTCGACGTTCACGATCCGGGAGGTCAGCTGCGCGATGTCCGACCAGCGGTGGCGAGCGGTGTAGAGCGCCGTCAGGCTCGCCGCGGCGAGGGTGGAAGGCGCGAGGGCCTCCACTGCGGCCGCAGCTCCGGCGGGGTCCTCCGCAGCGGCGAGCTCCGCGAAGAGCAGCCGCAGCGACTCCGTCTCGAGCGGCACGGTGACGTCCAGCCCCGCGCTGAGGGGGAGGCTGACGGAGAGCGAGATCCCGTAGCGGCTGAGGAACGGGTCCTTGCCCGGGTCGTAGCGGTTGCGCACCAGCCAGCCCGAGAGGCGCAGCGCCCGCTCGTCGTCCGGCCGGTCCAGGGCGTCGCGCACCAGCTCGATCACGGCGGCCAGTCGCGCCCCCTCGGGTGCGGTGGCGGTCGCGGCGTGCAGCTCGGGAGCGGGGGCGCCGGCGCGGACGAGGCGGATGAGCGCCGCCTCCCACGGCTGCGCGAGAGCGGAGGGACGCACCAGGCCGGGGCCGGACGGCATCGAGATCGCAGCCGAGAGCCGCGTGCGGCGGGGTCCGCGGGCCAGCGACAGGTCGCTGACCGGCTGCAGTCGGGCCCGTCCGAGCGCCCGGAGCGGCCCGTCCTGGCGGAATCCGACTGCCACTGCGACCCTCCCGCGCTCGGCGGGGCACCCGACCCCCGGATGCTCCGAGGTGCCGAGTTTACGCGCTCAGGATGGACGTTTCCCCCCGAACGGGGAGTCTTTGTGGTGTCGCGCAACGAAGGACGGTGCGGGAGCCGATTCCCGCCCCGCCGAGAGGAGCGCGACCCGCCCGTACTGGAGGGCCGCCGTCCTCGCTAGTGCTTCTCCGGAAGGCGAGCGGGTTGTCGTCGCCAGGAGAGCACGACGTGGGCCAGAAGGCCGCCCACGACCGCGCCGAGGGTGTTCGTGATCCCGTCACTCGTGTCGCAGGCGCGGCCGATGGCCGGCACCACGGCCTGGACGAGCTCGATGACCGCGGACAGCGCGCTCGCTCCGATGATCGCCGCCACCGGTCGCCGCCAGCGCACTCCTGCGAGGAACGCGACCGGCACGAACAGCAGGATGTTCGCCATCGACTCCACGGCGGTCGGTACGAGAGTCGGCCACCCGACCGCGCAGGCGACCTCCGGTGCGGTTCGGCCGCTCTCCGGGTAGAGCGTCAGCACTGCCACGGCGACGAGCGCCGCGGAGAGCAGCGCGGCGGTCGCCCGAGGCCGCGCGATGAGCACTCGCCCCGCGATGGGTGCGATCACGATCACGCCGACGAGGACGGCGAACGCGAGCCACGGTGCAGTGACGAGCAGGGTCGAGAGCATCGGTCGAGACTACCGGCGCGTCGACGCGGCGCCGTCGGGCCGTGTGCTGAGCCGTGAGAGACTCAGCTCTCGGGGAGGAGCCCGTTCACGAGTCGGTCGATCGTGGTCGAGGGCGCGGTCGCCGGATCGACCGGAACGGTCAGCTGATCGAGGATCAGGCCGGTGATCGTGTAATGGAACAGGACCACGTGCTCGCGGTCGCCGAGAAGCCTCGGCTGGAGGTGGAAGGCGACGTCGGCGTCGAGCCCTGACCAGGCCCATCGCGCGAGGGCGTCATGCACCACAGATCTGCGGGTGGCTTCCAGGCCAGCTCGAACAGATCGATCGCAGCATCCCGGTCGGACGTCGATCGGCCGACGATGGCGTTCCCTACAGGAGGCGAAGGCGGCCCTGCCCGATCCGGTGACGCCGGGCTCCTCGGAGTCGGACGGTGCCAGACGAGCGCCGATGCGTTCCAGGATCGCGGCGATGATCGCTGCGCGATCCGGGAAGTAGCGCACGCGACGCTCGCGGTCAGGCCGAGGTACCGGACGGGCACGCCGATCGCGGCCGCCGCGGCGAGTGCACGCGTGATGACGCCGAACCGTGCGAGCTGCACGGCGACGGCGAAGAGGACGGCCCGCGCCCGATCATCCGACATGTCGCGCACGCTAGCAGCGCGTCACCGACGAGCGGCGGGGCCCTCGGCCTCGGCCCGGCGCGTCGGTTCAGGCCGCGGAACAGACCGCCCAGGCTCGAGCGACCTGGAACGCCGTACTCGCCAGCACGAAGGCGAGGAACGCCGCCGGCGGGACGGTCCAGGAGAGCAGGACGCCCTTCCGCCGGACGAGCATCAGGACGGCGCTGAGCATCAGTGCGTACGCAGGCGTCCCGGCTGCTGCGACGTTGACGCCGAACTGCCCCCACGCCTCTGCAGCAGACGGAGGCTCGATCGAATCCTCGTGTCCCCACTGCCAGACCGCAGTGCCCAAGAACGCGGCGAAGGTGCAGAGTGCCGCGCTCACGACGCCGACCGCGAGGAGCGTCCCCGCGAGGACTCCCGAGCCGGCCCGGTTCAGTCGGGAGGCGACGAGCACCCCGGCTGCCATCACGAGCACAACCCCGGCGTACCAGTAGGTGTCGACCGGGACCTCGACGGGCCGCGCGCACATCCCGAGAACGTTCGTCAGCGGCTGGAAGCCGGCCAGGGCTTGCACGACGAGCGCACTGACGACCACGAGGACGAGCAGGGCCGGGAGGAGCGCACGCAGCAGGCACGGAAGGAGCCGCGCTGATCGGCCCGACCTCATCGCCGGCACCGGACGAGCGAGCGCGACGTTCCTCTCCCGCGCAGCCCGCGCTCCTCGGAGAGAGAAGCGCTCACCAGACGGGTTCGTGCTGCTCGGGGAGCGACGTCGACACAGGATTCTGCCTGATCACGCCGTTCACGTCTCCGACCGTCGTCGCCGTCGCAGCGTCGAGGTTCAGGGTGTCGCCCTCGAACAGCTCGGCCGAGCTTCCGCGTCGAGGCTCGTTGATCCTGTCCAGGTACGAGACCTCGAGGCAGAACCGGTCCGCGATGTACTCCGGGATATCGCCGGAACCGACGACGTAGGCGACCGGTACTCCGTCCGGTCCCAGGATCGGCTCCCCGGTCGTCCGGTCTCTGCTGCGGTTCGAGGCCGACCGGTGGCCGATCGGCGAACTCGACGGGCAGGCAGCCGCTCAGTGTCGGCTCGGGTGTATCCGAGGGCGCCGCTGAGGTGCCGCCGACGGTCGGTGCCGCGGCTCCGCTCTGCGTCGGCTCGACGGTCGCGGTGGCGACGCCGGTCGGGGCGACCCGATCATCGGTCGGTGGCGCCTCCGTGCACCCTGCGAGAAGAAGCACCGCTGCCGCGGCGGCGACGGAGAGACGCCGGCCTGTCGTGAAGATGATCCGCCCATCACCCGATTCTGCCGCACGCCGATTCGGGTGCCGGCCCGGTCGGAGCCGTCCTCACCGCACGAGCGACAGCGCCGAGACCCCGATGAACGGAACCATCACCAGCAAGCAGATCGAGCCGTGGTGCCAGAACCCGGTGAGGGAGTCCCTCCCTCCGACGAGACGGCTGAGCGCTCCTGTGACCAGCGGCGGGAGCAGGAACAGGAGCAGCCACGGCGCCGCCGTCGTCGCGTCGGGTGCCCTCCAGTCGGGGTGGTCGTCGCGATCCAGCGGTGGGAGCTGCAGGAGGAGGAACGCGAGCGTGAGCAGAGCAGCCGGGACGACGGCCAGGCAGGTGAGGGCGACGGCGACGGCGCGCGCGCCCTGTTCACGCGAGAGCGCCTCGTGCGTCGGGTCGGAGGGCCGCACGTCGTCGTCGGGGTCCTTGTCCCACGCGTGACCGATGAACCTGATCCGTCCCATCACGTGATCATGCCTTCTCCCGGCCGGTTGCAGGCCGCCCGGGGGTCAGCCGGTGCGTTCCGGCCGGGCCCTCCCATGCTCGTCTCCTGATCGCCTCACCACAGTGCACATCGCGTGAACCGGGTCACTCCGGCCCGGTGGTCGCGCAAGCGGTCAGGACGTCCGCGAGGATCGTCGTGCTGCTCCGTTGTGGCGGGCGGTGTCGCATCGCCGCGCGGCAGACACTCTCCTCGGGTCGTCCACCAGGAGGAGGTAGAAGTCAGCCGGGCCTGAGACGACGGATCTGGTGACGATTGCCCGTCAGACCGGGCGCAGCGCAGAGCGGACCACGACGACTCCGGCCCCGAACTCCTGATCGAGGTCGGCCTGGATCGAGCCGTCGTCGTAGACGACGATCGCGTGGACGATTCCGTCCCACTCCACCGCGTCCACGTGGTTCGCATCCTCGGACCGGCGTGCCTGGAGGTCCTCGAGCGCCCGCGCGAGGGTCTCGGAGTCGGCCGAGCCGACCGACGAGGCGAACGGATCCTCCTGGTCGACTCCGGACCGGTCACCCACCGCGAACGGCCGAGTGAGGGTGACCGCGGACCCGTCCCACGTGCCGTACAGCGTTCCGTCGAACCAGCGCGTCCCGCCCGTCTCGGGCACCTCGGGAAGAGCGTCCCAGTCCAAGCCGATCAGAGCGACGGTGTCACCGGAGCACTGGGGAGGCGCGGACTCCCTCACCGCGGAGAGGCACAGCAGCGGCACCCCCGAACCCGGACCGGACTCGATCACCGATCCGGACCCGATCAGCTCCCCCGGGGAAGGCGACCCGGACGCTCCGGAACCGCATCCCGCGACGGCGAGCACGATGACCCCCAGACCTGCCAGACACCACGGACGCCGCCCCATGCGCTCATCCTCTCAGCAGGCGCGAGCGGACTGAGGATCCCCGTCCGACGACCGGACCTCTGGCGGTGCGCTCCGATCAGAAGACGGTCGGCGTAGCACCGGACCCCCTGTCGTTCACCCGCCGGCTCGACGGTGGAGAGGTGCAGGCGCTGTCCAATAGACCCTCCGCGGTGATCGCGAGCGTCGTCACCCTCGTCGCCGGCCTCCTCCTCGACGGGTTCACGCTCGCCTGCAACGAGCCGATCCCTCCCCAGTGCATCGGGTTCCCCGTCGCCTGGCCGGCTCTCCTCCCCGTCGCACTCCTCACCCTCGTTCTCGCGTTCGCGGCGGTGGGGCTCAGCGGGCGCTCCCGTTCTCGCTGGGCGCGCCTGCTGATCGTCGTCGCCTTCGCCGGCGGGGTCACCAGCTGGTCCTGGCCCTGCGCACCGCTGTCGTCCTCGGCTGAGAACTGTGAGTTCCGGTGTTCTGCAGCGGCATTGCGGCGCCGCTGCGTATCGCGCCTAGTCGAGGAGCTCGGTCCGGATCCGAGCGGCGACAGCCTCTCGGAGGGGACGGACGTTCTCGGCGCTCCAGTCGGTCGGGTCGGGGAACCTCCATTCCAGGAACCGGCCGGTCGGGGTCGCGGGCAGGGTGAGGCCGGGCTTCATCGCAACGACGATGTCCGCGGTGTCGAGGTCTTCGACGGTGACGGCGCGGGGGGCGCGGTCGCTGATGTCGAGGCCGAGCTCCGCGACGGTGGAGGCGATCGCAGGGTTCACCGTGTCCGCGGGCGACAGCCCGGCGGAGGTGGCGGTGTAGCGGTCGCCGGCGAGGACTTCGAGCAGGCCGGCGCCGAGTTGGGAGCGGCCGGCGTTGTGCTGGCAGAGGAAGAGGACGGTGGGCTTCTGAGTCATGCGGGGATGCTGCTTCCGGTGTTCGTGCGGGTCCAGGTCTGGGCGGCGATCTGCACGGCGTCCCAGGGGGAGCCGAGCGGGGGAGTGTAGGAGAGGTCGAGGTCGGAGACCTGCTCGACGGTGAGCCCGGCGAACAGGGCGGTCGCATAGGTGTCGACGCGCTTCGCCGTCTCGGTGCCGAGGCGGCCGACGAGCTGAGCGCCGAGCAGGCGCCCGTCGCGGGTGTCGCCGGTGATGCGGATCGTGATGGGCTGCGCGCCCGGGTAGTAGCGCTTGTGGTCGTCCGCGACCGCGGTCGTCGTCGCCGGAGCGAATCCGGCGGCGAGGGCCTCGTGCTCGCGCAGGCCGGTGCGGGAGGCGACGAGATCGAAGACCTTCACGACCTGCGTTCCGACGGAGCCGGCGAACCGGGCGTCGCCGCCGAGGGCGTTCTCGCCCGCGACGCGGCCCTGCTTGTGCGCGGTCGTGCCCAGCGGCAGGTAGGTGCTGCCGAGCAGGCGGTGGTGGGTGGTCACTCCGTCGCCCGCGGCGAACACGTGCGGGAGGCCGGTGCGCATGGCCTCGTCGACGACGACGGCGCGGCCGGCGCCGAGGGAGGCTCCGGCGCGGGCGAGGAGGTCGGTGTTGGGCTTCACTCCGACGACCAGGAGCACGACGTCGGCGGTGCGGGTGAGGGGTGTGCCGTCGTGGTCGGCGTGCACGGCGAGGCCGGTGGCGGTCTTCTCGATCGAGGCGACGGTGGTGCGGGTGAGGACTTCGACGCCGTGCTGGTCGAGCTCGGTGTGGACGAGTGCGCCGAGTTCGGGGTCGAGGGTGGAGAGCACCTCCGGGCCGCGCTGCAGCTGGGTGACGCGGAGGCCGCGGACGGTGAGGGCTTCGGCCATCTCGAGGCCGACGTAGCCGGCGCCGACGATGATCGCGGTCTGCGGGTCGCGGCTGTCGAGGTAGCGCTCGAGCGCGAAGGTGTCGCCCATCGAGTGCAGCACGTGCACTCCGTCCTCCGGCCCCAGCTCGTCCACGCCGACGATCCCGGCGGAGGACGCGAGGGCGCCGGTGCCGACGACCAGCTCGTCGTAGCCGATCCGGTCGGGCGTCCCGTCCGGGGTGCGGACGGTGAGCTGCTGTCCGGCGACGTCGATGTCGGTCGCGAAGGTGTCCAGGCGCAGGGTCATGCCTGTGGCTTCGAGGTCGGCGTGGGTGCGGTGCGCGAGGGACTGCCAGGGCTGCACCTCGCGGGAGAAGTAGTACGGGATCCCGCAGATGGAGAAGTTCGGGTAGGAGTCGGCGACGACGACGGTCACGTCGACGGACGGGTCGAGCTCGCGGGCGCGCAGCGCGGCGGAGATCCCCGCGTCGCTGCCGCCGATGGCGACGAGATGCATCAGATGGGCCTTTCGGATCAGACGTGCGACGAGGTCGAGGCGGCCGGGACCACGAGGCTCCCGGCGGCCCGGGCGGCGCCCGGGAAGAGGAACACGGCGATTCCGACGCCGATCGCGGCGCCGGCGAGCTGCGCGGCGACGAAGGGCAGGACGGAGGTGGGGGCGATGCCGGCGAAGGTGTCGGTGACGACGCGGCCGAGGGTCACGGCGGGGTTCGCGAACGAAGTCGAGGACGTGAACCAGTACGCCGCACCGATGTACGCGCCGACCGCGGCCGCCGCGAGCGGGCCGCGGTTCGTCCGAGCGAGGGAGAGGATCACGAGGACCAGGCCCGCGGTGGCGACGACTTCTCCAAGCAGGTGCCCGGCGGTGACGCGCTCGGTCGTCGCGATCGCGGTCGGGACCTCGAACATCGCGTTCGCGAGGACCGCTCCGCCGATCCCGCCGAGCAGCTGCGCGCCGAGGAACACCGCCAGTTCACGGCCCGACAGGCCGGAGCGGTCGCGGCGACCGAGGAGCGCGTCGACGGCGGAGACGAGCGGGTTGAAGTGCGCCCCCGACACGGGGCCGAAGACGAGGATCAGCACCGCGAGTCCCAGAGCGGTCGCGAGGGAGTTCTGCAGCAGTTGCAGGCCGACGTCGTCCGGGGAGAGGGTCTGCGCGGCGATGCCGGAGCCGACGACGAGCGCCACGAGCAGGCCCGTGCCGAGGAACTCGGCCACGGCCCGACGAGCGAGCGGAGGAGGGGAGGTGGTGTCCATGTCGTTCGCCATATTGACCGCTCGCGATCACTCAGTCAAGATTGAGTCAATGAAGACCGAGCGAACCGAACTGGAAACGCGTGCCGCTCGGCACGCGGCCCTCAGCGACCCCGCACGCCTGCGGATCACCGACCTGCTCACCCTTGGAGACCTGGCGCCGCGAGAGCTGCAGGACCGGCTCGGGATGCCCTCGAACCTCGTCGCGCACCACCTCGCTGTGCTCGAGCGGGAGGGCATGATCCTCCGACGCCGTTCGGAGGCGGACCGGCGCCGGAGCTACGTGCACCTGATCCCGGGCGCGTTCGATCAGCTCGGGCCGTCGACCACCGCTGCAGCGCGGCGGGTGTTGTTCGTGTGCACCGCGAACTCCGCCCGATCCCGACTCGCTGCGCAGCTCTGGGCGCAGCGCAGCCCCATCCCCGCCGCCTCTGCCGGCACGCACCCGGCCGCGGTGGTGGCCGCCGGAGCGATCGCCGCCGCCGAACGTCACGGCCTCCCGCTGCCCATCGGCGCCCCCCAGCAGTTCGCCGACGTCGCCGTCGACACCGATCTCATCGTCACCGTCTGCGACGCCGCCCACGAGGAGCTCGGCTCGGAGGCGCTGCACTGGTCGATCCCCGATCCGGTGCCCGCCGGCACGGACGCCGCGTTCGATGCCGCCTACGATGAGCTCGCCGCGCGCGTCGACGCTCTCGCGGCGAGGGTCACGGCCGCCTGATCAGACGCGGGTGAGCATGCCTGCGAGGGAGTCGAGGGCTCCCGGGACGAGGGAGAAGTACGCCCACGTGCCGCGCTTCTCGCGAGCCAGGATCCCGGCGTCCACGAGGATCTTCAAGTGGTGCGACACCGTGGGCTGACTCAGCCCGACCGGCTCGGTGAAGTCGCAGACGCACACCTCGCCTGAGCTGCTCGATGCCACGATCGACACCAGGCGGAGCCTCGCCGGATCCGCCATCGCCTTCAACGCCCGCGCCAGCAGCTCCGCGCCCTCCGCGCTCAGCGGCTCGCGCGCGAGCGGCGCGCAGCATGCGGCCGCCGCCGCGGTCAGAGTCAGCTCGGTCATCCCCATGACTCCACCTTCCCATACATTGACAGTCATCGATATGCCGGGGCAGACTCGCTTCATCGATGACCGTCGATGTTGAGGAGTGCACCTGATGACCCTGCTGCTGACCGTCCCGCCCCGCACCGACGAGCGCCGCCTCACCGGTCTGCCCGTCGCCGTCATCGGCGCCGGGCCCGTCGGTCTCGCGGCCGCCGCGCAGCTGCTCGAGCGCGGCCTCGACGTCATCGTCTACGAGGCCGGGGACAGCGCAGGCGCAGCCGTGCAGCAGTGGGGACACACCCGCCTGTTCTCCCCGTGGGAGTATCTGGTCGATTCCGCTGCCGGACGCCTGCTCGACGCGAGCGGTTGGGAGGCGCCCGCAGCGAAGAAGCTGCCCACCGGGCACGAGTTCATCTGCGACTACCTCGCGCCCCTCGCGGCGACCCCGCAGCTCGCCCCGATCGTCCGGTACCGCTCCCGCGTGACCGCCGTGAGCCGCGAGGGTATGGACCGCACCCGCTCCACCGGCCGCGCCGCCACTCCGTTCCTGCTGCGCCTGGAAACCCCGGAGGGCGTCACCGACGTCACCGCTCGCGCCGTGATCGACACCTCCGGCACCTACTCGACCCCCAACGCCCTCGCATCGGCTGGCCTCGATCCGATCGGCGCCGCCGACGTCGCCGAGCACCTCAGTCACGCGCTGCCCGACGTGCTCGGCGCCGACCGCGCCCGTTTCGCCGGGAAGAGCGTCCTCGTCGTCGGCGCCGGGCACTCCGCGGCGAACACCCTGATCACGCTCGCCCGCCTCGCCCGCGAGGAGCCCGGCACGACCATCACCTGGGCGATCCGCGGCACCAGCCCGCTGCGCGTCTTCGGCTCGGGCGACGATGAGCTCGAAGAGCGCGGCAAGCTCGGCGGCACGGTCCACCAGCTCGTCCGCGACGGTGCGATAACCCTCCTCGACCGCTTCGAGATCGACCGGCTCGAGAAGACCGCCACCGGTCGGGTCGCCGTCCTCGGGCGCCGCCGGAAGGAGCACGAGAGCGTCGAAGCCGACGTCGTCGTGCAGGCCACCGGATTCCGCCCCGATCTCGACATGCTGCGCGAGATCCGCGTCTCCCTGGACGAGATCGTGGAAGCGCCGCGTGCGCTCGCGACCCTCATCGACCCGAACCTGCACTCCTGCGGCACCGTCGACCCGCACGGCGTCGCCGAGCTCGCCCACCCCGAGCCGAACTTCTACATCGCCGGGATGAAGTCGTACGGCCGCGCGCCGACCTTCCTCCTCGTCACCGGCTACGAGCAGGTCCGGTCGATCGCGGACGAGCTCGCGGGCGATCACGCTGCGGCCCGGCGCGTGCAGCTCGTGCTCCCCGAGACCGGCGTCTGCTCCACCGACATCGCATCCGCCGGAGGAGGCTGCTGCTCGTGACCGCGATCCGGCCGATGAACCCCGAGGACTGGGCGGCGGTCGAGGCGACCTACCGCGAGGGCATCGCGACCGGGCATGCCACCTTCGAGGCCGAACCGCCGACCTGGGAGGCGTTCGATGCGGGGAAGCTCGACGTCGGGCGCCTGGTCGCCGTCGACGGCGATCGGATCCTCGGGTGGGCCGCGCTCTCAGCCGTCTCCAGCCGGCGCGTCTACCGCGGAGTGGTCGAGCACTCCGTCTACGTCGCCGCGGCCGCCCGTGGCCGCGGCATCGGCGCAGCACTCCTGAGGGCGCTCATCGACGCTGCGGACGACGCCGGCTTCTGGACGATCCAGTCGAGCGTCTTCCCCGAGAACACCGCCAGCCTGGCCCTGCACGACCGCGTCGGCTTCCGCCGGATCGGCACGCGCGAGCGGATCGCGCTGATGACCTACGGACCGGCCGCCGGGACCTGGCGCGACACCGTCCTCCTCGAGCGACGACGCCTGTCCTGATCGCCGTCCGTGTGCACGACTCCTCGTGAGGTCGCGGCACTCGTTCGGACGGCCGTGAGCAGCCCGTTGCGCGACGGCATCCGATCGGCCGACGCACGCGCGGCGGAACCACCCGAGTGAAGGGCGGCTCTCCGGGCCGCTACTCCACGTCGCGACGGCCGGCTCGTCCCAGTGGGTGGCGGCGCGGAGCGACGGAGCACCGTCGCCGCCATCAGCGCGGCCTGCTGCTGCTCGTGCGTCGAGGCAGCACCCGCGCAGGCGGAGGCGTGTTCTCCACCGAGCCGCGGCCGCCAGGCGCGCCGTCCGCCCGCTCCCCGACTTCTTCGAGGTCTCCGCCTGACCGACCCGACGGTCTCCGCTGCTCGAGGCGCTCGCGGTCGCGGCGGGGTGGCGGGAGCGGGTCGCGGACGCCGAAGGGCCCGCCGCTCCCCAGCGACGGGCCCTCCGATCGAGGCGGTTACAGCCCCTGCGAGAGGCGGTAGTACGCCGCGTTCGCGCGCAGCTCGTTCTCGAAGCCGCGGAGCGTCGTGCCCTCGTCGATGACGAGCAGCTCGACGCCGGCGATGCGGGCGAAGTCCTCCCACGCCTCCACGCCGATCTGCGTCGTCATGACCGTGTGGTGCGCCGCTCCCGCGGTGATCCACGCGGCGGCGCTCGTGCTGAAGTCCGGAGCCGGCTGCCAGACGGCGCGGCCGACCGGGAGGTGCGGCAGCGTCTGCGGCGGCTCGACGTTCTGCACGGCGTTGGCGACGAGGCGGAAGCGCTCGCGCACGTCGCTCAGCGCGACGACGACGGCGGGTCCCGCATCCGCGGTGAAGACCAGGCGCACCGGGTCCTCGCGGCCGCCGATGCCCAGCGGGTGGATCTCGAGCGTGGCGCGCTTCGACGAGAGCGACGGCGAGACCTCGAGCATGTGCGCACCGAGGATCAGCTCCTCGCCGGGCGTCATGTCGTAGGTGTAGTCCTCCATGAGGCTGGTGCCGCCGGGGAGGCCGGCGCCCATGACGGCGGCGATGCGGATGAGGACGGCCGTCTTCCAGTCGCCCTCTCCGCCGAAGCCGTAGCCGTCGGCCATCAGGCGCTGCACCGCGAGGCCGGGGAGCTGGCGGAGTCCGCCGAGGTCCTCGAAGCTGTCGGTGAACGCCTCGAAGCCGCCCTCCTCGAGGAACGAGCGCAGGCCGATCTCGACGGCCGCGCCGTAGCGGAGCGACTCGTGGCGCTCGCCGCCGGGGAGCAGCTCGGCGACCACGTCGTAGCTCTCGACGTACTCGGCGACGAGGGCGTCGATCTGCTCGGGGGTCGCGGCGTCGACGCGCTCGACGAGCTCGTTGACGCCCCAGGTGTTGACGCTGACGCCGAGGCGGATCTCGGCCTCGGTCTTGTCGCCCTCGGTGACGGCGACGTTGCGCATGTTGTCGCCGAAGCGGGCGACCTTCATGCTCTGCGAGGCGGCCCAGCCGGACGCGGCGCGCGACCAGATGCCGATCGACTCCGTCACGCGGGCATCGCTGGCGTGGCCGACGACGGTCTTCCGCGGCACGCTCATCCGGCTGAGGATGTAGCCGTGCTCGCGGTCGCCGTGCGCGGCCTGGTTGAGGTTCATGAAGTCGAAGTCGATGTCCTGCCACGGCAGGGCGACGTTCGCCTGGGTGTGGAAGTGCAGCAGCGGCTTGGCGAGCGCGTCGAAGCCGTGGATCCACATCTTCGAGGGGCTGAAGGTGTGCATCCAGGTGATGACGCCCACGACGGAGTCGTCCGCGTTGGCCTCGATCATGGTGCGGCGGATCGCGTCGGAGCTCTTCAGCACCGGCTTCCACTCGACGGTGACGGGGATCGCGCTGGCCGCGTTCAGCTCGGCGACGACGGCCTGCGACTGCTCGGCGACCTGGCGGAGGGTGTCCTCGCCGTAGAGGTCCTGGCTGCCGGTCAGGAACCAGACGGTGCGGGTGGCGAGGTCGGGGATGATGCTGCCGGATCGGGGGGTGCTGGTCGTGCTCATGCGATGGCTCCGGTGGGGTTCTGTCCGTAGACGTTCTGGTAGCGGTCGAACAGGGCGTCGATCGACTCCTGCGGGATGGGGACGAGCTCGCCGCCCTGGCGCGCGAGGTGCACGGTGCGGGCGACGTCCTCGGCCATGACGGCCGCCTTCACGGCGTCCTTCGCGTCCTTGCCGATGGTGAAGACTCCGTGGTTCTGCATCAGGACCGCGCGCGAGCGGTGCCCGGTGAGGGTCGCGACGATGCCGCGGCCGATGGAGTCGTCGCCGATGATCGCGAACGGGCCGATCGGGATCTCGCCGCCGAACTCGTCCGCCATCGCGGTGATGACGCAGGGGATCGCCTCGGCGCGCGCGGCCCAGGCGGTGGCGTAGGTGGAGTGCGTGTGCACGACTCCGCCGACCTCGGGCATCTCGCGGTACACGTAGGCGTGCGCCGCGGTGTCGCTGGACGGGCTGCGGTCGCTGCCGGGGGTGCCCGGGACGACGACGCCGTCGAGGTCGCACAGGATCATGTTCTCGGCGGAGAGGTCGTCGTACGAGACTCCGCTGGGCTTGATCACGAAGAGGTCGGCACCGGGCACGCGGCCCGAGATGTTGCCGCCCGTCCAGATGACGAGGCCGTAGCGGACGAGCTCGGAGTGCAGGCGGGCGACGTCCTCGCGGACGCGCGCGATCGCCTCCTCGATGGCCGGGTCGAAGGTCATGCGGTCTCTCCCTGTGCGGTGGGTCGGGTGTCGGTGAGGGTCTCGACGGCGGTGCGCTCGACGGCGAGGCCGGCGCGGTAGCGCTCGAGGTAGGAGGCGAATCCGGCGACATCGGCGGCGTCGGGGGCGACGCTGTCGAAGGAGTAGCCGCTGAACACCCGGTCGGTGAGGTACGCGCTGAGGTCGCCCCCGCCGTCGCGGCGGAACGCGGCGAGCACCGCGATACCCCACGGGCCGCCCTCGGAGGCGGTCTCGGCGACGGCCACGGGCGCGTCGAGCGCTCCGGCGAGGAAGCGCTGCGCGACTCCGGCCGTGCGGAACATGCCGCCGTGCGCGTACATCGCGTCGAGCTCGACGCCCTCCTCGGCGAGCACGCGCATGCCGAGTGCGAGGGTGCCGAAGACGCCGTAGAGCTGCGCGCGGATGAAGTTGGGCAGCGTCAGCCGCGAGTCCGGGGTGCGGACGACGAGCGGACGGCCCTCGACGAGGCCCGCGATCGGCTCGCCGGCGAGGTGGTTGTAGGCGAGGAGTCCGCCGGCGTCGGCGTCGCCCTCGAGCGCCGCGCGGAACAGCGTGCCGTAGACGGCGTCGCTGTCGGCGGGGAGGCCCTGCGCCGCGGCGAACTGCGAGAACAGGCCGACCCACGTCGCGAGCTCGCTTGCTCCGTTGTTGCAGTGCACCATCGCGACGAGATCGCCGGCCGGAGTCGCGACCAGGTCGAGCTCGTGGTGGACGCCCGCGAGCGGCCGCTCCAGGACGACCATCGCGAAGATGCTCGTGCCGGCGCTGACGTTGCCGGTGCGCGGGGCGACGGAGTTGGTGGCCACCATGCCGGTGCCGGCGTCGCCCTCGGGCGGGCAGAACGGCACGCCGGCCTGCAGCGCGCCGGTCGGGTCGAGCAGCAGCGCGCCCTCGGCGGTGAGCTCGCCGGCTCGGCGCCCGCGGGGAGCACCTCGGGCAGCAGGACGCGCAGCGCGGGCAGGCCGTGGCCGGCGACGAGGCCGTCGTACGCCTCGAGCACGGAGGCGTCGTAGTCGGTGGTCGCCGGGTCGGTGGGGACCATGCCCGACGCGTCGCCGACTCCGAGGACCTTGCGGCCCGTCAGCTTCCAGTGCACGTAGCCCGCGAGGGTCGTGAGGAAGGCGACGTCGGCCACGTGCGGCTCGTCGTCGAGCACCGCCTGGTGGAAGTGCGCGAGCGACCAGCGCAGCGGGATGTTGGCGCCGAACAGCTCGGTGAGCTGCTCCGAGGCCGGACCCGTGCTGGTGTTGCGCCAGGTGCGGAACGGCACGAGCAGCTCGCCGCTCGCGTCGAACGGGAGGTAGCCGTGCATCATCGCCGAGACGCCGAGCGCCCCGAACGTGGTGGGAGCGACGCCGTGGCGCTGCTGCGCGTCGGCGACCAGGTCGGCGAACGCCGCCTGCAGTCCCGACCAGACGTCCTCGAGGGAGTAGGTCCAGCGCCGGTCGACGAAGCGGTTCTCCCACTCGTGGCTGCCCGTCGCCAGCACGACCGACGGGTCGGCGGCGTCGACGAGACAGGCCTTGATGCGGGTGGATCCGAGTTCGATCCCGAGGGCGGTCGCGCCGCTCGTGATCGCGTCTCCACCGGGGGCGGAAGGGGGCCGTCGCTGGTCCATCGTGCTCCTCGCTCGGGCGATGTGACCGTTCACAAAGCCAGGAGTCAGAGTAGGCGACGCGCGTCCGGCTTGGCAACGAGGCGGCGGCGTGCAGAACGTCAGCCGTGCGGGTGCCTCAGCGACGATCGTGGCTGAGCGGCACTCTCGGCCGAGGTTCTGCTCGTCAGCGGACGGGGCGCGCCGTGGATGCCCGCTCGACCAGCTGCGGAGGGACGGGCAGATCCACCGCCGCCGTCTCCCCGCGCAGCTCGGCCAGCACGACGCCGATGGTGCGGCGGCCGACCTCGGCGAAGTCCTGGCGGATCGTGGTCAGCGGCGGCAGGTAGTGCGCCGCCTCCGGCACGTCGTCGAAGCCGATGACGCTCAGGTCCGCGGGCACTCGCACGCCCCGATCCGCGCACGCGTGCAGGAGTCCGAGCGCCATCTGGTCGTTCCCCGCGAAGACGGCGTCGAGGTCCGCGACCTCGTCGAGCAGCCGGAGCCCGGCGCGGTAGCCGGACTCGGCGCTCCAGTCGCCCTCGATCACGCGAGCGGGCTCGAGTCCGTCCTCGGCGAGCCGCGTCGTGAACCCCTCGAGGCGCGCGTGGGCCTCGACCCAGTGCTGCGGACCCGCGACGTGCGCGATCCGCCGGTGCCCGAGGGCGAGCAGGTGCTCGGTGGCCAGCCGCCCGCCGGCGGCCTGGTCGACCAGGAGTCGCGGATCCGCTCCCCGTCCGGCAGCGCCGAGCGTGACGAACGGCACGTCGATCGAGAGGCTCTCGATGGCCTCGAGCGCCCGCTCCTGCGGGGCGAGCACGACGATCGCCTCGACCGACTCGCGCTGGAGGTGCTCGAGCCCGTCGGCGAGCGACTCCGCGTCGGGCGACGCGACGTTGACCACCGGCACGCGGTAACCGGCGTCGCGCGCGGCCTGCTCGATCGCGGCCATCGCGGTCGCGGTGCCGTAGAAGCTGTGGCTCTCGGCGGCGAGGATCCCGATCAGCCCGCTGCGACTGGTGGCGAGCGCCCGCGCCGCCGCGCTGGGCCGGAAGCCGAGGTCGCTGATCGCCGCGAGCACGCGCTCGCGGGTGCGCGGGCGCAGCTGCGGGCTGTCGTTCAGCACGCGCGAGACCGTCTGGTAGGAGACGCCCGCCCGCACCGCGACGTCGCGGATCGTCGGCTGTCGCTCGGTCGTCATCCGCACACCGTAGCGCGAGGGCTCGACGCGGCCGCCTCCTCCGCGGGAGGGAGGCCGCACCCGGACGCACCTGCCTAGGCTGGCCGCGGTGCACGGCCGATGCGTGCCCGGAGAAGGAGTTCCCGTGGACGAGAGTGCGATCTCGATCGCCGTGGCCCTGGTCGGCGGACTCGGCGTGCTGGCGTCGGTCGTCGTGCTGCTGGTGCAGAAGCGGGGGATGCTGAACGGCTCGGGTCGCGGCGGACCCGGCGCCGGCGGCGCGAGCGACGGCGGTGGCGGCGTGGCCGCCGCTGCGGGCGGCCGTTCGGACGACCGGTCGGAGGGCGGCGGACCGGACGACGGCGGCTCGTCGGGCTCGTCGGACTCGGGCGGGTCCTCGGGCGGAGGCGACGGCGGTGGCGGCGGCGGCGGGGACTGACGACCGCGATCGCCCGTGCTCGTCCGCGACCGTCGTCAGCTCCGGGTCGTGACCGTCGCGAGGTAGAAGTCGACGCTGTCCCCGAGGTCGATGACGGTCAGAGGCGCGGGTGCGACACCCAGGAGGCCGGACGTCGAGTCCGGGCGGATCGCGGCGGTGGTCGAGAGCATGAGGGACCTTCCTTCGGGAGCCGAGCGCGGGGTGCGCTCCGACCTGGTCCACGATCCTCGGATCCGCGTGCCGCGTCGTCGTCCCGGGGGACCGAGCAGGGTCATCCGCTCGCACGACATGCATTGCGCCATGCGGGTGACGCGTGGCGCAGGTGAGCTAGGGGGTCGGGTCGTCGGTCCGCGAGAAGGCGATCGCGACGAGGCGCCGCAGCACGTCGAGGTCGACGTCGTCGAGGGTGCGCACGTAGACGCAGCCGGCTCCCTCGGTGTACCGGCCGAGCTCGGGCAGCAGCGCGGCTCCCTCGGGCAGGTCCTTCAGGCCGTAGAGCGAGAGCTGCGCCTTGCGCGGCGAGAACGCCGTCTTCGGCCAGACGCCGGTGCGGCGCGGATCGGAGGGGGAGACGTAGCGGTAGCTGCCGTAGCCGACCATCGACGGCCCCCACATCACCGGCTCCGCGCCCGTGCCTCGCGGTAGAGCGCGGCGAGCGCGACTCCGTCCTCTCTGCGACGGGCCGGAACGGCCGCCGCGAGGAACTCGTCGACGCTCGCGTCGGTGGGGCCGGTCTTCTGCGCGCTCATGCGTCGAGCGTGCCACCTCGGGCCGCTCGAGTCCTCCCGGATCGTCGTACTCGAGCTCGAGTACGACGATCCGGGAGGAGTGGGCGCTACCCCAGGTCGACCCGCTCCGCCGCGTGCAGAGCGCGCACCTCGTCGGCCGTGAGGGCCCGGTCCCAGACGCGCAGCCGCGCGATGCCGCCCTTGTGCAGGTTGATCAGCTTGCCGTCGCGGCCGACCGCGCCGACCATGAAGTCGCCGGGAGCCGCGTTGAGGCCGTCGGGGTAGACGTAGGGGTTCTTCGCGTAGGTCGCGCCCTGCTTGTCGGTGTACTCCGGGTACGAGGTCGACTCGCCGTTCAGGTAGGCGATGGCGAGTCCGCCGTCGTAGGTGCCGACGTGCAGCTCCCAGACCCCGCGCGTCATCTTCCGCGGTTCTGCCGAGTAGTCGATCGAGAACGGGTAGCCGGGAGTCGGGCCGCCCTCCTTCGACACCTCCATGCAGACCATGTCGTCGCCGCCGTAGTCGGGGAGATCGTTGAAGAGGGCGTAGGAGCGCAGGGGGCCGACGGCCGACTCCTCCCAGATCCCGGCGATGTTGGCGTTGTTGGAGTCGGTGCTGAGCACCCAGGCGGCGACCGTCACCGCGCCGGTCGAGGCGCCGACGTTGAGCACGCCGACATCCGACTTCGGCACCACGAGGAAGTCGGTCGTGCCGTTGAACCGGACTCCGCCGCCGAAGGGTGTCGAGATTCCCTCCGCGGTCGAGCTCGCGCCCTGGAGGAGAGCGGGCGCTCCCGCCACCGCCGAGTCGTAGGGCGCCGTGCTCTCGGTGAACGTCCAGTCGGCGATCGGTGCGGGCACCGGGATCTGCGGGGGCGCGGGGGTGTCTTCGACGAGGAAGGCGTCGAGGACGAGGGTGGATCCGGTGGAGGCGGGGTTCTTGGCGGATCCGCGCTTGAGGGTGATGGTGTGGGTGCCGGCGGTGAGAGGGCCGCTGCTCCAGACGGTCTGCTGGGAGCGGGTGGTGGGGCTGTAGCGGTCGACGGTGGCGACGAGGGTGTCGTCGATCCAGACCTCGTTGATGCCGGAGGAGGAGGTCCTGCGGCTGATCCAGCTGACGGAGGTGCCGGTGAACGCGAGCGTCGCGGACGCGCGAGTGGAGGTGGAGTAGCTGATGCTGCCTCCGCTGTCGGCCCGGGAGGAGAGCGTCGACCAGGTGCCGGTGGTCGTGATGTGCGGCGACCCGTTCTCGTACGTCCCCGCTCCGGGCGGAGTCGGGGGTGCGGGGGTGTCCTCGACGAGGAAGGCGTCGAGGACGAGGGTGGATCCGGTGGAGGCGGGGTTCCTGGTGGAGCCGCGCGTGAGGGTGATGGTGTGGGTGCCGGCGGGGAGGGTGCCGCTGGTCCAGACGGTCTGCCGGGAGCGGGTGGTGGGGCTGTAGCGGTCGACGGCGGCGACGAGGGTGTCGTCGATCCAGACCTCGTTGATGCCGGAGGAGGAGGTCCTGCGGCTGATCCAGCTGACGGAGGTGCCGGTGAACGCGAGCGTCGCGGACGCGCGAGTGGAGGTGGAGTAGCTGATGCTGCCTCCGCTGTCGGCCCGGGAGGAGAGCGTCGACCAGGTGCCGGTGGTCGTGATGTGCGGCGACCCGTTCTCGTACGTCCCCGCTCCGGGCACGGTCGGTCCGTCCTGGCGGGGTCCCTCGACCGAGTCCTCCGCGGCGGCGGCGGACCCGTACGCCAGGGCGGTGCCGACTCCGGCGATCGATCCGGTGAGCATCGTGCGGCGGGAGAGCCCGGCGAAGGGGTGGCGGGAGTCGTCCATGGGTGGCGGGCCTTCCGGGCTGTCGGGGCGAGAGGGTGCCGCAGGGGAGAGGAGTCGGACCCACTGCGGTCCCGGATCGTCGAGGAGGACGGGGCGTCGGCTCAGCCGAGGAGATCGAGGGTGTCGAGCACGAGCGTATCGCCGGAGGACGCCGGATCGCGCCTCCCGAGCGTCGACGATCCGACGGCCGGGTGCGCCGTCGCTAGCGCCCGGCCCCCAGCTGCTCCCGCCAGTCCGCCGGCAGCCGGTCGGCGGGTCCGGGCGCGGTCTGGTCGAGCGGGTGCTCCTGCGGATCCGCGAGCCGGGGCCCGTCCGCGTAGTCGCCCGTGCGGTAGTCCCAGAACCAGTCCTCGCCGGGCTCGAAGCTGCGGATGACCGCGTGCCCGGTCGTCTCGTAGTGCACGGTCGCGTGGCGGTTCGGCGAGTCGTCGCAGCAGCCGATGTGCCCGCAGAGCGCGCAGCGGCGCAGATGGACCCACCACGCTCCGGTGCGGTCGCACTCGACGCAGCCCGCGCCGGAGGGGGGGACGGAGGGGTCGATCATCGACGTCGCGGTCATGCGACCAGTGTGCTCCGGCGCCCGCGGCGGGTCACCCTCCGCTGGTCAGCCGCGCGAACGCGGTGTCGACCATCGTGCGGAAGTCGGCGTCCTCGTGCGCGGCCCACTCCTCCCACACCACGTCGACCGCGGCGAGGCCGGCGGCGGCCAGCACCCGCGCGGTGAGCGGTTCGACCCCCCGTGCGACGAGTGCGTCGGCCAGCGCCTCGGCTCCTTCGGCCCGGCGCTCGCGCAGCCTCGCCTTCAGCGCGAACTCGCTCGAGATCAGCCGCAGCCGCGCCCGGTAGACGTCGGGTTCGCGGGTGGCCACGGCGACGACCGGCTCCACGGAGGCGCGCACCAGCTCCCAGCCGGACAGAGCGGCTCCGTCGGGCAGGGCGAGCACCGGTGCCGCGTAGTCGACCCGGTCGCCGTCGACGGCGGCCACGACCACGTCCTCCTTGCTGCGGAAGTAGCGGAAGAAGGTCGCACGCGAGACGCCGGCCTCGCGCGCGGCCTCCTCCACCGTCACCGCGGAGTAGCCGCGCTCGAGGAACACGGCGAGCACCGCGTCGGCGAGCTCCGCCCGCAGGAGGGCGCGCGTGCGGTCGCGGAGCGGTGCGGTCATGCGGTCAGCCTAGGAGCCGGTGGCGTCCCGGCTCCCCGGCCCGGTTCAGTTCGCGGCCGCGATCTCGAGCGCGATGCCGTCGGGGTCGCGGAACTCGAGGATGCTCAGCGGTCCGGTGTCCTTGACGGGCTCGTGCGCGATGCCGAGCTCGTCGAGGACCGCGACGGCGGCCTGCAGCTCGTCCGCTCCGGCGACGGTGAAGCTCAGGTGGTCCAGGCCCACGCGGTCCTCG
The DNA here is from genome assembly GCF_001995175.1 of Rathayibacter rhapontici. GTDB lineage: Bacteria > Actinomycetota > Actinomycetes > Actinomycetales > Microbacteriaceae > Rathayibacter. Next base: position 69,699 of record NZ_MUKN01000008.1, read on the forward strand.
TCGAAGCTGTCGTCCGCGGCGGCGACGGGGCGCAGGCCCAGCAGTCCGCCGGGGAAGGAGTAGATCACTCCGCCGAAGAGGAAGGCGAGCTGCTCCTGCACCTCGGCGGGGGCGTCGGCCGGCGGCGCCTCGAAGGCGATGTCGAAGCCGAAGACGGAGTCGTAGAAGGCGCGCGAGACGGCGATGTCGCGGACGGTGAGGCGGACGTGGGCGTAGTCGACGGCGGGGATGGGCATGCGGGGTCCTTCCGGAGGCGGCGGGCCGGAGCGCCCGCCAGGAGTGATTCGGAGCGGCGACCGGGAAGGAGGGGATTCGCGGGTGAGACTCAGTCTCAAGTGCGATATTCACTATCAACCCCGAACGAAGGAGCCCCCCATGACCCTCACCTCCAAGAACACGCTGCAGGAGTGGCTCGACGACTCCGTCGGCGGTCCGATCCTCCGCGGCATCCTCGCCCAGGGCGGCCAGTCGGAGGAGGCGCTGCGTCCCGCGGCGGGCCTCTCGCTGCGCGCGATGGTCGAGCTGGGCGGCGGCGCGTTTCCGCAGGAGCTCGTCGACACCCTCGTGAAGCAGGCGAACGGCGGAGTGATCCCGCCCGAGGAGACGGAGGAGGAGTCGCAGGACGGCTCCGGCCGCTTCGTCGGGCGGACGGTCGTAGTGACCGGCGCCGGCTCCGGCATCGGCCGGGCGACCGCCCGCCGGCTGGTGCGCGAGGGCGCCCGCGTGATCGCGGTCGACGTCGTGCCGACCGGCGTCGAGGCCCTCGCCGCGGCGTCGCCGGAGGGCTCGGTCGTGACGGTCGTCGCCGACATCACCTCGACCGAGGGCGTCGCGTCGATCGTGGCGGCGGCGGGCGAGCGGATCGACGGCCTCGCGAACATCGCCGGGATCATGGACGCCATGACTCCGCTGCACGAGGCGGAGGACGCGCTCTGGCGCCGGGTGTTCTCGGTGAACGTCGACGGCACCTTCGCGCTGAGCCGCGCGGTGCTGCCGGCGATGCTCGCCGCCGGTCGCGGGGCGATCGTCAACATCGCCTCGGAGGCGTCGCTGCGCGGCAACGCGGCCGGCACCGCCTACACCGCGTCCAAGCACGCGGTCGTCGGGATCACGAAGTCGGCGGCGTTCCTCTACGGCCCGTCCGGCGTCCGGACGAACGCGGTCGCTCCCGGACCGACCGCCACGGCGATCGAGGGCACGATGTCCTCCGACTTCGCCCGCGAGCGCCTCGCGCCCTTCATGGCCCTGATCCCGCCGGTGGTCGAGGCCGACACGATGGCCGCGTCGATCACCTGGCTGCTCAGCGACGACTCCGCGAACGTCAACGGCGTGATCCTCGCCTCCGACGGCGGCTGGTCGGTGCAGTAGCGGCCGACGCGATCGGCCGCGCAGGACGCGGCCGATCGCACCGGGCCCCCGACGCCCGCTCCTCCAGCACAGCAGTACATCCGATCCGAAGTCGTGTCGGCGCACGCGGGGACTCCCCGCCGTCGTTCCCGTCCCGGGCTTCCGTCGTCGCGCCGACCCGCGCGACGAAAGCGAGACGACCATGACCGACCTCCGCCCCGACGACCAGCGCCGTCTCGACACCGCCCGCGCGAAGTACCGCGCCGAGCGCGACCGCCGTGCCCGCCCCGATGCCGCGACGCAGTACCGCCGAGCGGCGGGCGAGTTCGGCTACTACGCGAAGGACCCGTACACCGAGCGCACCGAGCGCGAGCCGAAGACCGACCGGGTCGAGGCGCTCGTGATCGGTGCCGGCTTCGGCGGACTGCTCACCGCGTCCCTCCTGCGCGAGGCGGGCGTCGACTCCCTCCGCCTGATGGACGAGGCCGGCGACGTCGGCGGCACCTGGTACTGGAACCGCTACCCGGGAGTGCGCTGCGACATCGAGGCGTCCGTCTACCTCCCGCTGCTCGAGGAGGTCGGCGGGATGCCGTCGGAGCGGTACGCACCGGGGGAGGAGATCCGCCGGCACGCGGTCGCGATCGCCGAGCACTACGGCCTGTACCGCGACACGCTCTTCCAGACGCGCGCCACCGCGCTCACCTGGGACGAGGAGGCGGAGGAGTGGCTCGTCGAGACCGATCGCGGCGACCGGTTCCGCGCGCGGTTCGTGGTCACCTCCTCCGGCACCCTCACCCAGCCCAAGCTGCCCGGGATCCCGGGCGTCGAGACCTTCCGCGGCCACACCTTCCACACCTCGCGCTGGGACTACGGCTACACCGGCGGCACGCCCGACGGCGGCCTGACCGGCCTCGCCGACAAGCGCGTCGCCGTCGTCGGCACCGGCGCGACCGGCCTCCAGGTGATCCCGCACGTCGGCGCGGACGCCCAGGAGCTGATCGTGTTCCAGCGCACCCCCTCCACCGTCGACGTCCGCGACAACCGGCCGACGGATCCGGAGTGGGCGGCTTCGCTGCGCCCCGGCTGGCAGCGCGAGCGGATGGAGAACTTCCTCGCGGTGCTCGCCGGCGAGCCGGTGGACGAGTCCCTCGTGCAGGACGGCTGGACGAAGACGGTCGAGCTGCAGCGGCAGATCCTCTCGGGCGCGGTCGACACGTCGCTGCCGCCCGAGGAGCGGGAGCTGCGCGACGAGCTGGCCGACCTCGACACGATGGACCGGCTCCGGGCCCGCGTCGACTCCGTCGTCGAGGATCCCGCGACCGCCGCGGCGCTGAAGCCCTGGTACCGCTACATGTGCAAGCGCCCCGGCTTCAGCGACACCTACCTGCCCACCTTCAACCGGCCGAACGTGCGCCTCGTCGACACGGCCGACACGGGTGGCATCACGCGGATGACCGAGACCGAGGTGGTCGTCGGCGACACCGCCTACGAGGTCGACTGCGTGATCTTCGCGACCGGCTTCGAGGTCGGGATCTCGGGCGTGATGTCGGGCACGCTGCCGGTCGTCGGCCGGGGCGGGCGGACGCTCATGGAGGCGTGGGCGCGCGGCCCGCGGACGCTGCACGGCTTCTCGTCGCACGGGTTCCCGAACCTGTTCCACCTCAGCGGCATCCAGAACGCCAACTCGGTGAACTTCGCGCACATCCTGCTCGAGCAGGCCGAGCACATCGCCGCGGTCATCGCCCGCGGCCGCGAGGTCGGCGCGCGGTACCTCGAGCCGAGCGCCGAGGCGGAGGAGGCGTGGGTGCGCACCGTGCGCGAGACCGCGGCCGACACCCGCGCCTTCCAGGCCGAGTGCACGCCCGGCTACTACAACGGCGAGGGCACGCGCTCCATCGGCGGCGCCTCCTACAGCCCCGGACCGATCGCGTTCCACCGCCTGCTGCGCGCGTGGCGCGAGGGCGGGATGGACGACGTGCTCGTCGGCGCCGGAGTGGGGGCATCGCGATGAGACGGCGCGCGATCGCGGTGCCGGTGCTGCTCGCCGGAGCTCTCGCGGGATGTACCCAGGCGGGGGACCCGGCGGAGGAGGAGGCTCCTCCGTCGGTCGCGACCGCCGAGCGGGTCCTGCAGGTCACCGAGGTGCACGAGGCGACCGGGATGACGCTGCTCGAGGGCCCGGCGTTCGGGCCCGACGGGAGCCTCTACGTCGTCGACGTGACGGCCCCGCCCGGCGAGGGCAAGGTGCTCCGCATCGACCTCGACGACGAGAGCGTCGAGCCGGTCTGGACCGACGACTCCTCCGCCCTCACCTCGGCGCAGTTCGGGGCGGACGGGCGCCTGTACGTGACCGACTTCCTCGGCGGCGCTGTGCGGAGCATGACGGCCGACGGCGAGGACGTGCGCGAGATCGCAGCGGGAGCGGTGGAGGGGGTGCCGATGCAGCCGGACGACCTCGACTTCGGTGCCGACGGAGCGCTCTACGTCACCGATGCGGCGGGGGCGCAGGACCCCTACTGGGAGGCGTCCGGACGCGTCGTGCGCGTCGACCCGGCGACCGGCTCGGCGTCGGTGCTCGCCGACGAGCTGCCCTCGCCCAACGGCATCGCCTTCTCGCCCGACCACCGCGAGCTGTGGGTGAGCATGAACACGGGCAACCGGATCGACCGCCTCACGCTGACCGGGGACGGAACCGAGGTCGCCACCGCGTTCCCGGCGATCCACGCCTCGCCCGGCATCGGCCAGCTCGACTCGATCGCGGTCGACGCCGACGGCAACCTCTACGTCGGCCTGCACAGCCGCCCCGAGATCCTGGTCTACGACACCGCCGGCGCCCTGCTGCAGACGGTGACCGTCGCGGAGTCGGGCCTCAGCTCGGCGACGAACATCGCGATCCGACCGGGCACGACCGAGGCGTTCGCGACCGTCAGCGGCTCGGACGGCGGCTTCGTGCACTCCTTCGAGGCGCTGGCGGAGGGGATGCCGCAGTCGAACGGCGGATGACGCTCGCGCGGCGACAGTACATCGTTTCGTGTACTGTCGCCGCATGAGCACCGCGACCCTCACGCACACCGCCGCCCTGGCGCGGCTGGGCTCGGCCCTGTCGGATCCGACGCGGGCGAGCATCCTGCTGACGCTGCGGGAAGCGCCGGCGTTCCCCTCCGATCTCGCCGACGCGCTGGGCGTCTCGCGGCAGTCGATGTCGAACCACCTGACGTGCCTGCGCGGCTGCGGGCTGGTCGAGGCGGTCCCGGAGGGGCGCCGCACCGGGTACCGCCTCGCCGACCCGCACCTCGCGCCGGCACTCGACGAGCTCCTGCGCGTCGTGCTGGTCGTCGACCCCGACTGCTGCTCCGGCGACGGATGCACCTGCTCGTGACCGCGCTCGCCCCCGCCCGCCGCGCGGTGCTGCTGCGCCGCATCCGCCTGATCGTCGCCGTGACGATCGGCTACAACCTCGTCGAGGCGGTCGTCGCCCTGAGTGCGGGAGCCGCCGCGTCGTCGACCGCGCTGATCGGCTTCGGACTCGACTCCGGCATCGAGGTGCTCTCGGCCGCGGCGGTCGCGTGGCAGTTCTCGCGGCGGGACCCGGAGCGGTACGAGCGCGGGACCCTCCGGGTGATCGCCGTGGCGTTCTTCGCGCTGGCCGCCTACGTCGCCGTGTCGTCGATCCTGTCGCTCGTCGCGGGCAGCGAGCCCGCGGTCAGCCCGCTCGGGCTCGCGATCACGGCGCTGAGCGTCGTCGTGATGCCGTTCCTCTCGCTGGCCGAACGGCAGGCGGGCCGCGAACTGGGTTCGGCCACGGCGGTCGCCGACTCGAAGCAGACCCTCGTCTGCACCTGGCTGTCGGCGGCGGTCCTGATCGGGCTGGCGCTGAACGGCCTGCTCGGCTGGTGGTGGGCCGACGCCGTCGCCGGTCTCGTCATCGTCGTGTTCGCGCTGCGCGAGGGGATCGAGGCCTGGCGCGGTGACGCGTGCGCCACCTCCGTCGGCATGCTGCTGGAGGAGGAGGGGCGCTGACGCCCGTCGCCCCGGGCGTACGGTCGGGGCATGGACACCTCCCGCATCTGGCGCTCGGTCTCGGGAGAGGGCGATCCGCTGCTCGCGCTGCACCCCGGCGGAACCGACTCCCGAGCGATGGCCCCGCTGCTCGAGAACCTGCCGGACCTGCGCTGGGTCGTCGTCGACCGACCGGGGCACGGGCGATCGCCCGACGTCGACGGGGAGTGGAGCTTTGTCGACGCGGCCGACGCGGTGGCGGCCGTGCTGGACGAGCTCGCCCTCCCGCCCGCGCACGTCGTCGGCTGGAGCGACGGGGCGATCGTCGGACTGCACCTCGCGCTCCGGCGGCCCGATCTGGTGCGGTCGCTCGTGGTCGGTGCCGGGGTGTTCCACCACGACGGCTGGCGCGAGGGTGTCCTCGGCGGCGAGCCGCCGGAGTTCCTCGGCGACGCCTACGCCGAGCTGTCGCCCGACGGACGCGAGCACTGGCCGATCGTCGTCGCCAAGGCCGCGCGGCTCCACGAGACGGAGCCGCGCCTCACCGCCGACGACCTCGCGCGGCTCGACCTGCCCGTGCTCGTGGTGGCCGGAGACGACGACGAGGTCCGGTTCGAGCACCTGGTCGCGATGTACGAGGCGCTGCCGGACGGCGAGCTGGCGATCCTGCCGAGAGCGACCCATGGCGCGCTCGTCGAGAAGCCCGATCTGCTGGCGCGGCTCATCCGGGATCTGCACCACCCCGACGGGAACGGAGTGGCGCCGATCCGCCGCCGCTGACGTCCAGCGTCCGCCCACCGGCGTCGGTGATGCTCGCCGGATGACCCTCACGGTGCCCGACGTTCTCGTCCCGCTGGCGCTGCGGCTCGCGCGCGCGAACCGCACGTTCACGACCGAGGAGGGGGCCCGCCGGCGCATCCGCGAGGCGCAGCTGCGGCCCGCGCCGTACGGGCCGCCGGCGCGGCTGGCGTCCGGGATCCGCGTGGACGCCGAGCACGTCGACGGCTGGCCCGTGTACACGCTGCGCCCGCGGGGCCGCGTGCTCGGAGGCGCGGTGTACGCGCACGGCGGCGGCTGGGTCAACGAGATCCACCCGCAGCACTGGCGGCTCGCGGCCCGCATCGCGGCGGAGGCGTCGATCGCCGTCACGCTGCCGATCTACCCGCTGGTGCCGTTCGGGACCGCTCTCGAGGCGCGCGACGGCGTGCTCGCCCTGGTGCGGCGGAGCCGGGAGCGCTACGGACCGACGTGTCTCGCGGGCGACTCCGCCGGCGGGCAGATCGCGCTGTCGACGGCGCTGGCGCTCCGCGACGAGGGCGTCGTGCTGCCGCGCACGGTGCTGATCTCGCCGGCGCTGGACCTCTCGTGGAGCAACCCGCGCATCCCGGCGGTGCAGCCGACGGATCCGTGGCTCGGCACCCCCGGCGGCCGCGTGCTGGCGGAGCACTGGCGCGGGGAGCTCGACCTGCTCGACCCGGCGGTGAGCCCGCTGTTCGGCGAGTACGCGGGGCTCGGCCCGCTGACCGTGTTCACCGGCACCCGCGACGTGCTGAACCCGGACGTGCACCTGCTGGCGGCGAGGGCCGCGGCGGCGGCGGTGCCGTTCGAGCTGCACGAGGCAGTCGGCCAGCTCCACGTGTACCCGCTCGTGCCGACCCGCGCGGGCCGCGAGGCGGCGCACGACGTGATCGAGGCCCTGAGCCGCGCGGTGCGCCGGGCCGACCTGCAGAAGTAAGGCATCAGCGGATCGACGCGGTGCGCGCCTCCGCAGCGAGCACGTCACCGAGCTGGCGCGGTGGCCGCGGTGTGATCACGCGGGCTCTGCGGCGCGGCGAGACCTCGCCATAAGACTGCGTGGGACATGTGCTGCTCGACCAGGTCGGGCAGTAAGGGAAGTCCGCCCTCGCCTCGATCGAGGATGTCGTCGAGAGACGCGACCGCGTCGAGCACTGAGCGCGGATCGAACTGGCCGGCGAGGCGCTTCGCCTTCGCGCGGACGTTGTTCGGGGTGGGCCCGCATCGATGAGCGAGTGGTTCCAGAGGCGACTGTGATGGGCGCACCTGTTGCGCAGGTAGACCAGAGCTCGCACACGGGAGGCGAAGCCCGACCGGGCAGCACCGAGCCGGGCTGCCACCGCTGCGGACAGCGCTCCTCCGTCTCCGCGCTCGATGCACTTCGACAGCGTGCCGAACGACCAGGCCTCCACGGCCGACCACACCGGCAGCTCGTCGAACCTCGTGCCTGTGGTGGAGTCCCTGTACCGCAGGATGTGCCGCTCCCTGCTCCGCTCGATGTCCCTCAGACACGACTCGCCCGTCGGCTCCGCGCTCGGCGCGTCCGTGTAGAAGCTCGTCTCGAGGTAGGTGCGGTAGGGGCCGTGGATCTCGGCGATCGTCTGAGCTGTCCGGCTCCTCAGAAGCAGCTCCGCACGAGCCAGCCGACCAGTCAGCCTTTCGCGGAGGAGCGCGTCCGCGTCGTAGACCGCCCTCACCGCCTCGAACGTGCTCCCGTCTTCGAAGCGATCGTCTCCGCGGTGGGGTGCATGCTGGAAGTACCGGAGGTATCCGGAGAACCGGTAATAGCCCTGCACGTCGAGGAAGCGGGCGCAGGCGTCCGGATCGGCGATCTCGAGACCACGGTCGAGGAGAAGGCGCACGAGCTGTGGAGGCGAGAGGCCGGGCTTGAGGCCCACATCGGCCTCCTCGGGACAAAGAAAAGGCCCCTCCCATGTGAGCATCGTGGAGAGGCTTGGGAGGGGGTCGATTGACTCCACAGTAGCAGCGACGCGAGGGCCGGGGCGGGATGGCGCCGGACGTCGCGCGGTGCGCCAGCCCGGGCTGCAGAAGTAAGGCTGAGCGTTGTGCTTCCGCGCGGATCCGCGCGATCCGGCCGCTCAGCCTTACTTCTGCAGTCCGTGACGAGCCGACGCGTCCCCCTGCAGGTCGAGCAGCCCCGGCGGGGCGTCTCGAGACCCGCGTCAGCGGTGGGGCGTCAGGCGCCCCAGCTCGACTGGGTGCCGCCGACGCGCTCGGCGGCGAGCTGCTCGGCGCGGCCCGACGCGGCGTACTCGCGCATCGGGTCCGCGGGCAGGCCGCGGGTCTCGCGCCAGGCGGCGAGGGCCGGGCGCACGTCCGAGTAGAACGCGTCCATCAGGATCCCGTTCGCGCCGAGCACGTCGCCCGCGAGCTGCGCCTTCTCGAGCTCCGCGCGGTCGACGAGCAGCGCGCGCGCCGTCATCTCCTGCACGTTGAGCACCGAGCGGATCTGGCCGGGGATCTTGTCCTCGACGTTGTGGCACTGGTCGAGCATGAACGCGACGGGCGAGTCGGGGCCGTAGCCGCCTCCGCGCACCACCTCGAAGAGGATCCGGAACAGCTGGAACGGGTCGGCCGCTCCGACGATCAGGTCGTCGTCGGCGTAGAAGCGCGAGTTGAAGTCGAACGAGCCGAGCTTCCCGAGGCGCAGCAGCTGGGCGACGATGAACTCGATGTTGGTGCCGGGAGCGTGGTGGCCGGTGTCGAGGCAGACCAGCGCGCGGTCGCCCAGCGCGGCCACGTGCGCGTAGGAGGTTCCCCAGTCCGGCACATCCATGTGGTAGAACGCGGGCTCGAAGAACTTGTACTCGAGCACCATCCGCTGCTCGGCGCCCAGGCGCTCGTAGATCGTCGCGAGGGAGTCGGCGAGACGGTCCTGGCGGCCGCGGATGTCCTGCTGGCCGGGGTAGTTGGAGCCGTCGGCGAGCCATATCTTGAGGTCGCGCGAGCCGGTCGCGTCCATGATGTCGATGCAGGCGAGGTGGTGGTCGATGGCCTTCTGGCGGATCACCGGGTCGGAGTGCGTCAGCGAGCCGAACTTGTAGTCGTCGTCCTGGAAGGTGTTGGAGTTGATGGTGCCCAGCGCCACGCCCTTCGACGCGGCGTAGTCGCCGAGCGCCGAGTAGTCGTCGACCTTGTCCCACGGGATGTGGAGCGCGACGGTCGGTGCGAGTCCGGTGAGCTCGTTGACGGTCGCCGCGTCCGAGATCTTCTCCTCGATGGTGCGGGGCGTGCCCGGGGTGGCGAACACCTTGAAGCGGGTGCCGGCGTTGCCGAAGGCCCACGAGGGCAGTTCGATCGCCTGCTGCTCGAGCTGGCTGAGGACGTCGGGGGTGAGTTCGGTCACGAGGCGTGTCCTTCTGCGAGAGGGGTGGGAGCGGCGTCGAGCGCCGCGAGCTGGTCCTCCAGGTGGAAGACCTCGGTCAGGGGGAGGAAGCCCTCGTCCGGTGCACCGTCGAGGTCGACGAAGAACTCGCCCATCTCGGCCTGCCAGCGGGCGTTGACCTCGGTCCGCGCCATGGCGGCCTGCGCGTCGACGATCGAGGGCGTCTCGACGTAGCCGATGAGCAGCCCGTCCTCGCGGACGAAGAGCGAGTAGTTGTTCCAGCCGGTGGCCTTCAGGGCCCTCAGCATGTCGGGCCACACGGCCGCGTGGCGCTCCTTGTACTCCTCGAGGCGGTCGGGCTTCACCTGGAGCTGGAAGCAGACCCGGGTGAGGGCGGTGTCACTCGGCATCGAGCGGCTCCTTCGTCTGGAGGGGCGCGTGAATCGTTTCACGCCAGTGCTCGCCGAGCGTATCGCGCAGCTGCGGAGCGTGTCAAAGAGCGCGGACCGACTGGAAGCGGGCAGGCGGACCCGAACCCCGGTGCCATACTTCCGGGACCGCCGCCCGCCGCGCGGCCCGACCCCAGGAGGCGCCGTGCCGTCCGTGAGCGTCCGCGACGTCGCCGCCCGAGCGGGCGTCTCCGTCGGCACCGTCTCGAACGTGCTGAACCGGCCCGAGCGGGTCGGCGCCGAGTCGGTCCGCCGCGTGCAGGAGGCGATCGCCGAGCTCGGGTTCGTCCGCAACGACGCCGCGCGGCAGCTCCGCGCTGGTCGCAGCCGCAGCATCGGGCTCGTCGTGCTCGACGCGGGCAACCCCTTCTTCTCGGACCTCGCGCGCGGCGCCGAGGCGCGCGCGGCCGAGTCCGGCCTGGCCGTCCTGCTCGGCAACACCGACGACGACGCCCGCCGCGAGGCCGCCTACCTCGACCTCTTCGAGGAGCAGCGGGTCGGCGGCGTCCTCATCTCGCCGCTGGGGGAGGACTCGACGCGCCTGGACCGCCTCCGCTCGCACGGGATCCCCTGCGTGCTCGTCGACCGCCACTCGCTCGACCCGGCGCTCTCGTCGGTCGCCGTCGACGACGTCGCGGGGGGGCGCCTGGCCGTGGAGCACCTCCTGAGCCTCGGCCGGCGGCGCCTGGCGGTGGTGGGCGGGCCGGAGTCGATCCGCCAGGTCGCCGATCGGCTCGCGGGAGCGCGCGCGGCGGTGCGCGAGGTCGACGGGGCCTCGCTCGAGGAGATCGCGACCGACTCGCTGTCGGTGCTCGCCGGGCGCGAGGCGGGGCGCGCCCTCGCCGCGCGCGACGCCTCCGACCGCCCCGATGCCGTGTTCTGCGCGAACGACCTGCTCGCGGTCGGGGTTCTGCAGGCTCTGATGCTGCTGGGCGACGTCCGCGTGCCGGAGGACGTCGCGCTCATCGGCTACGACGACATCGCGTTCGCGACGGCGACCGTGGTGCCGCTGTCGAGCATCCGCCAGCCGAGCGCGCTGATCGGCGCGACGGCGGTCGACCTGCTGCTCGACACCGAGCCGCGCCAGGTGCTCTTCCAGCCCGAGCTGGTCGTGCGCGCATCGACGGCGGGCTGAGCTCCGCTCAGCCGATCAGCTGCGCCGCCCGCTCGAAGGCGCGCTTCAGCTCGTCGCGCTTGCGGGGCTGACTCATCGCGCGCTGCCCGGGGCTCCACGAGCCGATGACGGTGGGCCCTCCGCTCACGTACGGAGCGATGTTCGCGGCCCAGCCCTTCGTCGGGGCGGTACCGGCGGTGACGACGACGTGCAGATCGGGGAGCAGCGGCAGGAGGCGGCGCAGCTCCATCGCGCCCTGCCGCACCTCGTCCGCATCGGGCGCGCCGTCGCCGAGGTGCCAGGGCACGATGTTCCAGACCAGCGTGCGCTCGTGCAGACCGACCTCGTTGCGCAGCGACCAGGTGGTGGCGGCGGTCTGGTCGTCGTTGTCGACCGAGACGAAGCCCGATCCGGCGAGGCCGGCCGCCATGGGGCCCGGAGCCTCGAGCACGAGGAGGGCGCGGGCATCGACACCGGCCTCCGCGGGGTCGAAGTCGGGGACGACCGCTCCGGGGTGCCTCCGGGTCCGTCTGGCGAGGAGTTCGTCGCGGTAGAGGCGCAGAGGCTGCACCGACGGCTCGTCCTCGAGCATCAGCCGGCGCGCGTCGACAGCCGAGCGATCGCGGAAGCCCTGGGGCGCAGTGAGGAACACGCTCCGAGGCTAACCGCGGCGGGTGGCACCGAGGTGGACTCTGCGGATCCGGGCGACCCGTCCCGCCGGTGTGCGCGCCCTGCTAGCGTTTCCTGGGCCGCGTCCAAGAAACCCGGCACTCCCGACCCCTCCACGAAAGACGTCATGCGCCGCTTTCTGATCCTCCCCGCCGCGCTCGCCGCCGGCGCCCTCCTCCTCAGCGGCTGCACCGCCGAGTCCGACGCGGGGGGCGACTCCGCGACCCCCGTCGCCGACGGAGTGCTGACCTACGCGTCCGGCGATGCCGAGCCCACCTGCCTCGACCCGCACGTCGGCGGCAACTACCCCCAGGCGCTGCTCGCGACGCAGGTGCTCGAGTCGCTCGTCTCGCGCGAGGCCGACGGCACGATCACGCCGTGGCTCGCGGAGTCGTGGACCGTCTCGGACGACGCGCTCAGCTACGACTTCACGCTGCGCGAGGGCGTCGAGTTCACCGACGGCACCCCCCTGGACGCGGAGGCGGTCGCCGCGAACATCGCGCACCTCCAGGACCCGGCGACCAAGTCCTCGACCGGCTACCTCGCCGTCGCCAAGGTCGAGTCGGTCACCGCCGTCTCGCCGACCGTCGCGCGCTTCGCGCTCAGCGCCCCCGACAGCGCGCTGCTCGAGTCGCTCGCCCAGCCGTGGACGGCGATCCAGTCGCCCACCGGCATCGCGCGCGGCGAGGCCGCCAACTGCGAGGCTCCCGTCGGCACCGGTCCGTTCACGGTGACGGAGTGGGTCAAGCAGGACCACGTGACCCTCACCCGCAACGACGCCTACGACGCCTCGTTCGGCCCGACCGGCGACGGCCACGAGGGCCCCGCGTACCTCTCGAGCATCGAGTGGCGCTTCCTGCCCGACTCGGCGACCCGCTACGCGGCGCTGCAGGCGGGCGAGGTCGACGTGATCGACAACGCGCAGCCCGACACGCTGCAGGCCGCGACCGAGGCCTCCGACCTCGTCGAGCTCGACGCCCCGCGCCCCGGGTCGGTCAACCGCCTGGAGCTCAACAGCGGCCAGTCGCCGTTCGACGACGCGGGCGTGCGCGAGGCGTTCCTCCGTGCGGTCGGCGTGAACGACGCCATCGACTCCCTCTTCTTCGGCACCGCCGAGCGCTCCTACTCGCCGCTGTCGAGCCGCGAGGCGACCGCCTACTCCGACCCCTCGCTCTTCGAGGACGCCGGCTCCGACGACGAGGTCGCCGCGGCCGAGGAGCTCCTCGAGACCGCGGGCTGGACCGACTCCGACGGCGACGGCATCCGCGAGAAGGACGGGCAGCCGCTCACGCTGCGCTTCCCGGTCAGCACGAACCAGTCGATCCCGGCCGAGCAGTCGCTCTTCGAGCAGATCCAGGCCTCGGCTAAGGCCGTCGGCTTCGACGTCGAGATCAGCCTGCTGGACCTCTCGAGCTGGTACGCGGCCCTCGCGGCGAACGAGTACGAGCTGGTCAGCGCGCCGTACACGAAGGTCGGCCCCGACGTGCTGCGGATCCTCTACTCCTCCTCGGGCATCACCCCGGCGCCCAGCGGCTACTTCGCCAACCACGCGCAGATCGCCGACCCGGCCCTCGACGCGCTGCTCGAGCAGGCCAGCGCGACGACGGACGCGGACAAGCGCGCCGAGCTGTACCGCCAGGCCCAGGAGATCGTGCTCTCGGGCTACTGGATCCTGCCGCTCTACGACCAGCAGAACCACTACCTGCTCCGCTCGTCGGTGCAGGGCGTGGAGGCGCTCGCCACGGTCTCGACGCCGTGGTTCGCCGACGCCTCGGTCTGACGCTCCGCTGATCGGGTAGCCCGCACCGCGGCGGCCCCCGCTTGCTGATCGAGTAGCCCGCGCAGCGGGCGTATCGAGATCCCCCCACCGCTGGACTCGTGGGTCTCGATACGCCCCTCCGGGGCTGCTCGACCAGCAGACGGAGCAGGAGCCTCGGCGGATCGTCGGGCATCCTGGTCCCCGGACCCCTCGGAAGGAGCACCCCGCATGATCCGCCGCGTCCTCCTCCGCCTCGGCGGCGCCGTCGTCGTGCTCTGGGCCGTCGCGACCGCCGTCTTCTTCCTCATCCGCCTGATCCCCGGCGACCCCGCGCAGGCGATCCTCGGCGGACCCGGTTCGCAGGCGTCGGCGGAGGCGCTGGCCGCGGTCCGCGAGGAGTACGGACTCGACCAGCCCCTCCTCCTGCAGTACCTCACCCAGCTCGGCCGGCTCGCGCAGGGCGACCTCGGCACCTCCTACTCCCTCCGCGTCCCCGTCGTCGAGCTGCTCGGGCAGCAGCTGCCGGGCACGCTGCTGCTGGCCGTCCTCGCGCTCGCCCTCGCGTGGATCCTCGCCCTGGCGACCGCGCTCTGGTCGACCCGTGGCGGCCGCCTCGCCGCGGCGCTCGGCGCCGGCCTCGAGCTGACCGCCGCGGCCCTCCCGCACTTCTGGCTGGCCACCGTCCTCATCGCCGTGTTCGCCACGACCCTGCGCTGGCTGCCCCCGGTCAGCACCGGAGCGCCGAACGGACTCGTCCTGCCCGCGCTCACCCTCGCGATCCCGCTGGCCGGCTTCCTCGGCCAGGTGATGCGCCGCTCCCTCCTCGACGCCCTCGAGTCGCCGTTCGTGCTCGCCGCCCGCGCGCGCGGGGAGAGCGAGCTGGGGCTGCGCGTGCGCCACGCGTTGCGTCACGCCGTGCTCCCGGGCATCGCGCTCTCGGGCTGGGCGTTCGGCTACCTGATCGGCGGAGCGGTCGTCGTCGAGACGATCTTCGCGCGGCCGGGGCTGGGCCGGACCCTGCTGTCGGCGGTGACCGTGCGCGACGTGCCGGTCGTGACCGGCGTCGTCCTGGTCACCGCGCTCGCCTACATCCTCGTGACGTTCGCGACCGATCTCGTGGCGCGCCTCGTCGATCCGCGGCTCGCTCCCGCCCGCACCGCCCGCACCGCTCGCGTCGTTCCCACCCGCGCCGTCGGGGAGCCGGCCGCATGAGCGAGCTCGAGCTGCGCACCTCCGCCGCCCCCGCGCGCCGACGAGGCCGGCGCCTGCGCCCGGGCGAGATCGTCGCGCTCGCCTTCGTCCTCCTGCTGCTCCTGGCCGCGCTCGCCCCGGGGCTCCTCGCCCCCGCCGATCCCCTCGCGATCGCTCCGACCGAGGCGTTCTCGCCCCCCTCGGCAGCGCACCTGCTCGGCACCGACGAGTCCGGCCGCGACGTCCTCAGCCGCGTCATCGCGGGCGCGGGCGCGTCGCTCCTGATCGGCGTGAGCGCGACCGTCATCGGTCTGGCGCTCGGCGCCGTGCTCGGCGTGGTCGCCGCGTTCGGCGGGCGCGTGGTCGACGGAGTGATCGGCCGCGTGCTCGAGGTGCTGTTCGCGTTCCCCGCCCTGCTGCTGGCGCTGCTCGTCATCGTCGTGACCGGCCCCGGAGTGGTCCCCGCCACCGTCGCGGTCGGCCTCTCGACCGCCCCCGGCTACGCCCGCATCCTGCGCACGCAGCTGCTCGGCATCCGCGACTCCGGCTACGTCGAGGCCGCGCGGGTCCTCGGGCACGGCCCGATCCGCATCCTGCTCCGGCACGTGCTGCCCAACACCTTCGCGCCCCTGGCGGTCCTCGCGACACTGGGCGTGGGCCAGGCGATCGTCTGGGCGTCGGCGCTCAGCTACCTCGGCCTCGGCGCCGAGCCGCCGGCTCCGGAGTGGGGCGCGATGCTCTCGGCCGGCCGCACCTACCTCGCGAGCGCGTGGTGGCTGACGGTGTTCCCGGGACTGGTGATCGTGCTGACGACGATCGCCACGACCGTGCTCGGCGGCCGGTTGCGGGGAGCGCGATGAGCGCCGTCGTGGTCGAGGACCTCCGCGTCGCGTTCGACGGGGTCGAGGTCGTGCACGGGGTGTCGTTCCGCGTCGAGCCGGGCGAGTGCGTGGCGATCGTGGGCGAGTCGGGCTCGGGCAAGAGCGTCACGGCGCGGGCTCTGCTGGGGCTGAGCGGAGGCGCGGTGACCGGCAGCATCCGGGTCGGCGGGGCCGAGGTGGTCGGCGCCGGCGAGCGGACTTTGAGGGGTCTCCGTGGCGCGGGCATCGGCTTCGTGCCGCAGGACGCGCTGCTCTCGCTCGACCCGCTGCGCCCCATCGGGCGCGAGATCGGCGACGCGTGGCGCCTGCACGGCCGCCTGCCCGCGGCCGAGCGGGCCCGGCGGGCGGCGGCGGCGCTCACCAGCGTCGGCATGCCCGAGGCGGCCGAGCGGATGCGCGACCGCGCGGGCGAGCTCTCCGGCGGACTCCGCCAGCGGGCGCTGCTGGCCTCGGCGATCGCCCTCGATCCTCCGCTCCTCGTCGCCGACGAGCCCACCACCGCGCTCGACGTGACGGTGCAGGCGCGCGTGCTCGAGCTGTTCGCCGAGCAGAAGGCGCGCGGACGGGCTCTGCTGCTGGTCTCGCACGACCTCGCGGTGGTCGCGGGGCTCGCCGACCGCATCCTGGTGCTCGCCGACGGCCGCGTGGTCGAGGACGGACCGGCCGCCGAGGTCCTCCGCGCTCCGTCGAGCCCCGAGGCGCGCGCCCTGGTCGCCGCCGTGCCCGCCGGGCGGCCCCGCGGCACCCGCCTGTCGTCCGCCGGGGCCGAGGTCCTGCCCCCGCCGGTGCCGGGCGACGTGGTCCTGCGGGCATCGGGGCTGCGGACGACCTTCGCCCGCCCGGGCGGAGG
>NZ_MUKN01000009.1 GCF_001995175.1 Rathayibacter rhapontici
GGCGAGCGGCCGGGCGGCGTCGCTGCGCCCCTCCTCCTTCAGGGCGACCACCAGGCGGCGGACCACGCCCGCGTAGGGCGCCCCGGAGGCGACGGCGAGCGGGCGCTCGGACGGCCCGAGGAGGCGCACCGGGGGCATCGGAAGGCCGGCGAGGGCCTCGGCGCAGTCGTCGCACGGGACGCGCACCACCGGTCGCCCGCAAGCGGGGCAGTCGACCGGGAGGAGGACCGCCAGGGCATCGAGGAGGGAGTCGCGGAGCATGCGCCGAGCATGACCGGCCGCGCACCGGCAGGACGCGCCGAGGGGCGGGGCCGGTCGCGCGACGTCCTGGGGAGGAGCCTCAGGACCCCATGCCGGTCTGGGTCGCGAGGAGCCGGACGTCCGTCGCGATCGTCTGCCACGCGGAGCCGCGCTGCTGGCGGAGCTCCCCGCCCGCGGCGAGGATCCGGATCTGCGTGGTCGCGTTGCCGGCCGCGATCTGCGTCGCCCCGCTCGTCGTCCCCAGGGGCGTCGCTCCTCCGCCGAGCTGATGGAGGGTGACGACGTCCTCGCCCGTGGAGCCCCGGACGACCGAGACCACGTCGAGCTCGTCGGTCCAGCCCGCAGTGACGGCGGTACCGAGGGTCGAGGCGAGCACGACGGGCTCGCCGACGGCCACCGGATCGCCGGTGCCCGAGCGCGAGATCCCGGCCACGAGGACGGACGCCTGCTCCCCGTCCTGGACCAGGGCGAGCATCCGGGTGCCGTCCCGCGAGACCGAGAGCGAGGCGATCGTCTCGATCTCGGACCACGCCGTCGCGATCTGGAACGAGTCCGACCCGTCGGGCGAGTAGGCGACGAGCTGGTTCGGCGCCGCCGACGGCACCGACCAGACGTAGCCGAAGGGGTCGATCGCCGGCGCGGTCAGCCCGGCCCGGGCGTCCAGGAGGACGTCGGGCTGATCCGGCGCGACCAGCGAGACCCCTGCGGCCGAGAGCACCGCGGCGGCGGCCTCGGAGTCGGCGCCCCGCTGCTCGCCGAGTGCGACGGCCCGCGGGGAGAGCGCGCGCACCCGGTCGGACACGGCCGTCTCAGTGAGGCCCGCCGAGCCGAGGAAGCCGAAGGACTCGTCCGTGAGGACCAGCGGGCGGGTGTCGACCCGCGGACTGATCGGCAGTCCGCTCACCTCGACCGGCACCTCGATCGGGTTCTGCTCGACCGAGAGGGTCACGCCGGTCACGTTCGAGACCGAGCCGAGGCTGCGGCCGAGCTGGAGCCGCATGAGCCGCCACTGGCGCTCGTCGGCCTCGAGAGCGGCCGAGTTCAGGTCCACCACGGCCTGCTGCGATTCGACAGGGACGGTCTCGGCGGCGAGCGCCGTGCCGGTCGGGAACGCGGAGGCGACGGCGCCGGAGTCGCTCAGCCAGGGCGTCGGGCCGCGGAGCAGCTCCGTGACGATCGTGGTGCTCGTCGAGCTGTCGGCGCGGGACGCGAACCAGCGGAGGTCCGGCACGAGGTAGGTGTAGGACGGATCGAAGAAGTAGAGCGCGTGGGTCGAGAAGACCTGCTCGAAGGTGGTGCGGTCGATGACGACGCCGCTGGGAGGCGCGCTGATGCGCCACTCCCCCTCCTCCTGCACGAAGCCGTAGTCCAGGCTCAGCGCCGTCGTCGACGAGACCTCGCTGTAGACGCCCGTCGCGTCGACCTCGGCGACCGGCGTGATCGACAGGGTCAGCGTCGACGCCGACTGCTGCGCGGGCGAGCGCTGCCCCTCGTCGACCGTGACGTGCTCGCTCGGCGTCCAGTCGGCACCGGAGGAGAGGAACTCGCGCGCGATCTTGTAGTTGTTCTGCGGGCTGGACGCGGCGTCGATGAACCCGGTGAGGATCTCGCGCTGCGAGGCGCCCGCCGCCGGCCCGGAGGGCAGGAAGTCGTACTGCAGGTCCTGGGGCGCGGCGTCCGGCTGCCCGACCCCCACATCGCCGTCGCGCGGGATCCCTGCGCAGCCGACGAGCGCGAGCAGCAGGGCCGCGGTCCCGGCGAGCGCCCGGAGCTCCGCCGGCTCACGGCACGGCCTCGGGCAGCGGCGGCATCACGATCGGGCCGGTGAAGGCCTGCTCCCCCGCGTCCACGGGTGGGAGCGGCAGCGGAGAGGACTCGATCCGCTCTCCCCGGCGGCGCGGGATGGTGAGGCGGAAGCACGCGCCGCGATCGGGCATCGACCACACCTGCAGCCAGCCGTGGTGCAGCGCGGTGTCCTCCTGGGCGATGGACATGCCCAGCCCCGTCCCGCCCAGGGTGCGCTTGCGGGAGGGGTCCGCGCGCCAGAACCGGTCGAAGACCCGCACGACCTCCTCCGAGCTCATCCCGTGCCCGTAGTCGCGGACAGCCAGGGCGACCGCCGTCGCGTTGCTGTCGACCGTGACGACGATCTCGCGGCCGTCGCCGTGCTCGATCGCGTTGCCGAGGAGGTTGCGGACGATGCGGCGGATGCGGCGCGCGTCCATGTCGGCGTCGAAGTAGCCGCCGGGCGCGGACAGGGTGAGGACGGAGCCGTTGGCCTCGGCGATGCCGCGCATCCCGTCGATCTCCTCGCTCGCCAGGCGCACCAGGTTCACCGGCTCGAGCTCGAGCTCGGCGGACCCGGCGTCGTGCCGCGAGATCTCGAGGAGGTCGGCGAGCAGGCTCTCGAAGCGCGCGATCTGGCCGTGCAGCAGCTCGACCGTGCGCTCGGCGACGGGCGGGAAGCCCTCGCGCTGGTCGTAGAGGACGTCGCCCGCGAGCTTCATCGTCGTGAGCGGCGTGCGCAGCTCGTGCGAGACGTCCGAGACGAACCGCTGCTGGACGCGGCTCAGCGTGGCGAGCTCGCTGATCTGCTCCTGCAGGCTGTCGGCCATCCCGTTGAAGGAGCGGGCGAGCGTCGCGATCACGTCCTCGCCCTTCTCCGGTATCCGCACGTCCACGTCGCCGGCGGCGAGCCGCTGGCTCGTCAGCGCCGCGACGCGCACGGGAGCGACCACCAGACGCACGACGACGTAGCTCACGGCTCCGATCAGCAGGATCAGCAGGAGCCCGGCGATGTTCAGCACCTGCTGCACGAACTGCAGGGTGCGCTCGGCGTCGGCGAGCGAGTAGCCGATGTAGAGCTCGTACCGCCCGGCGGAGCTGGGCAGCTCGAGGGTCGAGCCGACCAGGATGCCGGGCTGCTCCTCCCCGTCCGCATCCAGCGTCACGGACTGCCAGTACTGCCCCTCGGAGCCGGCCTGCACGCGCTCGCGCAGGTCGGGGCTGATGACGCGTCCTGCAGCTCGCGGTTGTAGATGTCCTGCGGCGCGAGCGAGGACGGCTGCTGGTCCGGGGATCGGACGATCGCGATGAGCGCGGAGGACGAGGCGTCCCGGATCGCGGTGCGGACCGAGCTCATCACCTCCTCCATGTCCTGCCGGGTCGAGACCGTGGCGGCGTCGAGGTAGCCCTGCGCGGCACGGGTGGCGCGGGAGGTGTCCCCCGTGACCTGGGTCAGCCGCGACTGGAAGAGGTTGTCGCCGATGCTGTACGACAGGTACGCGCCGGTCGAGCCGATCGCCACTCCGCTCAGCAGCACCGTGATCGCGACCGCGCGGAACTGCAGCGAGCGCCTCCAGGCCCGCAGCACGCGTCGGGGCCACCGGCGGACGCCGGCGACCGGGAAGCGGCGCGCGAGGGACACGGTCAGGCCGGCAGGACGGCGCCGGCGCGGTAGCCGACGCCGCGCACGGTCATCACGATCCGGGGGTCGTCCGGATCCTTCTCGACCTTCGCGCGCAGACGCTGCACGTGCACGTTCACGAGGCGGGTGTCGGCCTTGTAGTGGTAGCCCCACACCTGCTCGAGCAGCATCTCGCGGGTGAAGACCTGCTGCGGCTTCGAGGCCAGCGCGAGGAGGAGGTCGAACTCGAGCGGGGTCAGGCCGATGCGGGTGTCGCCGCGGCGCACCTCGTGACCGGCGACGTCCAGGCTCAGATCGCCCACCTGGAGCACCGCGTTCGCCGCGACCTGCGCGGGCCGCAGACGAGTCTTGATCCGCGCGACGAGCTCCTTCGGGTCGAAGGGCTTCACCATGTAGTCGTCCGCACCGGACTCGAGGCCCTGCACGACGTCCGAGGTGTCGGACTTGGCGGTGAGCATGATGATCGGAACCCCGGACTCGGCGCGGACCGCCCGGCACACCTCGATGCCGTCCATGCCCGGGAGCATCAGGTCGAGCAGGAGGAGGTCGGGACGCGACCGGCGGAACGCCTCCACGGCGCCGGAGCCGTCGGCGCAGAAGGAGACGTCGTAGTCCTCCGCCCGCAGCACGATGCCGATCATCTCGGCCAGGGCCGCATCGTCGTCGACCACCAGAATGCGCGCGCTCATCAGCCTGTCTTCCTCGTCCTCTTCTCGCGCTCACCCCCCTGGGCACCCGCGGATGTGCTCCAGGCTAACCGAGTCCGCCCGCGGTTCGGCCGGACGCCGGGCGGGAGGCGCGGACGGGCCTGTGACAGCATGGGAGGGATGACCGACGCAGCTCACTGGCCACCGCCCGCGGAGCCCTCCGACCCGGCCTCCGCGCAGGACGCTCCCGGCCCGGGGACGGGCGCGCCGCTCCCTCCCGCTCCGGTCTCTCCGGCGGCGTGGACGCCCGTCGGTCCGGGGCGGCCGGCGGCCGCTCCGAGCGGCTGGACCCCGCCTCCGCGTCCCGGGCTCGTCCCCCTGCGCCCGCTCGGCTTCGGCACGCTCCTCGGCGCCCCCTTCCAGGTGCTGCGCCGCAGCCCGCGCACCACCCTCGGCGTCGCCCTCCTCCTCCAGGGCGTCGGCTCGGTGCTCGCCCTCGTGATCTACGGAGTCGTCGCCCTCCTCGCCCTCGGCCGGATCGACCAGGCGGACGTCGCCGATCGCGATGCGGTCGGGGCGGGCGCGTCGCGATCGTGATCCTGGCCGCGCTCATCCCGCTCGGCGTCTCGCTCGCCACGGGAGCCTGGTGCAGGGCGTCGTGGTGCTCGAGGTGTCGCGCGCCGTGCTGGGCGAGCGCCCCACTCTCAAGCAGCTGCTGGGCCGCCTCCGGGGCCGCTTCTGGGCGCTGGTCGGCTGGACGGTGCTCCAGGGCGTCGGGCTGATGCTGCTCGTCCTGGTCGCGGTCGCCGTGGCGGTGCCGCTGTTCGTCGTCGGCGCCCAGGACGCGGGGGCCGGCGCGATCGTCGGCGGGGTCCTCGTGCTGCTCTTCGCCGGGGCGGCGGCGACCGCTCTCGGAGTCTGGCTCGGCACGAAGCTCGCCCTCGTGCCGAGCCTCATCGTCGTCGAGCGCCTGCCGCTGCGCCGGGCCGTCGCGCGGTCGTGGGGGCTCGTGACGGGCGGGTTCTGGCGGACCTTCGGCGCGCTGGCGCTGATGCTCCTCATCGTGCAGGTCGCCGGGCAGGTCGTCGCCACTCCGCTCAGCCTGCTGGTGCCGATCGGCGGAGCGCTGATCGCCCCGACGGACCCGAACGCGCAGATCGTCGCGTCCGTGGTCGTCACGCTGCTCTCGCTCGCCGTCGGACTGGTGATCGGCGCGGTGGGCACGGTGCTGCAGGCCGCGGTCACCGGACTCGCGTACCTCGATCGCCGGATGCGGCGGGAGGGCTTCGACCTCGTGCTGATGCGGCACGTCGAGGACCGCGCCGCCGGCCTCGCCGGCCCCGACCCCTTCCCCGCCCCGGAGCGGGCACCGCGGTGATCCGCGCCGTCCTCGCCGCGGCCCCCCTCGATCCCGACGCCCGCGAGGCCCGCCGCCTCCTGCTCGAGGAGCTGGCGGACCCGCGCTACCGCGCCGCGGAGCCGAGCTGGTTCGACCGCGCGGTGCAGGCGGTCCGCGACTGGTTCACGTCCCTCAGCGTCCCGACCGACGGACCGGCCGTCCCGATCGCGGCGGTGATCGGGGTCCTCGTGATCCTGGCGCTCGTGGTCACCGCCCTGATGGTCGCGGGCCGCCCGAGTCTGCGGCGCCGCAGCTCGGTGCGCGGAGCGGTCCTCGCGGAGGACGACGGCCGCTCGGCCGACGAGCTCCGCGCGCTGGCCGAGGCAGCGGCCGCCCACGGCGACTGGGACGAGGCGGTGATCGAGCGCTTCCGGGCGCTCGTGCGCGCCCTCGACGAGCGGACGCTCGTGCGCGCCTCCCCCGGCACGACCGCGCACGGCTTCGCCCGGCGCGCCCAGGCGGTGTTCCCCGCCGCCGCGGAGCCCCTGCGACGCGCGGCGGACGACTTCGACGGCGTGCGGTACCTCGGCCGCCGCGGCGGCACCGACGACTACGCGCGCATCCGCTCGCTCGACGACTCGCTCGCCCGGGAGGCCGCGCCCCTCGACGCGCTCTCGAGCGCAGGAGACCGGCGGTGAGCACGACCGACACGGTCTCGACGCCCACCGTCGGCGCGCTGCTGCGCCGCGGGCGCCTCTGGGCCGTGCTCCTCGCCCTCGTCGCCGTCGGGACCCTCCTGCTCGTGGTCGCCACGGGCGCGCCGTCCCTCGCTCCGGACCTCGACCCCGACAGCGCCGCTCCTGACGGTGCGCGCGCCGTGGCGCAGGTGCTCCGCGAGCAGGGCGTCGACGTCGTCCGGGCGGACGGCCTCGAGGACGCGGTCGCCGCGGCCGGCCCGGGCGCGACCGTGCTCGTCGACGACTCCGACGCGGTGCTCGACGTCGAGCAGTACGCGGACCTCGAGGACGCCTCCGCCGCGATCGTCCTCGTGCAGCCGACCGGCGACGCCCTCGAGGCGCTCCTGCCGGGCGCCGCCTTCGCCGGAGCCCCTCTCGACGGCGGCGACCTCGACGCGGACTGCAGCGTCCCCGCCGCCGCGCGCGCCGGGAGCATCCCCTCGGGAGGGCAGACCTACCGGATCCTCGACGGCGGGGCGATCGGCTGCTTCCCCTCGGGCGACGGCGCCTACGCCCTGGTCTCGGGCACGAGCCCCGAAGGAGCGGACGTCGCGGTCGTGGGCGACGCGGACCTCTTCCGCAACAGCACCGTCGACGAGGGCGGCCGGGCCGCGCTCGCGCTGAACCTCCTCGGCGCCCGCGACCGCCTCGTCTGGTACCGCGTCGGCGTCGACGACCTGCGCGGCGAGACGGCCGTCGACCCCGCCGATCTCGTTCCCGGCTGGGTCACGCCCGCGATCCTCCTCCTCCTCGGCGTCGGCGTCGCCGCGGCGGTCTGGCGCGGCCGGCGCTTCGGCCCGCTCGCCGTCGAGCCGCTGCCCGTCGTCGTGCACGCCAGCGAGACGGCTCGCGGTCGCGCGCGCCTCTACGCCCGCGGAGGGACGCGGTTGCGCGCCCTCGACGCGCTCCGCATCGGCACCCTGCGGCGGCTCGCCTCGATGCTCGGGCTGTCCGCGTCCGCCGGGGTCGACGAGATCGTGACGGGAGCCGCCGACCTCCTCGGCCGGGACCCCCTCGCCCTGCGCCGCCTGCTCGTCGACGACGCGCCCGCGGACGACCGCGCGCTCGTCGCCGCCTCCGACGACCTCCTCCGCCTCGAGAGCGCCGTGCGCGCCGCCCTCGCTCCGACTCCGCACCCCGCCCGACGACAGGAAGGCCCCCTCCGATGACCGACACCTCCCTCCCGCCGATCGCCGACGACGAGCTGCGCGGCGAGCTCGACCGCGTCCGCACCGAGGTCGGCCGCGCCGTCGTCGGTCAGGACGGCGCCGTCTCGGGTCTGCTCATCGCCCTGCTCGCGGGCGGCCACGTGCTGCTCGAGGGCGTCCCCGGAGTCGCGAAGACGCTGCTCGTGCGCGCCCTGTCGCTCTCGCTCGGACTCGACACGCGGCGCGTGCAGTTCACCCCCGACCTGATGCCCGGCGACATCACCGGCTCGCTGGTCTACGACGCCTCCACCTCCGGCTTCTCGTTCCGCGAGGGCCCCGTCTTCACGAACCTCCTGCTGGCCGACGAGATCAACCGCACGCCTCCCAAGACCCAGGCCGCTCTGCTCGAGGCGATGGAGGAGCGGCAGGTGAGCGTCGACGGGCGGACCCTCGCGCTGCCCGATCCCTTCCTCGTCGCCGCCACCCAGAACCCCGTCGAGTACGAGGGCACCTACGCGCTGCCGGAGGCGCAGCTCGACCGCTTCCTGCTCAAGCTCGTCCTCGAGATCCCGCCGCGCGAGGTCGAGGTGGAGGTCCTCGCCCGGCACGCCGTCGGCTTCGACCCGCGCGACCTGGCCGCGGCCGGCGTGCACCCGGTGCTCGACGCCGGTCGCCTGCGCGCCGCTCAGGAGTCGGTCCGCCGCGTCGGGGCCGGTCCCGACGTGCTGGGCTACATCGTCGACATCGCCCGCGCCACGCGGGAGAGCCCGAGCGTGAAGCTCGGGGTGAGCCCGCGCGGATCGACGGCGCTCCTGGCGGCCTCGCGCGCCTGGGCCTGGCTCAACGGCTACGGGTCCATCACGCCGGACCACGTGCAGGCGATGGTCCTGCCGGTCCTGCGCCACCGGATCCAGCTGCAGCCGGAGGCCGAGCTCGAGGGCGTGCGCACCGAGGCCGTCCTCGGCGGCATCCTGCAGCAGGTCCGGGTCCCGGTCTGACCCGTGCACCTCACCGGGCGCTCCGTCCTCGTCCTCCTCGTCGGCCTCGTGCCCGTCGTCCTGCTCGGCGGCAGCGCGCAGACCGCCGCCGCCGTGCTCGCGCTCTGGCTGCTCGCCT
The DNA here is from genome assembly GCF_001995175.1 of Rathayibacter rhapontici. GTDB lineage: Bacteria > Actinomycetota > Actinomycetes > Actinomycetales > Microbacteriaceae > Rathayibacter. Next base: position 8,676 of record NZ_MUKN01000009.1, read on the forward strand.
GGTGCGTCCTGGTCGGCATCGACCTCGCCGTGGCGGGATCGCCGCGAGCGGTCGTCCTCGAGCGGAGCGTCCCCGACCGGGTCCGGCTCGGCGAGCGCGCCGAGGCGGAGCTGCTGATCACGAACACGGGCCGGCGCCGCATCACGGGCGTCGTCCGCGACGCCTGGGAGCCGTCCGCGGGGGCGCTGCGCACGCGCACCGCCCTCCGACTGCCTCCGGGCGAGCGCCGCGCGATCACGACCGTGCTCGAGCCGCGCAGGCGCGGCGAGCGCCGGGCGCTGCACGTCACCGTCCGCTCGAACGGGGTCCTGGGCCTCGCCGGCCGCCAGGCGACGCGCTCGCGCCCGCGATCGTGCGGGTGCTCCCCCCGTTCCGCTCCCGCCGCCACCTGCCCTCGCGCCTCGCCCGGCTGCGCGAGCTCGAGGGCCGCACGAGCGTCATGATCCGCGGGCAGGGCACCGAGTTCGACAGTCTCCGCGAGTACGTCCGCGGCGACGACGTCCGCTCCCTCGACTGGAGGGCCACCGCCCGCCGTCGCGAGCCCGTCGTGCGGACCTGGCGACCGGAGCGCGACCGCCGCGTGGTCGTCGTGCTCGACACCGGTCGCACCTCCGCGGCCCGCATCGCGGACGAGCCGCGGCTGGACACCGCGATCGAGGCCGCGCTGCTGCTCTCGGCTCTCGCCGCCGGCGCCGGTGACCGGATCGACGTGCTCGCGTTCGACCGCGCCCGTCGGGCCCGCGTGCACGGCGCCACCGGCAGCGAGGTGCTCAGCCGAGTCGTCGACGCCCTGACCCCCGTGCAGCCCCAGCTGATCGAGACCGACTGGTCGGCGGTGCCCGCGCAGGTGCGCGCCCTGGTCTCGCAGCGCTCGCTCGTCGTCCTCCTGACCGCGCTCGACTCGGTCGGGGCGTCGGAGGGCCTGCTCGCGGTCCTCCCGCAGCTCACCCGCACCCACACGGTCGTCGTGGCGTGCGCGGTGGATCCCGAGCTCGTCGAGATGGCGGCCGACCGGAGCGACCGCGCTGCCGTGTACACCGCGGCGGCGGCCGAGCGCGCGCTCAGCGACGCGGAGCGGCTGTCGGCCGCCGTCCGCCGTCTCGGCGGCGACGTCGTGCTCGGCACTCCGGAGAAGCTGCCCCCCGCCCTCGCCGACCGCTACCTCGCGCTCAAGGCCGCCGGCCGGCTCTGAGCCGGGATCAGGCGTCGGCGATGCTCCGGGAGCCCCCGGCCGAGCGGTCGAGGTCGCCGGTCTCGCCCGCTCGCGCCGCGCGTCCGCCCAGCACGACCATGTAGGCGAGGAAGGCGAGCAGTGCCGCCGAGCCGATGCCGATCTTGACGAACCACGGCCACGGCGCGGGCGTGACGAAACCCTCGATGACCCCGGCGACGAACAGCACGAAGACCAGTCCGATCGCGACCGTGAACAGGCTCCGCGCGTCCTCGGCCAGCGCCTGCCCGCGCGTGCGCGCGCCCGGGGCGATCCAGGCCCAGAAGATGCGCAGGCCCGCGGCCGCCGCGACGAACACCGCGGTCAGCTCGAGCTGCCCGTGCGGGGCGATGTAGAGGAAGAAGGTGTCGCCCTCGCCGTAGTGGAACATGACCGCGATGGAGGTGCCGAGGTTCTGCGCGTTCTGCAGGAGGATGTACGGCACGTAGACCCCGACGATCCCGAAGGCGACGCACTGCGCCGCGATCCACGCGTTGTTGGTCCAGACCTGGCCGGCGAAGGACGCGGCCGGGTTCTCGGAGTAGTAGTCGACGAAGTCGTCCTCGGCGAAGCGCCTCAGCTGCTCGTCGTCCCCGAGCGAGGCCAGCAGCCGGGCGTCGCCGAGGATCCACACCGCGAACAGGGTGGAGATCAGGGCCGTGGCGAGCGCCACCGCGAGCGTCAGCCAGCGGAGCCGGTGCAGCGCCGCCGGGAGCGTCACGACGGCGAAGCGGGAGATCGCCGCCAGCGGATCCTCTCCCGTCCCCGTGAGCCGGCCCCGCGCTCGGGACAGCGAGACCGCGAGCCGGGCACCCGTGGCGGTCGATCCGGCCGTCGAGGCGATCGCGGCGAGATCGGCGGAGGCGGACTGGTACCGCTCCACGAGCTCGTCCGCCTCGTCGCCGGTCAGCCTGCGCTTGCGCGAGAGCTCGTCCAGGCGGCGCCAGTGCTCCGCGCGAGCGGCCGAGAGAGCGTCGATGTCCATCTGTTTAGATGATAGCCATGGGCACCGATCGGGCGGACGGCGACGAAGGCCTGATCACCGGCGAGGCGATCGCCCTCGAGGTGCCCGTCACGTCCTTCGTCCTCCGCGCGTGCGGGGCGATCATCGACCTGGTCGCCGAGATCCTGCTCGCGCTCCTGCTCTTCTCCCTGGTCTCCGTCCTCGCGGGCGAGGGCGGTCTCGATCCCTCCGCCTCCGCGGCCGTCGGCATCGCCGCCCTCGTGACCTCCCTCGTCCTGGTCCCGGTCGCCGTCGAGACGGCACCCGCGGACGCTCGCTCGGCAAGCTCGCCGTCGGCGCGAGGGTCGTGCGCGACGACGGCGGTGCGATCTCGTTCCGCCACGCCCTCGTGCGCGGGCTGACCGCCGTGCTCGAGATCGTGATGACGGCGGGCGGGCTGGCCGCGGTCGTCGGGCTGCTCTCGCGCCGCTCCCGCCGTCTCGGCGACGTGCTCGCCGGCACCCACAGCCAGCTCGAGCGCGTGCCCGCGATCGCTCCGCTCCAGGCCGAGGTCCCGGCGCCGCTCCTCGGCTGGGCGGCGACGGCCGACGTCGCCCGTCTGCCCGACGCCCTCGCGCGCCGTCTCGCCCAGTTCCTCCGGCAGCGCGGCGGCATGACCGAGCCGTCCCGCTCGCGGCTGGCCGCCTCCCTCGCCCACGAGGCGTCCGCCTTCGTGTCGCCGGTGCCCGCGGCTCCCGCCGAGGACTTCCTCCTCGCGGTCGCCGCGCTGCGCCGCGCGCGCGAGGAGCGCGCCCTCCGGCTCGCGGCCGACCGGCTCGAGCGGCTGTCGCCCGTGCTGTCCGCGGCGCCCCGGGGCTTCCCGGCCCGCCCGGATCAGCCCCCGGTCGACGGCTCGCGGTAGCGGATCACGCTCCAGCCGACCGGCACCGAGAGCCGCTGGTCGTGCTCCTCGCACAGGTCGTACCCGTGCGGATCGGGCGCGGGGCTGAGCGGGCCGACCGCGACGAGCGAGTCGCGGTAGTCGTAGGTCAGGGTGACGACCGACGGGGCGCTGCAGCCCGTCCGCGAGCACTGCCGTCCGTTCATCGCGCCCACAGTAGCAATAGGCTGGAGGCATGCCCCGCGCTCGTCGTTCCACCGCCCGCCAGGCGGCATCGGCCCGGGGCGGCTCCCGCGACAGGCACGGTCGCGGCATCCGCGGCCCGGTCACCGGACCCCACCTGCCCCTCCTGCAGACGCGGACGGACTTCTTCGAGCTGACGGTCGGCTCCGCCATCGACTACCTCCGCGGTGCGTGGCCGGACGAGCTCGCGGGCATCCGCGTCGACGTCGCGGCGACCCCCGACGTCGATCCGGCGCGACTGGCGGGCACCGGGATCGCCCGGTGGCGGGTCGATCACGCCGAGCGCCGCATCACGCTCTACCGCGTCCCGATCGAGCGCCTGGCCAAGCTGCACCGCCGCGACGACCAGCATCAGCGGCTGCTCATCGAGAGCTACGTGTTCCGCGCCGTGGCGGAGCTGCTCGGCCGCGATCCGTGGGACATCTCCCCGGACCGCTTCCGCCACCTCTAGACGGCGTCCCCGGGTCCTCGGGTGAACAGGTCCCCGCGTGCTCCGCACGCGAGATCGTGATCGACACGCCCTAGTGCGAGTACACCGTGATCGGCGACGAGAGCGGTCCGGGCGGCACGATCGGGTAGGCCGCGATCCTCCCGTCGCTCGCGATCGACACCGAGGCCTGCAGGGGCTGGTCGCTCGAGACGACGAGCTGATCGATGCCCTGATCGACGGTGACGGAGGAGTACGGTCCGATCTCGACGGTGCGCGAGCCGGACGCGGCGTCGAGCACGACCGAGGCGGTCGTGTCGCTCGCGTTCGCGAGGTGCAGGCGCGCACCGGGCTCGCCCGTGCTCGCCACTCCGAACGGCGCCGACACCGAGGTGCCGGAGGAGAACCAGGCGTAGTCGGTGCCGGCCGCTCCGGTCGACGTGGTGCGACCCGCGGCGACGACGGGCTCGTTCGAGTTCAGGGTGATCCGGTAGGAGCCCTCGGCGAGCCCCGACAGCGGCACTTCGCCGACCCGGCCCGCCGGCACCACGACCTGCGTCGACGTGCCCGCTCCGCTGGGGTCCTCGTTCGCCACCTCGATCGAGACGGTGCTGTCCGCGTCGCCGGGGGCGAGGATGCGCAGCACGGGGCTGCCCGCTCCGCCCGAGCCGTCGTCGCTCGACGTCTCGGCGGGAGGCGAGGCGATGCGGTAGCCCGAGATGACGGTCAGCGTCGACGGAGAGGCGGACGGTGCGGTGGTCTCGATGCCGACCGGGGTCAGACCGGAGATGGCGGTGCTCTGCAGGCTCGCGGCGATCTCCCCGCCTCGTGCGGTCATGCGCACCACGGGCTGCACGACGTCCGGTGCGAGACCGGCGAGGGGCAGCGCGCGGACCGTGCCGGCCGGGACGACGATGCCGGACGCGCCCGTCGCCTCGAGGGGCCCGTTCTCCCCGTAGAGGGCCAGATCGACGGTGGCCGCGACCTCGCTCGCGTTGGCGAGCACGAGGACGGAGGTCGAGCCGATGTCGGTCGATCCGCCGACGATCCAGCTGTCGGCCGACGGCTCGGAGCAGCCCAGGGCGCTGAGCCCGGACACCGTGTCGTTCGCGATCGACTGCGTGGTCGCACCGCCCGGGACGGGCTCGGACTCCGCAGGGACGAGGAGACCCGTCACCCCGCTCCCGGGCGCCGCGAGATCGGGCTCGTCGAGGACGGTGGAGCTCTGGACGACGCCGTCGGGCCAGACGAAGCTCCCCGAGCCGTCGAAGGCGCGGAGCTCCTCCGGTTGGGTCGCGTCGATGAGGTCGCCGCCGCAGACGAGGGTGCTGTCGGCGGCCACGGGCGTGACGACGACGCCGTCGGCGGTCCGTGTCGCGGCGGGCAGCGGCAGCAGCTGGGGCAGGACGACCGCGGTCACCGCGAGGAGGACGCCGCCGACGCCCACCGCGGTGCGCAGGGCGCTGCGGCGTCGGCGGGCGGCGGACGCGCGGCGATCGCGGGGCGGTCTCGGCACCGCCGTCGCGACGGAGCCGGTCGTGGCGGCCCGTTCCCGGCCGGCCGAGCCGGCGCGAGCGCTCCTGCGGTCGGCGCGGGAGGACCGGGCCGGGGGCGGGGTGACGGCGGGCATGCTCTTCTCCTGGTCGCGGGGGTCAGACATCGTCGGTCCCGTCGTCGAACTGGCCGGTGGCCTCACCCGGCTCGTCGTCGATGCCGGCCACGGGGGCACCCGAGCGGGCCCGCTCGAGCGAGAGCCCGGTCGGCACCGCCAGCAGGACCGCGACGAGGAGGATGAGCAGGAGGCCGGCGGTGTAGGCGATGCCGAACGGCCCGACGACGTCCTGCGGAGCGGCCTCCGCCCGGCCGCCCTCCGGGTCGACGGCGCTCCAGAGCAGGCCGTAGCGCGTGTCGCCGACGGCCGAGAACGCGGCGTTGCCGTCGAGCGAGACCGCGGCGCGGGCGCGGACGGCCGATGCGGCGTCTCCGGCGTCCTCGCTGCTCGCCTCGGTGAGGACCACGAACCGCACGCCGAGCTCGTCGAGCGCCGTCCCCACGTCGTAGCCGCTGCGCGACACGAGGTTGCCCGCGAGCTCGTCGATCTCGTCGGTGCTCTCGGCTCCCGTCGCCGCGAGGGTCGACTGCTGGTCGAGCGTCGCTCCGGCGCCGCGCTCGAGGCGCGCGAGGATCCCGCCGTCGGCCTGCGGCACCAGCACGATCGTGCCCACCCGGGGGTCGTTCCGGGCCTCGGCGGCCACGTAGGCCGGCAGCGAGCGGTCGGTGGTGCTGGCGATGGACGACTGCCCCTGGGGGAAGGCGAGGGCGAACGGGCCCACCGCGAGCGCGGCGGCGACCGAGACCACGATCGCGGGCACCAGGCGGAAGGAGGGCAGGGCGCCGAGCGAGAGCGAGAAGCCGATCACCAGCCCGAGCCAGTAGAGGCTGAGCGGCGATCCGCTCCACACCGCGACGGGCTCCGATCCGGCGGTCGAGACCTGGATCCCCTGCGCGAGGGAGGCGGTGAGGAGCCCGGCCGCGGCGACTCCCACGCCGCCCAGGGCGGACAGGTTGTTGGGCAGGAGGAGGGAGGCGAGGGCGGACACGATCAGCGGCAGCACGAGCACGGCCGTCGCGAGCGGTGCGGCGGCCTCGGTGATCCCGATCCCCGCGAGCAGTTCGATCCAGCCGTCGGTCAGGGCCGAGGGCACCCCCGCGAGCAGCGAGAAGAGGTCGCGCGCGCCGAGGGGAGCGGGACTCCGGGGTCGGCGAGGACCGCGAACCAGTCGCCGCGCGGCGCGTGGGCCACGACCAGGGGGAACAGGAGGGCGGCCGCGGGGATCGGCAGACCGGCGAAGCGCCCCACGCGCCGGCCGGACGTGGCGAGGATCACGATCCAGATCGCCAGGAGCGGCAGGGACAGGATCGGCGCGCACGCCACGACGGCCGCGGCCAGGAGCGACGCCGTGGCGGACGCCGACCAGGAGCGGTAGGCACCGAAGCCCGCGAAGAACAGCCAGGGCAGCAGCACGTGCACCAGGATCGGTCCGGGGCGCCCGTCGGACTGCGCGGCGGCGAACGCGGGAGCGAGGATCCAGACGAGCGCTCCGAAGGCCCGGGCGAGCGGGCGGGGCGTGATCCGGGCGATCATGAGCCAGGCGCCCATCGCGGCGAGCGGGAACGCGGTCAGGTAGAGCAGCACCATCGCGTAGCTGGGCGACCAGAAGGTCAGCGAGCCGAGGACGGCGAGGACTCCGGCGAAGGGATCGGCCGCTCCGATGAATCCGGAGCCGAGGTCGCGCCATCCGTACGCCGCGTTGCGCCACAGCTCGCCGACCGTCGGCGACAGGGTCAGCAGACCGCCGCCGCTGAGGGCCGGAGCGGCGATCAGCGGGGTGTAGACGATCAGGCCCGCCAGCGCCGCGACGAGGACGACCCACACTCCCCCGCTCTGGAAGAAGTGCAGCGGGTGGCGGTCGCGACCGGCCTGCACCCGCACCGCGTCGTGCCGCACGGAGCGCAGCTGCCGCACGGTGTCGAGCGGGATCCGCAGCGGGGCGATCGACTTCCAGCCGACGTTCTTGGACGAGCGGAGGATCCTGCGCGCGCGGAGCACCTTCGTGCCGCCGAAGGCCACGACGACGGCCGCGAGCAGCTCGCCCCCGACGAGTCCGGGCTGCTTGCGCAGCAGCCGGACAACCGCCCGGCCGACGGCGAGCGGCACGAGCGAGAGCCAGTGCAGGACGAGGAGCGCCACGGGCGCGTAGGCCAGGCGGCGGTGCAGCTGAGCGGTGCGGTGCTGGCGCGCCCGGCGGCGCTCGCCTCCGTCGATGCGGCGGCCGTCCGGACGCTGCAGGCCGATGCGGGCGGTCGTGACCCGCGCGTCCGGCACCCGGCTGACGCGGTGCCCGGCGAGGCGGGTGCGGATCGAGAAGTCGAGGGCGTCGTCGACGACCGGCAGCCCCGGATCGAAGCCGCCGAGCTCCTCCCAGAGGCTGTGGCGCACCAGCATGCCGCCCGCGGCGACGGAGAGGACGTCGGGATTGGCGTCGTGCTGCCCCTGGTCGAGCTCGTCCTCGAGAGGTGGACCGTGGTGCCGTAGTTGGTGATCGACTCGCCGTAGCTGCGGATGTAGCCCGACCGCGTCCAGTCCATGACCTTGGGGCCCGCGACCGCCACCGAGGGAGCGACCTCGACAGCGCCCAGGAGCGCGGCGAGCGCGCCGGGCTCGGGCGCGGAGTCCTGCGCGAGCAGCCAGAGCCACTCGTCCTCGCCCGCCGGGGGCTGCATGACCCGGACGGCGCGCGCCACGGCCTGGCCGAACGGGAGGTTCTCGGCGACCTGCACCAGCTGCGAGGGGCCCCAGGCGGCGAGCAGCTCCCCCGTGGTGTCCTTCGATCCCCCGTCGACGAAGACGGTGGCGTCGGGCTGCCGGGTCTGGGCTCGGAGCGCCGCGAGGGTGCGTTCCAGATACGCGGCGCCGTTGCGCGCGACGAGGACGGCGGTTACTCGGGGATACATCGCGGACCACCCTAGGCGATGGCGGCGGAGCACTCACCGGCGGCTCGCCGCCCCGCCGGGAGGGCGCGGGCCGAGCGCGCCGAGGTCGGGACGCTCCTAGGCGCGGCGGCGGAGCTTGCGGCGCTCGCGCTCGGAGAGGCCGCCCCAGATGCCGAAGCGCTCGTCGTTCTCGAGGGCGTACTCGAGGCACTGCGAGCGCACTTCGCACGAGGTGCAGATCTTCTTCGCATCGCGCGTCGAGCCGCCCTTCTCGGGGAAGAACGCCTCGGGGTCGGTCTGAGCGCAGAGCGAGTCGGCCTGCCAGGACAGGGCGCCGCCGGGCGCCTCGGTCTCGGAGTCGAGCCCGGGACGGACACCGGGGACGCCGAGGCGCACCGGGTCGACGAACCAGTCCTCGGGGACCCCTGCGCGGCCGGCCGCCCCGCGGAGCTCACCGGGGGCGTGCTGACCGCCGCGTCCGGGGAAGGTGCTGCCGGGCTCCGAGACTCCGCGTCCTGAGACGCTGTCGGGAATTGCCATGCCGTCTCCTACCCCGCCGGTTCCGATGATCGGCGACCCGCTCCTCCCGGAGGCGCCGCCCACGTAATTACACCGGTGTCATTCGCGAAGGTCAAGTCGCAGACTGTAAACCCTCAACAACCCGTGGAGGGTTCACGACACTCCGGCGTGTCGCAAGCGTGACGCCGGAGTGCCGCTCGTCAGGCGGTCGCGGCGCTCCGGGCGCGCCAGGCGCTGTCGACCATGTCGGACAGCGAGTGGCGCATCTCCCAGCCGAGGTCCCGGCCCGCTCGCTCGCCCGAGGCGACGATGCGCGGCGGGTCTCCCGGACGGCGCGGCGCGGTCTCGGGCTCGAACGCGATCCCGGTGGTGCGAGCGATCGCGCGCATGATCTCGCCGACCGAGGCGCCGTCGCCGCTGCCGAGGTTGTACACCGGGTCGATCGGCTCGCCGGCCGCGAGGTGGCGGGCCGCGGCGACGTGGGCGAGCGCGAGATCGGCGACGTGGATGTAGTCGCGGACGCAGGTGCCGTCGGGCGTGGGGTAGTCGGTGCCGTAGATCTTCGGCGTGCGACCGGCCAGTAGCGCCTCGAACACGAGCGGGAAGAGGTTGTGCGGGCTGGTGTCGTAGACGTCCGGGTATCCGGAGCCGACGACGTTGAAGTAGCGGAGGGAGGCGTGCCGGACGCCCCAGGCGCGTCCCGCGTCGGCGAGCAGCCACTCGCCGATGAGCTTGGTCTCGCCGTACGGCGACTCCGGGCTCTTCGGGGTCTCCTCCGTGACGATGTCGACGTCGACCGCGCCGTACACCGCCGCGCTGGAGGAGAAGACGATCGACGAGACGCCCGCGCGCTCCATCGCCGCGAGCACGCGGAGGGTGCCCGTGACGTTCTGCTCGTACGTGTGCAGCGGCCTCTGCACCGAGACCCCGGCGTACTTGAAGCCGGCGACGTGCACGACGCCCTCGATCGGGTGCTCCGCGAAGACGCGGTCCAGCAGAGCCTCGTCGAGGATCGATCCGCGGTGGAAGGGGATCCCCTCCGGCACGAACGAGTCGTGCCCCGACGACAGGTCGTCCAGGACGACCGGCTCGATGCCCTGCTCGGCGAACGCGCGCACGACGTGCGCTCCGATGTACCCGGCTCCCCCGGTGACCAGCCATGCCATGTGCGACTCCCTCGATCGTCGGCGGCCCTGCTCGGCGCCGTCGCTACTTTAGCGGCGGCACCGGACCGCGCCGCTCTGGCGGGATCTGCTCGCCCCGCGATATCCTGCCGCCGTGCTCCGCTCCGTCGCCCTCGTCGCCCTGCCCGGTCTCGCCCCGTTCGAGTTCGGGGTCGTCTGCGAGGTGTTCGGCATCGACCGCACCGCCCAGGGCGGGCCCGCGTTCGACCTGCGCATCGTCACCGCGGATCCGGGGCCGGTCACCACGAGCCTGGGCTTCGACATGGTCGTCGAGCACGGCCTCGCCGCCGCCGAGGACGCGGATCTCCTCGCGATCCCGGCCCTCCCGCGCGGACCGGTGGACGAGCGCGTGCTCGACCTCCTCCGGCGGGCGCACGCCCGGGGCGCGTGGATCCTCAGCGTCTGCAGCGGGGCCTTCGTGCTCGCCCAGTCGGGGATCCTCGACGGCCGACGCGCCACGACGCACTGGATGCACACCGACGAGCTCGCCGAGCGGTTCCCGTCCGTCCGGGTCGACCCGGACGTCCTCTTCGTGCAGGAGGGCCGCATCGTCACCAGCGCGGGAACCGCCGCGGGGATCGACGCCTGCCTGCACATCGTGCGGGAGGAGTGGGGCGCCGCCGCCGCCAACGTGGTCGCCCGCAGGATGGTCGTGCCGCCGCAGCGCCACGGCGGCCAGGCGCAGTACATCCGCACCCCGATCCCGGAGGCCCGGGCCGACTCGTTCGCGGAGGTCACCGAGTGGATGCTCGACAACCTCGACCAGGAGCTCACCGTCGAGACCCTGGCGCGGCGCGCGCTGATGTCGCCCCGCACCTTCGCGCGGCGGTTCCGGGCCGACCTCGGCACCACTCCGCTCGCCTGGCTGAACCGCCAGCGCCTGCTGCGCGCGCAGCAGCTGCTCGAGGAGACCGATCTCACCCTCGAGACGATCGCGGGGCGGGTCGGGTTCGGCACGGCGGCGGTCATGCGCCACCACTTCGTGCGCGTGCTGCAGACGACGCCCGCGGCCTACCGCCGGACGTTCGCGTGCGCCGAGGCGTCCTGAGCCGCCCCGCGGGCGGTCGGACGGCTACTGCGCGGCGACGAAGAGGGTTCCGCGGCCGCTGACCGAGAGGGTCCCCTCGGACGGCGTGACGAAGACGCTGCCTCCGCGCTCGACGCGCGTCCGGCCCTCCGCGCCCTCGAGCACGAAGGATCCCGCGGTGGCGATCGCGATGGCCGGGCCGCGCAGCCCCAGCTCCACGGCGTCCTCCGACACCGGCTCCACGACCGCGAGCACGAAGTCCGGCACGTCGGGCCGGTAGACCCGGACCCCGGGCGCGACCTCCTGCGCGGGGAGGTAGGGCACCGGCAGCGGCGAGAACTCGAGCACGTCGACGAGCTCGGGCACGTCGATGTGCTTGGGCGTCAGTCCTCCGCGCAGCACGTTGTCGGACGCCGCCATCAGCTCGACGCCGGTGCCGTGCAGGTACGCGTGGATGTTCCCCGCGGGCAGGTAGAGCACCTCTCCGCGCGCGAGCCGCACCCGGTTCAGCAGGAGCGACAGCACGATGCCCGGATCGCCCGGGTAGCTCTCGGCGAGGTCGCCGACGGTGCGGGTCTCGAGGCGGTCGTCCCCGTCGGCGGCCCGCACGACGGCGTCGACGAGAGCCGCCACCTCGCTGCGGTCGCCGTCCGCGAGCAGCCACGACACCGCACGGCGGAGCACCTGCTCGGCGTCGCCGTCGAGAGTGGCGGTGAACGCGCGGATCGCGGCGCCCTGCTGCTCGGGGGCGCGCTCGGCGAGCTCCTCGAGCAGCGCCGCCGCCTGCGCGGGATCGCGGAAACCGCACAGCGCGTCGAAGCTCTCGGTGAGCGCGTAGATCAGCTCCGGCTTGTGGAACGGGTCCTTGTAGTTGCGGTCCGCCGCATCGCGCGCGATGCCGGCCTCGTCCTCCTCGACGAAGCGGCGCTGCGCCGTCTCGGCCGAGGGGTGCGCCTGCAGCGAGAGCGGCCCGCCCGCGGCGAGGATCTTCAGCAGGAACGGCAGGCGCGGAGCACCGGAGACGGGGTCGGCCGAGCCGTGCGATCCGGCGAGCGCCGCCTCCGGCTCCCGCGCGATCCAGTCCGCGAGGGTGGCCGCGCCGACCGCGGGGTCGAGGATCCGCGACGGCGACCCGGGGTGCGCCCCGAGCCACAGCTCCGCCTCGGGGCGGCCGGACGCCGAGGTGCCGAGTGCGTCCGAGATGCCGGTGAGCGACCCCCAGGCGTAGTCGCGGGGGGTGTTGCCGATCGGGATGAACACGGGCCGGGCCTTTCCGTCCGGGGAGCAGGGAGGAGCCGCGCGAGTACCGGACCCTGCCGGGGCCGCTCCGCCCCGACGGTAGCAGGATCCACAACGGCGACCGCTGGTGGCGGGGCTCCCCTTGGCGCTCCCCTCCACCGATCGTGCCGCCGTGGGCCCGCGTTCGTACGCTGGCACCAGCCGCGTCGCCGCTGCTGGACGGCTGCGGCGGTCCGGCTCGAACGAGGGAGCGACGGAGCACATGGACAGCACGATCTTCGAGACGCTGACGGCCGACTTCTACGGCTTCGCCGGGGGTCTCTCCCCGGCCGAGAAGGACCTCCTCGCGGGCCTGCGCGCCTTCCTCGAGGAGCAGGTGCGCCCGATCGCCGACGACTTCTGGGAGCGCGCCGAGTTCCCGCGGCACCTCGTGCCGGGGATCCACGCGACGGGCGCCGTCGGCCTCTCGTGGCCCGAGACGCGCGCGATCGAGAACTCGGCGTCTTCCGCGGCTGGGTCGCTCTCGAGCTCGGCCGGGTCGACGCGGGCATCGCCACCTACGTGGGCGTGCAGAACGGACTGGTGATGGGCACCGTCGGCGTGACCGGGTCGGACGAGCAGCGCGCCGAGTGGCTCCCCCGGCTCGCGTCGGGCGAGGTCATCGGAGCCTTCGGCCTGACCGAGCCCCACTCCGGGTCGGACTCCGCCCAGGGACTGCGCACCACCGCCCGTCGCGACGGCGACGACTGGATCCTCGACGGCGCGAAGCGCTGGATCGGCAACGCGACGTTCAGCGACGTCACCGTGATCTGGGCCAAGGACACCGCCGACGGGCAGGTCAAGGGCTTCCTCGTGCCGACGACGACGCCGGGCTACCGCGCCACGGCGATCGCCCGCAAGCAGAGCCTGCGCACGATCCAGAACGCGGACATCGTCCTCGAGGGCGTGCGCGTGCCGGAGTCGCTCCGCCTGCAGAACGCGGACTCCTTCCGCGACACCGCGAAGATCCTCCGGCTCACCCGGGCCGAAGTGGCCTGGCAGGCGATCGGAGTCGCCATCGGCGCCTACGACGCGGCCCTGCGGTACGCCCGCGAGCGCGTCCAGTTCGGCAAGCCCCTCGTCGGCCACCAGCTCGTGCAGGACCTCCTCGTCAAGAGCATCGGCAACATCACCGCGAGCATCGCCCTGGCCACCCGGGTCTCCGAGATGCTCGACGCCGGCGAGCAGCGCGACGAGCACTCCGCGCTCGCCAAGGCCTACACGACGGCGCGCATGCGCGAGACCGTCGCGTGGTGCCGGGAGGTGATGGGCGGCAACGGCATCGTGCTCGACTACGGGGTCGCCCGGTTCTTCGCCGACGCGGAGGCCCTGTACTCCTACGAGGGGACGCGCGAGATGAACACCCTGATCGTCGGCCGCGCGATCACCGGCACGGCGGCGTTCGTCTGAGCCGGAGCGACGCGACCGCTCTCTAGACTGATCGCCATGCCCGAACGCGCCGCGCCCTCCGCTCCCCGAGCGCTCGCGGTCGCGATCCTCACGGTCCTGATCTCGGGTCAGGCGCTGCGCAACCTCGCCGGCTGGTGGGGCTGGGGCCTGGTCGTCGGCGCGCTCCTGATCGCGGCGGTCGTGCTCGTAGTGCGCGTGCGGCCGAGGCTGCTCTGGAGCCGGACCCCCAAGTCGCTCCTGGCGTTCCTCGCCCTCGTCGTGCTGTCGCTGCTCTGGTCCGCGTACCCCGGCGCGAGCGCCATCGGCGTCACGGCGCAGCTCGCGACGACCTTCGGAGGCGTGGTCCTGGGTCTGACGCTCGGGGCCGGCGCCTTCGTGACGGCTCTCGGGCGGGCACTGCGCATCACGGTCGGCCTCTCGCTCCTGTTCGAGCTCGTCGTCGCGGTCGTCGTGCGGCAGAGCGTGCTCCCCCTCGTGATCGACCTGCCCGCCTCCGGCCCCGTCCCCGACGCCTTCTACTGGTCGCAGGCGGCGCTGTTCACCGGGGAGCCGATCCAGGGCATCGTCGGCAACCGCAACCTGCTCGGCTTCGCCGCGCTCCTGGGCCTCGTCGTCGTCCTGATCGAGCTCGCCGCCCGCACGGTCCGCCGTCGCTGGGGCGTCCTCTGGGCACTCGTCTTCGCCGCGACCCTGCTGCTCACCCGCTCCTCGACCGTGCTGCTCTGCCTCGTGGCCGTCGCCCTCGCCGCGGCCTTCGCGCTCTGGGCGCGCCGTCGGGGCGAGGACGGGCGGCGGCCGGTGTACGTGACCGCGGCGGCCGTCGGCGCCGTGCTGGTCGTCGGTGTCGCGTCGGGCTGGGGCGCCCTGCTCTCCCTCCTGGGCAAGAGCGAGGACGCGACCGGGCGCCTCGACATCTGGAGCGCCGTCGGTGAGCTCGCCGCTCAGCGCCCCGTGCTCGGGTGGGGCTGGGTCAGCTACTGGGCCCCGTGGGCCGCTCCGTTCGACACCCTCGCCGAGCGCAAGGGCGTCCTCTACCTGCAGGCGCACAACGCCGCGCTCGACGTCTGGTTCCAGCTCGGCGTCGTGGGCCTCGTGCTCTTCACCGCCCTCACCGTCTCGACGCTCTGGCGCTCCTGGTTCCGCGCCGTCGACCGGCCCCGCCGCAGCGCGACCGCAGCACTGCCCTACTCGGCGCTGTCCCTGGCGCCGCTGCTCCTCGTCGTCGCCCTGCTCGCGCAGTCGCTCGCCGAGAGCCGCCTGCTGATCGAGAGCGGCTGGCTCCTGCTCACGGCCCTCGCCGTCCTGACGAAGCAGCCCGCGAACGAGGCCGAGGAGGCCCTGTCGGCCGAGCGCCTCGCCGTCGCGGGCGAGCGACCGGGGCGATGACGGACCGGCGTCCCTCCGCTCTCCCGCCGTACCTCTCGGACGCGGTGGCGTCCCCCCGGTTCGCCGCCGCCCTCGCGCAGTCGACCCTCGTCGTCGTCCTGTGCGCGCCCGCGGTCCGCGGGATGATCGGCTGGCCCGGCTACATCGCCGGCATCGCGACGCTGACGGTCCTCGCCGCGGCGATGCTCGTGCTGCGCCGTGGCACCCTCGACTGGGAGGGACTGCTGCCGACGAGCATCCTGGTGTTCCTGGGCTGGATCGCGCTCAGCGTGCTCTGGAGCGGGTACCAGTGGTCGACCGTCTCGGGCGTCGCCTACCAGCTCGCGCTCGCGTTCCTGGCCATCGCGATCGGAGTGACGCGCGACATCATCCAGATCATCCGCTCGGTCGGGGACGTGCTGCGCTTCGTCCTCGCGGCGTCCGTCGCCGTCGAGGTGGTCGCCGGCGTGCTCATCGACCGTCCGCTGCGCTTCCTGGGCGTCGAGGGGCAGCTCGCGGCGGGAGGGCCGATCCAGGGGCTGGTGGGCACGCGCAACCAGCTCGGCCTGGTGTGCCTCCTCGCGATCGTGACGTTCGCGGTCGAGCTGATGACCCGCTCCGTGGCCCGCGGCTCCGCGATCGCCTCGCTCGCCCTCGCGGCCGCCACGCTGCTCTTCACCCGCTCGGCGGTCAGCGCCGGCGTGCTCGTGGTCGCCGCGGTCGTCGCGCTCGCCCTCCGCTGGGTGCGCCGGGGCGACAGCGAGCACCGGCGCACCCGGCAGTACGTCACGCTCGGCGTCGCCGCCGGAGCGGCCCTCGCCGCCTGGCTCTTCCGCTCCCGGATCATCGAGCTGCTCAACGCGGGCAGCGAGTTCGAGTTCCGCCTCACCCTCTGGCAGCAGGTCGGCCGCTTCGTCGATCTCGCCCCGCTGATCGGCTGGGGCTGGGTGGGCTACTGGCGCACGGAGCTGTACCCGTTCAACGCGATCGACTTCCTCTCCGGCCGCCCGCACTCCTCGAGCCTGAACGCCCTGTTCGACCTGGCCCTTCAGGTCGGAGTCGTCGGAGCGGTGCTCTTCACGGCGCTCGTCGGGCTCGCCCTCTGGCGCTCCTGGCTGATCGCGTCCGAGCGCAAGGCCGTCGTGCACGTGTGGCCGGTGATGGTCCTGACCGTGCTCGTCGTCACCGCCCTCGCCGAGAGCTCGATCCTGCTGGACGCGGGCTGGCTCCTGGTCGTGGTGTGCGCCATGCGCGCGGCGCAGGGCCTCAGCTGGCGCCGGCTGCTCCGCCCCCGTGACTGACCCGGCGGCGGGCGACGGAGCGGAGCACCTCGAGGTGCTCCGCGCGGCAGCGCTCCCAGTCGAACTCCGCGGCACGCGCGAGGCCGAGCGGAGCGAGCTCCTCCCGGCGCGCGATCGCCTCGACGATGCCGTCGGCGATCGAGCGGGCGTCGAGCGGATCGACGTACACCGCGGCGTCGCCGCAGATCTCGGGCAGCGACCCGGCGTCGGCGGCCGCGACGGGGCAGCCGGACGCCATGGCCTCGATCGGCGGGAGGCCGAAGCCCTCGTAGAGGCTGGGGAAGGCGAGGACCGCCGCCCGCCGGTACAGCTCGGCGAGCTCCTCCGGAGCGACGTGGCCGCGCCACTCGACGAAGTCGGGCAGCTCGCCGAGCCGGTCGAGGTCGCCGCCGGTCAGCACGAGCCGGAGGTCGTGGCCGTCGGCCCGGAGCAGGCGCATCGCCTCGAAGAGCCGCGCGTGGTTCTTGTGCGGCCACGCCCGCGCCGGGAAGAAGACGAAGTCCTCCCGCTCGCCCGTGTTCGGGTGGAAGCGCGAGGTGTCCACTCCGAGGTGCGAGACGTGGATCCGCTCGGCCGGGATCCCGAGGAGCTCGACGATGCGCCCCTTCGTGAACTCGCTGATCGTGATCACCGCGTCCGCGCGCCGGGCCGTCGCCTCGTAGGCGACTCGGCGGAAGAGGCGCTCGACGCGCGGGAAGAGGTCGGGCAGATCGCGGTGCTGCAGGTCGAACAGCATCTGCACGTGCCCCTGCCTCCTCGAAGGCCAGGGCAGGGGCACCGTGAAGGGGAAGTAGAGGGTCTCGTCCCGCGCCAGGCGTCCGCGCAGGCGCACGGTCCGCAGCAGCGCCTGCAGCATGCCGATCGCCCGCCGTCGGTGCCCCGCGCCGCTCACGACGCCGTCGGCGACGAGCTCCGCGACGCCCTCGCTGAAGCCGCGCGCGTTCTCGGGCACGAGGACCTGCACGCGCAGGTCCTCGTCTCCCGGCCGGGGCACGAGGAGGCGCGTCAGAGCACGCGCGTAGGTCTCGCCTCCCCCCATCCCGCCGGGGTCGACGGTGAGGACGGCGAGCGTGACGGGGAGCTGGTCGGGCATGGCGTCCAATCGGTGTCTCGACCGGCCAGGATAGCCGCGGCCGGCGCCGCCCCGCCGGTGCCGATCCGGCCTCGGGCGGGGCCCGTGGGTAGTATGTAGCCCGCTGTCATCGACCCACGACGAAACGGACCACCACGTGCCCCGCGCTTTGATCACCGGAATCACCGGCCAGGACGGCCTCTACCTCGCCGAGCTGCTGCTCTCGAAGGGCTACGAGGTCTTCGGCCTGGTCCGCGGGCAGAACAACCCGAAGTACGAGCTCGTGCGCCGCGTCGTCCCGGAGGTGACGCTGCTCACCGGTGACCTCACCGACGTCTCGAGCCTCGTCCGCGTGCTCGCCGTCGCCCAGCCCGACGAGGTCTACAACCTCGGTGCGATCTCGTTCGTCGCCTACTCGTGGGAGAACGCGTCGCTGACCTCCGACGTCACCGGCAAGGGCGTGCTGAACATCCTCGAGGCGACCCGCCTCTACGCCGGCGACGACATGTCGCGCGTGAAGTTCTACCAGGCCTCCTCCTCCGAGATGTTCGGCAAGGTGCAGCAGGTCCCGCAGCGCGAGGAGACCCTGCTCTGGCCGCGCTCGCCCTACGGCGTCGCGAAGGTCTTCGGTCACTACATGACCATCAACTACCGCGAGTCCTACGGCATGCACGCCTCGTCGGGCATCCTCTTCAACCACGAGTCGCCCCGCCGCGGCCCGGAGTTCGTGACCCGCAAGATCAGCCTCGCCGTCGCCCGCATCAAGCTCGGCCTGCAGGAGACCCTGGAGCTCGGCAACCTCGACGCGAAGCGCGACTGGGGCTTCGCCGGCGACTACGTCGACGCGATGTGGCGCATGCTGCAGCAGCCCGAGGGCGACGACTACGTGGTCGCCACCGGCGAGACCCACGAGATCCGCGAGTACCTCGACATCGCCTTCAACCACGTCGGCATCGAGGACTGGACCCCGTACGTCACCCAGAACCCCGCGTTCATGCGCCCGGCCGAGGTCGATCTGCTGATCGGCGACCCGGCGAAGGCCCGCGACGTCCTCGGCTGGGAGCCCAAGGTCTCCTTCCCCGAGCTGGTCGCGATGATGGTCGAGAACGACCTGGTCGAGCAGACCGCGCTGATCAGGTAGTCGTGCCCTCCGCTCTCGTCACCGGAGCGAGCGGGCAGGACGGGGGCTACCTCGTCGAGCGCCTGCTCGAGGACGGCTGGGACGTCTCCGCGCTCGTGCGCGGGGACGACTCCGTCCTGCCCTCGGCCGTGCGGCCCATCGAGGGCGACCTCCGCGACGCCGCCGGCCTCGGCCGCATCGTCGCGGAGGCGGCACCGGACACGGTGTTCCACCTCGCCGGGCTCTCCTCCGTGGCGCTGTCCTGGCAGGAGCCCGTGCTCACGGCCGAGGTCACCGGCACCGCCGTCGCGGCGCTGCTCGAGGCGTCCCTGTCGCTCCAGGAGTCGACCGGGCGCCCCGTGCGCTTCGTGCAGGCGTCGTCGTCCGAGATCTTCGGGGCGGCGACCGAGAACCCGCAGACGGAGTCGACCCCGATCCGCCCGGTGTCGCCCTACGGCGCGGCCAAGGCGTTCGCGCACCTCCTGGTCGGCGTGTACCGCGGACGCGGCCTGCACGCCTCCTCCGGGATCCTCTACAACCACGAGTCCCCCCGGCGCCCCGACGCCTTCGTGACGCGGAAGATCACGGCGGGCGTCGCGGCGATCGCCGTGGGGGCCGCGAGCGAGCTGTCGCTCGGCAACCTCGACGTCCGGCGCGACTGGGGCTGGGCCCCGGACTACGTCGACGCCCTCGTGCGGGCGTCCCGCGCCGACGAGGCGGGCGACTACGTCATCGCGACCGGGGTCTCGCACTCCGTCCGCGAGTTCGTCGCCGCCGCGTTCGCCGCGGCCGGCATCGACGAGTGGGAGCACCTCGTCGTCCTCGATCCCCGCTTCGCGCGGCCCGTCGACGCCCCGGAGATGCGCGGCGACGCCTCGCGCGCCCGCTCCGTCCTCGGCTGGGAGCCGACGGTGGCCTTCGAGGAGATCGTCGCGCGCATGGTCGCGCACGACCTCGACCTGGCCCGACGCGTCGGCTGAGCCGCCGCCTCGCCGTCCCCCCGGTCGTGGAGCGGACGGAACGTACAATGATCCAGCTGCCGTGACGGCAGTGCTATGGCTGGGAGACCGATGAGCAGCAAGAAGTCGACGATCACGCGAGCGGCCGACCGCGTCGACGCGATCGCCCAGGAGCCCTTCCATCGCAGCGGCACGCAGCCCGGCGGCGGGAAGGCCGGGGGCTTCGTCTCGGCGCTGATCGACATCCTCCGCCACCGCGAGCTCCTCCGGCTGCTCGTCAACCGCGAGCTCAAGCAGCGGTACAAGGACTCGAGCCTCGGCTTCCTGTGGACGCTGATCCGCCCGCTCGTCATGCTCGCGATCTACTACATCGCGATCGGCCAGTTCCTCTCGGCGGCGCGCAACGTCCCGGAGTTCGCGATCTTCGTGTTCTCGGGCCTCACGATCTGGGGGCTCTTCGCCGAGATCGTCAGCAGCGGGACCGTCTCGATCCTCAGCAACGGCGGGCTGATCAAGAAGGTCTACCTGCCGCGCGAGATCTTCCCGGTCGCCACGATCGGCTCCGCCCTCTTCAACTTCGCCGTCCAGTTCCTGGTCCTCATCGTCGGCGCGATCCTGCTCGGCGGGATCGACGTGAACTGGAACCTGCTCTACATCCCGGCCGCCATCGCGGTCGTCCTGGTCTACGGCCTCGCGCTGGCCCTCGCGCTGTCGGCGCTGAACGTCTACCTCCGCGACGTGCAGTTCCTCGTCGAGGTCGGGATCCAGATCTTCTTCTGGCTCTCGCCGATCGTCTACGCCTGGGCGTTCGTCGTCGAGTCGGTCCCCGGCTGGGTGGCCCAGCTCTACCTGCTGAACCCGATGACCAACGCCGTGCTGGCGTTCCAGCGCGCCATCTGGTCGGCGGGATCGCAGACGGTGAACCTGGGCACGGAGGAGGCGCCGATCATCGTCGGCCCGCAGCCGTGGCCCGGCCACATGGAGCTCCGCCTCCTGCTCATCTTCCTCGTCGGGGTGGTGCTGGTGTGGATCGCCCACCGCATCTTCCGCCGCCTCGAGGGCAACTTCGCTCAGGAGATCTGATCCCATGACACTCGAATCAGAGCTGTCCGTGCCCGACTCCGCGGCGATGCCCACGATCATCCGCGTGCAGAACGCGTCCAAGCGCTTCGTCATCCGCAAGGACAAGAGCATCAAGGAGCGCATCGTCAACTTCGGGCGCGGACGCCAGCACCGCGACGACTTCTGGGCCCTGAAGGACATCGACCTCGAGATCCCGCTGGGCTCGACGGTGGGCCTCATCGGCGCCAACGGCTCCGGCAAGAGCACGCTGCTCAAGCTCATCGGCGGCATCATCCAGCCGACCACCGGCACCGTCGAGCGACGCGGCCGCCTGGCCGCCCTGCTCGAGCTCGGAGCGGGATTCCACCCCGACCTCACCGGTCGCGAGAACGTGTTCCTCAACGGCGCGATCCTCGGGCTGTCGCGGAAGGAGCTCGAGGACAAGTTCGACTCCATCGTCGACTTCTCCGAGATCGCCGACTTCATCGACACCCAGGTGAAGTTCTACTCGTCGGGCATGTACGTGCGGCTCGCCTTCGCGATCGCGATCCACACCGATCCCGATCTCCTCCTCGTCGACGAGGTCCTCGCGGTCGGCGACGAGCCGTTCCAGCGCAAGTGCATGGATCGCATCCGCGCCTTCCAGCGGGCCGGCAAGACCATCGTCCTCGTCACGCACTCCCTCGAGCAGGTCGGCGAGCTGTGCGACCGGACCGTCGTCCTCGAGCACGGCAACGTCATCTACGACGGCGAGACCGCCCGCGGTCTCGAGGTGCTGCGCAACGGCTTCGAGTCCTCGCGCCAGGAGCGCGTGGAGCGCGAGACCGCCGAGGCCATCGTCGAGGCGGAGGAGACGGGCGAGGAGCCGGAGCAGATCCAGCCCGCCGAGATCGTGAGCATCGAGCTCGACGGCGGCACGCTCGAGGAGGGCAACCGCACCCTGCGTCCCGGCGACGACCTCCGCGTCTCCGTGACCCTGCGCCCACTGAGCAGCACTCCCCTCGAGAACTGGTTCGTCGGGATGGGCGTGGACACCCCCATGGGGCAGATCGTCTTCGGCACCAACACGATGCGCTTGGGCTTCGAGCACCCCCCGCTGACCGAGCAGACCACGATCGTCTTCGATCTGCCGGACATCCGCTTCGGCGGCGGCACCTACGCCGTGCACGCCTCCGCGTCCACCCTCGGGAACGGCGAGTTCACCCGCGTGCCCGTCGGCGCCCGGTTCACCGTCGAGCGCAGCGACAAGCGGGTCGGCCTGGTGAGCGTCGCCGCCACCGCCACGGTCGGCGGGGTCACGCGGGCGTGAGCCGTCCCGTCCGCCTCCGCGTCGATGCCACCCCGCTCGCCGCGACGGCGATGACGGGCGTCGGGCACGTCCTCCTCGAGACGGTCCGCGCCCTGACCGACGAGCGGTTCTCCGGCCGGATCGAGCTGACGCTCTTCGCTCCGCTCTCCGAGAGGGCGGCGGTGCGACGCGCCGCTCCGGTCGCGTCCGCGTCCTCGGCGTCCCGCTCCCCCGACGGCTGTTCGGTCTGCTGACCCGGACGCCCGTCCCGATCGACCTCCTGATCGGCCGCGGGGTGTACTTCTTCCCGAACTTCCGCAACTGGCGGACGCTGAGCCCGTCGATCACGTTCCTCCACGACGTCTGCTTCGCCGCGCAGCCCGCCCTGGTGCCCGAGGAGCGCAGACGCTTCCTCACCGCCCACGTCGCCGCCTGGCTCCGTCGCACGAGCCTCGTCGCGACCGGGACGCCCTCCGCCGCCCGCGAGATCGAGCAGCTCCTCGGCGTCGGTCCCGAGCGCCTCCGGGTCCTCCCCACGACCGTCGACTCCCGCGTCTTCCGTCCGCGCGCGCGGGCGGAGTCGGCCGCGATCGCCGCGACCCTGGGCGTCGAGCGCTACCTGCTCTTCGTCGGCGCCCGCGAGCCGCGCAAGAACCTGCCGCACCTGATCCGCTCCTACGCCGCGGCGGAGCGACCCGAGGGCCACACGCTGCTGCTCGTCGGCGCGACCGGGTGGGACGACGGGGAGATCGTCGCGGATGTCGAGCGCGCGGCACAGGCCGGAGCCGACGTCCGCATCGTCGCGCAGCCGGTGTCGGACGAGGCGCTCCCCGCCCTGGTCGCCGGCGCGGACGCCCTGGCTCTCGTCTCGCACCACGAAGGGTTCGGACTGCCCGCGCTCGAGGCCGTCGCGTCGGGCACCCCGGTGATCGCGTCCGACATCCCGGGCATCCGCGATGCGCTCGCGGGCCACGAGGACTCCGCCGTGTTCGTGGACCCCGCGAACGAGGACGCGCTGATCCGCGCCCTCGAGGACGCGATGCGCGTCCCGCGGAGGGTGGATCCCGGCGTGATCCGTCCGTGGACAGACGCGGCCGAGGCCCTGGTGACGGCCGCGGAGCAGCTCGACCGATCGCGCTAGCGGGCGGTCCGGGGACCGCCCGCTCGAGCGCTCAGCGGGCGTCCGCGGCGACGAAGTCCCAGAGCTCGGCGGCGTACTCGGCCCAGGAGGAGTTGTCACGGCGCGACGCCTCCCCGCGCAGGCGCTCGAGCAGCGCGTCGTCGGTCAGCAGCTCGCGCATGCCCCGGGCGATGTCGTGGTCGTCCCGGGAGTCGACGGTGACCGCTCCGCCCTGCGAGGCGATCTCGGCCATGCTCCCGTACCGTGCGGTGAGCACCGGGGTGCCGACCGCCAGCGACTCGGCGACGGGCAGGCCGAAGCCCTCGTTGAGCGACGGGAAGACCGTGAAGCGGGCGAGCCGGTAGGCGCTCCACAGGAGCTCGTCGGTGATCGCCGAGAACGACGCGACCTCGCGCCCCTCGATCCGGAGCCGCTCCAGCTGGGCGTCGAAGCCCTCGCTGTTCCACGCGTTGCCGCCGATGAAGACCAGGCTGAACTCGTGGCCCTCCCGCCACAGCAGCTCGGCCGCGTGCAGCACCGCGAGGTGGTTCTTCCGCGGCTCGTGGCTGCCGACGCAGACCACCAGCGGGAGGTCCCCGGTGACCAGCTCCGCCGAGGCCCGGGCGAGGGAGGCGTCGTCGACGCTTCCCGCTTCGGACGGCAGGAGGATCCGCTGGATGTCGGGGCCCTTCCGACCGACTCCGGCCAGCATCTCGCGCCAGCCGCGGTACTCGACCGCGGCCGCCTCCGAGATCGTCGCGACGCGGTCCATGTGGCTCACCGCGACGAGAGTCCGCGAGAACGCGGCGCTCATGCCGATGTGCGCCGTCTCGGCGGTCGTCAGCGGGACGCAGTCGAAGCCGATCGTCGACGTGCGGTTGCCGCTGAACTCGGCGAGTGCTGCGATGCGGGACGTGCGCTCGTCCTCGGTCGCCAACTCCGGCAGCACGTAGCGCGAGCGCCAGGGCACCAGGATGTCGCTGGAGGGATCGGCCTTCGCGTCGGGCACGGTGCCGTAGAGGGCGTTGCGCCGCAGCGGCGGGTCGAGCTCGCGGAGGGTGCGGTCGGCGCCGTCCCAGCCGACGAGCACCATCTGGTGCTCCTTCGACCACTCGGCGATCGACTTGCGGACCACGCGCTGGATGCCGGTCGCGAGACCGGTCCGGGCGGTGTGGTGGACGTCGACGACGACCGCCGCGGTCACGACGCGCACGCGCGGCATCTGCAGTCGGTTGAGGATGAAGCCGTTGGCCCGCTCGCGCAGCACCGAGCGCAGCAGAGCCCGCGCACCGTCGAGCCGCACCAGCCGCACGGCGTCGATGACCTCGTCCCGGACCGGCAGGGCGCCGGTGACGACGGCGAGGGTCAGCCAGATCTCCTGGGTGGACGGCGCCTCGAGGACGCCGGCGAGCTGACGGACCAGGCCGTCCAGCTCGGCCTCGGGAGCCAGCTCGGGCGCGAGGGTCTCCAGGAGCACGCTCAGGCGGTCGACCGCCACGGACTTACGCACGGTCGACCGCCTTCTCCTCGTCGGCGCCCACCAGGACGCCCCACAGCTCCTCGGCGTAGTCGTCCCAGGTGCGCCGCGGCCGCGCGAGGGCCTCCGCACGCAGCTGCGCGATCTTCTCGTCCGACTGCAGCAGCTCGCGCATGGCCGCGTGGATCGCATCGTCGTCACCGGGGTCGACCGTCACGCAGCCTCCGTCGGCGGCGATCTCGGCCAGCGAGCCGATGCTCGAGGTGAGAGCGGGGACACCGAGGGCGAGCGCCTCCGCGACCGGCAGGCCGTAGCCCTCGTGGGTCGACGGGAAGACGAGGAACCGGGCGTTCTCGTAGGAGGACACGAGCTTCTCGTCGCTGGCACCGCGCCAGAGCTCGACGCTGCGGCCGGCCTGCTGGGCTTCGCGGATCCGCACGTCGAAGACCCGGGTCGACCAGTCGTTCCCGTTGCCGATGAAGCGGAGCGTGAACACCAGGCCCTCCCGCCAGAGGCGCTCGGCCGCGTGCAGGACGGCGAGGTGGTTCTTGCGCGGCTCCGTGCTGCCGACGGCGAGCACGAGCGGGCCGACGGTCGAGGGCGCCAGCGACGCGTCGACCAGGTTGGGACGATCGACGGGCAGGGCGACGGTGTCGACCTGCGGTCCGGTGAGCCCCTGCGCCGGGAGGGCGTCGACGAAGCCGCGGAACTCGTCCGAGGCGGACTCGCTGATGCCGGCGACGCTGCTCGCGTGCTTCACCACCGACAGGTAGTTGACGAAGCGCGCCGTCTCGATGCCGGGCACCGTGTCGGCGCTGACCACCGGGATCGCGTCGTAGCCGATGAGCCCCACCCGGTTGCCCGAGTAGGCGGCGAGAGAGGCGTACGGCGCGCACAGGTTCAGACCGGGGACCTCGGGGATCAGGACAGTTGACCGGAACGGCACGACGAAGCGGACGACCTCGGGGTCGCCGTCGCGCCACGGCTCGGAGCGGATGTTCTCGTAGTCGATGACCCGCGAGAGCTCGATGTCGCTGAGTCGTCGCATGGCCATGGAGCCGTTGACCCAGGCGATCGGAGTGACGTCGTGGTGGCCGTGCCACCGGCGCATCGTGTTGCGCACGACCCGCTGGATCCCGGTCTGGTGAGCGTGACGGGCGCAGAAGTCGACGTCGGCGATCACCGCGTCGGTGACGATCTCGAGGCGCGAGCGGAGGTCGGCGTAGCCGGTGGAGGCCCGGGCGCCGGCAGACAGGAAGACCCGGAGGGCCTCGTGCGGCTCGCAGAGCTCGAGCGAACGGCGGAACCAGAGGAAGAAGTGCTCGACCGGGAAGACCGCGAGGAAGGAGGTGAGCGCCAGCCAGGTCAGGTCGTCGGACGCGCGCTCCTTGGTGCGGCGGGCGATCGCGTCCATCAGCGGGCCGGGACCCCGGCCCGCGAGCGCCTCGATCTCGACGGTCTCCAGGAGGAAGGGCGCGAGCTGCTCGAGGCGCTCGAGGAGGAGTGCGCGGCGCAGAGGCGCGTCGAGGTCCTCGGCGCTCATCCGCGACGCCCGAAGCGGCGCTGCGCGTACCGGACCGAGTGGCCGACCGCACCGCGGAGTCCGAGCTGCGACGCGCGGATCTGGAAGAGGCGCGCGGCGCGCAGAGGCTTGGTGACTCGCCACGAGAGCGTCTGCTCGAACGGCGCCGACGCCACGACGCCGCCGACGTGCATGTGCTTCAGCCACGCGTCGAGGGGGTCGTTGAGGAGGGCGTCCCGCTCGGCGCGAAGCTCCTCGAGGGTCTCGACCCGGGGGCTGCGCGGCGCCGCAGCCGTCTCGGCGACGTCCCCCGCAGATCCTGCTTCTGGCTTCTCGTCGCCCGCTCGAAGGCGCGGGTCACCGCTCACGTCTGTCACCCCGACAGTGTACTCGGAGCCGAGCACGGGCTCGGGGAGCGCGCCGACGGGCTCAGGTCGGTCGGCGGATCGGAGCCGTGTCGTTCACTGCCGACGCGTCGTCCTCGAAGAGCGCGGCCGCCGCGACCTCGGCTTCGCGCGACTCGACGACTCCGCCGGAGCGGTGGTGGCCGAAGACCCAGTACCGGTAGAGGACGAAGCGGAATCCGGTCGCGAGCGCGAGGCCGATCACGTTCGCCGAGATGTTGTCCGCGACGAGGTTGTCGAACCCGAGAACGTAGTGGGACACGTACAACGGCAGGAGGTTGACCGCCATCCCCGCCACGGCGACGGTGCTGAACTCCGCGAGTTCGCGGACGTAGTTCGCCCGCCGGTGCTCCCGGAAGGTCCAGTACCGGTTCCCGATCCAGGTGACGACGGTCGCCGCCGCCACCGCGACGACCTTCGCTCCGAGCGGACCCGAGAGCAGGTGGTCGCCGCTGAGGCGCAGCAGGTTGAAGACCGCCACATCGACGATCAACCCGAGGAATCCCACCACGCCGAACTTCAGCGCGTAGGCGATCAGGCTCCGGTAGGCCGCCCGCAGGCGCCCAGGCGCGCAGCGCCGCGTTCCTCGGCTCCTCCCACGTCAGGCGGCGGAGCTCTGGGGCGGGCGGGTCCGCGAGCCCTCACGCAGGCGGATCCGGGCGAGGATCCAGAGCGCCTCGAAGCCGTCCTTCACGGTGATCTTCTTGCCCTCCTCGCGCGTCCGCGCCCTGTAGCTGATCGGCACCTCGTAGGGGCGGTGTCCCCGGGCCAGCAGCTTCGCGGTCACCTCCGCCTCCATGCCGAAGCCCTTCTCCTTGATGCCGAGCGAGCGGTAGAGCTCCAGCGGCATGAGCTTGAAGCAGGTCTCGACGTCCGAGACGTAGGCGTTGAAGAGGATGTTCGTGACGAGGTTCACGCCCTTGTTCCCGATCACGTACCAGTACGAGAACGACGTGTGCGAGCCGAAGGTGCGGCTGCCGTAGACCAGCTGCGCCTCGCCGTCGAGCACCGGCTGCAGCAGCGTGGGGATCTCGCTCGGGCGGTACTCCTCGTCGGCGTCGCAGATGATGACGTAGTCGCCGGTCGCCTCCTGGACCGCTCGGCTGATCGCCGCGCCCTTGCCCTGGTTCACGCGCTGGTGGAACACGCGGATCCGCGGGTCCTCGAGCGCGTCGAGGATCTCCTTCGTGCGATCGACGCTGCCGTCGTTCACGATCACGAACTCGATCTCGACCCCCTCCTGGAACCGGATCGCGAGGACGCGGTCGACGGCCTTCTGGAGGGTCGCCTGCTCGTTGTAGACGGGCATCAGGATGGACAGCTTCACGGGTCGGTGCTCTCTCTACTTCGCGGCGAGGACGTCGGGCGACGCGAACCACTCGATGGTCCGCGCGAGTCCGTCCTCGACCGGGATGCTCGGCTGCCAGCCGAGGATCTCGCGGGCCTTGCTGATGTCGGGCTTGCGTCGCTCGGGGTCGTCGATCGGACGGGGTCCGTAGGAGATGCGGGAGTCGCTGCCGACGAGGGCGACGATGCGCAGGGCGATCTCGCCCAGTTCGAGCTCGTCGACCGATCCGATGTTGATCGGCCCGGGGTCGGTCGAGTCGGCCATCAGCAGGACGCCGGCGACGAGGTCGTCGACGTAGAGGAGGGAGCGGGTCTGCGTGCCGTCGCCGTGCATCGGGATCGAGGACCCGGCCAGCGCGGCCTTCACGAACGCCGGCACCGCGCGACCGTCGTCGATGTCCATGTGCGGCCCGTAGGTGTTGAAGATCCGGATCACGCCGGTGTCGACGCCGAAGTGGCGACGGTAGGCGAAGGTGATCGCCTCCGCGTACCGCTTCGCCTCGTCGTAGACGCTGCGCGGGCCGTGCGGATTGACGTTGCCCCAGTACTCCTCGTGCTGCGGGTGCACGTGCGGATCGCCGTAGACCTCGGAGGTGGAGGAGAGGACGAAGCGCGCGCCGTCGCGCTTGGCCACCTCGAGCAGCGCCTCCGTCACCGAGGAGCCCGCGTGCAGCGTCTCGATCGGGTGCGCGAGGTAGCGCGGAGGCGACGCCGGCGACGCGAAGTGCAGCACCGCGTCGAAGGACCCGGGGATCGCCGTCGCGTTCACCGCGTCGTCCTCGACGAAGGTGAAGCACGGTTCGCCTCGGAGCGTCGCGATGTTCCGGATCGTCCCGGTGATCAGGTTGTCGAGGACGACCACCTCATGACCCCGGCGCAGGATCTCGGCTGCGAGATGGGATCCGAGGAAGCCCGCACCCCCCGCGACCAGGAACCGTCGTCTCTGCTCGACCACTGCGGGCTCCATCATCGCTCGTCGTCCGTTCCGCGGGCTCGGAAGGACAGCCGCACATGCTAGCACGCCGCATCCGAGCGGGACTCGAGCGGCTGGGCTATCGTCGTCCCGGCCGCGCGACCAGGACCGTCGGCCACGACGGAGGACTGTGACCACGCGCGAGCTCAGCTCACCCACCATCGCCGCCGGCCGCCGCCGTCCCCGGGCGGACACCCTCGTGTTCTGGACGCTCGCGGTGGCCGGCCTGGTCCTGCGCATCCTCTTCCTGCTCAGCCCCGGGCACGTCTTCGACACCGACCACGCCACGGTCTTCCTGATGGCGAAACACGTCGCCGAGGGCGAGATCCCCGCCTTCTTCTGGGGCCAGTCCTACGGAGGCACGCTCCTCCCGATCACGGCCGGAGCAGCGATGGCGGTGCTCGGCTCCCACGTCGAAGTGCTCGCGGTCGTCTCGGTCCTGTGGTTCCTCGGCGCCGCGATCCTGCTGAGGCACGTCGTCGCCCAGGCAGGTGGAGCACTGGCCGGGACGACTGCCGGACTGCTGTTCTGGTTCCCCGGGGTGGTGATCCTGACGGTCAGCACGAGATCCTGGCTTCTACGGTCCGAGTCTGGTGACGGCACTGGGCCTCATCGCGATCGCCACGGCTCCGCTGACCCGGCCCTACGTGTCCTGGATCGGAGCCGGCCTGCTCGGAGGACTGGCGCTCTGGTCCTCGCCGATGAGCCTGGCACTCGCCGCACCGGCCGGGCTCTGGCTGACGTTGCGCGACATCCGGCACCCGCTCCGTCTCGTGATCGGGGCGTGCGCTGCGCTCGCGGCGGGCGCGCCCTGGATCGTGGAGGCGCTCCGCTCCGAGGGGGCGACGGAATCGCTCGGCGGGGGCACCTGGAAGCCCACCTTCCAGAGCGTCGTCTCCCTCTTCGACTCCATGCTCCCGGCCGCGTTCGGCGACGCCGCCGACCGCACCTTCAGTGCGGGCGTGGGCTGGGCGGCGGCAGTCCTGCTGGTCGTCCCGCTGATCGTCGGCTTCATCGTCCGCAAAGCGGGCCTGGTGCTCCTCTCGGTCGGATCCGCCCTCGTCGTGACGGTGCTCGTGTACGGCGCGGGCCTGGATCTGGCTCCGGACTCCGTGCGCTACTCCGCGTTCCTCGCTCCGGGACTCGCCGCCTCCCTCGGCTGGCTCGTCTCGCGATGGCGACCGCTCGCCGTCGCGGCGGTGATCGGCGCCGTCGCGTTCACGTCGATCGGGGTCTGGGATCGCTCCGATCGGTTCACGATCGACACCTCAGCGCGCTTCGACCCCGCTCTGCGACCGGTCGCGGAGCTGCTCGGAGCGCGCGGTGAGGACCACGTCTACGGCAACTACTGGTTGAGCGCGACGTTGACGGCTTCCACGGACGAGGAGATCACCGTCGCTCCTCTCGTCAACCGGCGCTATCCGCCCTACGAGGATCTCGCCGCCTCCGAGGACGCACCCGTGATCGTCGTCGACACCGGCCGGTTCAACGACGTCGAGCTCGACACATCGACCGTGCTCCCTCCCCGGGAGCGAGTCGAACTCGGGAGGTACACCGTCTACTTCTTCTCGGACGGGTTCGACGTGTTCGACCAGCCCTGGGGATTGTTCTGACCCGACAGGACTGGTCCGGGCTCAGCCCGGGAAGCCGTGCAGCTCGAGCGTCTTCTCGGCGCTGCGGTCGATCGCGTCCGTGAGGATCCGCTCTCCCGGAGTCCCCTCGTAGTCGTAGATCTCGAAGTCGCCGCACGTCGTGACCTCGGCGGGCGTGCCGAGGACCTGGACCGACTGCTCCGTCACATGGCCCCACGGATCGACGATGACGTACGAGTAGTCCTTGTCGACGTAGGTCGCGACGTTGATCATCCAGTCGTCGACCGAGAGGTCGCCCCGCACCTGGAGCACGTCGCCGCGCTCGTCCGCGTAGACCTCCCACTGCCTGGTGATCCAGAAGGATCCGACACCGGACTCCTCACGATCGCCGATGGTGTCCTCGAAGCACGTCGCTCCCGAGTACGTCGCTCCCGTCACCATGCGGATCACCGGCGGGAGGGAGACGGCCCCGGCCACGACGACGAGGACGGCCACCGCCGAGGACGCGCCGACCATGAATCGCGCGAGGCTCCGCCGGTACTCGGCGTAGGGCACGACCAGCATCGAGAGGCGGAGCACGTGGATCACCACCGGGATCATCCCGAGCAGGGGGAACACGAAGATCGGCAGCAGGTAGCGCGTCGTCTGCGAGCCGGTGACGAAGAAGCCGAGCACCATCGTGACGAGCGAGAGCGTCGAGAACGCAGTGAGGAACAGCTCGGCTCCCGAGACGGTGCGACGCAGCGACGGCCTCGTCTGCGCGAACAGCGCGTAGAGGAAGAAGCCGACCGTGACGACGACGACGGCTCCCCACAGCAGGAGCTTGAACATGCCGACCGAGGTCGAGGCCAGTTCGGCGATCGTGTTCCCGACCAGCGTGATGCTCGACGGGATCTTCTCGATGTCCATGTACTTGTCGAGGGCGATGGCGAGGTACTGCTCGACGAAGCGGCGCCCCCAGAGGCCGAGGAGCGCGGAACCGCCGTTGACCGCCGCGAGCAGGAGGAACCCGCGGGTGGTCAGGTGCCGGGCGAACCACATCACGACCAGCGTCAGTCCGAGTGGTGCCGTGACCTGGAGGAGGTAGAGCGGGTCGCAGAGGGTGACCGCGGCGGTGACGGCCCCCGTGACCACCGTCGCCGTCACCGTCCGCGTGCTCCCCCAGGCGCGCGCCGGAAGGCCCGGGTCAGCCAGAGCGTCAGCGCGAGGACGGACAGCCCGATGATGATGACGCCCTGGTAGTACGTGTTGAAGAGGTAGAGCGTCGCGATCGAGGAGCCGTTGATGTTGGGCTGCGGCTCGAGCAGGCAGATCACGGCGTAGAGGCCGATCGCGCCGAGGGCGACGGAGATCTCGATGAACCGATGACGGCTCCGCTGCAGCGCGAGGCGCGCGATGACCCGCGCGAAGGCGTAGAAGAGGAGCAGATTGACGATGCTGTTGACCACGATCGCGGCGCGCGGATCGCTCACCACCAGAGCGATGGCCGAGTAGATGACCAGCTCCGGGAAGAAGAAGAGCTGCGACGAGAACACCCAGTCGAAGGGCTCTCCCGCGACGATCGACGAGTGCAGCAGCGGGAGGACGAGGGAGTCGCCGCTGTACAGCAGGACGGCGCTCCACTCCGACGCCGCCATGCGGGCCAGCACGACCAGAGCGGTCGAGACGACGACGACGACCGGCGCGAGTTCGATCAGGAGGCGCTGCCACAGCGGCGCACGGAGCGCGGGGGGCGACGCGCGGGGCGCAGTTCGAGTCATCGGACGCAATCGTGGCACACTGGCCGGACGGTTCCGCTCCCTCGGCATCGCGAGTCGCCTTTCGACCGCTCCCTCACGCCGGTCACGGCGGCACCGCACAGGCCCCTCCTCGAGGAGGAACAGACCCCCGGAGGACCGGACGACGGTCGCGGCCGCCTCCCGCACCCCGACCGAGAGATCCCCACCGCGTGACGAGACCGTTCGAGAAGCAGCAGGTGCGTTTCCTCGCCGCCGGATCGGTGAACACGGCGATCGACTTCGTGCTCCTCAACATCATGACACTGGCGCTCGGCGCCCCTGTACTGATCGCGAACTCCGTCTCGGTGGTCTTCGGCATCTGCCTGTCCTACGTGATGAACCACTTCTTCGTCTTCCGCTACCCCGACCGGGTGACCGTGAAGCGCTTCCTGCAGTTCTTCGCCGTCACGGGTTTCTCGTCGCTGGTCATCCAGAACGTCATCATCTGGCTCTTCGAGATGCTGTTCGGCACGAGCTTCGGGCGCTCGCTCCTCTTCCTCGGCTCGGACGCCGACAACAACGTGCTCGCCATCAACTTCGCGAAGGCAGTCGCTGTGTTCGCCGGGCTCGTCTGGAACTTCGCCTTCTACCGGCTCGTCGTCTTCCGATCGAATCGCGGTTCGTCGACGGACGACGCCGGCGCGAAGGAGGTCGGTGCCGCGGGGACCCGTGCGGACCAGCCCCTCCAGCAGGAGAGCCGCCCGACGACCGTCGATCCGATCGACGGCCGTCCCGAGCCGAGACACTAGGCTGTTCGCCGCACGGGGGCAGACGCCCGCCCCGGACGAGAGAAGCGATGAGCCAGACCCTCCGACACACGACCGAGTCCGAGCACCGTCCGGGTCCGGCCCGGAGGCACCGCGGCGCGCTCCTGGATCTGGGATGCGCCCTGGGGGTCGGTCTGGTCGCCCTCGTCGCCGCGATCATCGCCCTGCGCCTGTCGCCCGCGGATCTCGGGCGGCGCTGGACCTCGGGGAACACCGGCGACATGGTCGCCCACTACCTCGTCGCCGCGGGGGCGAAGGACTGGACGCTGTTCCTGCCGAACCCCTCGATGGGATTCCCGGGGACGCAGAACCAGTGGTTCACTCCGATCTTCGACTTCGAGTCGATCGGCGTGCTCTCCGCGCTTGCTCTCGTCCTGCGCGATCCGATCGTGATCCTGAACGTGTTCCAGCTGTCGGGGTTCGCTCTGGCCGGCATCGCCGGCTACTACCTCTTCCGCGCACTCCGCGTCCGCCGCTCCGTGGCCGTGCTCTTCGCCCTGATCTTCGCCCTGATGCCCTACCACTTCGAAAGGGTGGCACTCGGGCACGCGTTCGTCGGGATGTACTGGGGCGTCGCCCTGCTCGGCATCCTGATCCTGGTCGTCGCGTCGCCGACCCTCGATCCCCTCGCGGAGTGGGTCGACCATGCGCCGAGCCGGCGGCGCCGCCTCCTGCGCCGGGCGCTCCCGGTGCTCGGCCTCACGTTCGGCCTGTCCGTCTCGAGCTCCTACTACTTCGTCTTCGGCTGCATCCTCCTCGGCGGAATCGTCCTCTTCCGGGCGATCGCGATCCTGATCGCGCGATCAGGATGGCGCGAGCTGGTCTGGCCCGCGCTGACCGTCGTCTCGCTCGTCGCTTTCATCGGCGTGCAGCTCGCTCTGCTCTCCCTCGACTTCGGCGAGCGGTACGCCTCCTACTTCGCGGAGCGCCTGCCGTTCCAGTCCGAGCAGCACAGCGGCAAGATCACGAGCCTCCTGCTGCCGTGGGACGGATCGGGATTCGGCCCCCTGGCCGAGCTCTCGCGCGGGTACCAGCAGAGCACCACGGTCTCGCCGACCGCCGAGCCGACGGGCACACCGCTGATCGCCGCCGTGGCGATGATCCTCCTCGTCCTCTTCCTCCTCGTCAGGGCGGTGGCTCCCGTCCGCACCGGGTCCGCCGGTCCGGCCGCGCGCTTCCTCGGCGACGAGCGCGCGCGCGTCCTCGCGGGCGTGTACCTGTGGGGGCTGCTCTTCTTCGTCGTCGGCGGTCTCGGCTACGTCTTCGCCGCCGTGGTCACCGGCGAGATCCGCGCCTGGGTGCGCCTGTCGGTCGTGCTGTCGACCGTCGCCCTGATGTTCGCCGCAGTCCTGCTCGACACGCTGCTCCGGCGTCGGGTCGCCTGGTGCTCGCGATCGTGGGCATCGGACTCGTCGCGGGCGTCGATCAGCTGGGAGGAGCGAGTGTCGGCGCCGACCTCTCCCCCGTCGACGACACGGCGCTGCGCGCTGCCGTCTCCGCAGCCGAATCGGAGTTCGCCCCGGGGTGCGGCATCGTGCAGCTCCCGCTCCACGGCTACCCGGAAGCCGGCGCCGTGGGCGGGATGGGCGACTACGACGAGGCCCTCCCCTACCTCTTCAGCTCCGACGACTCCACGCTGCGCTGGTCGTACGGAGCCGTCACCGGCACCCGCTCGGCCGACTTCTGGGCGGACGTGACGACTCCGGAGCAGTTCGGGGCCGCCGTCGCCGAGAGCGGAGCGTGCGGCCTCCTGGTCGATCAGGCGGCCTACGGTGACGACGCGGCCGCTTGGGCCCCGTTCGTGGACGCCGCGACCTCCGCGACTCAGCCGGTGATCCGGTCCGAGGACGACTCCCGTCGCTACCTCTTCTTCCGGGTGAGCTGACTCCGCCCGGAGGAGCCCCCGTTTCCGGATCAGTCGACCCTGAACACCAGCCACCGGCCGGACGACGACTCCGCCATCGGGTCGAGATCGCCGGTGGCGGCGACGACGTCGTCGAACCACGCGCCCTCGCTGTCCGAATAGGCGGCCGTGTCGACGAGGAGGGCGCAGGCTCCGCTCCCCCGGACGGCGGCGGCGAAAGACTCGGCATCGGTCGCGTCGTCGAAGACGTCGAAGCCGGGGGTCCCCTCGACCGACCCGTAGCTCCAGCGCAGGTCCTCACCTGCCGTGAAGAGGTACGGGAGCGCCTCGTCGTAATCCCTCATCGAGGCGATCGCCCCACTGTCGGGAAAGCTCTTGACCGGGAGCTGCACGACTCCGCAGCCGTCGGCGAGGTCGGCGTCGACCGCCGCGACGAAGGACGAGATCTCCGCGTCGTCGGCGGGAGCGAGCGGGACCATCCGCTTCACGCCCACTCCCTGATCGAGGACGACGAGGACGCAGACGAGGACGACCGCGAGCACGCGAGCACTGCGGCGGCGCAGGCGCTGCAGAACGAGGGCGACGGCTCCGAGTGCGAGCACGATGATCACGATCGAGAGCCGCGACCAGGCGCGGATGGTCGTGCCGGCGAGGAGGGCGACTGCCATGCCGAAACCGGTGACGACGTAGAAGAGCAGCGTCCAGAGGGCGGCGACCGCGAGCACGCGGACACGATCGTCCGAGACGAGACGGCCGATCCCGGTCACTCGCAGAGCACGTCCTCCCACGATCGCGATCATGGGCAGTGCCGCGAGGAGCAGGACGAGCCCAGCGATCCCGAGCACCGGCATCCCCGGCGGCTCGGTGGTCTTCGCCACTGCGGTCGCGTTCGCGTAGATCAGCGGCAGCGCTCCGAGCTTCGGCACGCGGGTCCCCTCCCACGGCAGGAACAGCGGGAGGATCTTGCCTGCGAAGTTCTCCGACTCGCCGAGTCCTCGATCCTCGAAGTACGGGGCGTATCGTCCGCCCCAGTCCGCCGAGAGGGCGAGCAGCTCGAGGCCCACCGCGACGACGAGCACTCCGAGAGGCGCCGCACGGGCGAGCACGGCCCGCCGACGCTCACCCGAGGCGAGCGAGGCGGCGGCGCCGAGGAGCCAGACTCCGCCGAGAACGATGATGCTGAAGACGTAGTAGTAGCCGCCCGATGTGGCGATGAGGACGGGAAGGAGAACCGTCGGGACTGCCGCGCGCGCGATCCGCGAAGCACCGGTGCCCCGCCGGATCCAGCTGCGGAACGGGTCTGTGCGCTCGCCGGCGGCGCAGAGCAGGAGTATGCCCAGCAGCGGTACGGCCCAGTAGTTGGCGAGGAAGGCGTGGCCGGCGCCGATGCGCAGGAAGTGGTACGGAGCGAGAGCCAGCACGACGGCGACGAGAGCCGAGACCCAGGGCGAGGTCCTCAGGCAGCGGAAGAACGCGTAGCCCGTCAGTGCGACCGCGAAGAAGCCGAGCAGGTAGTAGATGTTGAGGAGCACGAAGCCGTCCTCGACGACGAGTCCGAGCAGTGCGACGAGCACGGCGGAGGCGAGATCGAACTGCGCCGTGAAGAAGGCGTTCAGCCCCTCGGGGAAGCCGAGAGCGCCGTTGACCGAGAACGGGAAGGACTGGGTGGCGCTGCGGAACAGGGTGTAGTGCAGGATCTGGTCGTCACCCCCGACGGTCCACCGCTGTCCCAGGGAGGTCGGCGTGACGCCGAGGGCGAGGACGCCGCCGAGGAGGCTGATCACGCCGGCGCCCGTCGCCCACGCCGCCTCCCTCGCCGCGCGGGCGAGGAAGGCGGTCCGGGCCGCACCGGTCCGTGTCGCGATGCGCGTGTCAGAGTCCATGATCCCGATCCGCTCTCTCGATGCTGTCGGAGACGATCCCGTTCAGGATCGTCTCGCCGTCCGTCCCGGCGTAGTCGTAGATGTCGAAGGTCGGGCAGTCGACCACCGCGCTCGGCTCCCCGAGGTGGGCGAGCGCGAGGGCCGACCAGTCGGGATCACGGTCGGCCAGGACGAAGGAGAAGGTCGTGTCGCGATACGCGGCCGTGTTGTTCATCCAGAGCTGAGCAGTGAAGTCGAAGTTCACCTGCTGCACGTCGAGCGACGGCGGCCCGTACAGCTCGAGTGGGCGCGCTGTCCAGAACGAGGCGACACCGGACCGCGTGCGGTCCCCCAGCCAGTCCTCGAGGCACTGCCGCTCCGGGGTCGAGCCCGCCCGTTCGGCGGCCACGGCGAGCGGAGGCGCGGAGACGGCGATCCCCGCCGCGAGCGCCGAGACGGACAGCCCCGCGCAGACGAGGGCTCCGCGGCGTGACGCGTCGCCGGAGTTGCGGCGCTTCACTGGCAGGTGGCGGGACACCCGCCGCGCTGACTCACCGCACAGAGGCACGACCAGAAGCACCGGGAACGCGGCGAGAGGGAGGAGGTACCGGCTGACGAGGCTGCCGGTGACGACGACTCCCAGCAGAAGGGACAGGCAGGAGACGACCACGAACAGCGCGACGGCGGTGCTCGACGTCGAGACGCTTCCACGGCGCGGCTCCCTCGACTGCGTGGCCAGCGCCGCGACGACCGTCAGTGCGGCGAGCACGAGCAGGAGGCCGACCACGAGGAGCTCGATCTTCCCGCTGGTCGCCGACCCGACGACGCGCATCTGCAGGATGAAGGCGTCGACCGCTTGACCGGCGCGCTCCAGGTGCAGGTAGGTCGAGGCGTCCACGGCGATGAGGCTCCGCGCGAGCCCGCGCGACGCGTAGCCGAGGACCGCCCCGACGAGGAGGACTCCACCGAGGACCGCGGCGGTGCGCCGGGACATCCGCGCGAGCACGAGCAGGAGCAGGAGAGTCACGACCGCGGGCGCGGTGAACTGCAGGGCGAACAGCGGATTCGAGAAGGTCGTCGCGGCCGAGACGGCGAACACCGCCGCGAGACAGGTCCACCGTCTCCGCCGATCGTCGACCAGCCCGGAGGCGAAGCCCCGCGTGACCCCGCTCATCAGCGCGAGGATCCAGACCCCCGCGAGCGCGACACCCGAGTAGTAGGTGGTCAGGAGGATCCCGCCGGAGAACGCACCGACGTTGATCAGCCCACGCCCCTCCGTCGCCGCGAGGAGCAGGAGAGTCGCGGTGGCCGCGGCGGAGGACCCGACGCGCAGTCCTCTCGAGCGATCGACGAGCACTCCCGAGGCGAGCAGCCGGGCTCCGCCGTAGAACACGACCGCGTTCACGACCGCGTTCACGATGAGCGACGTCTGGATCACGCCACCCGCCAGCGCGACGCTGAGGAGGTAGAGCGGCAGCTCGGGGAACACGAGCAGCTGGCTCGTCATGACCCAGTCGAAGGGCTCGCCGCGCTGCACCGACTGGAGGAGGAGGGGCAGGGCGAGCGAGTCTCCATCGGAGAGGAGGTACTCGACCCACGGCGTCGATGCCAAGTGCGCGAGGACGGCCAGCGCGCCGGCGACGACGAGGAGGAGCCCGGACGCCTCGACGAGGAGAGGCCGCGATCGACCCCCTTCCTCCGCCCTCATCGCTTCCCGTCGCGCCCGAACCGGATGCGCAGGACGAGCAGGAGGCTCTGCACCAGAGTGTTGCCGGGGATCTTCGAGGTGCCCTCGGTGCGGTCGAGGAAGACGATCGGGATCTCCCGCGTCCTCCTCGCAGCCGTGACCGCGCGGTGCTTGAGCGCGATCTGGAAGCCGTAGCCCGTCGCGTCGACCGTCTGGAACGCGATCCTGCGCAGCAGCTCGGCGCTGAAGAGGTTGTAGCCACCGGTCCAGTCCGTGAGGGTGGACCCGAGGAACAGGCGCGTGTAGATGTTGCCGCCCCGGCTGAGGATCTTGCGGTCGAGTGTCCAGTCGGGAGTGCCCCCGCCGGGGATGTAGCGGGACGCCACGACGAGATCCGCGCCCTCACGCACCTCGCGGAGGAAGTCGGAGACGTATCGCGGATCGTGCGAGAGGTCCGCGTCCATCTGCAGGATGTAGTCGGGCGCGTCCTCCGCTTCGAGCACCTGGGCGAACGACCAGATGTACGCCGCTCCCAGGCCCTCCTTCTTCGCCCTCTCGAGGACGGACACCGAGAAGTTCCCGGTCGCGAGCTCCTCGCCGATCGTCCTGGCCCTCCCCGCTGTCCCGTCGGGCGACGAGTCGTCGACGATCACCGACCGGATCAGGGCGTCGGGGTTGTCGGCGGCGACGGCGGCGATCCGGCGGAGCAGCTCGCCGATGTTGTCCGCTTCGTTGTAGGTGGGAGTGACGATCGTCAGGGTGAGCATGGAGAGCCAATTCGACTGCAGAGGACGGAACGCTGGACGCGCGACGGGCGGTCGCAGAGTATCAGCGTCCGTCGGAGCCTCGCGGTTGATCGCGGGCTGGTCGCCGTTCGAGCGGTTCTCAGATTCGGAGCGCTTCGTGCACCTCCCCGTTCAGACACGATGGATACCGTCGGCCCGTCGCGCTCGCACATCAGCGCCGGAGGAGGACACGTGGCGAGTCGAGCGGGATCGAGCGGGTGGCGGGACTCTCAGACGGTGCGATTCCTCGCAGCGGGCTCGCTGAACACCGTCCTCGACTTCGCGATCCTGAATGCGCTGACGCTGCTCGTCGGTCTGCCGGCCCTGGCGGCGAACGTCGCCTCGGTGACGGTGGGCATCTCGATCTCCTACCTGCTCAACCACTTCTTCGTCTTCCGCCAGCGCGGCCGCCCCTCGGCCGCCGCGTTCGGGATGTTCTTCCTCGTGACAGGCGTCAGCTCGCTCCTGCTGCAATCGGTCGTCATCTACGGCTTCGAGGTCTTCTTCGGCACGACGTTCGGCCTCTCCCTCCTCTTCCTCCCCAGCTCGGGAGAGAACGCGGTCCTCGCGATCAACGCCGCCAAAGCCGCCGCCGTCCTCGTCGGCCTGGTCTGGAACTTCTGCATGTACACGTTCGTCGTCTTCCGCCGTCCCGACGAGCCGGAGCTCCCGCTGATGGACACGGCCTCCAGCGCGGCCGTCGCTGCCGGGACAGCCCCTCTCGACGTCGTCCGCTGAGAGGAACGGGCCTCCCGGGAGGCTTCGAGGCTGCGTGCTAGCCTCGATGAGTTCTTCCGACGGAGCCTTCGCCCGTCGACACCGCACCCCCGGAGGCTCCCATCTCTCGCTCGACGTTGCCCATCGCGGTCGTCGTCGTCACCTACTTCTCGGGTGAGGTCCTCCGCGCCTGCCTCGAGTCGATCCCGGAGGCCACGGAGCACGACGTCCACGTCGTGGTCGTCGACAACGCGACGACGGACGACTCCGTGCGCCGCGTCGTCGAGATGCGCCCGGAGGTCGTCTTCCACGAGACGGGCGAGAACCTCGGCTACGGCAAGGCCGTCAACTACGCCGTGGACCGGCTGGGCCCGGAGTACGAGTGGATCCTGGTGACCAACCCGGACACGGTCTTCCTGCCCGGATCCATCGACGCCCTGTACGCCGCCGCCTCCGCCGACTCCCGGATCGGGTCGATCGGCCCGCGCATCCTCGACTCGGACGGCACCGTCTACCCGTCGGCGCGGGCGCTGCCCTCCCTCGGGACCGGGGTGGGCCACGCCCTCTTCGCGCACCTCTGGCCGGGCAACCCGTGGTCGGCCCGCTACCGCCGCTCGCGCGCCGTCGGCACGCTCGAGCACGGCAGCATGACGGCCGGATGGCTCTCGGGAGCCTGCGTGATGGTCCGGCGCACCGCCTTCGAGCAGATCGGCGGCTTCGACGAGCGGTACTTCATGTACTTCGAGGATGTGCAGCTGGGCGACTCGCTCGGCCGGCGGGGCTGGACCAACGTGTACCTCGCCGACGCCTGGTCTCGCACCTGGGCGGGCACTCCACCCGGCTCGCGTCGGCGCGGATGCTCGCCGTGCACCACCGCAGCGCCTACCTGTACCTCGCGCAGAAGTACGGCGCCTGGTACCAGGCGCCCCTCCGGCTGGCCGTCCGGCTCGGGCTCGGCGCGCGCGTCGGGCTGATGCGGCTGCGGCTCGGGCGCTGAGCCCGGCGCTCTCCCGCCGCTACTCGTCGAGGCCGGCGTAGTACGCGCGCGCCTCGTCCCAGGTCGGGAGGAGCCCCTGCGCCTCGGCCTC
Organism: Rathayibacter rhapontici; assembly: GCF_001995175.1. Classification (GTDB taxonomy): domain Bacteria; phylum Actinomycetota; class Actinomycetes; order Actinomycetales; family Microbacteriaceae; genus Rathayibacter. The sequence continues at coordinate 49,462 of NZ_MUKN01000009.1, forward strand.
GGCCAGAGTCGGCGCGTCGGTGTCCTTGGGCGACAGCAGCAGCTCGCCCGCCTCGTCCGGGAAGCGCAGTCCGATCTGCTCGTCGAGCGGGTCGATGCCCTTCTCGCGCTCCGGATCGAAGGTCGCGTTCACGAGGTACGAGACGACGGCGCCCTCGGTCAGCGCGACGAACGCGTGCCCGATGCCCTCGGAGATGTAGACGGAGCGGCGGTCGACGTCGTCGAGCAGGATCGTCTCCCACCGGCCGAACGTCGGGGACCCGACCCGGATGTCGACCACGTAGTCCAGCACGGCGCCGGAGAAGCACGACACGTACTTCGCCTGCGACGGCGGGATCTGCGCGAAGTGGATCCCGCGCACGGTGCCGCGCCGCGAGACCGACGTGTTGCCCTGCCGGAGCGACAACGGGTGCCCCACCTTCTCGGCGAGCCGGTCGAAGCGGTAGAACTCGAAGAACACCCCCCGGTCGTCGGGGAACTGCCGCGGAGTGACCTCGTAGACGTCGGGGATGTCGAGTTCTCGGATCTGCACGGGACGAGTGTAACGAGCGCTCGGACACCGGTGCCGGGCGGTGCGTCCCGCGCCTGCGGAGCGCGCCCCTCCGGCATGATGATCGGGTGACCTTCCTCCTCACGGGCGCCGCAGGAATGCTCGGCACCGATCTCCGCTCCGCCCTCGGCGACCGCCCCGTCACGGCCCTGGGCCGACGCGACCTGGACGTCACCGACCTCGACGCCGTCCGCGCCGCGGTCGCCGGGCACGACGCGGTGCTCAACTGCGCCGCCTACACCCGCGTCGACGACGCGGAGGGCGACGAGGACGAGGCGCGACGGGTCAACGCGCTCGGCGCGCAGAACCTCGCCCGCGCGGCCGCCGAGATCGGCGCGGCGATCGTGCAGGTCTCGACCGACTACGTGTTCGACGGCTCCGCGACCTCCCCCTACGGCGAGGACCACGCGCGCCGGCCGATCTCGGCCTACGGGCGCACCAAGGCCGAGGGCGAGGAGCTCGTGCTCGCCGCGAACCCGGACCGGGGCTACGTCGTCCGCACCGCCTGGCTCTACGGCGCGCACGGGGGCAACTTCGCGAAGACGATGGTCCGCCTCGCGGGCAGCCACGAGACGCTGAGCGTCGTCGACGACCAGCGCGGGCAGCCCACCTGGACGGGCGACCTCGCCGCCCGCCTGGTCGAGCTCGTCGACTCCGGAGCGCCGGCGGGCGTGTACCACGGCACCAACGCCGGAGAGACGACCTGGTACGGCTTCGCCCGCGCGGTCTTCGAGAAGGCGGGGCTCGATCCCGAGCGGATCCGCCCGACCGACAGCAGCGCCTTCGTCCGGCCGGCACCGCGCCCGGCCTACTCGGTCCTCGGGCACGACGGCTGGGGCAGGGCGGGCCTGAGCCCGCTGCGCTCCTGGGAGCAGGCCCTCGCGGCCGCTCCGATCGAGGCGATCCGACCGTGAGCACCGTTCTGCGCGTCGTCGTCGATCAGATGCTCGCCCGCGTGCCCGGCGGCATCGGCCGCTACACCCAGGAGCTGACCCGCGAGCTCATCGCGACCGCGCCCCGCGGCTGCGAGGTCGAGGCCGTCGTCTCCGCGCATCCGCCCGAGAAGGAGGAGGAGCTGCGGCAGCGGCTGCCGGGGCTCGCCCGGATCCACCGGCTCCACCTGGGCCGCCGCGAGCTGTCGCGCGCCTGGCAGTACGGCATCGGCATCCCCGCCGGCGGCGGCATGATCCACGCTCCGAGCCTCTTCGCACCGCTGCGGAGCCACGAGAGCCGGGACGGAGAGCAGATCGCCGTGACCATCCACGACACCGTGCCGTGGACCCATCCCGAGACCCTCACTCCGCACGGGGCGAAGTGGCACCGCGCCATGGCGAAGCGGGCCAGGAAGCACGCCGACGCCGTCGTCGTGCCCACCCACGCGGTGGCGCAGCAGCTGTCCGAGGTCCTGGACTTCGGCGACCGGCTGCGGGTGATCGGCGGGGCGGTGGGCTCGGGTCTCGTGCTCCCCGACGACGCGGAGGAGCGCGCCGTCGCGCTCGGGCTACCGGCCGAGTACGTGCTGAGCGTCGGGACGCTGGAGCCCCGCAAGGGCCTGGTCTCGCTGATCGCGGCCTTCGGCGGTGCCTCCGCCCCTGCGATCCCGCTGCTGATCGTCGGGCCGACCGGCTGGGGCGAGCTCGACATCGCCGCCGTCGCCGACGAGCAGGGGCTCGACGAGCACCGCGTGCGCGCGCTCGGCGTGCTGAGCGACGCCGACCTCGCCGTGGTCCTGGACCGCGCGACCCTCTTCGTGTACCCCAGCATCGCGGAGGGCTTCGGCCTGCCGGTGCTGGAGGCCATGCACTTCGGCGTGCCGGTCGTCCACTCGGACGACCCCGCCCTGCTCGAGGTCGCCGCCGACGCCGGCGTGGCCGTCGAGCGCGGCGACGCGAAGGACTACCCGGATCGGCTCGCCCTCGCGATGAGCAGCGTCCTCGCGGACACCGCGCTCCGCGCGCGGCTGTCGGTGGCCGGGCGCGACCGGGCGCGTGCCTTCAGCTGGCGGGACTCGGCCGAGCGGGTCTGGGCGCTGCACGCCGAGATCTGAGCGCGGCCGCTACTGCCCGGAGTCGTCCGGGAACAGCGCCTCGTGCACCATCGACCGCACGACGTCGTAATCGGGGTCCTCGGGATCGACGGTCGGCGGAGTCAACTCCACGCTGTCGATCGGCTGCGACCTCGTCTTGAGGCCGAGCTGCACGAAGTAGCCGAGCATCCCCTGGGGCACGTCCGTCTTGATGACCTGCGACCCCGCCTCGGCGACGTCCTGGAACTTCGAGAGCACGTTCGCCGGCTCGAACTGGCGCACCAGCGCCTCCTGCACCTGGCGCTGCCGCTCCATCCGGGCGTAGTCGTCCGAGGTGATGCGCGATCGCGCGTAGGCGAGGGCCTGCTCGCCGTTGAAGTGCCAGTCGCCCGGCTCGATCCACTGGTTCACGCCGTAGGGCACGCCGTCCGAGTCGAGGAGGCCGCCCAGCGGCAGCGGCTCGTCGCCGTCGTACGTGATGTCCACGCCTCCGAGCGCGTCGATCAGCTGGGCGAAGCCCTCCATGTCGATCAGCGCGTAGTACTGGATCGGCAGGTCCAGGATCGACTCGACGGCGTCCCGCATCGCCTCGATGCCCGGCTCGCTGCCCGCGGAGACCGCATCGGGGTAGAGCTCGGGGTTCTTCAGCTCCACCTCGGTGTAGATCGAGTTGAGCTTGCAGACGCTGACGTTGCAGTCGCCCCAGTTGTAGCCGTCCGGGTAGAGCTCGTGCATCGGGCTGTCCTCGGCGAACGGGACGTCCCGGAACTCGCGCGTCACGCCGATGATGGTCGCCGCACCGCTGGAGGCGTCGATGCTGACCACGGAGATGCTGTCCGGACGCAGTCCCTCCCGGTCCTCGCCCGCGTCGCCGCCCAGCAGCATGATGTTGTAGCGGCCGTCGACAGGAGCCTCCATCGCTCCCCCGCCGAAGATCGACGAGAGGGTGCCGCGGGTGACGCCCAGGAGGTACGTGCCGGCCCCGGCCGTGCCGACGGAGACCGCCATCAGCGCGATCGTCGTGAACGCCAGCACGCCGCGCATCCTCGGCCGCACCCGCACGACGCGGATGAGCCGGAGGGTGTCCAGGGTCAGCACGAGCCAGACCACCGCGTAGATCACGAGCGCGGCCTGGAGCGCCAGCATCGAGAGGTCGAACGTCGCGAGCGTGTAGAGACCCGTCGGGAAGACGAAGTACAGCACGACCGCGATCAGCAGCGCGGTCCACAGCGCGAGCGTGAACGCCAGGCCGAGGCGGCCCAGGCGGCGGTTGCCGGCCAGCACCTGCGCCGATCCGGGCACCAGGAAGTTGCCGACCAGCAGCCACCAGGCGCGCCGGGTCATGAAGGAGCTGGAGCGGACGTCGGGGTGCCGCAGCGGCAGGGACACCGCCGTCACAGGCTCGCCACCAGGGCGTCGTTCTTCGCGGCGACCTGGGTCTCCAGGTCCGCGGCGAACGCGACGAGCCGCTCGGAGAGCGCGTCGTCGGCCGTGGCGAGGATCCTGACGGCGAGCAGCCCGGCGTTCCGGGCCCCGCCGATGGACACGGTCGCGACGGGGACGCCCGCGGGCATCTGCACGATCGAGAGGAGGGAGTCGAGGCCGTCCAGGCGCGCGAGCGGCACGGGCACGCCGATGACGGGCAGCGGAGTCACGGCCGCGAGCATCCCCGGGAGGTGGGCGGCGCCGCCCGCACCGGCGATGATCGCCTTGAGGCCCCGGGAGCGGGCGTCGCGGCCGTACGCGATCATCGCCTCCGGAGTGCGGTGCGCCGAGACGACCCTGACCTCGTGCGGCACGCCGAACTCAGTGAGCGTGGTCGACGCGGCCTGCATGACCGACCAGTCGGAGTCGGAGCCCATGACGACGCCGATGACGGGCGCGGATCCGTTCACGAGCGCTTCCGCGCTCACGTGGGGTCTCCGGCGGGGGCGGGGGTCGTCAGTCGGCTCGTCACGGCCACCATGGTACGTGTCAGTCGGTGAGAAGCGCCGCCGCGGCTCGCGCCTCATAGACGACGCTCTCGAGCTCGTCGCCGGTCGCGTTCACGTGACCGACCTTGCGGCCGGGGCGCGGCTGCTTGGAGTAGTTGTGCACCTTCACGCCCGGGTGCTCCGCCAGCACGCGCGGGTAGCGATCGGTCAGCGACTCGCCCTGCGGTCCGCCGAGCACGTTCACCATGACGGTCCACGGGTCGCGGCAGCCGGTCGCGCCCAGCGGCAGGTCGAGGACTGCGCGCAGGTGCTGCTCGAACTGGGACGTCGTCGAGCCGTCCATCGTCCAGTGGCCGCTGTTGTGCGGCCGCATGGCCAGCTCGTTCACGAGGATGCGGTCGTCGGTCGTCTCGAAGAGCTCGACGGCGAGGACGCCGGTGACTCCCAGGCGCTCGGCGATCGACTCGGCGATCTCGGCCGCCATCGCCGCGACGCGCCCCGCGGAGGCGGGCGCGGGGGCGAAGACCTCCGCGCAGACGCCGTCGCGCTGCACGGACTCGACGACCGGCCAGAGCACCGTCTCGCCGGAGGGGCGGCGGGCGACGAGCTGCGCGAGCTCCCGGCGGAAGTCGACGAGCTCCTCGACGAGCAGGGAGCCGCCGCCACCGTCCTCGGCGAGCGCCTCGAACCAGTCGTCGGCCTCCGCGGCGCCGTGGACGACCCGCACGCCCTTGCCGTCGTAGCCGCCGCGGGCCGTCTTGACGACGGCGCGGCCCCCGTGGTCGTCCAGGAAGGCGGCGAGCTCCTCGGCCGAGGACACCTCAGCCCAGTCCGGCACCGGCAGGCCCAGATCGGCGAGCCGGCGGCGCATGAGCAGCTTGTCCTGCGCGTAGAGGAGGGCGTCGGGGCCCGGGTGCACGGGGATCCCGCGCGCGACGAGCTCGCGCAGGATCGGCTGCGGGACGTGCTCGTGGTCGAAGGTCACGACGTCGACGGTCTCGGCGAACGCGAGCACCACCGCCTCGTCCCGGTAGTCGCCGACCTGCGTCGCCGCGAGCGCCGCGGGGGCTCCCTCGGCCTCGGCGAGCACGGCGATGTCGATCCCCAACTCGACGGCCGCGGGGATCATCATCCTGGCGAGCTGGCCGCCACCGATCACGCCGACGCGCATGGCGCTCCTCCGTCTCCGCCCGCTGGCGCGGGGCGGCTCCATGGTACCGACGCGCTCACTCGGGCTGCACCGGGTCCTCCCACGCCGGCAGCGGCCGGGGCGACGCGGCGATCGCCTCCCGGAGGACGACCGCGGCGAGCCCGGGATCGGGCAGGTCCCGCAGCACGAAGACCTCCGCGCCGTCCTGCTCGATGACGACGTCGGCGCAGCGGGCGATCCGCTGCGCCATGGACCGCGAGACCCGCACGCTCATCCGCGGATCGAACACGACCTCGGCGCGGCGGACGCCCACGAGTCCGCGGCGCGCGTGCAGCCCGCGTGTGGTGATCCGGTACCGGATCCCCGCCCAGCGCAGCGCCGAGGGGGCGCAGAGCAGGAGCACCAGGACGGCCGTGCCGATCGCGATGATCCACCGCTGCAGCCCGAGCTCGAACTGCGCCGCGAAGTAGAAGCCGGTCCAGGTGAGGAGGAGGAAGCCGACGACCGGGGCGACCGCCCTCCTCGCCCGGGGGGTCAGTCGCGCGAGCTCGAGCTCGGGGACGTCCGACGTCATCGCTCCGTCCTCACTGCCGCAGGTGCGTGACGTCGCCCGCCGAGAACGCGCGCGGCCCGTCCACGAGCTCGACGACGAGGCGCCCGTCCGCGTCGAGGTCGAGGGCGGTCCCCTCGTGCACCGAGCCGTCGGGGAGCTCCACGCGCACGCGGAGGCCGAGGGTGCCGCAGCGCTCGCGCACGGCGGCGGCGGTGCCGGCCGCCTCGGCGTCGCGGAGCGAGAGCAGGGGTGCGAGCAGTGCCGAGAGCTCGGTGAGGTAGGCCGCGAGGACCGCGTCGGCCTCGGTGGTCCGGGAGCCGGCGAGGGCGAGCGAGGTCGCGGTCGGCACCGGCAGCTCGTCCTCCTCGAGCAGCAGGTTCACCCCGGTGCCCAGGATCACGCGCCCGTCCGAGAGCCGCTCCGCGAGGATCCCGGCGGTCTTGCGGCCGTCCAGGAGCACGTCGTTGGGCCACTTCACGGCGACAGGGACAGCGACCAGCGGAGCGAGCGCCCGGGCGAGCGCCGCGCCCGCGACCAGAGGCAGCCATCCGGAGACGCCTGCCGGCAGTCCGGCGGCGTCGACCAGGATCGACACGGCGAGGGTCCGACCTGCCGGCGCCTGCCAGACCCGGCCCAGGCGACCCCGACCGGCCCGCTGGTCGTCCGTCGCCACCAGCGAGAGGTGCGGCCACTCCTCCGGCGCGCGGGTGGCGTGCTCGCGGAGGACGTCGTTCGTCGAGCCGGCGTGCTCCTCCCACAGCACCTTCGGGGACGCGGAGCGGGAGAGCGGGAGCTGCATGCCGCCACGGTACTCGCGCCCTCCGTGGAGTGCCCTGAGGCGGACGGTCTTGTGCGGTTCCTCCCGCGCAGCAGCCCGCTCCCTGTGCCCTCACGACAAGGGGGGCGCCCCCACCCCCGCCGGTAAGGTGAGCGGGTGACCGCGAACATCGAACGTCCCGCGCCCGACATGTACACGACCGCGGGGAAGATCGCCGACCTCAAGGCCCGGTACCACGAGGCGGTCACCGCGAGCGGTGAGGCCGCGATCGAGAAGCAGCACGCCAAGGGCAAGATGACCGCCCGCGAGCGCATCGACACCCTCCTGGACCCGGGCTCCTTCGTGGAGCTGGACGAGTTCGTGCGCCACCGCACCCACGCCTTCGGCATGGAGAAGAAGCGGCCCTACGGCGACGCGGTCGTCACCGGCACCGGCACCATCCACGGCCGCCAGGTCGCCGTGTACTCGCAGGACTTCACGATCTTCGGCGGCTCGCTCGGCGAGGTCGCGGGCGAGAAGATCATCAAGGTCATGGATCTGGCGCTGAAGACCGGCGTCCCCATCATCGGCATCCTCGACTCCGGCGGAGCCGGATCCAGGAGGGCGTGGTCGCCCTGGGCAAGTACGGCGAGATCTTCCGCCGGAACACCGCGTCCAGCGGGGTCATCCCGCAGATCTCGATCATCTGCGGGCCCGCGGCCGGAGGCGCGGTGTACTCCCCCGCGCTGACCGACTTCGTGATCATGGTCGACAAGACCAGCCAGATGTTCGTCACCGGCCCCGACGTGATCAAGACCGTCACCGGCGAGGACGTCGGCATGGAGGAGCTGGGCGGAGCGCTGACCCACAACAAGATCTCGGGCGTCTCGCACTACCTCGCGAGCGACGAGAACGACGCGCTCGACTACGCGCGGACGCTCCTCTCCTTCCTCCCGGACAACAACCTCTCGCAGGCGCCCGTCTTCGACACCGAGGTCGACCTCGAGACCACGGACTCGGACCGCTTCCTCGACACGGTCATCCCCGACAGCCCGAACCAGCCGTACGACATGCGCGCGGTCATCGAGCACATCGTCGACGAGGGCGACTTCCTCGAGGTGCAGCCGCTCTTCGCGCCGAACATCGTGATCGGCTTCGGCCGGGTCGAGGGCCGATCGGTCGGCATCATCGCCAACCAGCCCAGCGCCATGGCCGGCACGCTCAACATCGAGGCCGGCGAGAAGGCCTCGCGGTTCGTGCGCTTCTGCGACGCGTTCTCGCTCCCGATCCTCACCCTCGTCGACGTGCCCGGCTACCTCCCCGGCACCGACCAGGAGTGGACCGGCGTCATCCGCCGCGGCGCCAAGCTGCTCTACGCGTACGCCGAGGCGACCGTCCCGCTCGTGACGGTGATCCTCCGCAAGGCCTACGGCGGCGCGTACATCGTCATGGGCTCCAAGCAGCTCGGCGCCGACATCAACCTGGCCTGGCCGACCGCCGAGATCGCGGTCATGGGCGGCCAGGGCGCCGTCAACATCCTGTACCGCAACGAGATCAGGAAGGCGGAGGAGGCGGGCGAGGACGTCGCCGCCGTGCGCACCCGTCTCGCCAACGAGTACACCTACAACGTGGCGAGCCCGTTCCTGGCCGCCGAGCGCGGCGAGCTGGACGGGGTCATCGAGCCCTCGGCCACCCGGGTCTCCGTGATCAAGGCGCTGCGGGCGCTGCGGACCAAGCGCGCGAACCTGCCCGCGAAGAAGCACGGCAACATCCCGCTCTGATCCGGGGGCCGGGTCCGCCGTCCGGCTGTTAGCGTGGGCTGCGACGACGGCATCCGCTGCGGAGTGACGGAGGGAGTGGGCATGGCCACCGACTCCCTCTCGCGGCTGTCCTCCTCCTACGCCGACGAGTTCCCCGTGCGCGGCGCCGCCATCTCGACCATCGGCTCGACGTTCGGCGGCGAGACCGTGTCGGCGAGCGACGACGTCGCCGCCCGCCTCGACGAGATCCAGCTCGACCTCGGCGAAGGACCCTGCTGGGACGCCGCACGGCGCCGTGCCCCGGTCCTCGTCGACGACGTGCGCGATGCCGCTGAGCGCTGGCCGCTGTTCTCGGCCGAGGTCGGTCGGCTGCCGCTGGACGCGGTCTACGCGTTCCCCCTCCGCATCGCCGGGCTCGACGTGGGCGTGGTCGACCTCTACAGCACCGCTCCGGGTCCACTGCCCGCCTCGGTCGTCGAGCGGATCCGCGCGCGCACGCCCGGCACGGCCTTGCGCGTCGTCGCCCACGTCCTCTCGGACAGCGGGACGGACGCGAGCAGCAACGTGCACTCGCGCCGCATCATCCACCAGGCGACGGGGATGATCCTCGCCCGGCACGGCATCACGGCGGAGGAGTCCCTCCTGCTGCTCAGGGCCCACGCGTTCGCGCAGGGCCGCCCGGTCGCGGAGGTCGCCGAGGAGATCGTCGACCGCCGCACCGGCTTCCCCCCTCCTCCCCTCGAAATCTAGGATCGACTGCATGGCGGCCCGCTCACGGGAGCACGACCTCATCGAGACGTTCGTGACCCTCTCCGACACCCTCGTCGACGACTACGACACGGTGGAACTCCTCCAGACCCTCGTCGACCGCAGTGCCGCGCTCTTCGAGGCCGCCTCGGCGGGCATCGTGCTGCGCAACGCCGGCGGCGTCGCCGAGGTGCTCGCGTCGACGGACGAGGACTCCCGTCTGATCGGGCTGCTGCAGCTCCGAGAGGAGTCCGGCCCGTGCATGGAGTGCCTCACGACCGGCGAGGCCGTGGTGGTGCCCGACATCCGCGACGTGCGCGCGGGCTGGGCGCCCTTCCGCGACCGCGCGCTCGAGCTCGGGCTCCGCTCGGTCCACTGCGTGCCGATGCGCCTGCGCAGCGAGTGCATCGGATCGCTCAACCTCTTCCGCTCCGAGCCGGGAACTCTGCCGGCCGAGGACGTCGCCGTCGTGCAGGCGTTCGCCGACGTCGCGACCATCGGGATCCTGCACCAGCGGGCTCTGCTCGAGAGCGACACGGTGCGCAGCCAGCTGCAGCACGCGCTGAACAGCCGCGTGCTCATCGAGCAGGCCAAGGGGGCGGTCGCGTACGCGCGCGAGATCTCGACCGACGAGGCGTTCCAGATCCTCCGTCGCCACGCCCGCTCGAACTCGACGGCGCTCACCCTCGTCGCGAGCCGCGTCGTCGCGGGCGAGCTGCGGCTCTAGGCCGTCCCCCTCCCGCGATCGGCCTGCGCGCTCGTCCGCGTCCGCCGTGCAGCGGGAAGGACGGGCGGCGGTGGACGCCGACGACGTCCCCGATCTCGACTCCGGGACGTGGTCGGACACCGACCCTCCGCGAGCGCTCAGCCGGCGCTCCGCGAGGGCGTCGCGTGCTCGTCCGGGCGAGCACCGAGCGTCCGGGCGAACGCCAGCGCATCGCGGGCCGAGAGGTCGGGGAGGTAGGCGCGGGCCAGGGCGGAGCCGATCTGCGGCAGCCGCATCGCGTCGGGGTACACCAGCCAGAGCCCCTCGTAGCGCGGATGGAACTTCGCCTTGAACCGGAACAGCGACGCGAACCCGTACGCGGGCTCGAGCGTGCGCGCGAGGAAGTCGAGCAGGCGCGAGAGCGCGGTCGGCTCGGGCGGCACCTCTCCGTCGGCGACGGGCGCTATCGCGAGCGGAGCCCCCGACAGCGAGACGTACTCGGCGCCGTCCTCCTTCGCGCGCAGAGCCGCGGAGGCGATCAGGAACTCCATGATCCCGGGCAGGGCGTCGTCGGAGCGGCGCATGAAGTCGAGCGTCCATCCCACCGTCCTGCCGTCGCGCCGCACCGGCAGCCAGCTGGTCACCCCCTGCAGGACGCCGTCCGGTCCCACTGCCAGCAGGAGGGACACCTCCGGGTCGCGGACCTCGTCGAGACCGCCCAGGGTGAAGCCCATCTCGGGCAGGGCCTTCTCGGCGACCCAGCGCTCCGAGAGATCGACGATGCTGTTCGCGGTCGCGAGCGACAGCTCCGGCCAGGTGGTCCAGACCGCCTCGATCCCGAGCTTGACCGCCCGGTTCAGGGGATAGCGCACCTTCTGCCACTGCTTGCCGGTGAGCTCGAAGCCGGCGAGGTCGACGACCGTCTCCTCGCCGACCGAGACCCGCGACCAGCCGAGTCCGTCGAACACGGGCAGGAGATCCTCGTGGAGGCTGTAGAACACCGGCGACCAGCCGCGCTCGTCGCAGTGCCGGAGGAAGCCCGCGACGACGTCGGCGCGACGCTCGGGCGCGCACGCCGGATCCGACAGCGCGATCGCGATCCCGCCGACGACGCGGTAGGCCACCCCGCCCTCGCCGCCGGGAGCGATCCAGTGGTCGTTCCCCTGCCAGGTGCCCTGGTGCCCGAGGCTGCCGGCACCGTGGCGCGCCAGGATCCCGCGGTAGACGGCTGCCTCGCCCCGGACGCGCTGAGCGTCGGTCGCGCGCAGGAGGGCCAGCGCGGCGACGATGACGAGCAGCCAGAACGCCGGCCCGACCCAGTCGAACGCGAGGCGGGCGAGCGGATCGCGCGGCACCGGCACGAGGCCCGCTCCTCCGAGGAAGCCGACGGGCACGAATCGCAGGAGCCCGCCGACGAGGAGCCGGCCTCCGTCGACCGCGGGCTCGAAGCTCGTCCGCGCCGCGAACGCGACTGCCAGGTAGCCGCCGAGACCGACGACGAAGGCGGCGGCGAGCACGCCCGTCCAGCGCCGCACGGCGCTGCGCGGCGCGAGCACGCGGAAGTGCCGGCGGCCGGCGAGAAGGAGCACCACGACCGCCAGCGGGACGAGGACCGTGGTCGCCACCCACAGCAGGTACTCGGCGTGGTGCTCGAACTCCGGGTGCCGGGCCGCGCGCTGGAGCGACAGCAGGTCGAGGAGGACGATCGCTCCGTTGACGCCGACGGCGAGGACGAGTCCGAGACGTCGACCCGTTCGCAGACCCCGCGCGGCGACCAGGAGCAGGATCAGCGGCACGAAGGCGAGCAGGACGGGGCCCGGCTGCACGAGGCTCAGCTGGACGTGGTGGGTGCAGTGGCGGGTCAGCCGCGCGCAGGGGTCCTCGAGGTCCCCCGTGCCCGTGAAAGCGCTCTGGAGCAGTCGACCGAGGAACGAGAAGGGGCCGTAGCCCGAGTCGGACAGGACGGCGACGAGCGGGCCGATCGCGGTGACGACCACGATCGCCGCGAGCAGGCCGCGCGACTCGCGGTGGGAGCCGGGTCCGGGCCGGTGGGCGCGCGAGGCGACCGGGCCTGCGAGGACGGCGCCCAGGCCCAGTCCCACCACTGCGGCGAGGAGGCGGTGGACGTCGGCGGAGTCGCCGGCGTACAGCACGAACACGAGCACGACCGCGAAGACGAGGACGCGCAGGCGACGACGCCACAGCGCTCCCATGAACGCGGTGGACGCGATCAGCGCGCCCACTGCGCCGATCAGCGGGTCGAGCGCGGTGTCGCCGATCGTGTCGCTCGCCCACCACTCCCCCGCTGCCGCTCCGACGACCTGGAGGAGCACGCCGAGGACGATCCCGCTCGCTCCCGTCACGACGAAGGCCAGCACCGTCCGCCACGACCCGAGGCGGCGCTCGGCGACCACCAGCAGCAGCAGCACGAGCACCGCCTCGAGCACCAGCTGCAGAGGATCGGCGGCGATCACGAGCGCGGTGAGCACGGTCCACGGGCGGCCGCCGAGGAGGGAGCCGGATCCGGCGGCCCACCACGCGGCGGTCGTGGCGGAGGCGGGCCCCGCGAGGGTGCCGGCCGCAGCGCTCGCGGCGACCAGGAGGAGGACCAGCCCCACCGCCGCCGGCGACCGCCGGGCACCCGCGAGCAGACCGCGGGCAGCGGCGGCGGGGTGCGGGGGGATCCACGACGCATCGGGAGGTGCTCCAGGTTCGACGACGATCGGTCGTCGCTCCGGCGGCGTCCGGCGTCAGCATAATGACCTCGGCCCGAACGCCGGCCGGACACCATGCGGTACCGTCGCGGGATGAGCGAACAGGACACCGCCCCCTCCGTCGTCGTCTCGACCCCCGGGCTCGCGCCCGGCAGATCGCCGCGGTGACCGCCGTCGTCACCGCTCTCGCCGCTCAGGGAGCGGACGAGGTCGAGGAGTCGCAGGAGCTGGTGAGCGGCTGGAACGACCGCTCCCACGCCGTCCGGGCGCCTCTGCACGCGGCGCCGGGGGCCTGGCGGTCCTTCGCGGGCTGACCGTCGCCCCCTCCCCGGCGCACGGCACGGCAGAACGTGAATTTTGTACCCCGATTAGTCCCCTAAAGTGACGACTATCAGGCCCCTTCCGATCTGAGCATGATTATCCGTGTTAGGTGTTCACTCCTCGGAGGGGGCACCGCCAATCACTCGCCGACCAGGGTAATGAGGCGGGTGTTTTGGGGGCGAGTGAGGGTAATATTCGGGTTGTTACCCTCACTCGGGGTTTGACGGCGGGCTGGGCCCCCTCTTCGGAGGAGTGGACAGCCCGCCGCACTCTTTTAACCGGCGGTACCCGTGGGATCCGGCCGGCCCGGTCGCATCCCGCCGCTCACCGCAGCGCAGCGGACTCCCCGGCGGGCGGATGACCGACCCCGGCCGTCCTCGCGGTTCCGCGCACCCGTAGTCGGTGCAGGAGGCGTACCGCTGCTCCCGTCAGAGACGCTCGTCGTCGCGGCGGATCTCGACCCAGGCGTCGACCTCGTCGGCCGAGTCGTCGGAGCCGAGCGCGACCGCGCTGCCGTCGCCCGCCGTCCGCAGCCCGACGATCGTCACGGCCGAGGGCGAGTCGGCCGACGCGGTCCGGACGACGATGCGGTCCACGCCGGCGCGGATCCCTCCGAGGGCCTGGGCGAGTTCGTGCAGCACGCGCCCGCTCTCCCGCTCGGACGAGTGATCGAGCCCGCCGTCGTCGAGGACCGACACCGTCACTCCCCTGCGCCGGGCCGCCAGCACGAGCCGTCTCACGTCGTCGTCGAGCAGACGGCGTCCGCGGATCTCGTCGCGCACCGACGCCTCGAGGAGGCGGCACTCCAAGCGCTCCTCGTCGCTCAGCCCCGGCTCGCTCGCGATGCGGCGGAGCATGTCGGAGGCGATGGCCCTGGTCTGCTCGAGGCGGATCTCGCGCTCCGTCAGGTGCGCCTCCTCCGCCGCCCGCCACGACGTGGCTGCACGCTCGGCCGCCTCGAGCACCCGCGCCTCGGATCCCGCCCGGCCCAGCTCGATGATGAGCGCCTGCGCGGCACCCACCCACGCCAGGTTGCCGATGACGCCGAGAGTGAAGAGCGAGAGCGGCCCGGCCCAGATCATCGTGTGCACGATGAGGACGAGCATCCCGGTCCAGGCGAAGACCGGGCGGCTGCGCGAGCAGACGATGGTCATCAGCGTGCCGACGGCGGCGATGTACCAGGTCGAGTAGCCGTTCGGCGCCGCCGGGTCCAGCGCCGGTGCGACCAGGAGGGGCAGGGCGACGGCCACCAGCGTCATCGAGGCGGCGACGGGCGTCGACAGGCGCGTCGTGGCGGACGGCCACAGCGCCACCACCGTCGCCGCCACGTACAGGGCGACCGCGAGCAGATCGAAGACGCTGGGCGGGGAGTTGCGGTACGAGAAGAAGGCGAGCACCACGTGGTAGAGCGAGAAGCCCGCGCCGAGCGCGTAGAGCAGGGGGCGCGGGTAGGCGATCACGAGCGGGTCCCCGATCGCGCCGCAGCGGTCCGGGCACTCCAGCCGATCTCGACACGGGTGCCCTCGCCGGGTCGGGACTCGACGCGCGCGTCGCCGCTCACGTTGTGCACCCGCTCGAGGATCGACAGCCGGATCCCCAGCCGCTCGCGCGGCACCTCGGCCACGCGGAAGCCCCGTCCGTCGTCCTCGACCCTCACCTCGACGGAATCGACGTCGAGCACCCCTCCCACGGAGCGGCGCACCTGATCCCCGGGGCCCGCGTGCTGGACGCTGTTCGCCAGCGCCTGCCAGACGGCGCCGAGAACCGCCTCCGCCACCGCGCGCGGGACGGACGCCGTGCGCGGGTCGACTCCCGGAGCGGTCCGCACCTCGAGGCCCGCCGCGAAGGTCGACGCCGCGTGGGCGAGCTGCCGCTCGACGACCTCGAGCGGCACCGCGCCCTCCGCGACGTCGGACTCCTTCTCGGGCAGCAGCACGGCGAGGGTGCGCCGCGCCATCGACGACGCGAGCGCGCGCTGGGCCGGCGACTCCGCCGTGGCCGCTGCGAGGAGCGTGGCGAGCACGTTGTCGTGCACGAGCGCGTCCACCTCGATCCGCTCGACCTCGCCCGCGTGCTGGCGCATGGCGGCTTCGTACTGCTCCATCGCCGTGGTCTGGGCCCGGTCGACCTCCTCGGCCGACTGCCGCAGCACCGAGATCAGCACGAGCATCACGAAGCCCACGATGCCGACGTAGAAGGCGTCGAGCACGGCCCGTGTCGGCTCGGCGGACCCGCCCGACGGCAGGACGCGCAGCACGCCGAAGAGCACCGGGGTGACGACGGCGTAGACGACCGCCACCCGCAGCGGGGCGACGATGGTGCTGAAGGCCGTGCCGAGCGTCAGCAGGTAGAAGATGTAGGGCGTCGCGGGCAGCACCTCGCCGGGGACGACCGCGAGGGGCCAGGTCAGCAGGGCGAGGAGGAGAGCGCCCGCCACGAGGACGCCGGTGATGCGGGTGCCGCGGCGCAGCACCGCGGTGGCCACGGCCGCGGCCAGCGCGCCGAAGACGAGTGCCAGCACCGGCCAGGCCACCGACGGCTGGAGGAACCGCAGCTGATCGAGGATCGGCGGAACCGTCTGCAGGGCGAAGCCGAAGCCGAAGAACGACAGGACTGTGGTGACGATCCTGTCGATGCGCAGCCTGTTCGCCGGTGCGCCCGTCGCAGCGGCTCAGCGACCTGCATCGCCGTCGTCCGGATCGATGCCGGGGAGGATCCCGTCCTCCACGGCGCGGCGGAGCAGGTCGACCTTCGTCGGCGCGGGACGGCCGATCTCGACGTACTTGTCGCGGATCCGGTCGAGGTACTCCTTCGCCGTCGACACCGAGATCTGCAGCCGGTCCGCGACGAGCTTCAGCGGGAGGCCCGAGGCGTAGAGGTGGAGCACGTCGCGCTCCCGGCGGCCGAGGACCGCCCGTGCGAAGTCGTCGTCGGCGTCGATCGCCGACGCCCATTCGAGGTTGTTGAGCACCTCCCCGCGAGCGACGGTGCGGATCGCCGCGATCACGGTCGACATCGGCGACGACTTCGGGATCACCCCGGCCGCGCCGGCCGCCAGCGCCTCCCGCACGGCCACGACGCGGTCGGCGATGCTGTGCACGAGGACCGCGGAGCCGCGGACCTGGCCCCACTTCACGTTCGCCGTGATGCTCGAGCCGTCGTTCAGGGAGAGGTCGAGCACGAGGACCTCGATCTCGGCCCCGTCGATGACCTGCTCGAGGACCTGCACCGTCTCGGCGGCGGCGACCACGTGCATGCCCGCGTTCTCGATCGCGGCGGCGACGCCGAGACGCACCGACTCGTGATCGTCGACGATGGCGACCCGCACGCGCGGCTCCACGACAGGCTCAGCGTTCACAGGTCCACTCCCTCGGGTCCGTCGGGGCTCATCGTAGCGACGCCGGGCTCAGGCGGAGCGGTGCACCAGCCGCGCGACGGCCTCGACGTGCGAGGTGTTCGGGAAGAGATCGAAGCCGTCGAGGCGCTCGAGCTCGTAGCCGCCCGCCGCCAGCGCTCCCACGTCGCGCGCGAGCGCCACCGGATCGCACGCCACGTAGACCAGCTGAGCGGGGGCGAGCTCGACGAGGGCGTCGGTGACCGCGCGGCCCGCGCCCGAGCGCGGCGGGTCGAGCACGACCGTCGCCGAGCGCCAGCGCTCGCGCTCGCGGGCGTCCGCCTGGGCGATCGCGTCGCGGAGGTAGCGGTCGACCCGGGCGGTCACCGCGCGGGCGCGACCTGGTCCGAGAGGTTCTCGAGCGCGTGCTCGGTGGCGCGGGAGTCGCTCTCGACGCTGGTCACGCGCAGGCCGGCTCCGAGCCGATCGGCGAGCGCCGCCGCGAGCAGGCCCACTCCGCCGTAGAGGTCGTGGTTGGCCGCGCGGGGGTCGCTCCGCCCGGGGTCGACCGCCGTCTGCACGGCGTCGAAGAGGGCCGCTGCGGCTCCGCGGTGCACCTGCCAGAAGCCGAAGCGGTCGACGCGGAAGGTCCGGTCGGCGACGAACTCCGTCACCACGGTGCGGTCGCGTCGCGCCTTCCTGTCGGACGGGTCGTGGACGAGGACCGCCGCGCCGTCGGAGCCCGCCGCGTCGACCAGATCGACCACCGAGCCGGGAGCGAGCCGGCCGTCGAGCGGGGCCGCGGCGGCGGAGGCGGCGGTCGCGAGCGGGAGCGTGTCGACCGTGACGACGCGATGGCTCCGCGACGCGTACGGACCGACGCGGCCGTCGTCGTCGACGTGCAGGCGGTTCCGCGTGCGCCAGCCGAGACCGCGCGACTCGTCGTCGCCCTCGAGCGCGGAGACCTCGACGCTCACCTCCCGGCGCGCGAACCGGGAGAACGCGTCCTCGAGGACGGTGCGCTTGAGCTCGCGCTGGTGCTGGAGCGTCGCGTGGCCGAACTCCGCACCGCCGACTCTGTCCTCGGGCCGGCGGTCGATCGACGCCTCCGCCCAGACGTGCTCGACGCGGTGCGGCGACGACTCGAGGACCTCGACGGCGTCGGCCCGCCAGAAGCTGTCGTGGCGGACCTCGCTGATGCGCGCACGGACCCGCTCACCGGGGAGCACGTCCGGGACGAAGACCACGCGGCCCTCGTGGCGGGCGACGAACACGCCTCCGTGGGCCACGTTGCTAATCTCGAGCTCGACCTGCGTCCCGAGTGCGCCGTCGTCCTCGGAGGGACGGGGAGGTGTGCGGGACGCGGACTTCGACATCCATCGAGCATCCCACAGCGGGGGCCCGGCCGCAGGGAGCACGCATGCGCCTCTACCTCGCCTCCACCTCCCCTGCGCGCCTGGCGCTGCTGCGGTCCTCGGGCATCGAGCCGGTCGTCGTGCCCTCCGCCGTCGACGAGCCCGCCGCGGTCGCCCTCGCCGAGCAGGAGTCGGGCGCTCCGCTCGACGCCGACGCGACCGTCGCCCTGCTCGCGCGGGCGAAGGCCCGCGCCGTCCTCGGACCGGACGTCGACGGGCTGGTGCTGGGCGGCGACTCCGCCTTCGTGCTCGACGGAGTGGTGCACGGCAAGCCGCACGAGCCGGAGCGGGCGCGGGAGCGCTGGCGGGCCCAGCGCGGTCGCGAGGGGCGACTCCACTCCGGGCACTGGCTCATCGACCACCGCGGCGGGCGGGTGCGGGCCGAGATCGGAGCAGTCACTTCTGCGGCCGTGCACTTCGCCGCCGACATCGAGGACGACGAGATCGACGCCTACATCGCCACCGGGGAGCCGCTCGAGGTGGCCGGAGCGTTCACCATCGACGGGCGCGGTGCCGGGTTCATCTCGCGGATCGAGGGGGACCCGTCGACCGTCGTCGGGATGTCCGTGCCGACCCTCCGCTCGCTCGTGCGCGAGCTCGGTGTGCCGTGGACGGCTCTCTGGAACCGCTGACTCCGCAGGGGTTGTGAGGAACCGACGAAGCCCCCGCTCTTCTTTGTGGTGAGCCGCCACGGGCATCGCCGAGCGGGCCCCTAGGGTGGGGAACCATGTCGCGTATTACGAAGGTGCTCATCGCCAACCGAGGCGAGATCGCCGTCCGAGTCATCCGAGCCGCCCGCGACAGCGGTATCGCGTCCGTCGCCGTCTACGCCGACCAGGACCGCGACGCCCTGCACAGCCGCCTCGCCGACGAGTCGTACGCCCTCGGCGGCACGACGAGCGCCGAGACCTACCTCGTCATCGAGAAGCTCCTCTCGGTCGCCCGCCGCTCCGGCGCCGACGCGGTCCACCCCGGCTACGGCTTCCTCGCCGAGAACGCCGACTTCGCCCGTGCGGTCATCGACGCCGGGCTCGTCTGGATCGGCCCGAGCCCCGACGCCATCGAGCGCCTCGGCGACAAGGTGTCCGCGCGCCACGTGGCCGAGAAGGTCGGGGCGCCGCTGGCTCCCGGCACCCTGAACCCCGTCTCGGGCGCCGCCGAGGTGCTCGAGTTCGTCGACCAGCACGGACTGCCCGTCGCCATCAAGGCGGCGTTCGGAGGCGGCGGTCGCGGCCTCAAGGTCGCCCGCGAGCGCGACGAGGTCGAGGAGATGTTCGCCTCCGCCACCCGCGAGGCGGTCGCCGCCTTCGGCCGAGGCGAGTGCTTCGTCGAGAAGTACCTCGACCAGCCCCGCCACGTCGAGACGCAGTGCCTGGCCGACGCGCACGGCAACGTGGTCGTCGTCTCGACCCGCGACTGCTCGCTCCAGCGCCGGCACCAGAAGCTCGTCGAGGAGGCGCCCGCGCCCTTCCTCACGGACGAGCAGAACGCGGAGCTGTACCGCGCGTCCAAGGCGATCCTCCGCGAGGTCGGCTACCAGGCGCCGGCACCTGCGAGTTCCTCGTGGGCAAGGACGGCACCGTCTCGTTCCTCGAGGTGAACACGCGCCTGCAGGTGGAGCACCCCGTCTCGGAGGAGATCACCGGCATCGACCTCGTCCGCGAGCAGTTCCGCCTCGCCGAGGGCGGCGTCCTCGACTACGACGACCCGGCACCGCGCGGCCACTCGTTCGAGTTCCGCATCAACGGCGAGGACGCGGGGCGCGGCTTCCTGCCCGCCCCCGGCCCCGTGCACGTCTTCAAGGCGCCGGGCGGACCCGGCGTGCGCGTCGACTCCGGTGTGGTCGCGGGAGACGTGATCTCGGGGTCCTTCGACTCGCTGCTCGCCAAGCTCGTCGTCACCGGCAGCACCCGGGCCGAGGCGCTCGAGCGCTCGCGTCGCGCTCTCGAGGAGTTCGAGGTCACCGGCCTGCCGACCGTCCTCCCCTTCCACCGCGCGATCGTGCGCGATCCCGCCTTCGCCCCCGAGGGCGACGCGCCCTTCACGATCTACACGCGCTGGATCGAGACGGAGTTCGACAACACCATCGAGGCGTGGAGCGGGGAGCCGGGCGCGATCCCCGAGCCCGCCGCCCGTCAGAACGTGGTCGTCGAGGTCGACGGGCGCCGTGTCGAGGTCTCGCTGCCGAGCGAGTTCGCCCGCTCCGGACCGCCGCGCACCGCCACCGCGTCGGTGCCCAAGCGCCGCGGGTCGGGCTCGGTCAGCACCGTCACGGGCGACTCGGTCACGTCTCCGATGCAGGCGACCATCGTCAAGGTCGCGGTCGCCGAGGGCGACTCCGTCGTGGCGGGCGACCTCGTCGTGGTCCTCGAGGCCATGAAGATGGAGCAGCCGCTCACCGCGCACAAGGACGGCGTCGTGACCGGCCTGGCCGCCGAGGCCGGCACCACGGTCTCCGCGGGCCACGTCCTGCTCCAGATCGTCTGACGCGCGTCCGCCGCGGCGGGGCGGGTGACCGCTCCCGCGGGGCCGTGATCGCTCCCGCGCGTCCGTCGTCGGTGGATCTCGATACGCCCGCTCCGCGGGCTACTCGATCAGCAACGGCGGCGGGTCGGGCGCCCTCCGCCGAGATCGGTGGCGTCAGCCCCGGATCAGAGCCTCGGGCGACGGCCGGCCGCGACCGGCTGTCGTTCTGCATCGCTGACGACCGAACGTCGAGGCCCCTCCTCCGATCTGCTCACTGAGCATCCGATCCGGAACCACAAGCCGACAGCCACCGGATCGCCGAGCCCCCACGAGCGCGCGTCCGAGAATCGCGTGCCAGCGATTCGAGACAGCGCGACGCGACCCGCTCTGCGGAACGCACCATCCGGCCTGCCGACCGCGCTGAGCCGCGCAGGGAGCGGCTCAGAAGAGGTCACCGCACATCGTGAGCTAGCCTCATCGTGAGCGAGCTCACGATGAGGGCTAGCTCACGATGTGCATAGCGCGCGCCGCATCCGAGATCGAGCCGGTGAGGCTCGGGTAGACGGTGAAGGCGCGGGCGACCTGGTCGACGGTCAGGCGGTGCTCCACGGCGAGGGCGAGGGGGAAGATGAGCTCGCTCGCCTTCGGGGCGACGATGACTCCGCCGATGACGGTGCCGGAGCCGGTGCGCGCGAAGAGCTTCACGAAGCCGTCGCGGATGCCCATCATCTTGGCCCGCGGGTTGGCGGCGAGGGGCAGCTTGTAGATCTCTCCCTGGGCGATGCCCTCCTCGATCTCGCGCTGGCTCCAGCCGACGGTCGCGATCTCGGGCTGCGTGAAGATGTTCGCCGCGACGTTGCGCACCTCGGTGGGGTTCACCGCGTCGCCCATGGCGTGGAACACTCCGGTACGGCCCTGCATCGCGGCCACGGAGGCGAGCGGGAGGAACGTCGTGCAGTCGCCGGCGGCGTAGATCGAGGGGACGCTGGTGCGGGCGACGCGGTTCACGCGGATGTGGCCCGACTCCGTCAGCTGCACGCCCGCCTCCTCGAGGCCGATGCCCGCGGTGTTCGGCACGGAGCCGACGGCCATCAGGCAGTGGGAGCCCTCGACGACGCGGCCGTCGGACAGCACGGCCCGCACGCCCTTCTCGGTCCGCTCGACGCGGTCGGCGCGGGACTTGGACAGCACGGTCATGCCGTTGCGCTTGAAGACGTTCTCGATCACGGCGGCGGCGTCGGCGTCCTCGCCGGGCAGCACCTGGTCGCGCGAGGAGATGAGCGTGACCTTGGCGCCCAGGGCGCGGTAGGCGGAGGCGAACTCGGCGCCCGTCACTCCCGAGCCGACGACGATCAGGTGCTCGGGCACGGTCTTGAGGTTGTAGAGCTGGGTCCAGCTCATGATCCGCTCGCCGTCAGGCGCGGCGGACGGGAGCACGCGGGGGCTCGCCCCTACGGAGACGACGATGGTGTCGGCCTCGATGCGGTCGAAGTCCATGCCCTCCTCGCCGGGCGCGGTCGAGACGATCAGCGCGTTCGAGCCGTCGAGACGGCCGTCGCCCGAGACGATGCGCACGCCGTGGTGCACGAGGTTGGCGCGCATGTCCTCGGACTGCTGACGCGCGAGACCGAGCAGGCGCTTGTTGACGGTGGCGAGGTTCACCGCGACCTCGGGCCGGACCGGCTTGTTGGTCTGCTCGGAGCGGGTGAAGAACTGCACGCCGAGATCGGCGGCCTCTCCGATCGCGTTGGTCGCCTCCGCGGTCGCGATCAGCGACTTCGACGGGACGACGTCGGTGATGACGGCCGAGCCGCCCACTCCGACCCGCTCGACGAGCGTGACCTCGGCGCCCAGCTGCGCACCGGCGATGGCGGCTTCGTAGCCGCCCGGTCCCCCTCCGAGTACGGCGATCCTCTGCGTGCGCTCGAACTCGTAAGCCATGACCCCCATTGTCCTCCGCCGCTGGGAGTTCGCCCAATCGGCGCGTCGCCCGGCCGCGCCCGGTGGCCGCCCTCTTCTCCCCGCGCGCCGTGGATAGGGTGGGGGAATGGCCGACCAGACCCCGAATCCGCTCGATCCCGCCGACGCCGATCCCTTCGCGATCGCCCGAGAGGCGGCCGCTCAGATCGCCGAGGCGACGGGCGTCGAGAGACACGACATCGCCCTCACGCTCGGCAGCGGATGGGGCAAGGCCGCCGATCTGATCGGCGAGACGACCGCGACGGTCGACGCGACGCGCATCGTCGGCTTCTCGCGCCCGGCCGTGCACGGCCACGGCGGCACCCTGCGCTCCGTCCTGCTGCCGACGGGGAAGCGGGCGCTGATCATCGGGGCGCGCACCCACTACTACGAGGGCTACGGCGTGCGCCGCGTCGCGCACAGCGTGCGGACGGCGGCCGCCACCGGCGCGTCGGTGATGATCCTGACGAACGGCGCCGGAGGCATCAAGGAGCACTGGACGCCCGGCACGCCGGTGCTGATCAGCGACCACATCAACCTCACCGCCGACTCGCCGCTCGAGGGGGCGACGTTCGTCGACCTGACCGACCTCTACTCCAACCGTCTGCGCGCCCTCGCCCGCGAGACCCGCGCCGAGCTCGACGAGGGCGTGTACGTCCAGTTCCGCGGTCCGCACTACGAGACGCCTGCCGAGGTGCAGATGGCCCGCATCATCGGCGGGCACATCGTCGGCATGTCCACGGCTCTCGAGGCGATCGCCGCACGCGAGGCGGGCATGGAGGTGCTCGGCATGTCGCTGATCACCAACCTCGCCGCCGGGATCCAAAAGACGGCCCTCAGCCACGAGGAGGTGCTGGAGGCCGGCCGGAACGCCGAGGACGACCTCGCCCGCCTCCTCGCCGGCATCACAGGGACCCTGTGAGCGCCGCGATCCGTGCCCTCGCCGAGGACTGGCTGGCGCAGGACCCCGACCCCGAGACCCGCGAGGAGCTCGTGCGCCTGCTCGTCGCCGACGAGGCGGGCGACCCTGGCGCGACGGCCGAGCTCGAGGACCGCTTCGGCTCGCGCCTGGCGTTCGGCACCGCGGGGCTCCGCGGGGCGATCGCCGCGGGGTCGAACAGGATGAACCGGGTGCTGGTCTCGCAGGCCGCCGTCGGCCTCGCCGAGCACCTCCTCTCGCAGGGGATCCAGCGCCCCGTGGTCGTCATCGGCTACGACGGCCGGAAGAACTCGCGCGTCTTCGCCGAGGACTCCGCCGCTCTGATGGCCGGAGCGGGCGTCGACGCCGTGCTGCTCCCGCGGCTGCTCCCCACTCCCGTGCTGGCCTTCGCGGTGCGGCACCTCGGCGCCGACGCGGGCGTGATGGTCACGGCCAGCCACAATCCGCCGCAGGACAACGGCTACAAGGTGTACCTCGGCGGCGAGGACGAGGGCTCGCAGATCGTCCCGCCGGTCGACGCCGCGATCGCCGAGCGGATCCTCGACGTCGCGCGGACGCGCCGGGTCACCGACCTGCCCCGCGGGGAGCACCGCACGGCGGACGAGTCGGTGGTGACCGCCTACATCGACGCGACGGGCGCGGTCGGCCGGCAGAGCACTCCGCTGCGCGTCGTCTACACGGCGATGCACGGGGTGGGCTGGGAGACGGCGCACCGCGTGCTCTCAGCCGCCGACTTCGACGAGCCGCTCGTGGTGGTCGAGCAGATCGACCCCGATCCCGAGTTCCCGACGGTCGCGTTCCCGAATCCGGAGGAGGAGGGCGCGCTGGATCTCGCCTTCGCGACCGCCCGCACGGGGCGCGCCGATCTGATCGTGGCCAACGACCCCGACGCGACCGGTTCGCCGCGGCGATCCCGGACGAGAGCGTCGCGGAGAGGTTCCGCCGGCTCACCGGCAACGAGGTGGGCGCGCTGCTCGGCTGGCGGGCCGCGGAGCGCGCTCGCGCCGAGGGGCGCACGGGCGGAGCGCTCGCGTGCTCGATCGTCTCCTCCCCCGCGCTCGGAGCGGTGGCGACGGACTACGGACTGACGTTCGTCGAGACTCTCACCGGCTTCAAGTGGATCTCGCGGGTGCCGGATCTCGTCTTCGGGTACGAGGAGGCGCTGGGCTATCTCGTGAATCCCGGGACGGTGCGCGACAAGGACGGGATCTCAGCGGCTCTGGCGTTCCTCGACCTGGCGAGCGCCCTGGCGTCGGAGGGGCGGACCGTCGCCGACGAGCTGGACGCCTTCGCCGAGCGCTTCGGCCTCTTCGGCTCGGAGCAGATCTCGCTCCGGGTCACCGACCTGTCCGAGATCGGCCGGATCATGGCCGCGGTGCGCAGCGCCCCTCCGGCCTCGATCGGCGGACTGCCGGTGCAGCGGGTCGAGGATCTGCTCGAGGTCGAGGACGGCGTGCCTTCTACGGATGCGCTGCGCTTCACCCTCGACGGAGCGCGCCTGATCGTGCGCCCCAGCGGCACCGAGCCCAAGGTGAAGCTCTACCTCGACGCCTGGTCCTCGGACGCCGACCCCTCGTCCCGCCGTTCCGCCGTCGCCACCCGCCTCTCCTCTCTCCGCACCGGCGCCGAGTCCCTCCTCCGCTGACCCCCACCGCGAGCCGCCACTCGACCACCCTCCCCCGGACGGCTCGCCTAGAAGCGGCATCTCGCGGCACCCGTCCTTCCCACGACAGCCCGGTATCGATGGCGACAGGTCCTCGACGCTCGACCCTGGTCACGATCTCCGGATCGCCGCCCCGCAGGGAGCGCGCGATCCGGAATCGCGTGCCAAGCGATTCCGGACAGCGCGACGCGCCTCGCTCTACGGGACGCACCATCTCGCGAAGCCGACCGCGCTGAGCCGCACAAGGGGCGGCTCAGAAATCGGCACAGCCGACCGCGCTGAGCCGCACAGGGGGCGGCTCAGGAATCAGCACAGCGGATCAGCCGAGCGCGCGCTCGATCTTCGCCGTGATCTCGGCCTGGTCGAGGTAGTTGTCGATGATGACGACCTCGGCGAAAGTCCGGCCGATGCGGTCGACGAGCTCGCCGGAGGTGAGGATGACCTGCGCGTCGGCGGCGAGGGCGTCGACCGAGGCGATGTCGGAGGCGACGACCTCGGCTTCGAGGTCGAGGGCTTCGAGCGCGCGCTCGGCGCCGAGCTTGAGGATGGCGGAGGTGCCGATTCCGGCGCCGCAGAGGGTGACGATCTTCATGAGCTTCTTCCGTGGTGCGGGGTGGCGTCCGTGAGGACGGCGTTGACGCCGCCGACCGTCCGCGCTGCGGCGAGGGCGCCGATCGCGTCGGGGCGGCTGAGGACGTCGGCGAGACCGGCGACGAAGCCGACGTGACCGTGCGCCTGCGTGGCGGCGATGCCGATGACGACCGAGACGGGATCGTTGGTGCCGTGCCCGAAGGCGACGGGCTCGGCGAGGGTGACGACGGACAGTCCGTCGCTGTGGACGTCGTTGCCCGGGCGGGCGTGCGCCAGGGCGAGCCCCGGCGCGATGACGATGTAGGGACCGAGCACGTCGATCTGCTCCACCATGCGGCGCGAGTAGGCCGGGTCGACCGCCCCGCTGCGCTCGAGGGCGCGGCCGGCCTCGAGCACGGCCTCCCGCCAGTTCGCGGCGGGGTGCCGGAGCGCGATCGCGGTGTCGGTGAGAGCGTCGAGCGGCACGGTCAGGCCGCTTCGAAGCCGGCGCTGATCGTCTCGACGAGCTCCCGGCGCTCGTCGAGCGGGAGGAAGCTGGCCTCCGCCGCGGTGATCTGGAAGGCCTCGAAGTCGTCGAGGTCGTAGCCGAAGGCGTCCGAGAGCAGCGCCAGCTCGCGGCTGAGCGTCGTGCCGCTCATCAGGCGGTTGTCGGTGTTGACCGTGACGCGGAAGCCGAGCTGGTAGAGCAGATCGAACGGGTGGTCGACGAGCTCGCTGCCCCAGGCGGCGACCGCGCCCGTCTGCAGGTTGGACGAGGGGCTGAGCTCGAGCGCGATGCGCCTGTCCTTCACCCATTCGGCGAGCTCGCCGAGCGTGACGTAGCTCGCGTCGTCGTCCTGGCGCTCGATCGCGATGTCCTCGGCGAGCCGCACGCCGTGGCCCAGCCGCAGAGCCCGACCGTCGAGGAGGGCGGACCGGATGCTGTCGAGGCCGTCGGCCTCGCCCGCGTGGACCGTGGTCGGGAAGTGCGCCGCGGCGAGGAGCTCGAAGGCGGGGCGGTGCAGCGAGGCGGGGAATCCCGCCTCCGCGCCGGCGATGTCGAAACCGATCGCGCCGCGCTCGCGGTGGCGCAGGGCGAGCTCGGCGATCTCGAGGGAGCGCTCGGCGTGCCGCATCGCCGTGATCAGCTGACCGACGCTCAGCCGGGAGCCCTGCGCGGCGGCCTCCTGGACGCCCTGCTGGAGCCCCTCCTGCACGGCCTCGACGGCCGCGTCGAGTGAGAGGCCGGCGCGCAGGTGCTGCTCGGGCGCCCAGCGCACCTCGCCGTGCACGACTCCGTCGGCGGCGAGGTCGAGGACGAACTCGCGCGCCACCCGCTCGAGCGCAGGGGCGGTCTGCATGACCGCCACGGTCGTCTCGAAGGTGGCGATGTAGTCGGTGAGCGATCCGGAGTCGGCGGTCGTCCTGAACCAGCGCCCCAGCGCCTCGGGCTCGTCCGCGGGCACCGGCACTCCGGCCTCGGCCGCGAGCTCGAGGATCGTCGCGGGACGCAGACCCCCGTCGAGGTGGTCGTGCAGCGAGACCTTCGGCAGGTCGTCGATGAGGATGCCCTCGCCCGGGAGGAGGTACTCGTCGGTGGTGTCGGTCACGGTGCTCCTCGGGGTCGGGCGGCGGCTCGCGGACCACCCTACTGCCGGGGGCCGACGCGGCGACCGGACCGCCCCGCCGAGCCGGGAACGGGCGCCGCGCGCGCTGTGGAGGAGCCGCGTAGGGTGCGGGGATGAGCGGACGACGGATCATCCTGGACTGCGACCCCGGCCACGACGACGCCCTCGCGATCCTCCTGGCGCACGGCAGTCCCGAGATCGAGCTGGTCGCGATCACGACCGTCGCGGGCAACCAGTCACTGGAGAAGGTGACCGGGAACGCCCGCGCGGTGGCCGCGGTCGCCGGTCTCGTCGGCGTGCCGATCGCGGCGGGCATGCACCGGCCGCTCGTGCGCGAGGCGGA
Organism: Rathayibacter rhapontici; assembly: GCF_001995175.1. Lineage (GTDB taxonomy): Bacteria > Actinomycetota > Actinomycetes > Actinomycetales > Microbacteriaceae > Rathayibacter. The sequence goes on from NZ_MUKN01000009.1 coordinate 76,997, forward strand.
GCCCGCGCCGAGCATCCACGGTGAGAGCGGGATGGACGGGCCGTCCCTCCCGGCGGAGCGCCCGGCTCTGGATCCGCGCCACGCGGTCGATCTCATCATCGAGGAGGTCATGAGCTCGCCCGCGGGCTCGATCACCCTCGTCCCGACCGGTCCGCTGACGAACATCGCGATGGCGGTGCGACGCGAGCCCCGCCTCGTCGAGCGGGTGCGCGAGGTGGTCCTGATGGGCGGCGGCGTGCAGGGCGGCAACTGGACGGCGACCGCCGAGTTCAACATCCTCGCCGACCCCGAGGCGGCCCACATCGTCTTCGGCGCCGGATGGGCCGTGACGATGGTCGGCCTCGACGTCACGCACCGCGCGCTCGCGACCGAGGACGTCGTCGCCCGGTTCCGCGGCCTCGACTCCGATGCCGGCCGCTTCTGCGTCGGACTCCTCGACTTCTTCGCCGAGAGCTACCGGGAGGCGCAGGGTTTCGACGCTCCCCCAGTGCACGACCCGGTCGCGGTGGCCTACGTCATCGATCCGTCCATCCTCGAGGTGCGGCGGGCGCCGCTCACGGTGGAGCTGCGGGGCGAGCACACCGTGGGGATGACCGTCGCGGATCTGCGCTCGGCGCCCCCCGCCGACTGCCGGACGAGCGTCGCGACCGGGATCGAAACGGAGCGGTTCTGGGACCTCGTCCTCGACGCTGCCGGCCGCCTCTGACGCGTGAGCAGGACCGACCCGCTCAGGCGATGCGCTCAGCCACGAGCGGTCCGCCGTCGAGCACGGACTCGCCCTCGTCTGCGACGCGGTAGGCGCCCTCGAGCGCCGCGAGCGCGCGCTCGAAGCGGGCGGGCTCGTCGGCCGAGAGGGTGAAGAGCGGCTCGCCCGCGCGGACGGGGTCGCCCGGCTTCGCGTGCAGATCGATGCCGGCCGCGTGCTGCACGGCGTCCTGTTGCCGCGCCCGCCCCGCTCCCAGGCGCCAGGCGGCGATCCCGAACGGCAGGGCGCGCTGCTCGACGAGGACGCCGTCGCGCTCGGCGCGGACCACGTGCGTCTCGCGGGCGACGGGCAGTTCGGCGGTCGGATCGCCGCCCTGCGCGCGGATCACCGCGTTCCACGTGTCCATCGCCGCTCCTCCGTCCAGCGCCCCCTCGACGTCGGCGTCGGGCAGCCCCGCGAGCTCGAGCATCTCGCGGGCCAGGGCGAGGGTCAGCTCGCGCACGTCGGCCGGACCGCCGCCGGCGAGGACCTCGACCGACTCCCGCACCTCGTTGGCGTTGCCGATCGCGAGACCGAGCGGGACGTTCATGTTCGTGAGCAGCGCCGTCGTGCGGACGCCCGCGTCGTTGCCGAGGTCGACCATGGCGCGGGCCAGCTCGCGCGAGCGCTCGATGTCGATCATGAAGGCACCCGAGCCGAACTTGACGTCCAGGACCAGCGCGTCCGTCCCCTCCGCGATCTTCTTCGACATGATCGAGGACGCGATCAGCGGGATCGCCTCGACGGTGCCGGTGATGTCGCGCAGGGCGTAGAGCTTCTTGTCGGCGGGAGCGAGCCCGGAGCCTGCCGCGCAGATCACTCCGCCGACCGTGCGCAGCTGCTCGAACATCTCGTCGTTGCCGAGCTCGGCGCGCCAGCCCGGGATCGCCTCGAGCTTGTCGAGGGTGCCGCCGGTGTGACCGAGGCCCCGACCCGAGAGCTGCGGCACGGCGACGCCGAACGAGGCCACGAGAGGCATCAGCGGCAGGGTGATCTTGTCGCCCACGCCTCCCGTCGAGTGCTTGTCCACGGTCCGCTTGCCGAGCCCGTCGAAGCTCATCCGCTCGCCGCTCGCGATCATGGCCAGCGTCAGATCGCGGATCTCGTCCCGCTCCATGCCGTTCAGGAGCACGGCCATGGCGAAGGCCGCCATCTGCTCGTCGGCGACGTAACCGCGGGTGTACGCGTCGATCAGCCAGTCGATCTGCGCGGTCGACAGGGTGCCCCTGTCGCGCTTGGTGCGGATGATGTCGACGGCGTCGAAGGCCTCGACGGGAGTGGAGCCGGTCATTGCTGTCCTCGGATCGTGTGCGGAGCGGGCGGAGCGGGCGGGGAGGCGGCGGGCCGCTACTCCCCCGCGTACGCCTGGAGGGTGCGGGGGCCGAACGCGTCGGGGATGACCTCGTCGATCGTCCGCAGCCCCGAGACGGTCTCGAGGACCATCCCGTCGGCCGAGTGCTCGAAGAGGAGCTGACGGCAGCGCCCGCAGGGCATCAGGGTCGCCCCGTTGCCGTCCACGCAGGTGAAGGCGACGAGCCTGCCGCCACCGGTCATGTGCAGGGAGGAGACGAGCGCGCACTCGGCGCAGAGCCCGATGCCGTACGAGGCGTTCTCGACGTTGCAGCCCGCGATGATGCGGCCGTCGTCGACCAGCGCCGCGGCGCCCACCGGGAACTGCGAGTAGGGGGCGTAGGCGCGGCGCATGGCGTCGTTGGCGGCGGCGCGCAGCGCCTCCCAGTCGATGTCGGTCACGGGACCCCTCTCAGGACTTCAGGTACGGCTTGCCGGCGGCCGCCGGTCCGCGGGACTGCCCGACCAGGCCGGCGACCGCGAAGATCGTCACCAGGTACGGCAGCATCAGCATGAACTCGCTCGGCACCGGCGAGCCGATGACGCCGAGGACGTTCTGCAGGTTGGTCGCGAACCCGAACAGCAGCGACGCGAGGGTCGCCTTGATCGGGTCCCAGCGGCCGAAGATGACCGCGGCGAGGGCGATGAAGCCGGCTCCTGCAGTCATCTCCTTGCCGAACGATCCGACGGCGTCGAGCGTGTAGTAGGCGCCGCCGATGCCGGCGATGGCGCCGGCGAGCGACACGTTCCAGAAGCGGGTGCGCGCCACGTCGATGCCGACGGTGTCGGCGGCCTGCGGGTGCTCGCCCACGGCGCGCAGGCGGAGGCCCCACTTCGTCTTGAAGAGGCCCCACCACACCGCGAAGATCGCGATGTACATGAGGTACACGATGATCGACTGCTTGAACAGCACGGCGCCGATCACCGGGATCTGGCTGAGCACGGGGATCGGCAGGGTCTCGAACTGCACCGGCGAGTTGAAGGCGGGCGAGTCCGACGTGAGCACCTGCGAGTAGAGGAAGCTCGTCAACCCGGTCACGAGGACGTTCAGGACGACGCCGACGATCACCTGGTCGACCACGTACTTGATCGCGAACGCGGCGAGCACGAACGACACGAGCACGCTCGCCAGCATCGCCGCGACGAGGCCCAGGACCGGCTGGCGGGTGATCGAGGCGACGACCGCCGCGGTGAAGGCGCCCGCGAGCAGCTGCCCCTCGATCGCGACGTTGACGACTCCGACCCGCTCCGAGATCACGCCGCCCAGCGAGCCGAAGATCAGCGGAGTGGCGAGGCCGACGGTGCCGAGCAGCAGTCCCGAGACGGGCAGCGTCGCGCCCGCGGAGGCCCAGACGAGGAATCCGATCAGGAACACGAGGGCGAACACCGTCGAGAACCAGAGCGGGATGCGCCGCGCCGCCCGCGTCATCAGGGCGGCCAGCACGGTCAGCAGGACGGTGACGACGGCGACGACCACTCCGGTCGCCCTGGTGGGGAAGGGCAGATCGGGAAGGGCGAAGAAGTCCCCGCCGGCCGCGAGGCGGAACGAGCTGGTGCCGTCGCGACCCAGCGCGACGAACAGCACGATCGAGAGCAGCGCGAACACGCCGAACGCGATCGGCGCCTTCCAGCTGCGGACGGCGATGCGGGAGCCGCCCGCGGGGGCGGCGGTGGCGAGGGCGCTCATGCGGAGACCTCCGAGGCTCGGCGCGCGCGGCGTCTCGGGGCGGCGCCGGGAGCGGGCAGGCGGAAGATCGCGCGCACCAGGGGCGGAGCGGCGATGAAGAGGACGATCAGCGACTGCACGACGAGGACGACGTCGATCGGCACGCCCTGAGCGGCCTGCATGGAGTAGCCGCCCGCCTTGAACGCGCCGAAGAGGATGCCCGCGAAGAACACGCCCCACGGCCGCGAGCGTCCGAGCAGGGCGACGGTGATCGCGTCGAACCCGATGCCGGCGTCGATCCCCGAGGTGAAGCCGGTCGTGACCGTGCCCATCACCTGCGCGCTGCCCGCGAGGCCGAGGAGTCCGCCGGAGAGGAGCATCGCGTACACGTAGCTGTTCTTGACGTCGATCCCGGCCACCCGTGCCGCGTGCGGGTTCTCGCCCACCGCGCGGAACTTGAAGCCGATGCTCGAGCGGTTCAGGAGCCACCAAACGAAGACGGTCGCGAGGATCGCGAAGACGAAGCCCAGGGTGAGCGAGTAGCTCGGACCGAGCAGCGACGGGAAGACCGCCGTCTCCTTCATCGCAGGCGTCTTCGGGTTGTTCGAGCCGGGCGCTGCAGCGCGCCGGGGGTGCGGAGCAGGTACGAGACCAGGTAGAAGGCGACGTAGTTGAGCATGATCGTGAGGATCACCTCGTGCGCCCCGGTGCGCGCCTTGAGCACGCCGACCAGCCCGCCCCAGAGTGCGCCGCCCAAGATCCCGGCGGCCAGCGCGACGATCAGGTGGACGCCCCACGGCAGGTCGAACGAGAAGCCGACCCAGCCCGCGCAGGCCGCCGCGATCAGCATCTGACCGCGGCCGCCGATGTTGAACAGTCCGACGCGGAACGCGAGCGCGACGCCCAGACCGCCCGCGATCAGCGGAGTCGCGAAGGCGAGGGTGTCGGTCAGCGGTTTGATGCCGTTCGCGAAGCCCTCGCGGCGGAAGTTGTAGACGGATCCCTGGAAGAGCGACGAGTAGGCGCCGGCGACCGACTGCCAGATCGCCTGAAGGGTGTCGACGGGGCGGGCGAAGAAGTAGCCGGACGCCTCCTGGACGTCGGGGTCCGTCACCGCGATCAGCACGCCGCCCGCGATCAGCGAGAGCAGCACGGCGAGCACCGACATCAGGGCGGTGCCCGAGAGGATCTCGCGGAGCACGCGGGACGCGCCGCTCTCGGCGGCGCCGGGACGCGCCTCCTGACCCGGCTTCTGGCCGGGCTCGAGGCCGGCGGACTTCTCGGTCTCCGCGTCGGGGTCGACCGCGGGCAGTTGCGCGTCGCTCACGCCGCCGCTCCCTTCTCGGCGGGCGACTGCCCGGCCATCATGAGCCCCAGCACGTCGCGGGGGGTGTCGGCGGGCACGATGCCGATGATGCCGCCCTTGTACATGACCGCGATGCGGTCGGCCAGGGCGGCCACCTCGTCGAGCTCGGTCGAGACGACGATCACCGGCACGCCGGTGTCGCGCGTCTCGACGATGCGCTTGTGGACGAACTCGATCGAGCCGACGTCGATGCCGCGGGTGGGCTGGGCGGCGATGAACAGCCTCAGCTCCCGGCTCAGCTCGCGCGCCAGGACGACCTTCTGCTGGTTGCCGCCGGAGAGCCGGCCGACGTGCGTGCCGATGCCCTGCGCCCGGACGTCGAACTCGCGCACGCGCTCCTCGGCGAAGCGGTCCAGCTCCTTCAACCGCAGGGTGAGGCCCTTCACGAAAGGCCCTCCGTCGCTGCGGTCGAGCATGAGGTTCTCGGCGATGGTGAACTCGGCCACCAGGCCGTCCTCGGTCCGGTCCTCGGGCACGAAGCCGACCCCGGAGTCGAGGACCCGGCGCACCGAGAGCCCGTCGAGCCGCTTGCCGTCGAGCGTCACCGTGCCCTCGACCCGCTCCTGCAGGCCCATGATCGCCTCGGTCAGCTCGGTCTGCCCGTTGCCCTGCACACCGGCGATCGCCAGGATCTCGCCGCGGCGGACCTCGAAGGAGACGTCGTCGACGACGGCCTGCCCGTTCGCGTCGCGGACGGTGAGTCCGCTGACGACCAGGGCCTCGTCGCCCGCGCGCGCCTGCTCCTTCCGCACCGTCAGCTCGACGGCGCGCCCCACCATCAGCGACGCCAGCTCGGCGTTGCTCGCCGTCGGCGACGCCTCGCCGACGACCTTGCCGAGGCGGATGACCGTGATGCGGTCGCCGACCTCGCGCACCTCGCGCAGCTTGTGGGTGATGAAGACGATGGCGGTACCGGCCGCGCGCAGCTGGCGCATGATCGCGATCAGCTCGTCGGTCTCCTGCGGGGTGAGCACCGCCGTGGGCTCGTCGAACACGAGGACGCGGGCGTCGCGCGAGAGCGCCTTGATGATCTCGACCCTCTGCTGGACGCCGACCGGCAGATCCTCGACGATCGCGTCCGGATCGACGTCGAATCCGAAGCGGTCCGAGATCTCGCGCACCCGGGCCCGCGCTGCGGCGAGGTCGAGGCGGCCGCCCGACTTCGTCTGCTCGTGACCGAGCATCACGTTCTCGGCGACCGAGAAGACCGGCACGAGCATGAAGTGCTGGTGCACCATGCCGATGCCCGCCTTCATGGCGTCGCCGGGCCCCGAGAAGTGCTGGACGGCGTCGTCGAGCAGGATCTCGCCCTCCTCGGCCTGGTAGAGGCCGTAGAGCACGTTCATCAGAGTCGACTTGCCCGCGCCGTTCTCGCCCAGGAGGCAGTGGATCTCACCGGGTTCGACCGTGAGATCGATGTGGTCGTTGGCCACGAGAGCGCCGAAGCGCTTCGTGATGCCCCGCAGTTCGAGCTTCATGGAACCAATCTAACTTTCGGTCGGGCTCCCGACATCGACGGGGCTCGAGGACGAACGGCGACAGGGAGGGGACGTTCCGCGCCGACGCAGCGCGGTGCGACGACGCGGACCGGCGGCGGCAGAAAAAAGAGGCCGGCCGGCTCCGGGATCACCCGGGGCCGGCCGGCCTCTTCGCGCCGACTAGGAGGCGGCGGGAGCCGACGGCGACTCGACGGTGATCGACCCGTCGATGATGCCCTCGGTGATCGCGTCCAGCTCGCCCTGGAGGTCGGGCGAGACCTTCGACTCGAAGTCGTGGAACGGGGCGATGCCCACTCCGTCGTTCTCGAGCGTGCCCACGTACGGCGTGGCGTCGAACTCGCCGGCACCGGCGGAGGCGGTCACATCGGACGTGCCCTCCTTGATGCCCTTGAGGATCGAGGTCAGGTACAGGTCCGACCCGTCCGGGTAGGTCTCGTACAGGTCGGCGTCGACGCCGACCATGGCGATCTCCTTGCCGGAGTCGCGGATCGCCTCGATGGCCGACTGGAAGATCGGGCCGCCCACGGGGAGGATGACGTCGGCGTTCTGGTCGATCAGCGACTGCGCCGCCGACTTCGCCTCGACGCCCGCTGCGAACCCGCCGGTGAAGGAGCCGTTCTGCGACGCGACGTCCCAGCCGACGACCTTCACGTCGGTGCCCTTCTGCTCGTTGTAGTAGGCGACGCCGTCCGCGTACCCGTCCATGAAGATGGTGACGGTCGGGTACGGCTGGCCGCCGAAGGTGCCCACGACGCCGGTCTTGGAGTACGACGCCGCCGCGTAGCCCGCGAGGAACGCGGACTGCGAGGTGTCGAACGTGATCGGCTTGACGTTCTCGAGGTCGATCGAGGCGTCGTCGATGATCGCGAAGTCGATGTCGGTGTTCGCCTCGGCCGCGGCCTTGGTCGCATCGGCGAGCGCGAAGCCGACCGTGATGATCAGGTTGCAGCCCTGATCGACGAGGCTCGTGAGATTCGGGGCGTAGTCCGTCTCGGACTCGGAGGTCACGTCGACCGGCTCGACACCCAGCTCCTCCGACGCCTCGACGAGACCGGTGTAGCCGAGCTCGTTGAAGGACTTGTCGTCGAAGCCTCCCGCGTCCGAGACCATGCAGGGCAGGAAGTCGCTCGTCGCGGCGGCGCCCGAGTCGCCCTCCTCGGGAGCAGAGGCGCAACCGGCGAGAAGCGCGGTGACGCCCAGAGCAGCGAGACCGCCGAACGCGGCCTTACGCGTGGTGATAGTCAAGAGATTCGTCCTCCAGGATTCGGCCCGAGCGTCGTGCGCAGCAGGGCGTCGATCCGTTCACGTTACCCAATGTGACGATTCACTCAGGGCCCCCGAGGGGCACGGGGGCGAAGTCGTTACACAGTGTTGATTTTGTGGAGGAGGCGCGAGCGCCTCCTCCACCGCGGTCGGCGTGCTGAGGTGGTGCGTTTCCGAGAGCGGGGCGCGTCGGGCTGGCGGACATCGCTGGCACGCGATCTCCGCTCGCGGCCCTCCACCTTTCGCTCGAGGTTCCGAGTTGCTCGGAGCGACTGCGCGCTGCGCGCGGGCGAGTGCGGACAGCAGGAGGGCT
>NZ_MUKN01000010.1 GCF_001995175.1 Rathayibacter rhapontici
GGCACCGGCTCCCGTCCAGCCGGCCCCGGCCCCCGCGCCCGTCGGCCAGCCGCAGACGAGCGCCGTCGAGACCGCGATCTCGTACGCGTCCGCCCAGCTCGGCGAGCGCTACGTGCTCGGCGGCATGGGCCCGGACGCTGGGACTGCTCCGGTCTCACCAAGCAGTCGTACGCCACCGCCGGCCTCTACATCGGCACGCACTCGGCGACGAATCAGTACAACACCATGGCGGGCGCCGGGAAGCTGGTGCCCTACGGCGAGCGTCAGCGCGGCGACCTGATCTTCTGGGGATCGGCGGGCGACTACTACCACGTCGCCATCTACCTCGGGAACGGCCAGATCATCGAGGCACCGAACCCGAACGCACCGGTGCGCATCCACTCCATCTGGGGAGCGCCGACCGGCATGGTCGGCCGTCCGAGCGCTTAGCGCCTCCCCGCGAACGACAGAACCCGCCTCGACCGGGGATCCAGCAGTGCTGGACTCCGGCGGAGGCGGGTTCCGTCGTTCGAGAGGCGACCCGAGGGGTCAGTGACCCTCTTCGGCCAGCTTCTTGATGCCGTCCTGGACGATCTGCTCGGCCTCGGCCGCGTCGCCCCACGCCTCGACCTTGACCCACTTGCCGGGCTCGAGGTCCTTGTAGCGCTCGAAGAAGTGCTTGATCTCGTTCTTCGTCTGCTCCGGGACGTCGCCGATGTCCTGGATGTGCTGCCAGCGCGGGTCCTTCGCGGGGACCACGACCACCTTGGCGTCGGAGCCGGCCTCGTCGCTCATGTTGAGGACGCCCACGGGGCGCACCGAGACGCCCACGCCCGGGAAGACGGGGTACTCGAGCAGCACGAGCGCGTCGACGGGGTCGCCGTCCAGGCCCAGCGTGTTCTCGAAGTAGCCGTAGTCCGTCGGGTAGACGAACGAGGTGAAGAGCACGCGATCCAGGTACACGCGACCGGTCTCGTGGTCGACCTCGTACTTGTTGCGGCTGCCCTTGGGGATCTCTACGACGACGTCGTATGCGGCCATGTTCGCTCCTTGAGTCGGTGGCGCCGCGGGCGGCGCATCGGCGGATCGGATCCGCCTCCCGAGCGCGTGCACACGCCAGCGCTCGCAGGCCGGATCGCTGGCCTAACGTTACTTGATGTGCCCGATCGCCCCCGTCTGACCCCCGCCGTCGCCGACCTGCGCCGAGCCGTCCGCGCAGGCTTCGACGGCCTCGAGCGCGGCTCCCTCGTCCTCGTCGCGCTGAGCGGAGGAGCCGACTCGCTCGCCCTCGCGGCGGCCGTGGCCTTCGAGGCGCCGCGCGCCGGGCTGCGCGCGGGCGTCGTCGTCGTCGACCACGGCCTGCAGGCGGGGTCGGACGGAGTCGCCCGTCGCGCCGCCGAGCAGGCGCACGCTCTCGGTCTCGCGCCCGTCCTCGTCGAGGTGGTCACCGTGCAGGAGGGGGGAGGGCGGCCCCGAGGCGTCGGCCCGCGCCGCGCGGTACCGCGCCCTCGCCGACGCGGTGGAGGCCACCGGGGCGACGGCGGTCCTCCTCGGGCACACGCTCGACGACCAGGCCGAGACGGTCCTCCTGGGCCTCGCCCGCGGAGCCGGAGCCGCGAGCCTGCACGGCATGGCGCCGGTGAGCGGACCGCTGCGGCGGCCCCTGCTCGGCGTCCGCCGGGCGACGACGCGGGCCGCGTGCGAGGACGCCGGCCTGGAGCCGTGGGAGGACCCGCACAACGACGACGTCCGCTACTCCCGGGTGCGCGTGCGCCGCTCGGTGCTGCCCGTGCTCGAGGACGAGCTCGGCCCCGGCGTGGCCGAGGCCCTGGCCCGCACGGCCGAGCAGCTGCGCGAGGACGGCGACGCGCTCGACGCGATGGCGCTCGACTGGGCGCTCGAGCTCGTCGGCCAGAACGACGACGGCCACGTGACGGTCGCGCCCGCGGGCTCGCCGCCGATCCGCCCGCGCTACGGCAGCGCATCATCCGCCTGGTCGTGTCGAACGAGTTCGGAGTCTCGCTCTCGCGCGCGCAGACGCTCGCCGTCGCCGCGCTCGTCACCGACTGGCACGGCCAGAAGGGCGTCGACCTGCCGGGCGTCCTCGCCACCCGCTCGGGCTCCGACCTCGTCTTCGCGCCGGCCCGCCCGCGCTGACCTCCAGCTGCTCGCTCTGCAGGACGCGGGTCTCGATACGCCGCTGCTTGCTGATCGAGCAGCCCGCGCAGCGGGCGTATCGAGATCCACCCTCGGCAGGACGTGGGTCTCGATACACCGCTCGCGCGGCTACTCGACCAGCAGAGCGGGGATCGGCTCGCCGAGCGCGCGCGCAGCCCCCGTAGAGTGATCGGGTGGAAGCAGCCGACATCGCCGACGACATCACCGAGGTCCTCTACACCGAGGCCGAGATCCACGCGCGGATCCGCGATCTGGCCCGCGCGATCGAGCGCGACTACGCCGGGGAGAACCTGCTCATCGTGGGCGTTCTGCGCGGCGCCGTGATGGTCATGGCCGACCTCGCCCGCGAGCTCAAGATCGACATCGTCATGGACTGGATGGCCGTCTCCTCCTACGGCAGCAGCACCAAGTCCTCGGGCGTCGTGCGGATCCTGAAGGACCTCGACACCGACATCACCGACCGCAAGGTGCTGATCGTCGAGGACATCATCGACTCCGGCCTCACCCTCTCGTGGCTGCAGGGCAACCTGCGGAGCCGAGGAGCGGAGTCGGTCGAGATCTGCGCGCTGTTCCGCAAGCCCCGCGCCGCCAAGGTCGAGGTGGACGTGGCGTACGTCGGGTTCGACATCCCGAACGACTTCGTCATCGGCTACGGACTCGACTACGCCGAGCGCTACCGCAACCTCCGCGATGTCGCGATCCTCGCGCCCCACGTCTACGCCTGATCCGACTCCGCCGGCCGAGCGGGCCGACGTCGCGCAGCGCAGCCTCGACCGGCTGTTCCGGGCGCCCCTGATCGGGTACCACGCGAGCTACCCGACCTCGGTCGCCGCCGATGCGCCGTTCCACTACTGGTGGCTCGCGCACGCGATCGACGCCGCGGTCGACGCGTTCGAGCGCACGGGCGACGCCGCCCACCTCGAGCGGGCGCGCCGCGTGCACCGGGCGATCCGGCTCCGCAACGGCGGCCGACTGGTGAACGGCTACTTCGACGACATGATGTGGCTCGGTGGCGCTCTCGCGCACCTGGGAGCGGCGTCGGGCGAGCAGCGCTGGCTGGACCGCGCGGACCGGCTCTGGCGCTTCTCCGCCCGGAAGGGCTGGAACCTCCGCCACGGCGCGAGCCTGGCCTGGCGCCGCAGCCAGCTCGACTACAAGAACGCCCCGGCGAACGGCCCGTTCGCGATCCTCGGCGCGCGGCTCGAGCTGCTGCGTCCCGACGGGCGGGAGGTGCTCGCGCGCGCGGCGTTCGACTGGATGCACGTGCGGCTGCGCGACGACGAGTCCGGCTTCGTCGCCGACGGCATCGGCCGCGAGGGCGGCTCGGTGCGCGACGACTGGGCCTTCAGCTACAACCACGGCGTCTACATCGGCTCGGCGCTCGCCCTGCACCGACTGCAGCCGGATGCACGCCTCGTCGCCCACGCGTCCCGCACGGCCGAGAACCTGCTCGACCGCCTCGCTCCCGACGGCGTCCTCGTCGATCAGGGGACGGGCGACGGCGCCCTGTTCGGAGGGATCGCCTACCGCCACCTCGTCGATCTCGCGCTGACCGAGGGGGTCGCCCCCGCGGCCGCCGAGCGCCTCCGCTCCTTCGTCCTCGGCAGCGTCGATGCGCTCTGGAGGTCCGGGGAGAGGAACGGCGTCCTGCTCGCCGGCCCGCGCTGGGACGCCCCGCCGACCCTGCCCGCCACCCTCTCGGCCCAGTTGGGCGCGGTCCTCGCCACCGAGGCCGCCGCCCGCCTCCTGCGCTGACCGCCGCCACCCGTCGGCTCTCCCGGTCGGTGCTCGTACGATCTGCAGGCATCCCGCCCGGGAATCCGTTTCCCTCCGCGTGCCCTCGCCGTCCTGGGCCGGATCCCCTGCGAATCGCACGCTCGCGCGTCAGGAGCGAGCTCCGGCACGCATGCCCACGGCGAACGCGCGGGGCGCGTTCAGAGTGCGGGAGGTAGCCTGACACTCACATTTCTCCGTCAGAAAGGTGCCGGGTCTCCACCCGCAACATTCATGAACGTCAAGCGCATCTTCCGGGGTCCCATTCTCTACGTCGTCCTCGCGATCGTCGCGGTGTGGATCGGGTCCTCTCTGATCACGATGTCCGGGTTCCGGCAGATCAGCACGCAGGAGGGCCTGCAGCTGCTGCAGGACGGCCGGGTCGAGTCGGCGAAGATCGTCGACGGGGAGCAGCGGGTCGACCTGACGCTCGCGCAGGCCGACGGCGACAACGGCACGCAGGTGCAGTTCTACTACGTTGCTCCGCGCGGCACCGAGGTCATCGACGCCGTGACCGCGGCCGATCCGTCGGACGGCTACGACGACGAGGTCCCGCAGACGAACTGGTTCCTGTCGGCGCTCGGCTTCCTGCTCCCGATCCTCCTGATCGGCGCGTTCTTCTGGCTGATGCTCTCGGGCATGCAGGGCGGCGGCAACCGCGTCATGCAGTTCGGCAAGTCGAAGGCGAAGCTCGTCTCGAAGGAGTCGCCGAAGGTCACGTTCCAGGACGTCGCCGGTGCCGACGAGGCGATCGAGGAGCTGCACGAGATCAAGGAGTTCCTCAAGGAGCCCGCGAAGTTCCAGGCCGTCGGTGCCCGGATCCCCAAGGGCGTGCTGCTCTACGGCCCTCCCGGAACCGGCAAGACCCTGCTCGCCCGCGCCGTCGCGGGAGAGGCGGGAGTGCCGTTCTACTCCATCTCGGGCTCGGACTTCGTCGAGATGTTCGTGGGCGTCGGCGCGAGCCGCGTGCGCGACCTGTTCCAGCAGGCGAAGGAGAACTCGCCGGCCATCATCTTCGTCGACGAGATCGACGCCGTCGGCCGCCACCGCGGGGCCGGCATGGGCGGCGGGCACGACGAGCGCGAGCAGACGCTGAACCAGCTCCTCGTCGAGATGGACGGCTTCGACGTCAAGACGAACGTCATCCTGATCGCGGCGACGAACCGCCCCGACATCCTCGACCCGGCGCTGCTGCGCCCGGGCCGCTTCGACCGCCAGATCGGCGTCGACGCTCCCGACCTGCTCGGCCGCAAGCGCATCCTCGAGGTGCACGGGCGCGGCAAGCCGCTCGCCGAGGGCGTCGACCTCGAGGTCGTCGCGCGGAAGACCCCGGGCTTCACCGGCGCGACCTCGCGAACGTCCTCAACGAGGCCGCGCTGCTCACGGCCCGCTCCAACGCGCAGCTGATCGACAACCGCGCGCTCGACGAGGCGATCGACCGCGTCATCGCCGGCCCGCAGCGCCGCACGCGCGTCATGCGCGACAAGGAGAAGCTGATCACGGCGTACCACGAGGGCGGGCACGCTCTCGCCGCCGCCGCGATGCGCCACACCGACCCCGTCACCAAGGTGACGATCCTGCCGCGCGGCCGCGCCCTCGGCTACACGATGGTGCTGCCGCTCGAGGACAAGTACTCGACCACCCGCAACGAGCTCCTCGACCAGCTCACCTATGCCATGGGCGGCCGCGTCGCCGAGGAGATCGTCTTCCACGACCCCACCACGGGCGCGTCGAACGACATCGAGAAGGCGACCGCCATCGCCCGCAAGATGGTCACCGAGTACGGCATGTCCTCGAACGTCGGAGCCGTCAAGCTCGGCCAGTCCTCGGGCGAGATGTTCCTCGGCCGCGACATGGGCCACCAGCGCGACTACTCCGAGCAGATCGCCGAGCGGGTGGACGCCGAGACGCGGCAGCTCATCGAGCAGGCGCACGACGAGGCCTGGCAGGTCATCAACGCCAACCGCGACATCCTCGACCGGCTCGCCGCCGACCTCCTCGAGAAGGAGACGCTCGACCACGACCAGCTGGCCGACATCTTCAAGGACGTCCGCCGCATCGACGAGCGCCCGCAGTGGCTCTCGAGCGACAAGCGCCCGCTGTCCGACCTCCCGCCCATCGCGATCCCGGCCGCCAAGGCTCCGATCGACGCCGGCGCGACCGACGGAGGAGTCGTCTCCGAGAGCACGGAGCAGACCGCGCCGCAGCGTCCGCCGCTGATCAACCCGCGTCCCGCGACGGCCTAGGCTCCCGTGGCCGTCGACAGGGCGCGCATCGAGGCCGCCGTCGTCGAGCTCCTCGCGGCGATCGGAGACGATCCCGGCCGCGAGGGGCTCGCCTCCACGCCGCGGCGCTTCGCCGACGCGTACGAGGAGTTCTTCGGCGAGAGCGGTCTCGACCCCGCCTCGCACCTCGACGAGACCTTCGCGGTCGTCGAGGGCGAGGCGACCGCGCACCCGGACGGGCAGACCGTGATCGTCCGCGATCTCGCGTTCCGCTCCGTCTGCGAGCACCACCTCCTGCCGTTCGTCGGCGTCGCGCACATCGCCTACCGCGCGGGGGAGCGGGTCGTCGGCCTCGGCCGCCTGCCGCGCGTCGTCGAGACCGTCGCCTCCCGGCTCCAGCTGCAGGAGCGGCTGACCGAGCAGATCGCGGACGTGATCGAGACGGGCCTCGCACCCGAGGGCGTCGTCGTCGTGGTCGACGCCGAGCACGGCTGCGTGCGGATGCGCGGACCGCGCCAGACCCGCAGCTCGACCGTCACGGTCGCCGCCCGCGGCTCCCTCGCCGAGCCCGCCGCCCGCGCCGAGATCATCGCGCTGATCGGCGCCGCCCGGGGGGAGTGACGTGCCCCCCTCCGCCGCCGACCTCGCCCCGACCGGGCGCGCCGCCCTGCTCGGGATCCTCAACGTCACCCCTGACTCCTTCAGCGACGGCGGCCGCTGGTTCTCGGTCGACGACGCCGTGCGGCACGGCATCGGCATGACGCGCTCGAGCGGCGAGGGGCCGGCCGCGTTCGGCGCCGACCTGATCGACGTCGGCGGGGAGTCCACCCGGCCCGGCGCCGCGCGCGTCGACGCCGACGCCGAGCAGGCCCGCGTGCTCCCCGTGGTGCGTGCTCTGGCCACGGAGGGCGTGCAGGTCAGCATCGACACCATGAGCGCGGCGACCGCCGAGGCGGCCCTGGACGCGGGCGCCCTGGTCGTCAACGACGTCTCGGGCGGTCTCGCCGACCCCGCCATGCTGCCGCTCGTCGCCGAGCGCGGCGCCGTCTACATCGCCATGCACTGGCGCGGCCACAGCGCCGACATGAACGCGCTCGCCTCCTACGCCGACGTCGTGGGCGAGGTGCGGGGCGAGCTCGAGCGCCGGATCGACGCGGCGCGCGAGGCGGGCATCCGCGACGACCGCCTGATCCTGGATCCGGGACTCGGCTTCGCGAAGAACGGCGGCCACGACTGGGCCCTCCTCGCGCACCTCGACTCGATCGTGTCGCTCGGATTCCCGGTGCTCGTCGGGCACTCGCGCAAGCGCTTCCTCGCTCCGTTCGCCGCCGAGGCCGCCGCCGCCGAGCGCGACGACGTCACCGCCATGCTCAGCCTCCTCGCCGCCGACCGCGGCGCCTGGGGTGTCCGGGTGCACGACGTCCGCTCGAGCGCCCGCGCTCTGGCGCTCTCCGCCCGCCTGCACGAGGAGCTCCCGTGACCGAGTCCGAACCGCCCGCCGTCGACCCCGCCGTTCTCGCCCTGCGCGACTCGATCACCCTGACCGGGCTGCGCGTGCGCGCGCACCACGGCGTCTTCGACTTCGAGCGCGAGAACGGCCAGGACTTCGTGATCGACGCGACCGTCTGGCTCGACGTCGCACCGGCCGCCGGAGCCGACGCCCTCGCCGAGACGGTCCACTACGGCGAGCTCGCGATCGCTCTGGCCGACGCGGTGACCCGCGACCCGGTCGACCTCATCGAGACGGTCGCCGAGCGCCTCGCCGCCGTCGCGCTCGGCTTCGCGGCGGCGACGTGGTGCGCATCACGGTGCACAAGCCCGACGCGCCCATCCCGCTGCCGTTCGACGACGTCGCCGTGCAGATCACCCGGGCCCGCTCGTGAGGCCGCGGCAGGAGCGGATCCTCCCGGAGCGCCGGGTCGTGCTCGCCCTCGGCAGCAATCTCGGCGACCGCCTCGGCCACCTCGAGGACGCGGTCCGCGCGCTCGCGATTACTCCCGGCCTGCGGGTGCACGCCGTCTCGAAGGTCGTCGAGACCCCCGCGTGGAAGCTCGACGGCGTCGACCACGACGCGCCCGGCTACCTCAACGCGGTGGTCACCGGATCCACGACGCTCGATCCCGAGGACCTCCTCGCGGCGACGTCCGCGATCGAGCGGGCCGGCGGCCGCCTCCGGGTCGAGGGCGAGGAGCGCTGGGGCGACCGCACGCTCGACATCGACCTGATCGCGGTCGGAGCCGTCGTGCGCGACGACCCGCACCTCACCCTCCCGCACCCCCGCGCCGCCGAGCGCGCGTTCGTCCTCGAGCCGTGGCTCGACGTCGAGCCCGACGCGGCTCTGCCGGGGCACGGCCCCGTGGCGCAGCTGCGGGCCCGGGCGAGCGACCCGGTGCATCCGTGGCCCGGAGCGATAGCGTGGAGGGGCGCCCGCGCCGCGAGCGCACCGACGAGCACCGCCCCCGGAACACCCGACCCCGAGAGCAGCACTCCGTGACGCGCACCCGCCTCAGCACCCTGCTCGGCCTCGCCCTCGCGGGCGCCGTGGCGGGGTTCCTCCTCGACCTGGCGATCGCCTCCTCCGGCCGCCCCGTCCTGCTCCCGCCGCTGACGGTGCCGCTGACCCTGGTGGTCGTCGCGGCCGTGGTGCTCGCCTTCGCGATCCCGATCCACCGGGCCACCACGGGGACGCTGCGCCGACGGATCGATCCGTTCCGCGCGATGCGCGTCGTGGTGCTCGCGAAGGCCTCGAGCCTGGTCGGAGCGCTGCTGCTGGGAGCCTCGGGCGGGATCCTGGTCTACCTGCTGAGCCGTTCGGTGCCTTCGCTAGGCTCCGTGTGGCAGGACGTCGCCACGATCGCGGGATCGATCGTCCTGCTGGTGGCCGGACTGGTCGCCGAGCACCTCTGCACCATCCCGCCGAGCGATGACGACGACGACACCGTCGTCGGCGAGGCGAACCGCGCCTGACGCCGGCGGCCCGAGGGTCGCCGACAGGAGTACGTGAGCATGACGGACCAGCCCCAGCCGCAGTCCCGCCGCGAGGCGCGACTCGAGGAGGAGGCGCGCCGCGAGCGAGCGGAGCCGCTCCCGCACGACGAGCCGCCCGCGTCGCAGGCCCCGCAGAGCCCGCCCGGAACCCGCCTCGAGCTGACCGGGGACTGGCGCCGCGTCTCGCCCCGCTACATCGCCGTCGAGATCGTGTCGGCCGTCGTCTCGAGCGTGGTGCTGCTCGCCGTGCCCGTCGTGCTGTGGCTCGTCGGAGTCGGCTGGGCCTGGATCGCGCTCCTCGCCGCCGCCGCGCTCGCGCTGACCCTCCTGATCGTCGCGCCGCGCCGCGCCCGGTCCTACGGCTACCTGCTCCGCCAGGACGACCTGCTCTTCCGCCGCGGCATCATGTTCCAGCGCTTCGTGTCCGTGCCCTACGGCCGGATGCAGCTCATCGACGTCAACCGCGGCCCGCTCGCCCGGGCGCTGGGCCTCGCCGACCTGCGCTTCGTGACCGCCGCCGCGGCGACCGGGGTGAGCATCCCCGGCCTGGCCGAGGCCGACGCGGAGGAGCTGCGCGACAGCCTCGTCGCGCTCGCCGAGTCGCGCCGGGCAGGGCTGTGAGCGGCGCTGCCGAGGCGCCGGTCCGCGGCATCGAGACCGACCTCGCCGACGGCGAGTGGCACCGCCTCCACCCGGCGACGCCCGTCCTCAAGGGCGGCATCGGCCTGATCGTCGTGCTGGGCATCCTGATCACGAACCTCCGCGAGCGCTTCGTCGAGCTGTTCCTGCCCGGCCCCGGCGGCTACGAGAGCGGCGATCCCGTCGACCAGCTCGTGGAGCGGGGGCTGATCGGCTGGGCGCTGCTCGTGGTGGCCGTCGGGCTCGGCGTCGCGGTCTTCGCCTTCTGGCTGTCGTGGCGGATGCACACCTTCCGCATCACCGAGGAGGTCGTGGAGGTGCGCTCGGGCGTGCTGTTCCGCACGAACCGCCGGGCGCGCCTGGACCGCATCCAGGGCATCGCGGTGCAGCGCCCCCTCGTCGCGCGGATCTTCGGCGCCGCGAAGCTCGAGGTCGGCGTCGCGGGCCAGGACGCCAACGTGCAGCTCTCGTATCTCGGCTCCCGGCTGGTGGACGCGCTCCGCCGCGACATCCTGCGGCTCGCCTCCGGCGTCCGCGAGCACGAGACGGTCGTGCCGGGGGAGGCGCCGGCCGGCGGCTTCCTCGCGCGCCGGCTGGAGGAGTTCGGCGGCACGGACGACGACGGCACGCCCCCGGAGTCGATCGTGTCGATCCCGCCGGGCCGACTGCTGGGCTCGCTCGTCTTCAGCGGCTTCACCCTGTTCCTGGCGGCGTCGATCGTGGCGGTGGTGCTCGTCGCGGTGCACGGCTCGCCCTACGTGCTGATCGCGATCCTGCCGGGCCTCCTCGGCTCCGGCAGCTACTACGTGCGCCAGTTCGTCCGCTCGCTGCGCTACTCGATCGCGGCCACCCCCGACGGCGTCCGCGTCGGCTACGGCGTCTTCTCGACCAGCAGCGACACCCTCCCGCCCGGCCGCGTCCACGCGGTCGAGATCACGCAGCCGCTGCTCTGGCGGCCCTTCGGCTGGTGGCAGGTGAAGATCGACCGCGCCGGCCACGCCGCCTCGCAGGGCGCGAACGGGCAGCCGAACACCACGATCCTGCCGGTCGGCGATCTGCGCGACGTCGAGAAGGTGCTCGGGCTGCTGCTGCCGGGCGCCGCGGAGGGTGCAGAGGCCACTCCGGTCGGCGACGCCCTGCGGCACCGCGACGCCGCCGGCTTCACCCGGGCGCCCCGGGCCGCGGCCTGGCTCCGCCCGTTCTCGTGGCGCCGCACCGGCTACCGGCTCACCGACGACGTGGTGATCCTGCGCAGCGGAGCCGTCTGGCGGCGCGTCGCCGTCGTGCCGCTCGCGCGCATGCAGAGCATCGGCGTCCAGCAGGGACCGCTCCAGCGCCTGCTGGGGCTCGCGTCGGCCCGCGTGCACACGGTCGCCGGCCCCGTCACTCCGATGGTGCCCGTGATGGGCGCGGCCGACGGGATCGCGTTCTTCGACGCTCTGGCGCACGCCGGAGTGCGCGCGGCCGATCGCGACGCGAGCCACCTGTGGGGGAGGCGCGCGTCCGCCGCGACCGCCCCGTCCGCCCCGTCCGCCGCGACCGCCCCGTCGTGGCCCGCCCCCGAAGGAGACCCGTATGCCTGAGCCCCGCCGCGACGGACGCCTCGGCGTCGGGATCATCGGAGCCGGCCGCGTGGGCCCCGTGCTCGGTGCCGCCCTCGCCGGCGCCGGCCACGCGATCGTCGGAGTCGCCACCACGAGCGAGGCCGGCCGCGAGCGCGCCGACGCTCTGCTCCCGGGAGCGCCGATCCTCGCGATCCCCGAGCTCGTCGAGCGCAGCGAGCTCGTCGTGCTCGCGGTCCCGGGCGACGAGCTCGGCGCGCTGACCGCCGGACTCGCCGCCGCCGGGGTCTGGCAGCCGGGCCAGCTCGTCCTGCACACCGCCCCCGAGCACGGGGTCGGGATCCTCGCCCCCGCGCTCGCGGCCGGAATCATCCCGCTTGCCGTGCACCCCGCGATGGCGTTCAGCGGCACCAGCCTCGACCTCGCGCGCCTCGTCGAGACCTACTTCGCCGTCACGGCACCGGGTCCCGTCCTCCCGATCGCGCAGGCGCTCGTCGTCGAGATGGGCGGCGAGCCGGTGACCGTCGCCGAGACGGACCGCGCCGCCTACGCGGAGGCCGTCTCGACCGCCACCACGTTCTCGAGCGCCATCGTCGACCAGGCCGCCGGCCTGCTGGCGGGCATCGGCGTCGAGAAGCCGGGCTTCTTCCTCTCGAGCCTCGTCCGCTCCTCCGTCGACGACGCCCTCCGCCGCGCCGCCGGCTGACCGCCCCGCCCGCCTCAGCGATGGTGGATCTCGAGACGCCCGCTGCGCGGGCTGATCGATCAGCAGGAGGAGGCGGGGTGCCGAGAGCTCGCTGGTCGAGTAGCCCCGCAGGGGCGTATCGAGACCCCCGTCCTCCGAGCGTGATGTCCGGGCGCCGGTGGACCTTGAGACGCCCGCTGCGCGGGCTGCTCGATCAGCAGGGGGAGGGGCGCGCCGCCGGTAGCATCGTCGGGTGATCAGCACCATCGAACGCATCGACGCCCTCCGCGAGCGGGTGGCGGAGGCGCGTCGCGCCGGATCCCGCGTCGCCCTCGTCCCCACGATGGGCGCCCTGCACGACGGCCATCTCGCCCTCGTCGACGCCGCACGCGCGAGCGCCGACCTCGTCGTCGTGTCGGTGTTCGTGAACCCGCTGCAGTTCGGCCCCACCGAGGACCTCGACCGCTACCCGCGCGACCTCGCCGCCGACACGGCGCTGCTGGAGGCCGAGGGCGTCGACGTCGTCTTCGCGCCGTCGGTCGCGGAGATGTACCCGGACGGACCCACGTCGACCCGCGTCGTCGCCGGACACGTCGGCACCCTCTACGAGGGGCGCTCCCGCCCGGGCCACTTCGACGGCATGCTCACCGTCGTCGCGAAGCTGCTCCACATCGTGCAGCCCGACGTGGCGTTCTTCGGGCAGAAGGACGCGCAGCAGCTGTTCCTCGTGCGCCGCATGGTGCGCGACCTCGACGTGCCCGTCGCGATCGAGGCCGTCGAGACGGTCCGCGAGGAGGACGGCCTCGCCCTCTCGAGCCGGAACCGCTACCTCGACCCCCGTGAGCGCCGCGCCGCGCGCACCGTCCCGCACGTGCTCGAGGCCGCCGCCTCCGCGGCCGACGGCGGGATCGACGCCGTGATCGCGGCCGCCCAGTCGGCGGCGATGGGCGAGGCGCTGGTTAAGCTGGACTACCTCGTCGTCGTGAACCCGGCGACGCTCCTCCCGGTCGACGACGACCATCGCGGCCCGGCCCTCGTGCTCGTCGCCGCGATCGTCGGATCCACCCGGCTCCTCGACAACGGCCCGATCCTGCTCGCCTGATCGCGCCCCTCCGCCCCCGACCGAAAGCACCTGCGCCCCGACATGGCCGACACCCCCGACGCCCCCGTGCCCCCGACCGAGCTCTCCGCCGAGGAGGCGTCCGAGCAGAAGGCCGTGCGCCTCGCCAAGCGCGAGCGGCTGATCGAGCGCGCGGGCGAGGACCTCGGCGGCGGCGCCTACCCGGTGGCGGTCGGAGTGACCGACACCATCGCCGCGGTCCGCGCGCGGCACGAGGGCATCGAGCCCGATGTGCGCACGGGCGAGCGGGTCGGCCTCGCCGGCCGCGTGGTCTTCCAGCGCAACACCGGCAAGCTCTGCTTCGCGACGCTGCAGTCCGGCGACGGCTCGCGCATCCAGGCCATGGTCTCGCTCGGCGACGTGGGCGAGGAGTCGCTGGCCCTGTGGAAGGAGCTCGTCGACCTCGGCGACCACCTGTTCGTCGAGGGCGAGGTGCTCTCGAGCAAGCGCGGCGAGCTGAGCGTCTGGGTGTCGAGCTGGACCATCGCCGCGAAGGCGATCCTCCCGCTGCCGAACCTGCACAACGAGCTCGGCGACGAGACCCGCATGCGCCAGCGCTACCTCGACCTGATCGTGCGTCCGCAGGCCCGCGAGACGGTCGTCACCCGCGCGGCGGTCAACGCGTCCCTCCGCAGCACCTTCTCCTCGCACGGCTTCCTCGAGGTCGAGACGCCGATGCTGCAGGTCATGCACGGCGGAGCGTCGGCCCGCCCGTTCGCGACGCACTCGAACGCGTTCGACACCGAGCTCTACCTCCGCATCGCCCCCGAGCTGTACCTCAAGCGCGCCGTCGTCGGAGGCATCGACCGGGTCTTCGAGATCAACCGCAACTTCCGCAACGAGGGCGCCGACTCGACCCACTCGCCCGAGTTCGCGATGCTCGAGGCGTACCAGGCCTACGGCGACTACACCTCGATCGCCGACCTCACGCAGGAGCTGATCCAGAACGCGGCGCTCGCCGTCGCCGGATCTCACGTGGTCACCTGGGCCGACGGCACCGAGTTCGATCTCGGCGGCGAGTGGGACCGCATCTCGATGTACGAGAGCCTCTCGCAGGCCGCCGGCATCGCGATCACCCCGGAGACTCCGCTCGTCGAGCTCGAGACGCTCGCCGAGCGCGAGGGCGTCGAGGTGCACGTGCCCACGCACGGCAAGTACGTCGAGGAGCTGTGGGAGCACTTCGTCAAGGGCGGGCTCACCCGCCCCACCTTCGTGCTCGACTTCCCCGTCGACACCTCGCCGCTCGTGCGCGCGCACCGCAGCATCCCCGGCGTCGTCGAGAAGTGGGACCTCTACGTCCGCGGCTTCGAGCTCGCGACCGGGTACTCCGAGCTCATCGACCCCGTCGTGCAGCGGGAGCGCTTCGTCGAGCAGGCGCGCCAGGCGGCCGCGGGCGACGACGAGGCCATGCGCCTGGACGAGGACTTCCTGCGCGCCCTCGAGCACGGCATGCCGCCGACGGGTGGCATGGGCATGGGCATCGACCGGCTCCTGATGGCCATCACCGGCCTCGGGATCCGCGAGACGATCCTGTTCCCGCTCGTCAAGTAGCCTGGACGGACGGCGGGTCCGCCCCCGCCGAGCACGACGGCGGCCCTCGCGGCCGGACGGGGGAGACGTGGTCCGGGCATCCAGCATCGTCGCGATCGCGGTCGCCGGCGTGCTCACGATCGCGCAGTTCGGAGTGGGCACGGTGGTCGCGGCGTCCGTCCTCGCCGATTCCCGCGACCTCGGAGCGGCCGTCGCGGACCGGCAGGCGGCCGAGGCGTTCGCGCCCGACGCCACCGTCGCCGGATTCGCGGAGCGCACCGCCATGTCCACGCGCGGGCGCGCCCTCTACTACGCCTCGCACCCGTCGGTCGAGCCGACCACGGGCTTCAACGAGCTCTGCGGCTACGGCGCCTCCGACGAGATCGTGCTCGGCTGCTACACCGGCCGGGACATCTACATCTCGGACGTCGACAACCCCGATCTCGACGGCATCCGCGACGTCACCGCGGCGCACGAGATGCTGCACGCGGCCTGGGACCGGCTGGACGACGCCGAGCGGAGCGACCTGGGCGCGCAGCTCGAGGCCGCGTACGAGACGCTGCCCGAGGGCGGCACGGTCGCCGAGCGCCTCGAGCTCTACCGCACCGGCGGACTGGGCGAGCGCGTCAACGAGCTCCACTCCATCCTGGGCACCGAGGCGGTCGACCTGCCGCCGGCCCTCGAGGCGCACTACGCGCAGTACTTCACCGACCGCTCGGTGGTCGTCGGACTGAACGCGCGCTACGAGGCGGTCTTCACCGACCTCGAGAACCGCATCACCGACCTCGTCGCCCGGATCGAGGCCTCCTACGTCGACCTAACGGCGAGGGTCGAGGCGAACAACGCCGAGTACGACGCGTTGAACGCCGAGATCGACGCCTTCAACTCGCGCGCCGACAGCGGCGACTTCGCCTCGCAGTCCGCGTTCGACGCCGCCCGCGCCGATCTGCTGGCCCGCGGAGAGGGTATCGACGCCCGGCGCGACGTGATCGACGCGGACATCGCGGCGTACGACGCGCTCCGCAGCGAGCTCGAGGGTCTGAACGCCGATGCGGCCGCCCTCAACAAGTCCGTCGAGAGCGGCTGACACTCGCGTCACGGACATCCCCAGGCCCGGTCCGGCGCGCCCGGGTAGGATCGCCGCATGGACTGGGAGATCTGGAATCAGGGGCTGTGGGCTCTTCTGCCGACCGTCAGCATCGGCCTCCTCTTCTGGTTCATCATGCGCGCGATGATCCGCTCCGACCGCAACGAGCGCCGCGCCTACGACCGCATCGAGGCCAAGGAGCGCGCCCGCCGCGGCCTGCCTCCGCGCGACGCCTCCTGACCGACCCGTCCTGACCGACCCCGGATCGGGGAGCGGCGCGCAGACCGCACCGCCGCCGACCCCCTGCACGCGAACGGCGAGGAGACGCGGTGCCGCAACCGGACTGGTCGCTCGTCCTCGCGATCGGCGCGATCGTCGTGGAGCTCGTCGTGCGCGTCGTCGCCGTCATCGTGGTGCCGCGCAACCGCCGCCCCACCACCGGCCTCGCCTGGCTGATGGCGATCTTCCTGATCCCCTACGTCGGCATCCTGCTGTTCCTCTTCATCGGCAGCTACCGCCTGCCGCGCAAGCGCCGGCGCAAGCAGGAGGAGATCAACCGGTTCATCCTCGAGTCCACGGAGGGCATCGACCGGGTCGCCCGCAACCACCCGTGGCCGCAGTGGCTCGAGTCGGTCGTGACCCTCAACCGCAATCTCGGCGCCATGCCCCTGGTCGGCGGCAACGACGCCCGGCTGCAGGGCGACTACGAGCAGACGATCCGCGCGATGGCGGCCGAGATCGACCGGGCGCGCCGCTACGTGCACTGCGAGTTCTACATCCTCGCCGCCGACGCGACCACCGAGCCGTTCTTCGACGCGCTCGACCGGGCGGTCGCCCGGGGCGTGCGGGTGAGGATCCTGCTCGACCACATCGCGTCGATCCGCGTGCCGGGCTACGCGGCGGGCACCTACCGCCGGCTGCGCCGTCTGCGGCAGGCCGGCGCGCACTGGTCCTACATGCTGCCCGTGCGCCCGTGGCGCGGGCAGTACCAGCGCCCCGACCTCCGCAACCACCGCAAGCTCCTGATCGTCGACGGCAACGCGGCCTTCATGGGCTCGCAGAACGTGGTCGACTCCAGCTACAACAAGCGCGGCAACATCCGCCGCGGCCTGCACTGGCACGACCTGATGGTGCGGCTCGAGGGGCCGGTCGTGCAGGGCCTGAACGCCATCTTCATCACCGACTGGTACAGCGAGACCGACGAGCTGCTGCTGCGCGAGTCCGAGCCGATGGAGGCGCTGCAGCAGCGCGACACCATCGACTGCCAGGTCGTGCCGAGCGGGCCGGGATTCGACGGAGAGAACAACCTGCGGCTGTTCCTCACCCTGCTCTACTCGGCGCAGAAGTCGATCATCATCACGAGCCCGTACTTCGTGCCGGACGAGGCGATGCTCTACGCCATCACGACGGCCACGCGCCGGGGGATCCACGTCGAGCTGTTCGTCTCCGAGATCGGCGACCAGGCGGTCGTCTACCACGCGCAGCGCTCGTACTACGAGACGCTGCTGACAGCCGGCGTGCGGATCTGGATGTACCGGGCTCCGACCATCCTGCACGCGAAGCACTTCACGATCGACGACGACGTCGCCGTGATCGGCTCCAGCAACATGGACATGCGCTCGTTCACGCTGAACCTCGAGGTGTCGCTGATGGTGCGCGGAGCCGAGTTCGTGGAGGACCTGCGCCAGGTCCAGCAGGACTACCGCGAGCACTCGCGCGAGCTGACGCTGCGGGAGTGGCGCCGGCAGCCGCTGCGCTCGACGATCCTCGACAACCTCGCGAGGCTCACCTCCGCTCTGCAGTGACACGCGTGCCCCCTTTCTGGGCGGAGACGAGCAAGTCTCACTTCTCCTAGGCTCCGAGAGACGGCGCCTCCGCGGCGGCCGTGCTCACGATCGGAGTCGCCACCGTGGTCCCACGCCCCGTCCTGCAGAACCCCGCCAGCATCCCGGTCGGAGCGGGCGCCCGCACCGTCCGCCTGCGCGGCACCGACGGCGTCGCCGCGCTGCGCCGATCGGCCGACGTCGACGTCCACCTGCCGCTCGCCTTCCGGATGGATCTCGCCCTCGCCGGCGTCGACGGCGTGCGGGCGCTGCACGTCGTCAGCGGCCCGCTCGTGGTCCGCTGGCCGAGCGACCGCGTGGTCGAGCCCTCGACGGTCCTGCTCCTGCCGATGGAGGGGGAGCTCGTCGTGGAGTCCTCGGCCGGCACGATCACGGTGTCGGAGGGGGTACTCGCGCTGTCGTCCGACGTGCCGGTCGTCGTGTCGGCGCGCCGGCCGGTCCGGCTGCTCGTCCTGCGTCTCGCCGTGCCGGCCGCCGAGCGCTCCAGGAGGCCGGAGCCGCCGCGGTACGTCCCGGCGTCGCCGCTCACGGACGCCGCCCGCTCGGTGCTGCGGGTGTTCCTCGCCGACCTCGACATCGGGCACGGGGTGCAGGCCGAGTACCTGAAGGACGCGGTGCAGCGCCTCGGCCGGATCCTCGACTCCGAGCGGGCCGACCCGTCGCCCGAGCGGATGGGGATCCACGACATGGTCGAGGCGGCCGAGCGGGTCGTGCGGGCCGACCACGCCGATCCGGGCCTCGATCCCGGCACCGTCGCCCGCCGCTGCCGGGTGAGCCTGCGCACGCTGCAGCGGGCGATCGCCGACGAGCGCGGCACGACGCTGCGGGAGCTCATCTCGACGGTGCGCACCGAGAACGCGCTCCGGATCGTCGGCGGTCCGGAGGGAGCCGACCTGCCTCTCAGCGACATCGCGCGGCGCGCGGGGTTCTCGTCGCCCGAGCGGCTGCGCCGCGCGATCGCCACCCAGACGGGGCTCTCGCCCAGCGAGTACCGGCGGCGCCTGCGCGAGGAGGAGCGCGCCGTCGGCTGAGCCGCAGCACTCTTGCCGCTCGGCCGCGCGGGCGCAAGGCCCTGTCCGCCGAGAGGCCCTCGGCGTAGCGTCGGACACTCCTCCGCACCGCTGCACCCGGCCGCTCGTCGCGCCGGGTCCGAGAAGGGACCGACATGACGGCATCCGGAACCACGCGCATCCTCATCCTCGGCGGCGGGTACGTCGGCCTCTACACGGCGTGGGGGCTCGAGAAGCGCCGGGGACTCGCTCCGATCGACGTCACGGTCGTCGAGCCCAACCCCTACATGACCTACCAGCCGCTGCTGCCTGAGGTCGCCGGCGGGCACGTGCAGCCCCGGCACGTGACCGTCCCGCTGATCTCGGCCCTCAAGCGCACGCGTGTGATCCGCGGAGCGATCACCGGAGTGAGCCTCGAGGAGCGCAGCGCCACGGTCGCCGCGCTCGACGGCTCGACGCGCACCCTCGCCTTCGACCAGGTGGTCTTCGCCCTGGGCGCCGTCACGCGCACCTTCCCGACCCCCGGGCTCGCCGAGCACGGCATCGGCTTCAAGACCCTCGAGGAGGCTGCGCACCTGCGCGACCGCGTCATCGAGAACATCGCGCGGGCGGCGCTCACGACCGATCCGGCGGAGCGCCGGCGACTGCTCACCTTCGTCTTCGTCGGCGGGGGCTACACGGGCGTCGAGGCGCTGAGCGAGCTGCTCGACCTCAGCCGTCGCACGCTCGCCGCGCAGCCCTCGCTCTCGATGGGGGACGTGACCTGGCACCTCGTCGAGGCGCTCGACCGGGTCGCGCCCGAGGTCGGCCCCGAGCTCTCGAAGTGGACGCTCGAGCACCTGCGCGCCCGCGGCGTGCACGTGCACCTGAAGACCACGATGCCCTCCTGCGAGGACGGCGTCGTCGAGCTCTCGAGCGGCGAGCGGATCCCGTCGGCGACCATCGTCTGGACGGCCGGGGTGAAGCCCAACCCGGTCCTCGACGCCACGGACGCGCCCCGGGGCCCGCGCGGGCACGTGATGGCGGATGCGCGGCTGCGCGTGATCCGCGGGGACGGCACCCCGGTGCCCGGCGCGTGGGCGGCCGGCGACGGTGCGCAGATCCCGGACCTCACCTCCGAGAAGCAGCCGGCGTACTACCCGCCGAACGCGCAGAACGCGGTCCGCCAGGCCAAGCTGCTCGCGGCGAACATCATCGCCGACCTCACCGGCGGCACCGTCGAGGAGTACCGGCACGTCTCCGTCGGCACCGTCGCGGAGTACGGCATCGGCAAGGGCGCGGGCGTGATCAAGGGCGTCAAGCTGCGCGGCCCGCTCGCCTGGCTCGCCCACCGGGCCTACCACGGAGCGGCGATGCCGACCCTGGACCGCAAGTGGCGCGTGATCTCGGGCTGGCTGGTCGACGCGATCGGCTCGCGCGACCTCTCGCCGATGAGTGCGACGCAGGATCCGCGCCGGGCCTTCCGCGAGTCGGCGGAGGCGACCGACCGGGCGGCGGCCGAGAAGGCGGCGCAGAAGGAAGCCGAGAGCGGCGGCCACGAGAGCGGCGAGCAGCAGAGCGGCGCCGACAAGGCGAGTGCCGCGACGGAGTCCTGAGCGACCCGGCGCGCCTCGATCAGACCCGGCGGCGCGGCTTCAGCCGCACCGTCGGGAGGGTCGGCGCCGGGAGGGCGCGGCCGTCGTAGCCGGTGACGGTGCCGAACGGGCCCGCGGGGTCCCCTCCGCCGATCACGTCGGCCTGCCAGCGCTCACGCGCGGCCTCGATGTCGTCGTGGCGTCGGCCGACGAAGTTCCACCACATCACGAGGTCCTCCTCGAAGGGCTCGCCGCCGATCAGGACGACGCGTCCGCCCGCGTCGCCGACCGACAGGCGCAGGGCCTGCGGGCCGGGCGCGACGTAGGCCAGATCGGACCGCGCGACCTCGACCCCCTCGATGACGACCGGGCCGGAGTCGACCAGCACGCCGTGCTCCCAGCCCGTGTCGACCGGCAGGTCGATCGACGCCCCCGGCTCGAGGTCGATCTGCGCGGCGAGGAGCGGAGTGAAGGTGCTCGCGGGCACCGAGGCGCCCAGCATCCCTCCGACGAACACGCGGACCACCGCGCCCGGCAGATCGACGCGGACGCCGCGGTGGTGCTCGAAGAACGGGGCGATGCCCCTGGCGCTCTCGGGCAGGGCGACCCACAGCTGCATGCCGTGCAGCACGGGAGCGCCGCCCGTCGAGACCTCGGAGTGCGAGATGCCGCTGCCCGCGGTCATCAGGTTGAGCTCGCCCGGCCGCACGAGCTGGTGGCTCCCGACGCTGTCGCGGTGGTCGATCTCGCCCTCGAACAGCCAGCTGACGGTCTGGAGCCCGGTGTGCGGGTGCGGAGGCACGTCCATCCCGGCCTCCTCGCCCAGCGTCACCGGCCCGTAGTGGTCGGCGAAGCACCAGGCGCCGATGGTCGACCGCGAGCGCTGCGGAAGAGTGCGCCGCACCTCGATGGCGCGCGGGCCCCCGAGGGGCACGAGGCGCGCCTCCAGGACCTCGACGCCGGGAGAGCCGACCGCCGCGCCGCGGGCGGAGGGCACCGGGTGCTCGTCCGGGTGCTTCTCCAGGTTGCTCATGCGGGAAGTGTATGCCTGCGCATGGAGCTGCGGAGGAGCGCCGGGGATCCGCTGAGGAGCATCAGGGGACGCTGCAGGCGGGCTCCGCCGGCACGGAGGACAGCGGCTCGGCGGGAACGGTGACCGCGGGTGCCTGCACCGGCGCCCCCGCCTCCGGTACCTCGATCACCGTCGCGTCGACTCCACCGCCGCCGGCGATGGTGGCGGCCACGGTGCGATGGACGAGTGCCGTGTCGGGCTGCTCGGGCAGCGTGAGGGGGAGGCCGAGCTCCACGCGCACGAACGGGTGCTCCCGGGCGCTGACGGCGAGGCGGGCGAGTGCGGGGAGGGACGCGGCGGGCAGGCTCGTGGAGACGTTCTCACCGCCCGCGCGGGCGAGGGCGTCGAAGCGGGTCAGGACCGTGAGCGGGTCGGCCTGGCGGAACAGGGCGGCCTGCAGACAGCCCTGCCGCTCGGAGCGGTCCGCGTCCGAGGTGTTCACGCGCGAGCGGGCGAACCAGAGCGCCTCACTGCCGTCGAGGTGCTGGAGCCCGACCGGGAGGGGCGGCCCGTACTCCACGGGGCGGCCGCTGCCGTCGTCGGGCACGCCCGCCTGCAGGACGGGCCGGTTCACGACGACCGAGACTCCGCCGAGGGCGTCGACGAGATCGACGAATCCCCTCATTCGGATCGAGACGGTCGCCGAGACCGGCAGACCCGTGAAGCCCTCGACCGCGTCGCGCATCGCATCCGCACCCGGGTCCTCACTGCCGGGGTAGAGCTCCGGATGCTCGATCCCGTACTGGTAGGTGTGATTGATGCCGCAGCCGGCGAGGCAGCGGGTGCCCTCCGGCAGGGCGCGGGCGAGGGCCGAGCCGGCGGGGTACAGGAAGTTCGCGGCGGTGCGCGGGATCCCGAACAGCACGCTCCGGCCGGTCACCGCGTCGACGCTGACCAGGGTCAGGGAGTCGGGCAGCAGCACCTGGTCGCGCAGCGGATCCTCGTCGATCCCCATCACCAGGACGTTGTACCGGCCGTCGACGGGCTCGGCCCCTGCGCCGGAGGCGGAGATCGCGGTCAGGAGGCGGTGCTGCGCCGAGACGGTCGAGACCCACCAGGTCGTCGCTCCGAGGGGCATCAGGACGGCGAGCGCGGTGACGAGAGCGAGGGCGGTCGCCGGAGCACGGCCGCGGCGGGCGAGCACGGCGGCGGCGACCGGACCGGACGCCCAGATCAGCCCGACGAGCAGGCCGCCGACGCCGAGCAGCCGAAGTGCGCGGGTGTCGGTCGCGAGGCACACGAGGCGCGGGGATCGCGCAGCACGACCAGGGCCGCCGCGGCGATCGCCACGACCGTCGCGAGGCCGACGGCCGCGCGGACGGCGGCCGCGCGCGGTCGACCGAGCAGCCGATGGCCCAGCCCGGGCACGACGGAGGCGAGCACCGCCAGGAGTGCTCGCCTCGTGCTGATCGGAGCGGACGGGCCGGAGTGCTCGCGCAGCTCGGGTCCGACCGCTCCGTCGTCGTGCGTCAGACGCTCGCGCTGCGGCGTCGGGCGACCAGGAGGCCTCCGGCGCCGGCGGCGAGCAGCAGGCCGGCCAGCAGTGCTCCCGTGCCCGCCTCGGCGCCCGTCTCGGCGAGGTGCGCGCCGGGCTTCGAGCCGGGCTTCGAGCCGGTGTGCGCGACGGGTGCCGCGGCGACGGGCGTGGTGGCGGGCGCTGCGGTCGGAGTCGTCTCGGGAGCCGCGGCGGCGCCTCCGTCGAGGGTCGCGGTGGTGAGGATCCGGCCGTAGCCGTCCATCAGGGCCACCGTGCGGGGGTCGGCCGTGTACTCGGCGCCGATCGTGGTCGTGACGGAGCCGCCCGCGATCGTCGAGGCGCCGATCGTGGCCCGCTCGGAGTAGACGATCGTGGTGGTCTGCTGGCCGTCGAGATCACCCGGCGTCGCCCAGTCGAGGTCCGAGAAGGTGAGATCGAACGGCACGCCGACGGTGTAGCTCTCGGGCGCGACCGAGGCGAGCGTGAACGGGACGATGTACGGCTCGAAGCTGCTGAAGGCCGGGGCGACGACGGACGGGACCGCTCCGTCGACGACAGCGGTGCCCGCCTCCGGATCCACGTCGTACTCGATCTCGCCGCCGCGGTAGACGGAGGCGGTCGCGTCGGGCTCGGGCAGCTCGAGACCGGTGTGCGGGGCGCTCGGGCTGAAGAAGTACAGGTTGACGGGACCGGCGAAGTTGACGACCCGTGCGGATCCCTCGGCGTCGAGAGAGGCCTTCCGGATCGTCCAGACGCCCCCGTTCTCGTAGCCCGCGATGGAGCGGGGCGTCTGCGCCTGGACGAAGACGTCGTACCCGGCGTAGTCGGGTCCTGCGTCGACGGTGATGCCGCCCCCGTTGTACTCGAAGATCTCCTCGCCCTCGACGCCGGCGACAGAAGTGGCGGCTGCAGCGGGCGATGCCGCCGCGAGGACGAGGCCGACGGCGAGGAGCGCGCTGCCGAGCAGCGGACGGGTGGTGCGGTTCATGCGGACGATTCCCCCGGAGATGCGGCGCCTCCCCCGCGGAGGCGCGTCGCCATCCTGGCGCCGTCGAGCGTCCCGTGCATCCTCCGTCGGACGGATGATGCGCATCCGGGACATCGCGTCCCGGAGCCCGCATCGCCGGGCCTCCCCGATCGGCTGCACGCCCAGGGCGAACAGGGGGTCCGACCCGGGGGAGCGCTGGTTACAGTCGTCCTATCGGAGCCCACCCCTGCGGGTTCCGTAGGGAGTGACAGCATGTTCGAGAGATTCACCGATCGCGCACGGCGCGTCGTCGTCCTGGCCCAGGAAGAGGCCAAGATGCTCAATCACAACTACATCGGCACCGAGCACATCCTGCTCGGGCTGATCCACGAGGGCGAGGGAGTGGCCGCCAAGGCGCTCGAGTCCCTCGGCATCTCGCTCGACGCAGTGCGCGAGCAGGTCCAGGACATCATCGGCCAGGGGCAGCAGCAGCCGACGGGCCACATCCCGTTCACGCCGCGCGCCAAGAAGGTGCTCGAGCTCTCGCTCCGCGAGGCTCTGCAGCTCGGCCACAACTACATCGGCACCGAGCACATCCTGCTCGGGCTCATCCGCGAGGGCGAGGGCGTCGCCGCACAGGTGCTCGTCAAGCTCGGCGCCGACCTCAACCGCGTGCGCCAGCAGGTCATCCAGCTCCTGTCCGGCTACCAGGGCAAGGAGCAGGTCGCGGTCGGAGGAGAGCAGCAGCAGCCCCAGGGCGGCTCGCAGATCCTCGACCAGTTCGGGCGCAACCTCACGCAGGCCGCGCGCGACAACAAGCTCGACCCGGTCATCGGGCGCGAGAAGGAGATCGAGCGCGTGATGCAGATCCTCTCGCGCCGCTCCAAGAACAACCCGGTCCTGATCGGCGAGCCCGGCGTCGGCAAGACCGCCGTCGTCGAGGGCCTCGCCCAGGCGATCGTGCGCGGCGACGTGCCCGAGACGCTCAAGGACAAGCAGCTCTACACGCTCGACCTCGGCTCGCTCATCGCCGGCTCCCGCTACCGCGGGGACTTCGAGGAGCGCCTGAAGAAGGTGACGAAGGAGATCCGCACCCGCGGCGACATCATCACCTTCATCGACGAGATCCACACCCTCGTCGGCGCAGGGGCCGCGGAGGGCGCGATCGACGCCGCCTCGATCCTCAAGCCGCTGCTCGCCCGCGGCGAGCTGCAGACGATCGGCGCGACCACGCTCGACGAGTACCGCAAGCACTTCGAGAAGGACGCCGCGCTCGAGCGCCGCTTCCAGCCGATCCAGGTGGCGGAGCCGTCGCTGCCTCACACGATCAACATCCTCAAGGGCCTGCGCGACCGCTACGAGGCGCACCACAAGGTGTCCATCACCGACGGTGCGATCGTCTCGGCCGCGAACCTCGCCGACCGCTACATCAGCGACCGCTTCCTCCCGGACAAGGCCATCGACCTGATCGACGAGGCCGGCGCACGCCTGCGCCTCTCGATCCTGTCGGCCCCGCCGGAGCTGCGCGACTTCGACGACCGCATCGCCGTCGTCCGCGCCGCGAAGGAGGCCGCGATCGAGGACCAGGACTTCGAGAAGGCCGCGTCGCTCCGCGACGAGGAGAAGCAGCTGCTCGGTGAGCGCCTGCGCCTGGAGAAGAAGTGGAAGTCGGGCGACGTCAAGGCGACCGGTGTCGTCGACGAGGGCCTGATCGCCGAGGTCCTCGCCCAGGCGACCGGCATCCCGGTGTTCAAGCTGACCGAGGAGGAGTCCTCGCGGCTCGTCTTCATGGAGAAGGCGCTGCACCAGCGCGTCATCGGCCAGGAGGAGGCCATCGCGGCCCTCTCGCGCACCATCCGCCGCACCCGCGCGGGTCTGAAGGACCCCAAGCGCCCCTCCGGATCGTTCATCTTCGCCGGCCCCACGGGCGTCGGCAAGACGGAGCTCGCGAAGGCCCTCGCCGAGTTCCTGTTCGACGACGAGGACGCGATGATCTCGCTCGACATGTCGGAGTACGGCGAGAAGCACACCGTCTCGCGGCTCTTCGGCGCCCCTCCCGGGTTCGTCGGCTTCGAGGAGGGCGGCCAGCTCACCGAGAAGGTCCGCCGCAAGCCCTTCAGCGTGGTCCTGTTCGACGAGATCGAGAAGGCGCACCCCGACATCTTCAACTCGCTCCTCCAGATCCTGGAGGAGGGACGCCTGACCGACGGTCAGGGCCGGGTGGTCGACTTCAAGAACACCGTCATCATCATGACCACCAACCTCGGCGCGCGCGACATCGCGGGCGGCCCGGTCGGCTTCCAGATCGAGGGCGACAACGCCACCGGCTACGACCGCATGAAGGGCAAGGTCAACGAGGAGCTCAAGAAGCACTTCAAGCCCGAGTTCCTCAACCGCGTGGACGACGTCATCGTCTTCCCGCAGCTGTCCAAGCCCGAGCTGCTCCAGATCGTGGACCTGTTCATCAAGCGCCTGGGCGACCGCCTGCTCGACCGCGACATGACCGTCGAGCTGACGCAGCCGGCGAAGGAGCGCCTCATCGAGGTCGGGTTCGACCCGGCCCTCGGTGCCCGCCCCCTCCGCCGTGCGATCCAGCGCGAGATCGAGGACCAGCTGTCCGAGCAGATCCTGCACGGCCAGCTCGGCTCCGGAGACCACATCCACGTGGACTTCGCCGAGGGGAAGTTCGTCTTCACGACGACTCCGCGCCTCATCTCGATCAGCGCCGGTGCGACGACCGGGGCGGCGACCGCCGGCCCGGCGACGCCCGACCTGATGGCGTAGCACCGCATCACGACGACGAGCCCGTGCCCCTCTCCGGAGGGGGCGGGCTCGTCGTCGTTTCGCCCTACGCTTGTCCAATGGCCGATTGGAAGTACCCGGTGCGCCGGGCGCGCACGAGCGACGTCCCCTTCATCCAGGAGCTGAGCGAGCCCCTGGTCAACGAGCGGATCCTCCTGGGCAAGGACCGAGTGGTGCTGTACGGCGCGGTGCAGGAGTTCCGCATCGCCGAGGACGGCGAGGGCAACGCGATCGGCTGCGGCGCGCTGCACGTGATGTGGGACGACATCGCCGAGGTGCGCACCCTCGCCGTGACGCAGGACTGGCTGGGCCGCGGAGTCGGCCACCACATCCTGGAGCGGCTCGAGAACGACGCGCGCGAACTGGGGCTCAAGCGCCTGTTCTGCCTGACCTTCGAAGTCGACTTCTTCCGGAGCCACGGCTACGCGCCGATCGGCGAGAAGGTCGTCGACCCCGAGGTGTACGCCGAGCTGCTCCGCTCTCCCGACGAGGGTGTCGCGGAGTTCCTCGACCTCGCTCGCGTGAAGCCGAACACGCTCGGCAACACCCGCATGCTGAAGACGCTCTGACGGCTGCGGCGTCGTAGCCTGTTCCGGTGACTCCGCCGCCCCGCCGCCTGCCCTCCCGGGTGTACCGCAGGCGCAGGGCCGGCGTGCTGCTGGCGCTGCTCGTGATCGTGGTCGGCGTGGCCGTGCTGCTGTCGCTCCAGCCGTGGGCGGGATCGCGGCCGGCGGCCGACGGCACGGGCCCGTCGACCAGTCCGCTGCCCACGCTCTACCCCTCGACCATGCCGTCGGCATCGGGAGCCGTGCCGGACTGCACCGCCGACATGGTCGCGGTGACGGCGGTCACGGACTCGACGAGCTACTCCTCGGATGAGAATCCGCAGCTCTCGCTCTCGCTCGCCAACATCTCGAGCTCGGACTGCGTGATCAACGCGGGGACGTCGCAGCAGGTCTTCACCATCACGAGCGGCTCGGACCCGATCTGGTCCTCGACCGACTGCCAGACCGGCGCCTCCGATCTGGACGTGCTGCTGCAGTCGGGCCGCACGGTGACCGGGAGCCCGATCACCTGGGACCGCACCCGCTCCTCGCCCGACACGTGCGACGGCGGACGCGAGGCGGTCGCCGCCGAGGGTGCCGCGTACTCGCTCTCGGTGTCGATCGCGGGCATCCCGTCCGGGTCGACGACGCAGTTCCTGCTGCGGTAACGTCTCGCCCGCTCGGCGGACGCGGCGGGCCACGTCCCGCGCCTACGCTCGGGGACATGAGGGCCACTCTCTCCGCCGTCCTGTCCGCGGTCACCGTTGGAGGGATGCTCCTCGCGGCGCTGCTCGCAGCGCCCGCCGCCTCGGCCTCCGCACTGCGAGCGGGCGTGGACGACTTCCGCTTCTCGGAGTACTCGGCCGACTTCGTGCTCGACCGCGACGCCGAGGGCCGGTCGGTCCTGACGACGGAGGAGACCTTCGTCGCCGAGTTCCCGTCGAACCAGAACCGCGGGATGCAGCGGGCGATCCCGCTCGAGTTCGAGGGGCGGCCGACCGACGTCGACCTCGTGTCGGTGACGGACGGCGACGGCGAGCCCCGACCCGTCGACACGGAGTCGGAGGACGGCTTCCTGATCGTCACCAGCGCCGCGGACGACTACGTGAGCGGCAGCCAGACCTACGTGTTCACCTACACGCAGCGGAACGTCACGCTGCCCGCCTCGGGCACGACGAGCGGCGAGGACGAGTTCTACTGGGACGCGAACGGCACCGCCTGGCGCCAGCCGTTCGACGACTACCGGATCCGCGTGGAGCTGGGTCCCGGGCTGGCCGAGGCCGCGACCGGGACCGCGTCCTGCTACCGGGGCGTCGCCGGCTCGACGGACGGCTGCGTGCTGGAGGAGGGCGACGGAGTGGTCACCGCCACCGGCAGCGACCTCGCGGCGGGGGAGAACGTGACGATCGCGCTGGGCTTCGCGCCGGGCACGTTCACGCCGCGGGACGACAGCTACTTCGCGGCCGGCTGGGCGTGGGTGCAGCTCCTCGGGCTGGCGGCGTCGCTGGCCCTGCTGGCCCTGGCCGCGAGACGGCGTGCCACGGTGCTGAAGGACGCGCCGGGCAGGCCGACGATCATCGCCGAGTACGAGCCTCCGGTGCAGGGGCTGTTCCTGTCGGCGCAGCTGCGATCGAAGACCTCGCGGGCCGCCGCGGCGGCGCTGGTCGACTCCGCGGTGCGGCGGTTCGCCCGGATCGAGGAGGTCGACGGGCCGAAGGGGAAGCCGTCGTTCCTCCTGCGGGTGCTCGATCCGGCCGAGGTGTCGCTGCGGCGCGCCGGGCGGCCGCGTCCGCTGGCGGTGGACGAGCAGCGCTTCCGGGACATCGCGTTCGGTCCGTCGCCGGCGCCCGGTACCGTCCGGGATCTGGCCGGGAAGGACAAGGAGTTCGGCAAGGCGGTCACCGGTCTGCTCGGCGCGCTCCCGAAGCGGGTCGAGGAGGAGGGGCTGCAGCGTCCGGGGACGGTGCGCGGGTCGGTCTGGCTGATCCTCGCCACCGTCGCGGCCGTGATCGTCGCGGTGGTCGGCGGTGCGGGTCTGCTCGTCGCATCGCTCGGCGGGGCGCTGCCGTTCGTGCTGGTGCTGGTGGCGATCGCGGTCGGGGCGCTGGTGTGCGTGCTGCTGGCGAAGGTGCCGGTGACGGCGGCGGGGGCGGAGCTGCGCGATCATCTGCGCGGGCTGGAGCTGTATCTGAAGCTGGCGGAGGCGGATCGGTTCGCAGTCCTGCAGTCGCCGGAGGGGGCGCAGCGCCGGACGCTCGGTCCGGTGGAGGTCGTGGAGGTGACCGAGCGGCTGCTGCCGTGGGCGGTGCTGCTGGGGCTCGAGTCGGAGTGGGCGACGGCGCTGTCGGTCGCGTACGAGCAGTCGGGCGAGGATCCGGTCTGGTACTCGGGGTCGCGCGGGTTCCAGGCAGCGGCTTTCGCGAGCAGCGTGTCGTCGTTCTCGTCGTCGGCGTCGAGCTTCGTGGGCTCGTCGACGAGCTCGTCGAGCGGCGGCGCCGGGGGTGGCGGCAGCTCGGGCGGCGGCGGCGGTGGCGGTGGAGGCGGCGGGGTCTAGTCGGCGGGGTCTAGGCGGCGTCCGCTCCGGGTGCCGGTCTAGGCGCCCTGCATGCTCGATCGGGGGCCGGAGCGACCCTCGGGGATCCGGGCGGGCACCGGCACGAGGGCGTGCGTGATGGCGCTCGAGAGCGTGAAGGCGCTGGAGTCGAGGTGCGAGGAGTGGCCGAGGCGGGTGGCCTCGTTGGCGCGCTGCTTGGCCCCGGAGGCCGGGC
Organism: Rathayibacter rhapontici; assembly: GCF_001995175.1. Classification (GTDB taxonomy): domain Bacteria; phylum Actinomycetota; class Actinomycetes; order Actinomycetales; family Microbacteriaceae; genus Rathayibacter. The sequence continues at coordinate 29,826 of NZ_MUKN01000010.1, forward strand.
GGATGTCTCCGGAGAGGCTGATCTCGCCGAACGCGGCAATGCCGGGCCGCAGCGGCGTGTAGGCGTGGGCGGAGGCGATCGCGACGGCGATGGCGAGGTCGGCCGCGGGCTCCATCAGCTTCACTCCGCCGACCGTCGACACATAGACGTCGCACCGGCGCAACGGGATGCCCGCCTGCCGTTCGAGGACGGCGAGGATCATCGCGACGCGCGAGGCGTCGACGCCGTTGGTGACGCGGCGGGGGTGCTCGCCGTCGTTCGCGATGACGAGCGCCTGGATCTCGACGGGCAGGGCGCGTCGGCCCTCCATCGCCACCGTGACGCAGATGCCCGGGGTGGGGAAGCGGGTGCGCGAGAGGAACAGGCCGCTCGGGTCGGGGATCTCGGCGATGCCCTCGGCGGTCATCTCGAAGCAGCCGACCTCGTCGGTCGGGCCGAACCGGTTCTTGAGCGAGCGGACGAAGCGCAGCGCCGTCTGCCGGTCGCCCTCGAAGTGGCAGACGACGTCGACCAGGTGCTCGAGCAGTCGAGGGCCGGCGATCGAGCCGTCCTTCGTGACGTGCCCGACGAGCACGAGGGGCAGCGCGCGCTCCTTGCAGACCCGGATGAGCGTCGCCGCGACCTCGCGGACCTGGCTGGGGCCGCCGGGCAGGCCGTCGACGGTGTCGCTCGCGACGGTCTGCACGGAGTCGACGATGAGGAGGTCAGGCTGCACCTCGTCGATCTGACCGAGGACCGTCGCCAGGTCGGTCTCGGCCGCGAGGTAGAGGCTGTCGTGCATCGCGCCGGTGCGCTCGGCGCGCATGCGGACCTGGGCGGCCGACTCCTCGGCGCTGACGTAGAGGACGCGCTGGCCCTCGGCGGCGGCGCGGGACGCGACCTCGAGCAGCAGCGTGGACTTGCCGACGCCGGGCTCGCCCGAGAGCAGGACCACGGCACCCGAGACGATGCCGCCGCCGAGCACGCGATCGAGCTCGCCGACTCCCGTGGGCCGATGGTGGGCACCCGAAGTCGTCGGGATCTCGGTGATGGGGCGGGCGACGCGGTTCGCCGAGGGGGCGACGGCCGCGACCGCGCGTACGAGCCCGGTGCGCTCGGTGCTCTCGACGACCGTGCCCCACTGCTGGCACTCGCCGCAGCGGCCGACCCACTTCGCGGTCGTCCAGCCGCACTCCGAGCAGCGGTAGGCGGCGGTGCGCGTCTTCGAGGCGGCCATGAGGTCCTTCCGGAGCGGGGCTGAGTGGGGTGGATCGGCGTCAGCGAGGCTACGAGCGGCCTCCGACATCGGAGCGTTCCTTCGAACGTGTCTTCGACGATAGCCGCCACTGCCGACACTCGTCCGCAGCGCGCCCGGTCGGGGGAGAAGTGCGCGGGCTCGATGCCTGGGGAGAAGCGCCGCTGCAGGGAGCGGCGAGCCCGCGCTGTCGGAGGTCTGCGCGAGACTGACCCCATGTCGTCGACAGTGCACCACCTCAAGTCCGGCCGCGCGCTCGGCGTCACCTGGACGGGGCCGGAGCACGCCGAGCACGTCGTCGTGCTCGCGCATCCCGCTCCCGGATCGGCCGACTTCGACCCCGACCCCGAGGCGACCGCGCGCCACGGCGTGCGCCTGCTCTCGGTCGACCGTCCCGGGTACGGCGCGTCCGAGCTGCTCACCGACCTCGACCAGGCGGGTGCCGGCGCTCCCGCCGCTCCCGAGCAGGCCGCCGCCGACATCGCCGAGTACCTCGCCACGATCGGCATCGCCTCCGTCACCGCCGCGGGATGGTCGGCCGGCGGCCGCGTCGCGCTCGCCCTCTCGGCCAACTACCCCGGCCTCGTCGAGCGCGTGGCCGTCCTCGCGACTCCGGCGCCCGACGACGCCGTGCCGTGGGTCGGCGACGCCAACCGGGCGATGCTCGAGTCGCTCCGGGCCCTGCCGTCCGCCGACGCCGTCCGCGCCCTCGACACGATGCTCGGGGAGGCGTTCGGCCCGGGTCCCGACCCGGCCGCCCTCCTCGGGATGCTCGGCGCGGCCGGCGCCGACGCCCCGCTCCTCGAGGCCCCCGGCGTCCGCGACCGCCTCCTCCGCATGCTCGAGCGCGCCGCCGCGCAGGGCACCACCGGCATGGCCGCCGACATCGTCGGCTACACCCTGCTCGACTGGGGCTTCGCGGTCGACCAGGTCGCATCGCCCGCGCTCCTCCTCTACGGCGCCGAGGATCCCGAGGTCGGCCGCGTGCACGGCGAGTGGTACGCCGCTCGCCTCGCCGACTCCCGCCTCGAGGTCGTCCCGGGCCGCGGCCACCTGCTGGCCGTCTCGGAGTGGGACCGCGTGCTGTCGTTCCTCCTGCCCGCGGCGGTCTGAGCCGGCTCTGCTCGCGGTCGCCGGCCGTCCGGCGCCCCGCCTCCGCGCCGATTGGCGCGACTTGAGAGCGTCGCGTACACTCGACCCCGGTACCGTGTCCGAGCGGCCGAAGGAGCATGTCTCGAAAACATGTGTGGGCTTGCGTCCACCGTGGGTTCAAATCCCACCGGTACCGCCACGAGAAGGCCCCCCGCTTCCACGGAAGCAGGGGGCCTTTCGTCTTGCCTGGAACCGCTGATCCTGATGGGCTCGGACGCCTTGTACCTGGGGTGGGGACAAGCCGCTCGTGTGGCGATTTTTGTCCCCCTTGAACGGGGTCTGGGGCGGAATGCGGCGGGGTGGGACCATCCGGTAGGACTCGGCGATCGTCGACCCGTTCACTCGACGAACCCGGAAGATCCCGACTTTCATGCGCAAAGCCGCACTCAGCTTCTCTCTCTTGCTCGCCCTCTTGATGTCCTTGCTCGTGGCCGCTCCAGCGCAGGCCGCAGGATCGCCCGCTCCGCCCACGAATGTCGTCGCATCGAATGATGGTTGCACGGAGGCCGTGACGATCTCTTGGACTCCTCCGGCCCAGGCGGTCGCCGGGTATCGCGTTCACGTCTATGGAATCAGCTACAGTTCGAGTTCGTTTGACCCGGATGAAACCTATACGGTTGCTTTCGCAAGCGTCGCCGGAAAGAGTTCGACCGTACTGTACCTGCCTCGAATCGACCGGCAACTTCTCGTAGAAGTGTCAAGTGTGACGGATATGGTTGCTCCTTTCGTAGGAGGGGCTAACGGCCAGCTTCTTGAGAGCTCAGCCACACAGAGTGTGACCGAAACATCGTATTTCAGGAATTTCGGGAGTCCACCTGCGCCGACAAACGTCACCGCGGCCGCTGACGCGAGTACGGGCCTCGCTAGCTTCCGGTGGGAGCGGCCGAGCCTCAACGGCCAGTCGTGTGACTTCGACTCTTACCGCTGGTACGTCTTCGATACTTATCGGGGCACGGACAGGGACATGTGGGAAGACGGTGCGGAGTCGTTCCCCGTAACCACTCAATCCCACACGGTTCAGCTCGACCGAAATTCTCGATATGACTTCTGTATCTGGGCAGTCTCACCCTATGAGAGGTCGCGTGAGTCGGACTACACCGAATACGCGAAGTCGCCGCAGGTCTGCGTCCCGTTCAATACCGGTGCATCGAAGCCGTCCGAGCCGGAATACGTATCGACCAGTTCCTCCGGAACGTCGGTAACAGTTTCGTGGTGGCCGCCGAACTCTGATGGTGGCAGCGACATCACCGGATACCGCGTCGCTCGCTCTGGAACGGATGCGTCGGGAAGTGGACCGTGGTCGACGGTCGTCGCAGCGGACAAGCTGTCGCAGACGTTCACGAACCTCCGTGCGAACACCACATACACATTCACAGTGCAGACGATCAATGCCATCGGCGTCAGTTCCCTCGCGAGTGTCGACGGTGTCTCCAACCCCTACTTGCCGCCCTCCTCGCCGACGTCGGTAGGTGGAACCATCAACAACACGGCTCGTACGGCGACCATCGGGTGGATGCCGCCGACGGACCCCGGGAACCCGGCGATCACCGGCTACCGCGTCTCGCGCAACGGAGTCGACAACGCGGGCTCCGGTCCGTGGTCGACCGTGGTCGCCGCGAGTGCTCGGTCGTACACGTTCACCAACCTCGCAGCGGGGGGCACTTACACGCTCAGCGTCACGGCGATCAACGCCGGCGGAGAGAGCTCGCCGACGTCGACGGTCGTGGCGCTCAGCGGGTCAGCGCTCACCGCTCCCACTCCGGCCATCAGCGGGACCGCGACCGTCGGGTCGACCCTGACGGCGAACGCCGGGACGTGGGGGCCTGCTCCGGTGGTGCTCGCGTACCAGTGGCGCGCGAACGGCACGGCCATCAGCGGCGCGACCGCGGGCACCTACCGGCTCGCGTCGACGGACGCGGGGAAGACGATCACCGTCGCGGTGACCGGCTCCAAGAGCGGGTACGTGTCGACGACGCGGGTCTCGACCGCGACCGCGGCGGTCTCGGGAGGCGCGCTGACGGCGGCGACTCCGACGGTCACCGGCACGGCGAAGGTGGGCTCCACCCTCACCGCGAACCCGGGGACGTGGGGTCCTGCGCCCGTGACCTTCTCCTACCAGTGGAAGGCCGACGGCGTCGCACTCTCGGGAGCGACGGCCAGCACCTACACGCCCTCCAGCGCGACTCTCGGCAAGAGGATCAGCGTGACGGTCGCGGGCAGCAAGACCGGATACACGGGAGCGAGCCGCACCTCGATCGCCACCCCGGCGGTCGTGGCCGGCACGTTCGCCGCCGTGACGCCGACGATCACCGGCACCGCGAAGGTCGGCTCCACTCTGACCGCGGTACCGGGCGCCTGGGGTCCGGCGCCGGTCGCCTTCACCTACCAGTGGAAGGCGAACGGAACGGCGCTCTCCGGCGCGACGGGCAGCACCTACCAGCCGTCGGCGGCCACCCTGGGCAAGACGATCACGGTCACGGTGTCCGGAACGAAGGCGGGGTACACCTCGGCGACCCGGACCTCCTCGGCCACCGCGGCCGTCGCCTCCGGCACCCTGACCGCGGTGACCCCGAGGATCACCGGCACGGCGAAGGTCGGCTCGACCCTCACCGCGACCGCAGGAACGTGGGGCCCCGCACCGGTGGCGCTGACGTACCAGTGGAAGGCGAACGGAACGGCGATCACCGGCGCGACCGCGACCACCTACAAACCCACCAGCGCGACCGTGGGGAAGACGATCACGGTCACCGTCACGGGCAAGAAGACCGCGTACACGACGGCGACGCGCACCTCCGCGGCGACGGCGGCAGTGGTGAGGTAACCGCGGAGAGGACCGGTTCGACGGTCGGACGAAGGCCCCTGCTCCCGGTGAGCGGGGGCCTTCGCCGTGTGCGGCTCGCCGAGCTCCTCGGCGGAGGCGGCGAAAGCGTGGAACCGTCCGTTCGGCTCGCGACCGACGTCCTGCGCTCGTCGTCCGTCGACGGAGGCTCGCTGCGACACTCGGCGGATGCGACCGGTGACGTACGGAGCGACCGCGGGGCTGCTCGCGCTTGCAGGGACGGTCCTTCTCGGAGGTCTGCATTCCGCCCTGCACGGTGGTGACCTGATCACAGGAGTGATCGGCGGCGTGATCGGCCTCGTCTGGGGAGCGGCGCTGTCGCTCCCGCTCGGGGTGCTCTGGATGCTCGTCCTCGTCGGCACGCTCCGACTGATCGGGCGCCGACGCTGGTGGGCGGGGGCGTCGGCCGGCCTGCTGGCGGGAGCGGCGGTGGCTGCCGTGCTGCTCGTCGTCCTCGAGTGTTCCCTGACCTCGAGCGAGGGAGGGGTCGCGCAGCAGCGGGCGCTCATGGCGGAGGAGCGCTGGGCTCTGCTGCCGTCCGTCCTCGGGAGTGCGGTGGCGGGGGCTGTTCCGCTCGTGCATCTCGCGAGAGGGTCCGGTCGCCGTCTCCGCGGCCCGACGCGCAGAACCTCAGCCGGGAGTGGTGCTCAGCCACGATCGTGGCTGACGGGTGGTCCTGGGTGACGTTCCGGCGCGGGGCGGCGTCAGCGGCGGCGGGAGGACGCCGCGTGAGCGAGGAGGGTGGCGACGACGCCGACGGCGACGCCGATGGCGGTCTCGAGGGCGCGGTCGCGGAGGAGGACGAGCTCGTCGGTGCGGTGGGCCAGCTCGACCATCAGGATCGCGAGCGGGGTGACGAAGGCGAGGGTCACGCCGTAGTTGCGGCCGACGAAGAGCTCGGCGAGGACCTGGAGGAGGACGACGACGGCGATCGTGGCCAGCGGCGACAGGGGGAGGGCGAGCAGGGCGGCGGCGATCGCGACGCCGACGACGGTGCCGAGCATCCGGTGGCCGGCGCGGACCAGGCGGGCGGCGGTGTCGGCGCCCGAGACGGCGGCGACGGCGGCGACCATCGCCCAGTAGGGGTGGCCGAGGCCGGTGGCGGTGGGGATCGCTCCGGAGACCAGGACGACGGCGCCGAAGCGGAGCATCGCGGCGCGGGTCGAGGGGCGGGCAGCGGCCGCCCGGAACGAGGTGCGCCACGGGGTGGGCGGCAGACGACGGGCCCGGGGCGAGGCCACTCCGGCCACTCCGACGAGGAGCGCGAAGGCGGCGGACGCGGCCGAGAGGAGGAACGCCTCCGGGATGCGGGCGGGATCGGTGGGGACGGAGGCGCACGCCGTGACGGCGAAGACGGGGAAGAGCGGGCCGGGCGGGTGCCAGTGCAGGGCGTCGCTCAGGTACGCGGCGGCGACGGCGACGGCGACCACCACGGGGATGATCAGCCACTCGCGGGCGGGTGACAGAGCGACCGCGGTGCCGACGGTGACCACGGTGACGAGGTAGGCGGCGGCCGAGAGCTGCATCCGCAGGCGCGGGCGGTGGGTGTGCTGGCGGCCGTAGAGGGCGGTGAAGGCGCCGAAGGTCGCGTAAAGCGCGAGGTCGGTGCGTCCGAAGGCCCAGAGCACGAGCAGGGGGACCGCCATCGAGACGCCGGCGCGGATCGCGACGCGGTGGGCGCCGGCGTGCGGGCCGAGGGTGACGAGCTCCTTCGGGTGGGGGAGCGGTGGCAGCAGGGTGGTGGGCATGGCGTCCTCGGGTCGGCGGGCGGATCCGAGCGGCACCGGCCGGAAGTGGTTCACGGGTGAACCGGATATACTTTACTCGTGAATCACTTCGGGAGTCCAGCGCGCGATGCGGTCGATGAGATCCGCGAGGGCTGGGCGGTGCTGCGGCCCGAGCTCGACACCGAGGCGGTCGACGTGATCGGCCGGCTGATCCGCGCCTCCGCACTCGTCGTGCGGGCGACGGAGGAGCGGCTCGCCGCCCACGGGCTCACCCGCGGCGAGTTCGACGTGCTGACGACGCTGCGGCGGGCGGGGGAGCCGCGGTCGCCGAGCGCGCTGCGGACCATCGGGCTCGCCTCCGCTCCCGCGATCACGAAGCGGCTGCACGCGCTCGAGAAGCGCGGGCTCGTCGTGCGCTCGGCGAACCCGGCCGACGGGCGGGGGGCGCTGATCGCGCTGACCGAGGGCGGCGTCGAGCTGATCGACCGGGCGTTCCCCGAGGTGCTCGCGGTCGAGCGCGAGCTGCTGGCGGGGGTGTCGTCAGCGCAGCGGGCCGAGGCGGCGCGCGCGCTCCGCGCGGTGCTCGCGAGCGTGGAGTCGGCGCACGAGCGCTGAACGGGCACGGCGTCCGCTCCGGCGCGCTCGCTACCGTGGGGGCATGCGCCTGACCTCCAGCTTCACCGTGGCCACCCGGCCGCCGCTGCTGCAGCTGGTCAAGACGGCCGTCGCGACCGTCGTCACCTGGGGCATCGCGGCCGCGGTCTTCCCCGGCACGCTGCCCGTGTTCGGCGCGATCGCGGCGCTGCTCGTCGTCGCGCCCAGCGTGAACCAGTCGTTCGCGAAGGCGCTCGAGCGCAGCGTCGGCGTGATCCTGGGCGTCGTCCTGGGCTCGGTGATCGGGACGCTGTTCGGCGGCGAGAGCGTGATCGTGCTGATCGCGATCGTGGCCGCCATCGCGGTGGGCTGGGCGGTGCGGCTGACGCCGGCCTCGGCGGTGCAGATCCCGATCAGCGCGATGCTCGTGCTCTCGGTCGGCGCGGTCACTCCGAACTACGCGTTCGACCGCATCGTCGAGACCCTCATCGGCGCGGCGGTCGGAGTCGTCGTCAACGGGCTCCTCGTGCCGCCGGTCGCGCTCGGGCCCGCCGAGAGGGCGGTCGGCGACCTCACCGCGCAGCTCGCCGCGGCGCTCGACGACCTCGGCGACGCCCTCCAGACGCCGGTGGAGCGGCGACGCCTCGACGAGCTGCTGATCAACGCGCGGCTGCTGCAGACCATGCAGGTGAAGGCCGAGGCGGCGATCGTCACGGGCGAGGAGTCGCTCCGCCTGAATCCGCGCCGCTCCGCCCACCGCGACCGGCTCGAGGCGCTCGACTCCGTCACTCCGCGGCTCGGCCGGATCGTCACGCGCGTGCGCGGGATGACCCGCACGGTGCACGACCTGTACGACGTGGAGCTGGTGCGCGAGCCCACCATCGCCGACATCGCGGTGCAGCTGCACCGCGCGGCGCACGATCTGCGGCTGCTCGTGCAGTCGGCGGTCGACGTACCGGAGCCGGAGATCATCACCGACGAGCTGCCCGCGCTGACGGCGCCGCTGGTCATCGCGACGCCGCATCCCGAGCACTGGATCCTCGTGGGGGCGCTCGCCGAGGACCTGCGCCGGATCCGCGAGGAGATCGTGGGCGAGGATTCCTGAGCGTCGTACTTAGGCGTCGTCGCGCAGCGCGGCCGGATCGGTCGCCTCGGCGTGCTGCGTCTTGCCCTCGGCGATGAGCGAGTCGTCGTCGGTGAGGATGCCGACCAGCTCGGTCACCCGGCCGCGGGCGGCGCCGAGCGGATCGGCGATCGGGGCGTCCTCCTCGGAGCGGTCGATCTCGGCGTCGGGGTAGCGCTTCAGCCCGGCCTCGTCGCGATCGGGCTGCGGGGCCCGGGCGTGCTCGACGCACAGTCGCGCGACCTCCTCGGCGTGCGCGTGCATGACGGAGTGGGCGGCGCCGGGGATCTCCCACGCGCGGGAGTGCGGCATCGACTCCGCCAGCTCCTCGATCCACTCCTGCGGCACGAGGCGGTCGTGCTCGCCGCGGATGAGGAGGGCCGATGCGCGGATCCGCGGCACGGTGTCCTCGATCGGGTAGTGCATCATCTCGGGCAGCACACGCGAGAACCAGCGCGGGCCGCAGAGCAGATAGGCGCCGACGGCGAGCAGGGCCACCCGGCGAGGCTCGCGGAGGCTCGACTGCGCGAAGCGGAGGCCCGCGATCGGCACGCGGCGCTCGTGCCGGTTCATCACAGGGCCCAGCAGCACGATCGTGGTGAGCTCGGGGCGCTGAGCGGCCAGCTCGGCGACGACCTGCGTGCCCATGGAGTGGCCGAGGACGACCGGATCTTTCAGGCCCAGCTCGTCGATCACCCGCCCGACGAGCGCGGCGTAGTCGGGGATGCTCATGTGCCGGGCGTGCGGCGGGTGCGGGACGCCGCCGAAGCCCGGCAGATCGAGGGCGTGCACGGGGCCGAACTCGTTGAGCGCGGGCGCGAGGCGCTCGAAGTACGTGGCCGCGACTCCGATGCCCGGGACCAGGACGAAGGTGCGCTCGCCGGTGCGGCCGACCGTGCTGACCCGGGCCCAGACGTCCTCGTGGCGGACGCGCTGCACCGAGACGTCGGTGCGCCTGTAGCGACGGCGCGGATCGCGGCGACGGGAGCGGGCGGTGGCGACAGCGTCGCGGAGGCGGGCGCGGACGCCGAGGGCGAGCGAGGGGAGGCCTCGGGGCACGGAGCGCCTCCTTCGATCAGGGGTGAGTGGTCGGAGCGAGCCTAGATGCTCGCCCGAGCGCTCAGATCAGCATGTCCTCCGAACGGTGGAGGATCAGCCGTGCCGGGCCGAGGCGGAGGACGCCGTTGCCCAGCGGTGCGGTCCGCACGCCGCCTCGCCGTCGCAGCGCCTTATGGGCGCCGGGGGCGAGCGCGACATCCAGCCACGCGCACGGGTTGGCGGGACGGCCGCCCTGGAACTCGATCCGCTGGTCGTCCTGCTCGAGGGCGAACGTGCGGCCGGCGAGGGCGTCGACGTCGGCACCGCGCAGGGTGATGTTCCGGCGCGCGTCGGCGGGGTCGAACGGCCCCGCACCGAGCTCGGCGGCCGCGTGCTCGAGCGATTCGATCGCGAACAGGGTGATCGCGGCCGTCCGGTGCGCCCGCTGCGCGAAGAAGCGGTCGCCGACGATGCCGAGCCCGGCGCGGATCTCGATGCGGTCGGGCTGCTCGTTGCCCTCGAACGGGATCGCCCCGTCGGCGGGCCGGCCCTCGTAGCGGTGGAGCGGCGACACGACGAACCGCACGATCTCGATCGAGGCGGCTTCCATGCGCTCCACGCTACGCGGGCTCAGCCCGGGGTGGGTGAGGGAACCCGGATGGTCGAGACAGCCAGGTGCAGCGGGACGCCTCGACCGTCCGGGGTTCCCTCGAGCACCGGGTGCGGCGCGCCGGGTGCGGCGCGCCGGGTGCGGCGCGCCGGGTCGGCCACCGCTCCGGAGCCCGCCGGAGGCTCACGCGATGTACACGCCGTCGACCCGCCGCGGGACGCCCAGCGGGTTGCCCTCGCGCAGGGCGAGCGGCAGCAGGCGCTCCGGAGCGTCCTGGAACGCGACCGGGCGCTGGAAGCGGCGGACCGCCGTCGCTCCGACCGAGGTGTGCTGCGAGGTGGTCGCCGGCCACGGCCCTCCGTGCTGCTGCGCCCACGAGACGGCGACGCCCGTCGCCAGCCGGCGAAGAGCACCCGGCCGCTGCGGTCGACGAGCGCGGCGAGCACGTCGTCGACGTCGTCGTCGGACTCGGAGTGGAGGGTCGCGGTGAGCGAGCCCTCGAGTCCGTCGAGAGCGGCGAGCAGGTCGTCGCGCTCGCCGTAGCGCACGAGCAGCGTGGCCGGGCCGAAGACCTCGGCGCCGAGCACCTCGTGCTGCTCGACGAACACGGCGCTGTCGACGGCGTAGACGCCGGGGCTGCCGGCGCCGGAGGAGGCGAGCAGCGTCTGCACGCCCTCGACCCCGGCCAGCGCGGTCGAGCCCTGGACGAATCCGTCGGCGATCGATCCGGTCAGCATGGTCGCGGCCGGCGCGGTGACGGCCGAGGGCAGGGCCCGCTCGAGAGCGGAGCCCTCCGGCACGAAGACGATGCCCGGCTTGGTGCAGAACTGGCCGGCCCCGAGCGTGAAGGAGCCCGCGAGCCCTGCGGCGAGCTCGCCTCCGCGCGCCGCGTCGGCGGCGGCGGTCACGACGACCGGGTTCGCGCTGCCCAGCTCGCCGAAGAACGGGATCGGAGCGGGTCGCGCGGCGGCCCGGTCGGCCAGCGCGCGGCCCCCGCGGACGGATCCCGTGAACGCGGCGGCGGTGATGCCGGGGTGCTCGACGAGGTCGATCCCCTCCTGGTACCCCTCGACCATGCCGAAGAGCCCGGTCGGAGCGCCCGCGGCGGCGAGCGCCTCCGTGACGATCGCGGCCGTGCGGAGCGACGTGCGCGGGTGGCCCGGGTGCGCCTTCACCACGACGGGGCAGCCGACGGCGAGGGCCGACGCGGTGTCGCCGCCCGCCACCGAGAAGGCGAACGGGAAGTTCGACGCGGCGTACACCGCGACCGGGCCCAGCGGCACGAGCACCCGCCGGAGGTCGGGACGGGGCGGGGTGGTCGTGGCGTCGGCGTGGTCGACGACGGCCTCGAGGTACGAGCCCTCCTGCACGACGGACGCGAACAGCCGCAGCTGCGCGGTGGTGCGGGCGACCTCTCCGGGCAGGCGCGGCGAGCCCAGGTGGGTCTCGGCGTCGGCCAGGGCGACGAGCTCGGCCGAGGCGGCGTCGAGGGCGTCGGCGACGGCGACGAGCCAGCCCGCGCGCTCGGCGTCCGAGGCGCGGCGGGCCGCGGGGGCCGCGGCGACGGCCGCCCGGACGGCGGAGTCCACGGCGCTCACGCGACCATCTCCCGCGCGGTCTCGAGCAGCCCGGAGAGCACCGACAGCTGCGCCGGCGACGGATCCACGAGGGGCGCGCGCACGGATCCGGCGTCGATCCCGCCGAGCCGCACGCCCGCCTTGATCAGCGAGACGGCGAACCCCGGTGTGGTGTCGCGCAGCTGGATCAGCGGAGTGTAGAAGCCGTCGAGCAGGCGGCGCTGCACGGCGACGTCGCCGTCGCGGTAGGCGGCGTAGAAGGCGAGCGCGATGTCCGGCGCCATCGCGAAGACGGCGGAGGAGTAGAGCGGCACGCCGATGGCGCGGTACGCGGCCTGGCTGGCCTCGGCCGTGAGCAGTCCGTTGAAGAACTGCACGTCCTCGCGGCCGACGCGGGCGGCCAGGTTCACGAACTGCTGGGCGAGCGCGATGTCGCCGACCCCGTCCTTGATGCCGACGAGGGTCGGCAGGGCGAGCAGGCGCTCGGCGGTGCGGAGGCTGAAGGCCGCGGTGCCGCGGTGGTAGGCGATCAGCGGCAGCGCGGTGGACGCGGCGAGCTGCTCGACGTAGCGCGCGATGCCCTCCTGCGGCCCGCGCACCAGGTACGGCGGCAGGATCAGCAGGCCGTCGACGCCGCTCTCCTCGGCCGCTTGGATGCAGGCGCGGGCGTGGCCGAGCGGACCGCCGACTCCGGCGATCACCGGCACGCGACCGGCGGTGGCCTCGACTCCGGTGCGCACGGTCGTGGCGTACTCGTCGATGCCGAGAGCGTGGAACTCGCCCGTCCCGCAGGCGATGAAGACGCCGCCGGCTCCGGCCGAGACTCCTCCGCCCACGTGCGCGGCCAGCGCCTCGACGTCGACGCGGTCGTGCTCGTCGAACGGGGTGACGGGGAAGAAGAGGACGCCGTCCAGAGCGCGGACGCCCCCGGGTGCCTCGGTGGTCGCGTCGGTCATCGGGGTGCTCCTCGTGAGGGTGGTCATCAGAACCTCGGCAGGGTGGGGTCGTAGGTGGGATCGATGCGGCGCATATAGCCGGTGTCGTCGCGGCGGCTGCGTCCGGACTCGAGGAAGACGCGGTGCTGGCGCTCGAGCGCCTCCTCGTCGAGCTCGACACCGAGGCCGGGGCCCCTGGGCACGACGATGTCGCCGTCGACGATCTCGAGGGCTCCGGGCCGGACGATGTCGTCGCCCCGGTTCCACGGGTAGTGGGTGTCGCAGGCGTAGCTGAGCTCGGGGCTCGCCGCGGCGACGTGCGTCATGGCCGCGAGGGAGATGCCCAGGTGCGAGTTCGAGTGCATCGACATCCCGATGCCGAACGTCTCGCAGATCGCGCCGAGCTCGCGGGTGTGCCGCAGTCCGCCCCAGTAGTGGTGGTCCGAGAGCACGATCTGCACCGCGCCCTTCGCCACCGCCTCGGGGATGTGCTCGAACGCGACGACGCACATGTTGGTCGCGAGCGGGAGGCCGGCGCCCGGAGCGACCGCGGCCATGCCGTCGATGCCGAGGACCGGGTCCTCGAAGTACTCGAGCACGTCGCGCAGCTCGTCGCGACGTGGAGGGCGGTCTCGACGGTCCACGCGCCGTTCGGGTCGATGCGGAGCGGGTAGCCGGGGAACGCCTCGGCGAGCGCGCGGATCGCGGCGATCTCCTGCTCCGGGGCGAAGACGCCCGCCTTGAGCTTGATCGAGCGGAAGCCGTAGCGGTCGATCAGCTGCCGGGCCTGGCGGACGATGCCGTCGGGGTCGAGCGCCTCGCCCCACTCGTCGGCCGGGACGTCGCTCCCGCCGTCGAGATCGGGATGCGCGGCCCACTTGTAGAAGAGGTACGCGCTGTAGGGCACGCGGTCGCGCGCCGCTCCGCCCAGGAGATCGACGACGGGCAGGCCGACGAGGTGCCCCTGCGCGTCGTGGCAGGCCACCTCGACGATCGAGAAGACGGTGCGCTGCTCGCGCCGGGCCAGGTCCCGCTCGTCGTGCAGCAGCGCGGCGCTGATCGCGCGCTCGATGCCCACGAGGTCGAAGACGCTGCGGCCGATGACGGCGGAGCGCACGCGCTGGAGCCGGTCGAGGACGACCGCTCCGCCCGTGCCCTCGCCGAGGCCGATCACTCCGCCGTCGACGACGAGCTGGAGGATCGTGCGCAGCGCGAGCGGCTCGTGCACGCCGTCGGAGTTGAGCAGCGGAGGATCGCGGAAGGCGATGGGGGTGATGAGGAGATCGCGGATGATCACGGCGGACTAGCCCTTCGTTGCGCCGGAGGTGATGCCACGGATCAGCGACTTCTGCATGAGCAGGTAGATGACCAGGCTGGGGAGGAGTGCGAGGAGCGCGCCGACCAGGAGGACGCCCGTGCCGACCTGCGCATCGACGCGCAGGATGCTCAGGGCCACGGTGAGCGTGTAGTCGTCCGGGGAGTCGGCGGCGATGAGCGGGAGCAGGTACTGGTCCCAGATCATCATGAAGCCGAAGATCGTCACGACGCCGAGCACCGGCGTGCACAGCGGCAGGATGATCTGCCACAGCATCCGGAGCTCGCCGATGCCGTCCAGGCGGGCGGCCTCCTCGATCTCGTCGGGGATCTCCTTCATGAACTCGGTCATGAGCAGGATCGAGAAGCCCCAGACGGCGACCGGGAGGATCACGCCGAACGGAGTGCCGCGGAGGCTGATGCCCAGCAGCGGCACGTCGCCGATGACCTGCGAGAGCGGCACGGCGATGACCTCCTCCGGCAGCATCATCGTGAGCAGGAACAGCAGCAGCACGAACGACTGACCGCGGAAGCGGTGCCGGGCCAGCGCGTACGCGGCGAGGATCGACACGGCGATCTGCAGCACCAGCCCGCCGCCGACGATGACGAGCGAGTTGAGGAAGTAGCCCCACACGCCCTTCTCGGTCGCGACGCGGAACGGCTCGAGCGAGGGCGCGGCCGGGAACAGGCTGAGGCTCGTGGAGTCGGCGTTGGAGTCGAAGGCGCCCGACAGGATCGTGACGAACGGCACGGCGAAGATCACGACGATCAGCGCGCAGAGCGCGAAGCGGACGACGTTCGAGACGGAGAAGCCGGGGCGCCAGCCGATCGCGCTGTCGAACTGCGTGTTCTGCGCGGTGCTGCGTGCGCGGCGCGGCGAGAGGGCGGTCATGCGGACGCCTTCCGGTTCGAGAGGGTGCGGACCACGACGGTGAGCACGAGGGTGGCGACGAGGAGGAGGACGGAGGCGGCCGAGGCGACGCCGAGGTCGTTCGCCTGGAAGCCGAGCGAGTAGACCCGGGTCATCCAGACCTCGGTGCTGCCGGCCGGGCCGCCGCCGGTGAGCACGTACACCTCGGTGAAGGTGCGCAGGCTCCGGATGGCCGCGAGGGTGAGGACCACCGAGACGGCGGGACGCAGCGCCGGCAGCACGATGAAGCGCAGGCGCTGGCGCACGCTCACCCCGTCGAGGGCGGCGGACTCGTAGAGGGTGCGGTCGATGCCGGTGAGCCCCGCCAGGATGATGACCATGTTGTAGGGGGCGCCGGTCCAGATCCCGACGACCGCGATGTAGCCCAGCGCCGTGGACGGATCGCTGAGGAACTGCTGCGGCGGGACTCCGAGGAGCCCCAGGGCCTGGTTGAGGAAGCCCGACTCGGTCGGGAAGTAGAGGATGCGCCAGATCTCGCCGACGACCGCGAGGGCCGTGACGACCGGGAGGAAGACGGCGGTGCGGACGAACCACAGGCGGCGGGCCTGGCCCTCGAGCAGGAGGGCGAGCACCGCGCCGAAGACGAGGGCCCCGAGTGTCTGCACGAGGCCGAGCACCACGGTGTGGCCCAGCGCGTCGCGGAAGCGGCTGTCCGAGAGCACGCGGACGTAGTTGTCGGCGCCGACGAAGACGTCGCCGAGGAACGGCTGCACCTTGACGGTGCTCATCCGGAAGCCCTCGATCATCGGATAGAACTTGAACACCAGGCCCAGCAGCAGGCCCGGCGCCAGGAACGCCCAGGGGATCAGCCACCGGGCGGTCCAGGGGCGGCGGCGGGCCGCGGGCCGCCCGGCCCGGGAGCGCTGAGGCTCCCGAGCGGGCGGTCCTGCGACCGCGCCGGTGACGAGGGGGGCTGTCACTTCACGAGGTCCTGGGCCTCGAGCTGCGCCTGGAACTGCTCGTCGATGGTGGCGAGGCCAGCGGGGATGTCGCTGTCGCAGTCCGCGACCATCGCGTTCATGTTGTCGGCGAGGATCTGGCGGAACGCGGTGAAGTCGATGTTCCACGGGAACGTCTTGGAGTCGTTCGCGTAGTCCTCGGCCACGATGCTCCACCGGTCGTCGCCGGTCACCGCGGCGACGTCGACCTGGTCGTTGACGGGGAGGCGGACGACCGGCTGGGAGGTGACTCCGGCCGCGTTCGTCTCGATCTTCATCGCGATCTCCTGCGCCTCGGGCGTGATCAGGAACTCGGCCAGCTGCTTCTGCAGGTCCGCCTTCTCGGAGCTGGCGCCGAAGTAGATGTTCTCGCCCTCGGCGAAGGTGGTGCTGCCCTCGGGTCCGGACGGCATCGGGATCACCTCGACGTTCTCGGCGCCCACCGCGGCGTCGAACGAGCTGATGTTGTAGGGGCCGGTGAGGTAGATGCCGGCGGTGCCCTGCGCGAAGAACGGGGTCTCGGCGGTGGTCAGGTTCACCGAGCCGGGGACGATGTTCCCGGGGGTGCAGAACTGGTCGCGGATGAAGGTCATCGCCTCCTCGGCCTCGGGGGAGTCGATGACGGAGGCGTAGGTGCCCTCGCCGTCCTCCTCGAGGATGTCGGCGCCGGCCTGCCAGAGGTAGGAGTTGCCCCAGCGGGCGATGTAGCCGTTCTTGGCGCTGCCGGGGACGACCATGCCGTAGGTGTCGGCCTGTCCGTTGCCGTCGGGGTCCTGCGTCGCGAAGGCGTTCGCGAGCGCCGAGAGCTCGTCCCACGTGGTGGGGATCTCCAGGCCCAGCTTCTCGCGCCAGTCCTTCCGGATGATCGTGACGTTGGCCTGACGCGACCACGGCACTCCGTAGGTCGCGCCGTCCAGGCCCACGTTCTGCTCCCAGGTCTCGTCGGCGATGTCGCCCTGGCCCTCGATCGAGTCGCGCTCGATCGGGAGGATCAGGCCCTGCGCCACGTAGGTGCCGAGCGAGGACGCGTCGTTGATCAGCACGTCGGGGAGGTCCTTCTGCGAGGCGCGGGCCTGCAGCTGGGTGTCGAACTCGACGACGGGCTGGTAGTCGATCTCGACGCCCGTCTTCTCGGTGAAGGCGTCGAACACCATCTGGTAGGAGGCGGCGGCCTCGGCTGCGCTGCGGGTCCAGACCTCGAGGCTCTGCTCGCCCTCTGCGGCGTCGTCGGCGGGCTCGCTCGAGCAGCCGGCCACGGAGGCGACCAGGCCGGCCGCGAGGACCGCCCCGACGAGCCGCCGCGTTCGCATGGTGTTCTTCATCGAATCTCCATTCGCATATGCAAACCGTTCACATCCTTGTGAATGCGAGTGGTAGCGTATGTACACATCGACGACGCTGTCAATGCGGAGCGGACACCGCTCCCCGATCGAGACCAGGGAGTCTGGCGCTTGCCGAACCGCATCCTCCTCACCGGCGCCGCGGGTGCCGCCGCCACGGGAATCCGGCCGCTGCTCGCCGCCCGCGGCCACCGCGTCGTGCTGCTCGACATCGCTCCCGTGCCCGGGCCTCTCGCTCCGACCGAGACCGCGGTGCGGGGCAGCATCACCGACGCCGCGGTCCTCGACGCGGCCCTCGACGGCGTCGACCTCGTCGTCCACCTCGGCGGGTTCTCCCGCGAGCGGCCGTGGTCCGACATCGCCGAGGTCAACATCGGCGGCACGCAGCTCCTGCTCGAGCGGACGCGCCTCGCGGGAGTCGCGCGGGTCGTGCTCGCGAGCTCGACCCACGCCGTCGGCTTCCACCCTGTCGGCACCCCGGTCGAGGCGATGCAGCCGCGCCCCGACACGTTCTACGGAGTGTCGAAGGCCGCGATGGAGGCGCTCGGCAGCGTCTACGCCGACCGCTTCGGCACGACGGTGGTCGCCGCGCGGATCGGCACGATCGAGGAGCGGCCCAGCGGGCGGCGCTCGCTCTCGACCTGGCTCTCCTTCGCCGACTTCGTGCGGCTGATCGAGGCGACGGCGACGACCCGGCAGCGCGGCTTCCACGTGGTCTGGGCGGTCTCGGCCAACACCCGCGGCTGGTTCCCGCTCGAAGCGGGCCTCGCGATCGGGTACCGTCCCGAGGACGACGCCGAGCGCTTCGCCCCGGAGATCGAGGCGTCGGCGCAGGGGGAGCCGCCCGTGTCCCACGGACTGATCGGCGGCGCGTTCGCGGATGACGAGCATCCGCTGGGAGGAGTCTGGTGAGCGATCGCGACGAGGCGGGGGCGGCCGCCGTCCGCGCGGTGAAGTCGTCGGAGCGCACGCTCCGCCTGCTCGAGGTGCTCGCCGCGCACCCGGGGCCCCTCGCGATCACCGAGCTGCACCGGCTCACCGGCTATCCGCGCTCGAGCCTCCACCAGCTGCTGCACACCATGGCCGCGAGCGACTGGATCGCGATGACGGCCGACGGCGCGCACGCGGCGATCGGCTCCCGCGCCCTCATCGTCGGCACCTCCTACCTCGACCACGACCCCGCTCTGCCCTGGGCGGTCGCCGCCCTCGAGCGGGTCCGCACGCAGGTCGGCTACACCGCGCACTACGCCCGGCTCACCGGCTCCGACGTGCTCTACCTCGCCACCCGCGAGGCCCAGGAGTCGCGTCGCCGGACGTCCCGCGTCGGCCGGTTCCTGCCCGCCCACGCCACTGCGCTCGGCAAGGCGCTGCTCAGCGAGCGCACGAGCGTCGAGCGGGCCGAGGCCCTCGGGCAGGGCGAGCTCGTGGCGCTGACTCCGCACACGATCACCGACCGCGCGGCGCTCGAGACGCAGCTCGACGAGGTGCACGCCCGCCGCTACGCCGTGGAGCGCGAGGAGAACACCCCGGGCGTCTGCTGCATCGGAGTCCCTGTGCGGTACCGGATCCCCGCGACGGACGCGATCAGCGTCTCGATCCCGCTCGACCGCGCGGGCGACGACGAGATCGCGCACGTCGCCGAGACGGTGCGCGACATCGCCGACGAGCTCGCGACGACCCTGCAGCGCTCGGGCGTGCGATGAGTCCGCGCACCCGCTTCTGCGCCTACTCGTGGGACCTCGCCGACGACCCGGCCGCCGCCGACCGGGCGCTCGCCGCGGGGGCTTCGGGCGTCGCGATCGCGGCCGCCTACCACTCCGTCCGCGCCGCGACTCCGCTGCACCCCCGCCACCGCGTCGTCGACGCGGCGACCGCGGCCTTCTACCTGCCGGTGCGCCCGGAGGCGTGGGGGCGGCTCGTGCCCCGCTCGGCCGCGCCGTGGGCGGGCGAGGACGCGTTCGAGCGCGCCGCCGCGACGGCCCGCCGCGCAGGACTCGACGTCGAGGCGTGGGTGGTGCTGACGCACTCGTCGGCCCTCGGCGCCGCGCATCCCGAGCTCTGCGTGCGGAGCGCCGCCGGCGACGTCTACCCGTACGCGCTCTGCCCGACCCACGAGGACGTGCGCGCCTACGCGGTGTCGGTCGTGACCGAGACGGTGCTGCTCGGCGGCGTCGACACCCTCATGATCGAGGCGTGCGGGCCGCTGGGGCTCGGGCACCTCGGCCACCACGAGAAGACCGCGGGCGCCGACTGGACCCGGGTCGACGAGGACCTGCTCTCGCTGTGCTTCTGCACGGCGTGCGGAGCGTCCCTCCGCTCGCGCGGGGGCGATCCGGAGGCGCTCGCCGCGAGAGCGCTCGCCGCCGCCGGCACCGGGGCGGCCCGTGTCGAGGACGCGCTGGGGGAGGCGGCGACGCTGCTGCTGGAGGTGCGCGACCACTCCCGCCGACAGCTCACCGCCGAGGTGACGGCCGCGGCCCGGGCGGCGGGCGCGCGGCGACTGCTCTTCCACGCGCAGGCGGACCCCTGGGCGACCGGGCCGTTCGCGGCGCTCCTGGACACGCCGGGCGCGACGGCGTCGTGCTCCCGGTGACCGATCTCGCGCTCGACGGCGGGGTCCGTCCGGCGGTGGCGCCCGGTGTCCGCGTCGGCGGCTACCTGCCCGTGCTCCCGCCCGTGGATCCGGAGGCGGTGCCCGGCTGGGCGGACCGGCTGCGCGATCTCGACGACCTGTACCTCTACCACCTGGGGCTGCTGTCGCGGCGGCGGCTCGACGCGGTGGGCGAGCTGGTGGCGGGACTGCGCGCGTAGCCTGAGCACGACACGGGAGGGGTGCGGAGTGATGCAGGACCTCTCGGAGCGTGCCCGCGTCCAGCGCTGCACGCTCGTCGTCGTCGTGGTCGGGCAGGTGCTCGGCGGGGCGGGCCTGGCGGCGGGGGCGACCGTCGGCGCGCTGCTCGCGCAGGACCTCTTCGGCGGCGAGGGGCTCGCGGGCCTGTCGACGGCGCTCCTCACGCTCGGATCGGCGCTCGCCGCGTTCCTCGTCGGGCGCACGGCGCAGCGCCGCGGCCGCCGGCTCGCACTCGGCCTCGGCTTCGCCGCGGGCGGGCTCGGCGCGGTCGGCGTGGTCGTCGCGGCGGCCACCGGCAGCGCCGCCCTGCTGTTCGCCTCGCTCGTCGTCTACGGCGCGGGCAGCGCCACCAACCTCCAGGCCCGCTACGCCGCGACCGACCTCGCCCTGCCCTCGCACCGCGGCCGCGCCATCAGCACCGCGCTGGTCTCGACGACGCTCGGAGCGGTCGCCGCCCCGGCCGTCGTCGAGCCCCTCGGCGTCGTCGCGATCGGCCTCGGGCTGCCGGCGCTCGCGGGGCCGTTCCTGCTCGCGGCGGCGGCCTACCTCTCGGCGGCGCGCCCTCCTCCTGCTCCTGCGGCCCGACCCGCTCCTGCTCGCCCGCCGCCTCGGCGCGACGGCGGCGCCCGTCGCGGCGGCACCGGTGCGGCGAGGGGCGGCGCCCGTGGGGGCGACGGTGATGGTGCTCACGCAGATCGCCATGGTCGCGATCATGACGATGACCCCGGTGCACATGCTCGCCCACGATCACGACCTCGGCGACGTGGGGCTGGTCATCGGGATCCACATCGGAGCGATGTACCTGCCGTCGCTCCTCACGGGTCCGCTGGTCGACCGCGTCGGTCCCAAGGCCGTGGCGGGCGCCTCGGGGATCGTGCTCCTCGGAGCCGGAGCGATCGCCGCCCTCGCGCCGGGCGACTCCCTCGCGCTGCTGATCACCGCGCTCGCGCTGCTCGGGCTGGGCTGGAACCTCGGCTTGATCTCGGGCACCGCCCTCGTCGTCGAGGGCACCTCGCCGGCGGACCGGGCCCGCGTGCAGGGGTCGCTGGACGTGCTGGTCGCCCTGTCCGGGGCGGGCGCGGGAGCCGCCTCCGGAGCGGTCGTCGCGAGCTCGGACTTCGCGGTGCTGAGCCTGGGCGGGGGCCTGCTGGCGCTGCTGCTGATCCCGGTGCTGGTGGTGGCGCGGGTGCGGCGGAACGCGGTGTGACGGAGGCGCATCGTCCACCGAATCTGCCCGATGACGCACAATGCGGGGATGTCCACTCTTCTCGTCTCCGAAGCACGCGCACGCTTCTCCGAAGTCCTCGAGCGGTCCCGCAACGAGGCTGTCATTCTCGTGCGGCACGGGCGAGCCGAGGCGGTAGTGATCAGCCCGGAGCAGTACGAGCGGATGCGTGGCGCGCTGGAGGAGCTCGAGGACGTCAGAGCTTTCGATGAGGCGCTGACCGACGAAGGCGAGAACGTCCCCTGGACGCAGGCGACGGCCGACCTCGGCTGGGGATGAGCCGCTACCCGATCGAGTTGCGTCCTGTACCCGGTCGCGGTGTGACGCCGGGTCGATGCGATGGACTGCACTGGTGTGAGCGCGTCGAGAGCGCTGCTCGCCGGGGATCCTCGACTCGGAGCCCCTTCCCTCCGGCACACGACGCCCCTACTCTGAGCGGCGAACCCGACCTCCGGAGGCTCCCGTGTCCCTCGTCCGCGTGCACAACTTCTCGATCTCGCTCGACGGCTTCGGCGCGGGGGAGGGCCAGACGCTCGAGGCCCCCTTCGGCCACGCCGGCCACCGGCTGATGGGCTGGGCGATGGGCACCCGCACCTTCCGCGATATGGGGCTGCCCGGCGACGGGCCGGGCTCGCGCGGCGTGGACGACGCGTTCGCGAGCGCCTGGGGTGAGGGCATCGGCGCCGAGATCATGGGCCGGAACAAGTTCGGGCCCCAGCGCGGACCGTGGGAGGACGAGCAGTGGCGCGGCTGGTGGGGCGAGGATCCGGTCTTCCGCACGCCGGTCGTCGTCCTGACCCACCACCCGCGTCCGACCCTCGAGATGGCGGGCGGCACGAGCTTCCACTTCGTCGACGCCGATCCGGCGGCCGCCCTCGCGAAGGCGCGGGAGCTGGCCGGCGGCAGCGACGTGCGGATCGGCGGCGGCGTCGCGACCGTGCGGCAGTTCCTCGAGGCGGATCTGATCGACCACCTGCACATGGTGGTCGTGCCGATCGTGCTCGGCCGGGGCGAGCGCCTCTGGGACGGACTCGAGGGCCTGGAGGAGCGCTACTCGGTCGAGGCGACGCCCTCGCCGTCCGGAGTGGTGCACCTCGTCCTGACGCGGCGGCCGCGCTAGCGGGACGGGCCGGATCCGACCCGCGCGACTACGCTGGGGAGCCACATGGCATCCGACAGCGAGTACCCCGTCACCCTGACCGACCCCCTCGAGGAGCGCCTGCGCGCCCAGGTCGCCCGCCAGGGCGAGCAGACCGTGGCGCTGCGCTCCGCCGCGCTGCTGACGGGCGGCTACGAGGGCGAGTCGTTCCTCCTCACCGTCGGCGGCGAGCACGCCGACGGCGTGCTGAAGGGCGCGCCGTCGCTGTACTGGCCGGAGCTCTGGGGCGCCCGCGCCCTGCTCTACGTGTGGGACGACCAGGCGGCCGACGCCGTCGTCGCGGGTCTCGCGAACGCGTCGTGGCGGGTCCGCGAGATGTGCGCGCGCGTCTGCGCCGAGCGGATCCTGGGCGGCCAGAAGAAGCTGTCGCGCCTGACCACCGACGAGCACGCCCGCGTGCGGAGCGCCGGGGCGCGGGCGCTGGTCGCCGTCGCGATCGCGGGCATCGGCTCCGGACGCGACGAGAAGGGCGAGTTCGCGGCCAGCGTGGAGCAGACGCTGACCGCGATGCTGCGCGACCCCGACCGCGACGTCCGCCGCGCGGTGCAGCAGTCGCTCGAGGCGCTGCGCGCAGCGCGCGGCTGAGCCGGCCGGGTCAGTCCACTCGCGCCGGCACCGCCTCGCGGGCGGCGGCCGCGGAGTCGGCGAGCAGCTGCTCCCCGCCCGCGACCTTCGTGAGGACGAGCGCCTCCGGAGCGACCGCCAGGAACTCCGCGAGGACCACGGGATCCAGCAGGCTCGCGCCGAAGCCCTCTCGCGCCGCGCGGGCGGTGCGGACGGGGAGGTGCGCGTCGCTGAACGCCGGGCCCAGTCGCGTGGCGACGTCAGACGCTCCGGACACCCCGAGGGCGACGAGCGTCCCGGCGTCCCGAGCTCGTCGCGCGTGCTCGAGCGGTCCGTCGAGGCGGCGGGTCTCGAGCCAGGAGCGGCCCCAGTTGATCGCGATGCCGAGGCCGTGGCGGGCGGCCTCCTCGAGCTCGGTGCCGAGATCGAGGAAGCCCTTCACCGGGTCGGGGCCTTCGAGGGAGTCGCAGTGCTCGACGACGATCCGCACCCCGTCGCGGTCCTTCCGGGCCACCTCGCCGAGGCTGCGGGCGAAGGCCGCTCGAGCGGCGGACGGGTCGCGAGTGCCGGCGGGCGCGGAGTGGACCAGCACGGAGTCGATCACGAGCCGCCCCTCGCGGTCGTTCAGCGCCGCGGCGCTCACCAGCGCCCGGCGGGTCAGCGCGACGGCTGCGCCCCTCCGCCCCTCGTCCGCGCTCGCCAGGCCGATGCCGCGCTCGAGGACCGCCGGGAGCAGGGTGAGCACGTGCCTCCCCGAGCGCGCCAGCAGCCGCAGCATCGCCGCCTCCTCCGGGACGAAGGCGCTGCCGAACGGGATCTCGAACCCGGAGCACCCGGTGACGAGCGCGATCCGCTCGTGGAACGCGTCGAAGGCCGCCGCGTCGGGCCGGGCCCGCTCCGGCGCCGACGGGTAGGCCCCGACGAGCACCTAGCGCGCGCCGTCCACCCGCGCCGACGCGGGCAGGGCGAGGTCGTGGATGTAGGCGGCGAGGTCGAGCAGCGGCTGACCCTCGTGCGGTCCGATCCCCTCCGGCTTCCAGCGGCTGATCGGTTCGATCATGAGCCGAGAGCTGTGGCGGAGGTAGTACTTGGCCGAGGTGGGGTAGCGCGAGTTGATCGTGTGCTCGGCCACCGTCAGGAGGCGCTGCACGGCGACGGCCTCCTCCGAAGGCTGGTCGTCGTAGTGCTCGCAGAGCCACGCCACGTGCTCGGGGTAGATGTTGGCGGCGTAGCCGCTGAGTCCCGCCGCGCCGAGGCGGAGGGACTCGGTCAGCGAGGAGATCTGCGCGTTGTAGAGCTTCATCGGCGTGCCGACGATCGCCCTCAGCCGCTCCTCCATGGTCGCGAGCGAGTGCGAGGTGTCCTTGTAGAAGACGAAGCGCCCGGTGCCGGCCATCCAGGCCACGTTCTCGGTCGAGGGCAGCCGCTTGAAGGGCACCGGGCACTCGTAGATGCCGAACCGCGCCTCGGGGACGGCGTCGAGGATGTGCTGCACCGTGGCGCGCCACTCCTCCTCGGTGGTGGTGAGCCCGCCGACCAGGGAGGAGATGAGGACGACCGCGTCGACCCCGGTCGCGGCCATCGCCGCCGCCGACGCCGCCTGCTCGTCGGGCGTCCCGGAGGAGACGGAGGAGGCGACCACGGGCACCCGGCCGGCCGCGCGGTCGACCACGCGGCGCGCGAGGGCGAGCCGCTCCTCCTCGGTCAGGTCGTACATCTCGCTCGAGAGCGCGACGGTGAAGATGCCGGCGGCGCCGTTGTCGATCAGCCAGTCGGTCAGGGCGTCGACCTGCTCGAAGTCGAGGGAGCGGTCGGGACGGAACGGGGTGAGCATCACGGGCCAGCCTCCATCGGGCAGGGTCGCTCCGGCGGTCGTCGTGGTCGTCGGGGTGTCGGTGCTGGTCATGTCGGTCCTTGTCTGTCGAAGGGTCGGTGCGGAGGGGCGTCAGCCCTTGAGCGAGCCGCTCACCAGGTCCAGGCGCCAGTAGCGCTGCAGGAACAGGAAGAGCGCGATGAGGGGGATCGTCGAGATCAGGCAGCCCATGATCACGACGTTGTAGGTGTTGGGCTGGTCGTTCCCCTGGTTCATCAGCGAGTAGAAGCCCACCGTCAGAGGGAAGGTCTCGGTGCGCGAGAGCATGATGAACGGCAGCAGGAAGTTGTTCCAGATGCCGACGAAGTGCAGCAGGAACACGGTGATCAGGCCCGGCACCATCGGGTACACGGCGATCCGCGAGAAGATGCGCCACTCGCTCGCGCCGTCGATCCGGCCCGCCTCGAGCATCTCGGTGGGCACGACCGCGGTGGCGTAGATCCGGCACAGGTAGATGCTGAACGGGCTGATCATGCAGGGCAGCAGCACCGACCAGTACGTCCCGGCGATCCCGATCGAGGAGAGCAGCAGGTACTGCGGGATCGCGAGGATCACCCCGGGGATGAGGACGCCGATCAGCAGGAAGTCGAAGACCAGCTTCTTGCCGCGGAACGAGTACTTCGCGAGGCCGTAGCCGGCGAGGGCCGAGACGACGGTGCCGAGCAGCCCGCCGCCTCCGGCGAAGATCAGGCTGTTCAGGCACCACGACCAGAACGCGCCGTCGCCGACTCCGAGCAGCAGGGCGAAGTTCTCCTGGAACCCGCCGGTGAAGCTCGGCGCGAGCGAGAAGGTCGTGAACAGCTCGCCCGAGCGCTTCGTCGCGGCGGTGAAGAGCCAGACGACGGGGAGGAGGCAGTAGCCGGCTCCGATCAGCAGGACGGCGGTGGGCCAGAACGCGGCGCGCGGCCGGGTGACGGTCGGCCCGCGGCGGCGCGAGCGGACCGACTGCGCGGCCTGCCGCGGATCCTCGACGACGGGAGGCAGCTTCGTGAGGGTGTCGGTCATGATCAGTCTTCTCCGAAGGCGCGCGTCTGCAGGAACCGCAGCAGGCCGAGCGAGGCGATGAGGGTGAGGAGGGTGACCACGACCGAGGTCGCGGACGCCGAGAACAGGTCGTTCGTGACGAAGGCGTCGCGGTAGATCAGCATCATCGGCACCCAGTCCGAGCCGATCACCGTGGTGAGCGTCACGAGCGTGTTCGGCTCCGAGAACACCTGCAGCGCGCCGATGATCGAGAACAGGCCGGTCATGATGACGCCCGGGACGATCAGCGGCAGCTTGATGCGCAGGGCGAGCTGCCACTCCGAGCAGCCGTCGATGCGGGCGGCGTCGTAGATCTCGGGCGGGAGGCCCCGCAGCGAGGTGTAGAGGATCACCATGTTGAAGCCGACGGAGCCCCAGATCGCGATGTTCGCGACCGAGAGGAAGACGGAGTCGGGGCCCAGGAAGACCGGCGCGGGGAGTCCGAGGGCGCTCGCCGCGTCGACGAAGGGGCTGACTCCCGGCAGGTAGAGGAAGCCCCACATCAGCGCGGCGATCACGCCCGGCACCGCGTACGGCACGAAGATCGCGATCCGCGAGAAGCGGCCGAAGCGGGTCGAGAGGTTGTCGAGCAGGAGCGCGAACACCAGCGCGAGGATCATCGTGACCGGCACCGAGAGCAGCGCGTAGGTCAGCATCCGGCCGAATCCGGCCCACAGGGCGGGGTCCGACAGGGTGCGCGCGTAGTTGTCGAAGCCGACGAACGTCTCGCGCTTGACCCCGAGGCCGCTGCCGCTGACCGTGCTGCCGCGGAAGCTGAGCCAGACCGTGTAGAGCAGCGGGAGGGCGAGGAGCCCGACGGCCAGGAGCACAGCGGGAGCCACGAAGAGCCAGGGTGCGGCTCGCGGGGCGAGGGTCGAGGGGCGCCCGGGGGAGGGCGCGGTCGTGGTCGTCATGGGAACCTCACTGTTCGAGACGGACGGACGGGGCCCCGCGGCGCGCGGGGCCCCGGGGCGCTACTCCGCGACGTCGTAGCCGGACTTCTCGAGGTCGGCGACGGTCGCCTCCTGGACGCTCGAGAGAGCCTCCGTGAAGTCGCCCTTCTCGTTGACCGCGGCGCTGAAGGCGTTGGTGAAGGCGTCGTAGGCGACCGAGACGTTGGGGCCCCAGGTCACCGACGCGGTCATCCGGTCGATCTCGTCGGCGGTCGCGTAGAAGTCAGTCTGCTCGGGGAGCAGGGCCGGGGCCTGCTGCAGCTCGGGCAGCTCCCGACCGGCGAGGGAGGCCGGCCAGATGCTGGCGTACTCGATGTACGCCTCCAGGGCCTCGGTCGAGGTGTTGAGCCAGAGCGCGAACTCGCGAGCCTGCTCCGGGTGGTCGGAGCCGGTGGTCACGATCGTCCCACTGCCGCCCAGGACGCCCGAGGCCGGGTCCGACGGGGTCCACTGCGGGATCGGCACTGCGGCCCATTTCCCGATCGTGTCGGGCGCGTTGTTCTGCAGCAGCGGAGGGGTCCAGACCGCGCCGAGCCAGCTGGCCAGGGTGCCGTCGGCGAGGGCGGCCTGCCATTCCGGCGTGAAGGTCTTGAAGGTCGCGAGGCTGCCGTCCTCGACGAGACCCTGCCAGTACTCGGCGACCTTCTGCGAGGCGGGGTCGTCGATGGCGACGGTCCAGGTGCCGTCCTCCTGGCTCCACCACTCGGCGCCGGCCTGCTGGCTGAGACCGGCGAACAGCTGAGCGTCGTTCGCGGGGAACGTCGCGATGTACTTCGTCGGATCGGCGGCGCGCAGCGCCCGGGCGGTGGCGGCGTACTCGTCCCAGGTGGTGGGGGCGGTGAGGCCGTTCGCCTCGAAGATGTCGGTGCGGTAGTAGAGGAACATCGGCGCGGTGCCCTGCGGGACGGCGTAGTTCACTCCGTCGAAGGTCGTGAGGTCCCAGGCAGGTCCGGCGGTCTCGTCCTCGCGGTCGCCCATGATCGACGTGACGTCGGAGGCGATCTCGCTCGTGATCAGGTTCGGCAGGTTCTCGTAGGTGGTGTTCGAGAGGTCGGGCAGGGTGCCGGCCTGCTTCGCGGCGCTGAGCTTCGCGACGATCTCGGCGCCGCCGGTGGAGGTGTTGACCTTCACCTGCGTGTCGGGGTTGGCCTGGTTCCAGACGTCGACGATCTTCTCGATGTTGGGCGCCCACGACCAGTACTCGAGGGTGACGGGGCCGTCGGCGGCGTCGCTCTCGGCGGCCGAGTCGGTCGCGCCGGAGCAGCCGGCGAGGAGGGCGGCGGCGGTGAGGGCGGTCACTGCCGCGAGGGACCTGGGGAACATCTTCGTTCTCATCGGAGTCTTCATCCTGACGTCGATCCTCTGCGGCTCTGCAGAGGGTGATCGGGTCGCCGTCCCGGGGTTCGTTACCGGTAACGAAGTGTGCGACAGCATCACAGTAGGGCGGCCCGTCGTCCGCCGCAAGAGGTGCTTCGTTACCGCTCACGATTCGATCGGCCGGCGCCGGCGGACCCTGCGCAAGGGATCGCGTCAGGCGGACGGGGCCGTCGACGCGCGCACGACGAGCCGGGGTGCGGGGTACTCCACGGTCTCGGTCGGGGCCGACTCCTCGACCATCGCGATCAGCGAGAGGACCGCCGCGCGTCCCATGCCCTCGAAGTCCTGCCGGATCGTGGTGAGGGGCGGATGGAAGAACTCGGCCTCGGCGATGTCGTCGAAGCCGACGACGCTGATGTCCTCCGGGATCCGCCGCCCGGTCTCGTGCAGCCGGAGCAGGAGCCCGAGGGCCATCCGGTCGTTCGCTGCGACGACCGCCGTGACGCCGGGATCGGCAACGAGCGCGGGCGCGCC
This sequence comes from Rathayibacter rhapontici, assembly GCF_001995175.1. GTDB lineage: Bacteria > Actinomycetota > Actinomycetes > Actinomycetales > Microbacteriaceae > Rathayibacter. Next base: position 58,677 of record NZ_MUKN01000010.1, read on the forward strand.
GAGTAGCCGGATCGGGACGACCAGTCGCCGTGCACCAGCGGCAGGGCGGGCAGACCGGCGTCGGCCATCGACTCCTCGTAGGCGCGGGCGCGGTCCTGCGCCGAGATCCACCGCTCGGGACCGGCGAGGTGGGCGATGCGGCGGTGCCCGAGCTCGAGCAGGTGGGACACGGCGAGCCGGGTGCCGACGGCGGAGGCGCCGCTCGCGCGCGGGCCGCCGCGGTCGATGTGCACGGGGATCGGCAGATCGAGCGTGCGCAGGGCCTCGCCCACCTCGTCCGTGGGAGCCGTGGCGAGGATCCCCTCGAGGTCCCGACTGCCGAGGGCGTCGAGCGCGTCGCGGAGCTCGGCGGGGTCGGACGAGTCGACGCTGATGATGTCGAGGGAGTAGCCGACGCGGCGGGCGGCCTCGCTCGCTCCCTGCATCGTCTTGCCGGGAGCGGTTCCGGCGAGCTCGTGCACCAGGGCGCCGAGGCGGTGGGTGCGCCGGGTGGCGAGGGAGCGTGCGGTGGTGTTCGTCCGGTAGTTCAGCGCGCGCAGGGCCTCCTCGACCCGGACGCGGTTCGCGGGGCGGATGCCGCCCGTGCCGGTGAGGAATCGCGAGACGGTCTGGTGCGAGACCCCCGCCATCCGGGCGACGTCGTAGATGGTCGCCGCCCGTGCTGGTCTCTCGGACATCCCGCCTCCGTCCTCGTCGATCCGTCTGCGGCAACGATAGGGGAGCGTCGCGGTCGGGACGGCGCGAGCCGGCCGGCGCCGCCGCTCCCCAGCCCGGCTCTAAAGCAGAACTGTATGGTACAGTTCTGTTCGTGCAGCCTCCCGTGTCCGCCTACTCGCTCCGCCGTGCGGACGCGGTGCTCGAGGCGACGCTGGACGTGCTGGCCGAGGTCGGCTTCGCCCGCCTGACCGTCGACATGATCGCGACGCGGGCGCACGCGTCCAAGGCGACCATCTACCGCCGCTGGGCGACGAAGACCGAGCTGGTGCGCGCTGCCGCCGCGCTGGTCGAGGTCGAGACGATCCCGGCCGAGGTCGGGGCCGAGCCGGCCGAGGCCCTCCGCGCCGTCCTCGAGAGCCTGCGGTCGATGACCGTCGGCCGGCTCGGCCGCCTCGTCAGCGCCCTGACCACCGCGGCGGTCGACGACCCCGGCATCCGCGCGACGGTCCACGAGGAGCTCGTGATCCCGCTGCACCGCGGCACCGCCGCCGCCCTCGACGAGCTGCGCGACGCCGGAGTGATCGACGCCCATGCCGACACCGCGCTGGCCGCGCGGGCGCTGATCGCGCTGACGGTCGACCGCGCCGTCGCCACGGGCACTGCGGCGACTCCGGCCGAGCTCGAGGCGCTGCTCGCGGCCTGGGTGCTGCCGGTACTCGCGCCGGCCGCGACGGGACGACGGACGAAGGGGCCGACGGCCGGACCCGGATAGCAGGAGCCCCGCTCCCGCATCCCCGTCACCCTCTCCAGTCAGGAACACCCGTGCCCACGTCCTCCCGCGCGCCCGAAACCGCGCGCCGCACTCCTCGTCGGGGCCGCCCCGGCGTCACCCTCGCCGCCGTCTCGTTCGGCCTCTTCATGGTCGGACTCGACGGCACCGTCGTCTCGATCGCCAACCCCGCCATCGCCGCCTCGCTCGGCACCTCGTTCGCCGAGCTGCAGTGGATCACCAACGCGTACCTGCTCGGCCTCGCGGTGTTCCTCATCCTGGGCGGCACGCTCGGCGACCGCTTCGGCCGCCGCCGCATGTACCTGATCGGCGTCGCCGCCTTCGCCGTCACCTCGGTCGCCATCGGCCTGGTCGGGTCGGCGGAGGGGGTCATCGCCTTCCGCGCCCTCCAGGGCCTGAGCGCCGCGCTGCTCATGCCGCAGACGCTCGCCCTGCTGCGCTCGACCTTCCCGAAGGAGAAGTTCGGCATGGCCGTGGGCATCTGGGGCGGCGTCTCCTCGGTCGCCATCGCGGCGGGTCCGATCGTCGGAGGAGCGCTCGTCGCGCTCTTCGGCTGGGAGTCGGTCTTCTTCATCAACGCCCCGATCGCCGTCGTCGGCCTGCTCCTCGGCTGCAGCGTGCTGGCGGAGTCGACCGCTCCGACCCGCGGGCGCTTCGACGTCGCCGGCGTGGCGCTGCTCGCCCTCGGCCTCTTCGGCCTCGTGCTGGGCGTCGTCCAGTCGGAGTCGTGGGGCTGGACGAGCCCGCTGACGCTCGGCGCGATCGCGCTCGGGCTGGTGCTGCTCGCTGCCTTCGTCGTGGTCGAGAACCGCGTCGGGACGCCCCTGGTGCCGATGTCGCTGTTCCGGAACCCGACGCTCTCGGTCGGGGCCGTCGCCATCGCCGTCAACTTCTTCGCCCTGTTCGGGGCGACGTTCTTCCTGTCGCTGTTCCTGCTCAACCTGCGCGGCGTCTCGGGCGTGCAGGCCGGCGTGATGCTCCTGCCGCTCAGCGGGGTGTCGATCATCGCGTCGCCGCTGGGGGCGATGCTGGTCGCGAAGTGGGGCATCCGGCCCACGATGACGACGGGGCTCGGCCTGATCGCCGTGTCGATGCTCGGACTGACGTTCCTCACGACCGACTCGGCCTACCTCGCGATGGCCGTGCCGTTCGTGCTGCTCGCCCTCGGCGTCGGCCTGGTCATGACCTCCGGAGCGACGCGATCGTCGGCAGCGCACCCGTCCGCCTGGCGGGCGTGGCGGGGGGGCTCCAGGCCACGTCGCTGCAGCTCGGCGGCGCGCTCGGCACCTCCGTCTTCGCCGCGGTCGTCGCGGCGGCGGCGAGTGCGGGCACGAGCGGGCTCGGTCTCTCGGAGTCTGCGCGCGAGGGCGTCGCGCAGGGGCTCGTCCCCGCCGGCGCCGCACCGGACGTCGCGGCCGCGGCCGCCGACGCGTTCCTGGGCGGGCTGCACACCGCGTTCCTCGCCGCCGCGGTGGTCGCGGCGGTCGCCGCGGTGCTCGCCCTGGTCTTCGTCCGCTCGAGCACCCCGCACCACGACGGAGCGACGGTGCTCGAGGAGGTCGCCGCGGGCACGGCGGCCTGACGACGACGAGGGGCTCCCGACGCGGGAGCCCCTCGCTCAGCCGCCGACGCTCGAGCCGAAGCCCGACTTGCCCGTGCTGCCGAAGCCGCCCGAGAGGGTCTGCTTGGAGCCGACGGTCGCTCCGGCCGGCGCCTTCTGCACGACGTCGGGCTGCGTCGCTCCGCGCGCCGCGAATCCGCCGCTCGTGACGGGCGCCCAGCTGGTCGCGCGGGTCGAGTTCCACCGCGACGACGCGAAGATGAGGGGGCCGAGCCAGAAGCCGCCGGCGTAGTGGCCGCGGTACTCGTCGGTCGCCTCGCAGAGCTGCTCCGGATCGTCGGCCACGGTCTCGCCCTCGGCCTGCAGCTTCGCGATCTGCTCGCGGACGTCGGCCAGGCAGTCCTCGCGGCTCGCGTAGACCGGGCGCTCGGCGTTCTCGGGGATCACGTAGTCCTCGCCGTCGGCTCCGGTGGTCACGACGCCGTCGGACGACGGATCGCCCGCGCTCAGCGCGACCGCCAGGCCGATCGCCCCGACCGCGACGACTCCGCCGATGATGAGGCCGCGGCGCTTGGAGGCGATGCCGCTGATGCCCACGTCGGCGGAGCGGCGGCGGTCGGTGCGGACGCCGCCGCCGACGTTCTCGGTGCCGGCGTCGCGGGGACGGTTCTCGGGGTCGGTCATCGGGTCTCCTCGTCCTGCGGGCGGTCGTCGCGGGCGTCGTGGGGGCGGGTCGGCTCGGGACTGCCGAAGGCGGGCTCACTCCGCCCGCCCTCGATGTAGTGGGGCACGAACTCGGCGAGATCGCCCGTGATGAGGCCGGTCGTCTCGCGCACGTCGATCCCCGCCGGGGTCTCGCCGACGATCCAGCTGCCGATCACGACGGTCTTGCCGTCGATCCGGGCGAGCTCGGCGCGCGCCTGGTGGATGAAGCCCTCGTCGCCGTAGACGCCGCCGTTCTCGGCGACGACCGAGCCGTCGGCGTCGAGGACCGTGACGTTCGCGCCCTCCCGGCCGAGGCGGGGCTTGCGCACCTGGGCGGTGCCGACGAGCGGCTCGGCGGAGGCGGGGAGCAGGTTCGGGTGCCCGCGGAACATCTCCCAGAGCACGACGAGCAGCTGCTTGTTGCTGAGCAGGAGCTTCCACGCGGGCTCGACCCAGCGCGTGCGCTCGCGCCGGTCGAGCAGGAGCCCGCCGAACTGCTCGCCGAGCATCCACTCCCACGGGTAGAGCTTGAAGATGCGGCGGATGGGCTCACCGTCGGCGTCGACGAAGCCCGCGCCGTCGAGCTCGTAGCGGATGTCCTCGACGAAGATCAGCTTGGGGTCGAAGCCCGCCTGCGCCGCCGTCTCGGCCATGTAGGCCACGGTGTCGGCGTCCTCCACGATCAGCTCGCCGTCGCCGGAGTCGCGGAGCGACGCGAGGTGCAGGCGCGCTCCCTCGTCGAGCGTCCAGCGCTCGAGCCGGAGGTGGCGCCACTGCTCGACGAGCTGCTCGTGCAGGCTGTTGAACTGGTCGGCGTCCGGCCCGTGCACGTCGATCAGCCACTGCCACTGGGCGGCGGCGGTCTCGACGAGCGAGGTGGGGGTGTCGGCGTTGAACTCGAGCAGCTTCACCGCGCCGCGGTCGTCGTAGGCGAGGTCGAAGCGGCCGTAGACGGTGGGGTCGTCCTCGTCCCAGGAGGTGCGGACCAGCTCGTGGAACCGCTCCGGGATGCCGAACTCGGCGAAGCGCCCCTCGCGCACGACCTTCTCGCACGCCTCCATGCAGAGGTCGAACAGCTCCTTCGTCACGCCCTCGAGCAGGTCGATCTCGGCCGGGGCGAAGCTGTAGGCCGCGAGCTCGTTCCAGTAGGGCCGGCCGCCCTCGGACGGCAGGTCGTAGAAGCTGAAACCGACCTCGTCGAGGCGGGCGCGCCACTCCGGACGCGGGGTAGAGCTGTGTCTGCGCATGGTGTCTCGTCAGTGTACGTCCGGCTTCCGACAGCGGGCAGGGGGTTCCCGTGCGGCGCGGAGGCGCTCCACCGGGCAGACTCGACGGGAGCACGACGCAGGGGTGCGCAGGGCGCCGCCCGCGCCCCCGATGCCGTCGTCGGATCCGACCGGAAGGCAGTCCATGACCACCGCACCCCGCATCGCTCCGCTCGACGGGCTCCGCGTGCTCGAGCTGGGCAACTTCATCGCCGCGCCGACCGCGGGCCGACTGCTGGCCGACTTCGGCGCCGAGGTGATCAAGGTCGAGCGGCCGGGCACCGGCGACGAGCTGCGGAAGTGGCGCCTGCACGCCGGCTCGACGACGTCGATGCTGTTCCACACCATCAACCGCAACAAGAAGTCGATCACCCTCGATCTGCGCACCGAGGAGGGACGCGACGCCGTCCGCCGGCTGGCCGCCGAGTGCGACGTGGTGCTCGAGAACTTCCGCCCCGGCACCCTCGAGCGCTGGGGGATCGGGCCCGACGTGCTGAACGAGGCGAACCCCGAGCTCGTGATCGGCCGGATCTCGGCCTTCGGGCAGACCGGCCCGCTCTCGGAGCGCCCCGGATTCGCCGCGGTCGCGGAGGCGATGGGCGGGTTCCGCGAGCTCGTCGGCGATCCCGACCGGCCGCCCGTGCGCGTCGCGTCTCGATCGGCGACTCCATCGCGGGCCTCTACGCGGGGTACGGAGTGATGATGGCGCTCTTCCAGCGCGAGACCCGGCGGGCGGCGGGCCTGGGCCCGGCGCCGCTCGAGGAGCGGGTGATCGACGTCGCCCTGAACGAGGCGATGTTCTCGATGATGGAGTCGCTCATCCCCGACTACCAGGCCCACGGCATCGTCCGCGAGCGGGTCGGCGGGCGGATGGAGGGCATCGCGCCCACCAACGCGTACATCTGCTCCGACGGGTCGAGCATCGTGATCGCCGGCAACGGCGACGCCATCTTCCAGCGCCTCATGGAGATCATCGGGCGCGAGGACCTCGCCGCCGACGAGGGGCTGGCCTCGAACGACCTGCGCTGGCGGCGCCGCGACGAGCTCGACGCCGCGATCGGCGCGTGGACGGCCACCCGCACCTCCACGGAGGCCCTCGCCATCCTCGACGAGAGCGGTGTCCCCTCCGGCCCCATCTACACCGCGGCCGACATCAGCGCGAGCGAGCAGTACGCCGCGCGCGACATGATCCAGAAGTTCGACGTCGAGACCGGCGCCGGCACGATCGAGGACGTCGGCTTCCCCGGCGTCGTCCCCGTGCTCGGCGGCCGGTCGCTCCCGATCCGCACACTCGCCCCCGAGCTGGGGCACGACACCGAGGAGGTCCTGGCGATGCTCCAGGGCGGAACCCCGACCACCCGCGCCGCCGAGGCGGACGCCCGATGACCGCGCGACTGCGCGACGTGACCCTGCGCGACGGACTCCAGCTCACGGGCCGGATGCTGTCGACCGAGCGCAAGGTGAGCCTCGCCCGCGCGCTCCTCGCCGCGGGGGTGCCCGAGCTCGAGATCGGCTCGATGGCCCGCGGCGACGTGGTGCCTCCGATGGCGAACACGCTCGAGGTGATCGCGGCGCTGACCCCCGAGGAGCTCGAGCGGAGCTGGGTCTGGGTCGCGACTCCGCGGCACATCGAGAAGGCCGCGGCGGCCGGGGCGCGGAACTTCCAGTACTGCTTCTCGGCGTCCGACTCGCACAACCGGGCGAACATCGGCCGCCCCACCGAGGCGAGCCTGGACGCCATGCCCGACGCCGTCGCGCTCGCGCACGGCGTCGGGGGGCGCATCCAGCTCTGCATCGCCACCTCCTTCACCTGCCCGTTCGAGGGGACGGTGCCGGAGGAGCGCGTCCTCGCGATCGCGAACGACCCGCGGGCCGAGGGTGCCGAGGACGTCGTGATCTGCGACACCCTCGGGCAGGCGCATCCGGGGCAGGTCGCGTCGCTGGTCGCGCGGGTCGCCGCCGAGACCCCGCCCCGCGAGATCGTGTTCCACGGGCACGACACCTGGGGCTCGGGCGTCGCCAACGCGCTGGCCGCCGTGGGGGCGGGCGCCTCGGTCGTCGACGGAGCGCTCGGCGGGCTCGGCGGCTGCCCCTTCGCGCCGGGCGCGAGCGGAAACACCGCCTCCGAGGACCTCCTCTTCGCGATGCGGCCGGAGTGGCTCGACACCGCGGCGTTCGCGGCGCTGGTCCGGGAATCGGAGAGCCTGCTGGAGGAGCTCGGCGAGCCGAACCGGTCGAAGGCGCGGCAGGGTGCGCGGTCGCCCGCGAAGGCGTTCCCGTGGGTCCTGGCGGACTGACAACCCTCCGGCCGCACGCCCCCAGCCCAGCGGGAGGAGAAGAGCGCTACTGTAATTGATCAGCCAGCTGATCGATCGAGGAGCGACATGTCCGCCGCAGAGACCCCCACCCGCGCCGACCGGATCCGGCAGACGGTCGTCGCCGTCAGCGCCGTCCTGGCCCTCGTCGGCTCCTTCATCGGCTCCGGCGCCGCGGGGGGCACGCAGATCGCGGACGCCGCCGGCGGCGCGCTCAGCGCCTCCTCGACGCCCGTCGCTCCCGACGGCCCGGCCTTCGCGATCTGGAGCGTCATCTACACCGGCCTCATCGCCTACGCGATCTGGCAGTTCCTCCCGTCGCAGGCCGCGCGGACGTGCCATCGCCGACTCGGCTACTGGGCTGCGGCGAGCCTCCTGCTGAACGCCGCGTGGATCCTGGTCGTGCAGGCCGGACTGCTCGTGCTCAGCGTCGTCGTGATCGTCCTGCTGCTCGCGGTCCTCGCGCGGATCTTCGTCCTGCTGCGCACGACGCGCACCTCCGGGAAGGTCGACGCGGTCGTCACCGACGGCACCTTCGGCCTCTACCTCGGCTGGGTCTGCGTCGCGACCGTCGCCAACGTGACGGCGGCGCTCGTCGGCTCCGGTATCGGCAGTGCGGACGGCCCGGGCGCGGACGTCTGGGCGGTGGTCGTGCTGGCCGTGGCCGCGGTGGTCGGAGTGGCGCTCGCCGTGGCGGGACGCGGTCGCATCGCTCCGATGCTGTCGCTGTGCTGGGGCCTCGTCTGGGTGGCGGTCGGCCGCTTCGGCGGCGAGCTGATCTCGGTTCCCGCCGGGATCGCGGCGCTGGTCGCGGCGGTGGTGGTGATCGTGGCGACGCTGGCGGTGCGCCTCACGGCGGGGCGACGCGTCTCGGCCTGACGCGCTGCGCTCAGACCGAGCGCGACTCCACGCTCTCGCGGCTGCCCGAGAACCAGCGCGGCGCCTGGAAGCCGTACTTCAGCACCGGGAGGTCGCGGGTGAGGCGCCAGTAGCCGAGCGCCGCCGCGACGGAGACGCCGCAGACGATCAGGGGCACGGCCGGCCCGATGGCGTCCAGCCAGCGCTGCCCCTCGAACAGCAGCAGGACGCTGGTGGTCAGCGAGACGAACAGCACGTGCACCACGTAGACCGGCAGGGTGTTGCGGCCGATGTACGTGATCCAGTCGGCGGCGCGCACTCCCGAGAGGAAGCGCGCGAGGACGAGGCCGGCGAGGACCGCGAGCACGCTCACGAGCACGAGGCCCACGGTGAGCAGCGGGAACGGTCCGCGGGCGATCAGGATGCCGGCCGCGGCCACCAGGAACAGCAGGCTGAAGCCGATCCCGCTCAGCAGCCCGCGGCGCTCGACGAACGCGAGGATCGCCGTGCGCAGGTGCAGGCCGATCAGGAAGAACATCAGGTAGCGGGACATGCCGTCCCAGGCGATGTTGCCCGTCCCCTCGGACGTCGTGGAGCGGATCGCGTACCAGGCCACGGCGATCGCGGTCGCGATGCCCACCTGCACGCGCCAGTCGACGCGTCCGTCGGCCAGCTTCGCGAGCACGAAGAAGATGGTGAGGGCGTAGAGGAACCAGAGCCCGTTGTGCGGCACGAGCGGCGACAGCAGCAGGTCGATCGGGTTCGTCTCGTCGGTCCCTCCGGGGTTCGGGACCACGGTGAAGAAGAGGAAGCGCACGAGCGTCCACAGCAGGAACGCCCAGACGAGGAGGCTGAGGCGCGAGCGCCAGAGCTCGCGCCACGAGCGCTTCAGCACCGAGCCGGCGAAGAGGCCGGAGGCGAGGAAGAACAGCGGCATGCGGAAGACGATCAGCAGCAGGTTGATGTCGTCCCAGGCCCGCGGGGCGATGCCGGCCGAGATCGTCCACTGCACCGAGTGCGCGAGGGCCACCAGGATGATGGCGATCCCCTTCGCTGTGTCCACCCAGGTGATGCGCGTGCGTGCCATGGTCCCTCGTCCGTCGTGATCATCGATGACAGTGGCGTCGGTGCCGAGCAAGTGTCGCACGGCTGTGGAACTGCTGTGCGTCGTTCGGCGGCTCGGTGCGTTACAGGGATGTGACAGTCGTTCCCCCGCGGGGGAGCTCCGGTGGCGGGCCCCCCGACGGGGGCGGAGGCAGCTCGCGCCGACTCCGATGTCCGATGATCGTCGTATGACTCCCGCGACGACCCCGGCCGGCGACGGGCGCCGACGTCCCGTCCTCCTCGTCCTGCTCGGCGTCCTGCTGATCGCCGCGGTCGTGGGGGTGGTCGTGGCCGTCACCGCTCCGAGGGACGGATCGTCCTCGTCGCGCTCGTCGGTGGACATGGAGGAGCGCGTCGCCGCGATCCAGAAGCGCTTCCCGGACGGCTACCCGCAGCACAGCATCCTGCTCACGGGCAGCTCGTCGTTCGGCCGGTGGACGACCTCGAAGGAGGACCTGCGCCCCCTCGAGACCTACAACCTCGGCATCGGCGGCACCACCGTGGCCGATCACCTGGCCCACCTCGACAGCATGATCGCGCCGTTCGATCCGCGCGCGGTCCTCGTCTACGTCGGCGCGAACGACATCAGCGGCGACGCCGACGGCCGGACCGGTGCCGAGACGGCCGACGCCGTCGTCGAGTACCTCGGCCGGCTGGAGGAGGTCGCGCCGGACGCCGAGGTCTTCTACGTCGAGATCGCCGAGACGCCGGCGCGCGAGGCCGTCCGCGACGAGGTCCGAGCCGCGAACGACCTCGTCCGCGAGTACGCGGACACCGACGACCGCGTGGTGTTCGTGCCGACGGCCGAGGCGTTGCTCACCTCCGACGGCGCGATCGATCCGTCGCTCTTCATCGGGGACGGCCTGCACTTCGACGACGCGGGCTACGACCGCTTCGCGGAGGCGATCCGCTCGGTCGTGCTGCCCGCGCTGGAGTAGGCGGCCGCGCGGCGACTCCCGAGAGGTGCATCGCGGTCGACGGGGCTACTCGTCGTCGGCCTTGTACACCTTCCGGAACGCGTCCTTGCGCGCGATCCTGCCGCCGCGGAACTCGTAGATGTCGCAGCCGCGCGTGACCTGGACCGCGCCGTCGGGCCCGGTTCCGGTGAAGGACCACGTGCCCGCACCGCGGGTGCCCGCGATGAGGGGCAGCGCATCCTCGTGGCGCTCCTGCCCGGTGTCGAAGGCGAGCATGAGCGCGAAGCCTCCCGGACCTGCTCCCGGCCGGTCCAGGTGCGGCCTGGCTCGGGACCGACGGACGCGCTGTAGACGCAGTCATCGGTGATGTGGCTCATCAGAGCCTCGAGGTCGTGGCGGGCCCAGGCGTCGCTGAACGCCGCGAGGATCTCGGGCGTCATCTCGCTCGCGCTGGTCTCGGTCGAGGAGGAGTCGTTCATGAGCCGGTCCTTCGGATCGGGGGACCGTCGTCGGTCGCTCTGCGAACCTTGGCAGGTGCCCGGTCGCGGTGGCAACGGCCTCTAGCGGTCATGTCCGGAAGCGGGCGACCCGCGTCGTCGATCCCGCGCCGGGCCGCCGGAGTCCGCAGGGTGTCTGCAGGCCGGTCAGTCGGTGCCGAGCGTGCTCTTCGGGTACTCGCCGAAGCGGCGCTCGTAGGAGGCCGAGAAGCGTCCGAGGTGCGCGAAGCCCCATCGGTGCGCCACCTCGGCGACGGTGACCGTTCCGGCGTCGCTGGTGCGCAGCTCGGTGTGAACGCGATCGAGGCGGATGCGGCGGAGGTAGTCGAGCGGGGTGACGTCGAGCTCGCGGCGGAACGCGCTCTGGAGGACGCGGACGCTGAGGCCCGCGGCGGCGGCGACGTCCTCGGTGTGCACGGGCAGGTGGGCGTGGGCGTGCAGGTACTCGATCGCCGCGCGGAGCCGGTCGCTCGACGGCAGGGCGAGCGGGGTGGAGAGGGCGAGGCCGATGTGGGGGAAGGTGTCGAGCAGGGCGATCGCGGCGGAGCGGTTGGCCTCGCTCCGCAGGAGGGCGGGGCTGTCCGGGTCCTGGATGACGCGGGCGACGGTGGCGACGGTGCCGGCCCAGCGCTGCAGCGCCTCGCCGGTGGGGCGCGATCGGGTGTCGAACAGGAGCGGCCCGGTGGAGCCCTCGTGCTCGGCGGCGATCCGCTCGAGGAACGCGGCGTCGAAGTGCATGAGGTTCTGCCGGTGGTCGGCGAAGTCGAACTCGGACGGCCGGTCCGTGACGAACATCGCCGGCTGGCCCTGGTTCAGGCGAACGATGTCGCCCGTGAGGTCCAGCGCTCCGGAGCCGGCGGTGATCCACGAGACGATGTACTCGCCCTCGGTCCGGATCGTGCCGCGCAGCGATCCGCGGAAGAGGTTGCCGCGGAGGGTGAGCTCGTCGTCGCCGACCGAGGTGTAGCGGTAGGAGAAGTCGTCGCCGGTCGGCCCGGCGCTGAATCCGCCGCCGTTGTACTCGCCCTGGAGCAGGGAGAGGGCTTCGTCGATGTCGCTGCCGGCGATCTCGGAGCGCACGAAGCGGTCGGCGTCCTCGTTCATCACCCGCAAGGATCCCACGGGAGCGCGTCTCGGGCTGAGAGAATCCGCGTCGCCGCCGCCGGGCGCTCACGCCGCGCGGAGCAGGACGCCTTCGGGGCCGATGGTCCTCGTCATGGCGAGGACGGTCGCCGTGCGGAAGTGCGAGAACAGCTGGGTGCGGTGCGCCGTGTCGCTCTCGACGGTCAGTGCGAACATCCTCCCGCGGGGGGCGGAGGACCAGGTGCGGATGTCGCTCGCATCGATGCGCAGGATCCCGCTCTCCTCGCCCAGGTAGACGGCGTCGGCGGTGATGGCGACGCTCCCGCCTCCGTCGCGGGCGGATGTCGAGCACGCGAAGAGCGCGGTGACGTCGGCGGGCACTCCGGGAGCCGCGGGGGAGAGGTCGAGGAAGTCGGCACCCGACCCGTCCGCTGCGCTCATCGCGACCACCCCCACTCCCTCATTATCGACAGGACGCACGCGGCGACCGGCACCGGACGCAGACCCTTGCCAACCGGCGGAGCGTCTGAGTGCCGCCGCGGTCGCCCGTCCGTGGCCTGTACCGCTGCACCTGCGCCGACCGACCCTCGCGGAGGAGCGCCGGTCGGCGCGGGTGCTGAGAGAGGACTCCGGTCAGCGCTGCACGAGCGGAACGGCGATGTCGGTGATGTCCGCGCCGAGAGTGCCGAGCGACGTGGCCGTGCCGTCGAGCAGGCCGACCTCGTAGAGCGACCCGTTCACGGCGGCGAGGCCGATCGAGCCGACGGAGGCGCCGCCTCGGAGGATGGAGTAGACGTCGAAGCCGGTCGCCCCCGCGGCGTCGAGGCCGAGCTTCCCGGTCGGCGCCAGCGACCCCGCGTTCGCCGGCGACTGGATCGTGATCTGGTCGAGAGCCGTGTCGAGGACGAAGAGGGTGGTTGCCGTGTCCGGGTCGAGATCGTTGTTCGTGTACGCGGCTCCGGTGACTCCCGTGGCCACGGCCGGTGCGGCGTAGCTGAGGGCGCCGTCGGCGACCGTCGCGGCTCCGGGAGTGGCGAAGGGCTGGCGGAGGTTCTGGCCGGTGTCGCTGATCACGCGGAGGGCGTTGGCGGCGGGGTTGAAGTCGACGCCGAAGGACGTGCCGCTCAGCGGGACGGTGAGCCGCGTCACCGGGGTGGCCACTCCGGTCTTCGCGTCGAGGGAGTAGACGCCGGCGCTCCCCGCGTTGTCGCCGACTCCGTAGAGGCTGCCGTCCTGGACGCGGTGGTCGATGCCGATGAGCGCCGTGTCGCCGCCGGTGAGGCCGGTGATCGCGACCCTGCCGGTGACCTTGCCGGGCTTGGTCGGGTTGAACTGCACGAGCTCCGTGCCGTCGCCGGCGAGACCGACGACGCGCAGCTTCGCGGCCACGGCGCGGGCGGTGTCGACCAGCTTCCTGTCGACGGCGCTCGCCGAGGCGCTGCTGGAACCGCTGGACGTCGCGGCGGGAGCGGCACTGCTCGCGCCGGCGACGACGGGTGCCACGGCCAGGACGCCCGCCAGGGTGAGGGCTGCGACGCCGACTGTGATGGTTCTGCTCATCATGTACTCCTCGAGATCTCCGGTCGCCGCAGATCGGCGACTCGCAGAGGGGTACTGCCCGGAGGGCGCGAGCGTTCATCCGGATCGCGACTTCTTCCGCGTCGCCGTCGTGGCCTGCCGGAGGAGCACGGCTCCCAGGCCGAGGAAGACGACGAGGGTGATCGCGATCACCGGGTCGGCGAGGGGTCGCAGAGACAGGATCGTCGTGAAGTCGGCCGCCGCGTGCAGGAGGATCAGCGGCAGGACCCACCGGTAGCGGTACTGGAAGGCGGCGAGGGCGAACCCGTAGCAGGCCGACACGAGCACGTTCAGGGCGATGTCGTCCGCGGTGCGGTCCGTCGTCGCGAAGGCCGAGAGGTGCTGGAGCCCGAACAGCACGGCGGTGATCGCGACGGCGGCGGGCGCCGCGAACGAGGACCGGAGCCGCTCCAGCACGACCACCCGACTGATCAGCTCCTCGTTGACGCCCACGAGCAGCAGGGTGAGCGCCCACAGACCGACGCCCGGAGGACGGTCCTCGAGACCGCCGGTCGTCCACGCGAGCACTTCGAGCAGGAGGGGCACGAGGAGCAGCAGCGCGGTCCGTCCGCGCCAGGCGACCAGGATCCCGCTCGTGCGCCACAGCCGACGCCAGGTCACGAGCGCCGCAGCGAACACGACGCAGGCGACGTTCGCCGTCAGGCCGAGGTACCAGCCGGGCACCCCGACCGCGGCCGCCGCCGCGAGGGTGCCGACGATGACTCCGAACCGTGCGAGATGGACCGCGACTCCGAAGAGGACGGCCCGCGTCCTGTCAGTCGACACGTGGCGCACGCTAGCAGTGCGCGGGGTGGCCGACCAGGGTCGGCTCGGGGCCGGTGCGGTCCGGGCGGAACCGATCCGTCACTACCTCGACCGCATGGTCCTCTTAAGCGCGTTCCCCTCGTGCGGCGCTTGCGGACGAGCCCTCGGGCGGGAATACTCAAAACCACCCGCTGCTAGGTTTCACGCTCAGACCGTGCGCAGCGGCAGTACTCGAGGATGAGGGGAGCCGGACATGACCAGTCGTCAGACGGCACTCCGAGCGCTCGACGAGATCGACGCCCTGCCGCGGATGCACGCCACGCTGGTCGACGGCGTCCCCGCGAACGATCGCACCGGCGACGGATCGCGGTCCAGCATCCACGCGGACGCGGCGATCCTCGGCGCCCCCGCCATCCTCCCCTTCAGGAAAGTCCGATAGACCGGGTCGGTCCGCCTGATCCGGACCGGCTGCTCCTCCCTACGAACGAAAGCGGTACCGACCATGACCCTTCCTCTGGCCTCCGTCCAGCTGTACACGCTGGCCAAGCAGTTCTCCGATGACCCGAACGGGTCGCTCGACAAGCTCGCCGCCATCGGCCTCCGGAACGTCGAGGCGTTCGACTTCGTGGGCCGCCCCGCCGAGATCCGCGCCGCCCTCGACGCGAGCGGACTCGCCTCCCCGACCGGGCACGCCCCGCTGCTCTCGGACGAGCTGTGGACCCCGGACGGCTCGATCCCGACGCCCGCGCCCGAGGTCGTCTTCGAGGCGGCCGCGCAGATCGGCATCCGGACCGTCATCGATCCCTTCGTCCCGGTCGAGCGCTGGCTGACCGAGGACGGCGTCGCCGACATCGCCGACCGCCTGAACAAGGCCGCCGAGATCGCCGCGACCTTCGGACTCAAGGTCGGCTACCACAACCACGCGCAGGAGTTCATCGCCTCCTTCGACGGGCAGACCGCCTACGAGCGCTTCATCGCGAGCACCGACGAGCGCGTCGAGATCGAGCTCGACCTGTTCTGGGCGCTGACCGGCGGCCAGGACGTCGCCGCGCTCGTCTCCAAGCTGGGCTCGCGCCTGGTCGCCGTGCACGTCAAGGACGGGATCGCTCCGGCCGAGAACCCGTTCGCTCCCGACGCCGCCGCGTTCGGCTCCGACACCCTCGACCAGCGCCGCCCCGGTGAGGGCGACGTGCCTCTCGTCGAGGCGCTCAAGGCCGGCGAAGGTGCGATCGAGTACGCCGTGATCGAGTACGACAACGCCCCCGGCGACGTCTTCGCCGACATCCAGGCGAGCTACGACTTCCTCGTGAAGGGCGGGTACGCGGCATGAGCGGCCCCATCGGCATCGGCGTCATCGGCGTCGGAGTCATCAGCGACACGTACCTCGAGAACCTGGCCTCCTTCCCGGACGTCGAGGTGCTCGTCGTCGGCGACCTGATCCTCGACCGGGCGAAGAGCCAGGCCGAGAAGCACGGCATCCCCGCTTGGGGCTCGGCCGAGGACGTCCTCGCGCACCCCGACGTGCAGGTCGTCGTCAATCTGACGATCCCCGCCGCGCACATCGAGGTCTCGGCCGCCGCGATCGCCGCCGGCAAGCACGTCTGGAGTGAGAAGCCGCTCGGTCTCGACCGCGCCGCGGCCGCGCAGCTGCTGCAGGACGCCGCCGCGAAGGGCCTCCGGATCGGCTCCGCGCCGGACACCGTCCTCGGCCCGGGCTTCCAGACGGCGAAGCGCGCGATCGCGGAGGGCGTCATCGGCGAGCCGATGTTCGCCTCCACCACGTTCCAGACCGTCGGACCGGACCTCTGGCACCCGAGCCCGGCGTTCCTCTTCGCCCAGGGCGCCGGCCCGCTGCTCGACATGGGCCCGTACTACTTCACGGGCCTCGTCAGCCTCTTCGGCCCGGTCGAGCGGGTGGCCGCCCTCGGGCGCAAGAAGCTGGAGGAGCGGGTCATCCGCTCCGGACCCGACGCCGGCACGACGTTCCCGGTCGAGGTCCCCACCTCGCTGCAGGTGCTGACCTCGTTCGCCGCGGGCCAGCAGGCGTCGAGCCTCCTGAGCTTCGACTCCGCTCTCGAGCGCCACGGCGTCTTCGAGATCCACGGCACGGAGGGGTCCCTCGTGATCCCGGACCCGAACCAGTTCGAGGGCCGCACCGCCTTCGTGAAGGCCCCGACCTCGATCGCCGACGGCGCGTGGGGCGAGCAGGAGTGGACCGAGATCGAGCAGAAGGGCACGGTCGTCGGCCGCGGCCTCGGGCTGCTCGACATGGTCCGCGCCATCGCCGAGGACCGCCCGCACGTGGCCACCGGCGAGCTCGGCTTCCACGTGCTCGACGTCATGCTCTCGGCGCAGGAGTCGGCCGAGAACGGCGGATTCGTCGCGGTCGACAGCACCCTGTCGGCCCCGGTGCCGGCGGTGCCGGTCGAGTTCGACCCGTTCGCGCAGACGGTCTGACGCTCCCTCCCGACACGAACGCCCGCGGCTCCCCTCACCAGGAGTCGCGGGCCGTTCGTGCTCTCCCGTCCGAGCATTCCGGTGAGGGGGCGCTCGAGGAGCAGCTCGCTGCGCTCGTCCGTCGTCGTGCAGGCTGTGCCGGCTCGGGTCCTGTGGCCGGTTCCGTCAGATCGACACGGTGAGGTCGTAGGGTTCTGCGCGCCAGCCGCATCCGGGTCCGTTGGGCTCGTCGGTGAGGGTCCAGTCGATCGTGTGCTGCTGCTGGTCGAGGGTGCTGCCCGCCGCGTCGAGGAAGGTGAGGTGCACGGTGCCGGGGTGGTGGTCTCCGAGATCGTAGATCCAGAGGTCGGGGACGGCGGAGTGGTGCGTGACCCAGTAGCTGCGGCCGGTGGGCGGCGCAGCCTCGGTCGAGGGGTAGGTGCGGATCTCGTCGGCGCACAGTCGCACCTCCGCAATCCGAGTGCGGTCATCGCCTGACGCCGTGACGCGCAACTCGTTGCGGTAGCCGATCTCGGTGCACCCGAAGCCGCAGGAGGAGAGCGCGATCGTCCCGGCGACGCCGAGCGTCGTCAGCCCCAGCAGACGCACGCGAACCCTGACGCGGCTCGGCACAGTCACGCGGTCCTGGTGTCGTGCTTCGGTCGCCGTTCCACGGCGCGGCCGGACTTCGTGCGGCCGTTCGTCGTGGCACCGGGCACGACCTGCTCGGGATCGGAGTCGGTCGTCGTGACCGGCATCATGCACTGCCGACGACGCCGACGGGAGCCCGAGCCGTGCTGGTCGTCTCGTAGTAGCGGTCGGCGGGAACCGATCCCGTGCGCACTACGAGGATGCAGCACGCGAGGATCCCCACTCCCATGCTGACCAGGAGGGCGTATCTCCACCGCTGGTAGGCGCGCTCAGGGATTGCGGCGGTGGCGGCCGCCAGGGCGAGTGTCGTCAGCACCGCGACGGACAGGTCCGGCCAAGGGACGGCGAAGCCGGTGCACTGCGGAGGGATCGGCTCGTTGCACGCCAGCGCGACTCCGTCGAGAACGAACGCCAGCCCCACGACTGCGATCGCCGCGGCGCCGACCATCAGCGCGGGCATCCTCGGAGACCATCGAGCAGACACGAGGAGATCGTCACCGACCAGGATGAACGATCGGCTTCATCGCGGTCAGTCGTCACGTTCGCCCAGAGAAACGGAAGTCCCGCCGAAGCGAGCCTCGGAACGAAGAAAGGCCCGCCGAAGCGGGCCTTCCAGCACTCTCGCGAGTGGCACTGTCTCAACCAGTACTCGGTGGCTCCGAACCACAGAGTGGTCTGGATTCCGAGTGCGCCCGGAGGGATTCGAACCCCCAACCTTCTGATCCGTAGTCAGATGCTCTATCCGTTGAGCTACGGGCGCAGTCCATCGCGTGACCCCGGGGGGCGCACGCAACGAGGTACGACTATACACGCCGGTGGGCCCCTCCGCGAATCGGCGTCCGGGCGGAGGAGGGTGGTGCTCCTCCGCCCGCACGGTGCTCAGTCGACCGCGGTCATGCGAGCGCCCAGTCCCTTCAGGGTCGCGACGGTCAGGGTGCCGACGGGCTGCGGGGCGCCCTCCGGCGAGAGCACGAAGGCGTTGCGGGCGACGTACAGGGCGCCGTCGCGCAGCTCGATCGCGGCCGGCGACGTCACGGCGAGACCGGTGACCGGCGTCGACGTGCGCGGCAGGATCAGGGCCACGCGGCCGGTGCCCTGCGGTCCTCCGAACAGCTCGGTCACGGCGATCGTGCCGGTCAGGCGGTCGACGGCCAGGCCGGTCGCGCTGATCAGGCCCTTCGCCACCGTGCGGATCTCGCCGGTGCCGGGGTGGATCTTCAGGACCGAGCCGCGGGCGCGAGGCTCGGGTCCTCGGGGCCGCCGGGCAGGGACGTGACGTACAGCCAGCCTCCGGGGCCGACCTCGATGTCGGTCGGGACCGGCTCGAAGGAGTAGCCGTAGCCGGCGCTGCAGGCGGGGAAGCCGAAGGCGGCGGCGGTCTCGGCGGTGATCGTGACGGGTGCGGTCGGAGGCAGGACGGCGACGGTCGAGACGTCCCCGTCGGGCGCGACCTTCACGATCGCGTTGCCGGCGGCGTCGGCGACGTACACGCCCGCGCTCGTCGCGGTGGAGGCGTACGGGTGCACGTCCACGACTCCGGAGTAGGAGGCGGGGCCCGCGACCGATGGATCGACCTGGGCGGCGCACTCGGCCGGCAGATCCACGAAGCCGTAGGTGCTGCCGGCGTCCGGATTCGCAGTGGCCTCGTACTCGCCGAGGTCGGCGAGGGTCGTCGGCGAGCCGCCTCCGGTCGGCACGGAGCGCAGGAGCGCCGTCCCCTCCTCCTGGATCCCCTCGGTGTAGTAGACGGTGGAGCCCCTGACCGAGACGGCGCCGATCTCGGAGCCCGGGGCGGATGCGGCGACCGAGGTGGTGCCGTCGGGGGCGACTCGGGAGAGCAGGCCGGCGAAGTTCTGGGCGACGAAGGCGGTGCCGCGGGCGTCGACGGCGAAGCTCAGCGGAGAGACCAGACCGGTGGCCCGGTCGGTGACGGAGACGAAGGAGAGGGGGGAGGGGGCGGCCTGCGCGGCGGGGGCGAGGCCGAGGGTGGTCACGGCGACGGCTGCGGTCGCTGCGACGAGGAGGCGTTTGTTCACGAGGTGCTCCTTTGCACTCGGGGTGCGGGCGGAGCGAGGGGCGGATCATGCGGTCCGCTTCTCCGACCGCGACGGCGGGGATTCGCCGACGGGGGCAGAGTAGGACGACCCCGGGCCGGTGTCCAGGTGGTGGACCCGTCGTCCGCGACGGATCGCGCATCATCCGTCACGGACGGCGGCGGGGGAGCGCTCGTGGCGGCCGTTCGCGACGGATCGGCCGCCGCAGAGCGCTCAGGCCTGAGCGCGGTGGTCCGCCCGGTACTGCGACGGACTCGTGCCGTTCACGGCGCGGAACTGGCGCGAGAAGTAGAAGGCGTCGGAGTAGCCCACGGCCTGCGCGATCTCGGCGACGGTGTCGTCGGTGGTGATCAGCAGCTCGCGGGCGCGGGCGCTGCGCAGCCGCTTCACGTACTCCACGGCTCCGAGGCCCGTCGCGCGGGTGAACAGCGCCGAGAAGTGCGAGGGGCTGAGGCCGGCGAGGGCGGCGAGCTCGGTGATGCTGGTCGGCGACGCGAAGTGCTCGCGGAGGTGCTCCTGCGCCAGGCGGATGCGGTCGCCGGACTCGACGGGGCCGCGGGAGCGGTCGGCGGCGAGCTGCGCGAGGAGGTGGAACGCGGCTCCGCTCGCCGAGTAGAGGCTCGCGGCGGTCTCGTCGCGCTCGAGCGCCAGGACGGCCTGCTCGATCAGGGCCTTGGCGGCGAAGGCGTCGCCGACCGGCACGACCGGGCCGGAGGAGTCGCCGAGAGCGGCCGAGACCAGCGCGGGCACGTCGGCGCCGCGCACGTGCAGCCACCAGACCGACCACGGCTCGGCGGGGTCGGCGCCGTAGCGGTGGGGGGTGCCGGCGGGCAGCACGACGGCCTGCCCGGACGAGACCACCGTCGTCGCTCCGCCCGCGTGGACCGCGCCGCGGCCGGCCGTGCACAGGATCACGATCGCCTCGTCCGCGCCGTGGGAGCGACTCCGGCTGTGGGACGCGGCATGCGGGAAGTGTCCAGCATCGGTCACGAGGAGCCGGTCGGTGATCGGCTCGCCGAGGGCCCGCTGCACCAGCGGAGCCGGGAGGACTCGCAGTCTCTGCCCGAGGAAGCCGTCCGTCATCGCCACGTCGTCGAGTGTACGAGGGGCAGCGGATCGTCCAGCCGGTCCGTCGGATCCGCCATGGGATCGGCGCGGCGCGCTGCCTAGGCTGGCGCGATGACGGCCCAGAACTCCGCAGCCCAGCATCCCGCAGTCCGGAACTCCGCACCCCTCTACCCCGACTCCCGCTACGTCCCGGTCCCGCTGCCCGCCCATCTGCCCGAGACGCTGACGATCACCCTCTGGGACTTCTCCTGGTACGTCCGCACCGGCCCCGGCGAGCCGTTCGAGGACCTCGAGGCGGCCTTCGCGGGCGCCGTCGAGCGCGGCTACAACACCATCCGCGTCTGCGCCATGCCGTTCCTCCTCTTCGGCTCCGGCCTCGACACGCGCGAACTCCGGCTCGGCCCGCTCGGCGGCGCCTACGGGCAGCGCGTGCGCTGGTACGACGTGAAGGAGGAGACGGTCATCGACGGCCGCGCCCACCTCCTCGCCCTGTTCGAGGCGGCCCGCCGGCACGGCGTGTTCGTGATCGTCTCGTCGTGGGAGTACCAGCAGTCCTCCTCCTTCGCCCTCGAGCGCGACTGGTTCGACGCCCTGACGGCCGTGGCGCCGGAGGAGCGGGCCGAGCGGCTCGCCGAGGCGCAGGCCGCGCTGGTGGCGTTCGTCGCCGAGCACGGTCTCGACGACCGGATCGCCTACGTCGAGCTGCACAACGAGGTGCAGGCGGGGCACCTCACCGAGGGGCTGGACGTCGACCTGACGGACATCGACGCGGCGACCGTCGCCCTCACTCCGCGCCTGACCCGGGGGATCGACCGGTTCCACGAGCTCGCGCCCGGGGTGCCGTGCGCCGTGAACTACGCGCACGTGCCCGTCGGCGGGATGCGCGGGATCCCGTGGAACTCGGACGTGCTGGCCCTCCATCCCTACATCTACGGCGTGCTGAACGAGATGATCAGCGAGTTCGGCCTGCGCGGACCCCTCGAGGGGTTCGAGCAGGAGCGCGCCGAGCGGGCGTTCCTGCTGCCCGGCGCCCCTCCGATCGCCGAGTGGACACTGCCGCCCGAGTCGCAGTGGAAGCTGTCGGCCACGATCGTGGGCCGGGGCGAGATCTACGCGCACGACTGGGGCGACGCCTCCGCCATCGACCGCTGGCTCGAGGAGCACTACGACCGGCACCACCTCGAGATGCGCTCGACGCTGCGCCAGTGGATCGCGGTCGCGGCCGATCACGCGGCGCTGCGGGGCGTCCCGCTCGTCTTCGGCGAGGGCTGGGTCGGCTACACGCCGCTCGAGGGCCGCTTCGAGGAGGGCGCGATCGGCGCCGAGTACTGCCGTCTCGCGATGACGGAGTCGCGGCGCGTCGGCGCCTGGGGCTCCATCGTCTGCTCGAACGCGGCTCCGCAGCACCCGATGTGGGACGACGTGGCGCTGCAGCTCGAGTGCAACGCTCTCTTCACGGGGGAGTGAGCGCGCTCGCGACCGGCCGTCACTCCCGGTGGAACAGCAGCAGCTCGGGCAGGCTCGTCGCGAAGTAGTCGGTCGATCCGTCCTCGCGCACGGCCGCCGGCGCGGTGAAGGCGGGGCGCGCCTCGCCGAGTGACGCGGGAGGCGTGCCGAGCGGCAGTCCGAGGGCCGCGCGAGCCGCGTCCCAGGCCGCGAGGGCGCGTCCCTCCCCTCCTTCCCAGGGCTGGAACCGGCGCGATTCGAGCAGATCGAGCGCCTCCGCGGCCCGTCCCGCGGCGGTGAGCAGCTCGGCGTACCCCACGGTGAGGTCGTCGCGCGAGAGCACGAGCGGCAGCTCGCTCTCGAGACGGGCGAGGCGGTCGTCGTGGCCGAGGTGCGCGGCGAGCTGGTCGAGCTCGTAGAGGAGCCGGGCGTCGTCGGGGGCGAGTTCGCGGGCCCGCAGGTAGGCCGACCACGCCGCGTCGTCGTCGCCGGAGTCGTTGTAGGCGGCGAGGCCGGCGTTGCGGTGGGTGACGGCGTCGGTGCTGCCGCCGGCGATCGCCCGCCGCCAGTGCTCAGCCGCTTCCCTGCGGCGTCCGGCGTCGTAGAGCAGCATCCCGAGGAGCGCGTGCGCGCGGGTGTCGGCGGGATCGGCGGCGACGGCCGCGACGAGCGCGTCGTGCGCGTCGAGGCCCGCGGGGAACGCGCGGACGGCGTCGACCGAGGCGGCGGCGCGACGGGCGGCGGCGGCGTCGTG
>NZ_MUKN01000011.1 GCF_001995175.1 Rathayibacter rhapontici
CGGCGACGCGCGCCTGGGCGACACGGCGCTCGGCCTCGAGCAGGTCGGTGGCGACCGGAGCGGGGGTGCCGGTCTCGGCGGCCACCTCGGCCGCGAGGGCCTGAGCCCGCTCGCGCTCGCGCAGCTCGCGTCGGGAGAGCGGTGGGGTCGATTCGCCGAGGGTCGATGCGGACGCAGCGGGGGAGGGCGAATCGGGGCTCACGAAATCGGGATCTTCCGTCGGGGACAGGCGGACGAGGCGCTCTCCGTCAGGGGCCGGGCGGCGTCTCGGTGCTCGCGACCGCATCCTGTGCGAATGTCACGAATTCATAAAGGATACCCACGGACCGCAGAATCCGGCCAGAGCACCGGGTGCGCAGGCACGATCCGAGCGTCCGGACGCGCATCGAGCACTGATCCTGTGCGTACTCATTCGCACGCATGCACCGACTCCGCGCCGGGACCCCTCCCGGAGAGCGCTCACACCTCGTCGGCGCGCAACCGGCGCAGGAGCGGCTCGAGCTCGCCGAACAGCGGGTCCGGAGCCGCGATCAGCAGGTCGGAGCTCGCCGGACGGCCGTCGAAGCCCTCGACGCGCACGCCCGCCTCCTGGGCGATCAGCACGCCGGCGGCCTGGTCCCACGGGTTCAACCCGCGCTCGAAGTACGCGTTCAGCTGCCCCGACGCGACGGCGCACAGATCGAGTGCCGCCGAGCCGATGCGGCGGATGTCGCGCACGGAGCCCAGCAGCTCCTGGACGACCGCACCCTGGCGCATCCGGCGGGCGGAGTCGTAGCCGAAGCCCGTGCCGACCAGGGCCAGCGAGAGCGAGGCCGGTGCGACGGCCCGCAGCTCGGCACCGTCGCGCGCGGCGCCGCCGCCCTGCGAGGCCGTGTACACCTCGCCGGTCGACCCGTTCACCACGCGCCGGCGAGCGCCGTCCACGACCGCGGATCCGGCTCGCCCTCGACGACCGCGATGCTGACGGCGTAGGACGGGATGCCGTAGAGGTAGTTGACGGTGCCGTCGATCGGATCGACGACCCAGGTGAGTCCGCTCGTGCCGCCTCCGCCGCCCGACTCCTCCCCCAGGAAGCCGTCGTCGGGACGCGCCTCCTCGAGGCGGCGCCGGATCAGCTGCTCGACCTCGCGGTCGGCGGCCGTGACCACGTCCTCGGGCGACGACTTCGACGCCGCGATCTCGACGCCGTCCTCCCGCCGCTGTCGGGCGAGGTGCGCCGCCTCGACGGCGATCGAGCGGGCGATGGCGAGGAGGGAGGCGTGGGCGCTCATGCCCTCAGCCTAGGAGCCGGACAGCGGAACGCCCCGCGCACCTGAGGGTGCCGGGGCGTTCTGCGATGAGTGTGGCGAGTGAGGGATTCGAACCCCCGAAGGCTACGCCGTCTGATTTACAGTCAGATCCCTTTGGCCGCTAGGGTAACTCGCCGTGGCGCACCCGACCGGGAGGCAAGCTCTCGACCGAAGGCGCTGGTAAAGGATACCCGCGGGGCCGGAGGATCGGAAATCGGCGCCTCACTCCACGGCCGCGGCGTAGCGGGACGCGGCCTCGGCCACCTTGCCCGCGTAGCTCGTCGCCGGGTTGTACGCCGCGATCGCCGCGCGCCAGCCCGACTCCGTCGACAGGTCCCCGCCCGCCTCGCAGAGGTAGCGGGCCGCGGTCACCGCCTGCTGATCGACGTTCTGCGGATCCCAGCCGCTGGAGGCCCACCGCATCCACGTCGCCGGGATGATCTGGAGCGGGCCCATCGCGCGGTCGACCTCCGGGTCGCCGTCCAGCGCCCCTCCGTCGTTGTCCTCGACCCGGTCGAACTCGGTGCCGTCCAGGCGCGGGCCGTAGATCGGCTCGGCCGCGCGCCCGTCCTCGCCGAGCGCACTGCCGAAGATGGTGCCGTGCCGGCTCTCGACGTAGCCGATGCCGGCGAGCGTCGCCCAGTCGAGCCGGCAGTCCGGATCGACGGAGGACGTGAGGAGCGCGGCTCCCGCGTAGGCGGTCAGCGCGCGCTCCGGGATCCCGCTGCCCTCGGCGGTGCCGGACACCCACTCCGGGCTGGTCAGGAAGCGCACCGGAGTCGCGGCCGTCGCGTCCGAGTCCTCGAGCAGGGCTGGATCGACCGCCGCGGGCGCCGGCGCCGTGGGCGGGACCGTCACCACTCCCCCCTCGTACTCGATCGTCGAGGTGGTGGCGGCGCTGCAGCCCGCGAGCAGCCCGCCGACGAGCGGCAGCAGGAGCAGGGCGGGAGGACGGCGCATCCTCCAGTGGTACCAGGGCAGCCTCCGCGGACGCCCGGCACCGCCCGGGAGTCCGCGACGCCCGGAAGCTAAACTCGGAGCCATGGCAGATTCAACGTTCGACGTCGTCAGCAAGGTCGACAAGATGGAGGCGGACAACGCCCTGAACCAGGCCCACAAGGAGGTCGAGCAGCGCTACGACTTCAAGAACGTCGGCGCCTCGATCGCCTGGAGCGGCGAGAAGATCCTGATCAAGGCCAACACGGAGGAGCGCGCGAACGCGATCCTCGACGTCTTCCAGTCGAAGCTGATCAAGCGCGGCATCAGTCTGAAGAGCCTCGACTCCGGCGAGCCCTTCCCCTCGGGCAAGGAGTACCGGATCGAGTCGACGCTCAAGGACGGCATCGACCAGGAGCACGCGAAGAAGATCAACAAGCTGATCCGCGACGAGGCCCCCAAGTCGGTCAAGTCGCAGATCCAGGGCGACGAGCTGCGCGTCTCGTCCAAGAGCCGTGACGACCTGCAGGCGACGATGTCGCTGCTCCGGGGCGCCGACCTCGATCTCGACCTCCAGTTCGTCAACTTCCGCTGAGGCGTGCTGAGCACAGGAGCACGCGCATGAGCGTCGGCATCGACGAGCCCGACCGCCGGGGCCGCACCGGCCTCGATCAGGAGGGCTACGACCTCACCGGGAACCCGGACGTGACCGTCAGACGGGTCACCCTCCTCTCGAGCCACTGGTACGTGCTGCGCACGACCGAGTTCGAGTACCGCCACCGCGACGGCCGGGTGACCACCGAGCACCGCGAGACCTACGACCGCGGCAACGGGGCGGCTGTGCTGCTCTACGACCTCGAGGCGCGGACGGTCGTGCTCGTGCGGCAGTTCCGCTACCCGACCTACGTCAACGGCAACCTCGACGGCATGCTCCTCGAGGTGCCCGCCGGCCTGCTCGACGAGGACGGGCCGGAGGAGGGCGCGCGCCGCGAGGCGTCGGAGGAGACCGGACTGGAGGTCGGCCGCCTCGAGCACGTCTTCGACTCCTACATGAGCCCCGGCTCGATCACCGAGATGCTGCACCTCTACGCGGGCCGCTACCGCGCCGGCTCCCGCGAGGGCGCCTTCGCGGGCCTCGCCGACGAGGGCGAGGACACCGAGGTCGTCGAGCTGTCGTTCGACGAGGCGCTGGCGCAGATCGGCGTGCAGATCGTCGACGCGAAGACGATCATGCTGCTCCAGTGGGCGGCGCTGCGCGGCCCGTTCGCCCGCTGATCGGGCGGTCGGCCGGGAGGTAGCCCCGCGCCCACCGCTCGATCTCGGCGTAGGCCCGCGCTCGGATGCGCGGGGCCGACAGCACCACGTCGTGCACGGCCCCGTCGATCCGGGCGATCGCCACCGTGGTACCGAGGGTCGCGGCCCGCTCGCCGATCGATCGGACGTCGAGCGCCACGTCGGCCGAGCGCATCTCGTCGCTCCACCACGGCAGCAGCACGCTGCGGGAGGAGAGCAGGGTGAGCACCGGCATCCGCAGGTTCAGACCCCGCTCGACGCGGCGGTGCCCCGCGAGCACGGCCGTCAGCCAGGCCGGGCTGACGGGGAAGCCGCGCTCCGGACGCCAGGCCGGGTCGTACTCCCACTCGCCCTCGAGCGTCGCCGACACGGTCCGCGAGTAGAAGCCCTGGTCGATCGCCGGCAGCGTGCCGTGCGGAGCGACGCGCGCGCGCAGCATCATCCAGGGCGCGAGCATCTGCCGGCCGACCGCCCGCGCCTGGAACTCGAGCCAGGGGCTGTTGAGGACGAGCGCGGCGAGCTCCTCGGGGTGCCGTGCGGCCCAGAGGCTGAGGGTCAGCCCTCCCGTGGAGTGCCCCATCAGCACGAGCCTCCGGCCGCCGTGCCCGTGCTCGGCCATCACCGACCGCGCTGCCGCGATGTCCTCGTCGTAGACGGCGAGATCGTCGGCGAACCCGGGGGTCTGATGCGGGCGCAGGCTGCGGCCGTACTTGCGCAGATCGAGTGCGAAGAAGCGGGCCCCGAGCCCGTGCCAGAACTCGGCCAGCCCCGTCTGGAAGAAGTAGTCGCTCCAGCCGTGGACGTAGAGCACGTCGACGCCGGAGGCCGGCCCCGCCAGCGCGGCGCGGCCGGACGATGGCGCACGAGCGTCGCGACGACCTCGCCCTCGTCGTCCTCCCCCAGCGGGAGCGTCCGCTGCTCGAAGCCGGCACCGAGGACGTCCGGCCGCCACTCGCCGCTCAGGACGCGTACGCCTTCAGAGCGCGGGCGGTCAGGGTGGAGCCGTCGGCGACGAGAGCGCTCGGCGGGCCCTCGAAGACGATCGAGCCGCCCTCGTGCCCGGCTCCCGGGCCGACGTCGATGATCCAGTCGGCGTGGGCCATCACCGCCTGGTGGTGCTCGATCACGATCACGGAGCTCCCGGAGTCGACCAGCCGGTCGAGCAGCCCCAGCAGGTTGTCCACGTCGGCGAGGTGGAGCCCGGTGGTCGGCTCGTCGAGGAGGTAGACCGCGCCCTTCGACGCCATGTTGATGGCGAGCTTCAGCCGCTGACGCTCGCCGCCCGACAGGGTGTTGAGGGGCTGGCCGAGGGTGAGGTAGCCCAGGCCCACGTCGACGAGACGAGCGAGGATCGTGTGCGCCGGACCGGAGCCGAAGAACTCGGCCGCCTCGACGATCGGCAGCGACAGCACCTCGTGGATGTTCAGGCCCCGCAGCCGGTACTCGAGCACCTCGGCGGTGAACCGCCTGCCCTCGCACTCCTCGCAGACCGACGAGACCGTGGCGGCCGGGCCCAGCTCGGTGAAGATCAGTCCGGCTCCCTTGCAGACCGGGCAGGCTCCCGCCGAGTTGGCGCTGAACAGCGCGGGCTTCACGCCGTTCTCCTTCGCGAACGCGGTGCGGATGGCGTCGAGCACGCCCGTGTAGGTGGCGGGGTTGCTCCTGCGCGAGCCGCGGATCGGCGACTGGTCGGCGACCACCACTCCGGCGCGCTTCGCGAGGCTGCCGTGCAGGAGGGACGACTTGCCGGAGCCCGCGACTCCGGTCACGACGGTGAGCACCCCGAGCGGCACGTCGACGTCGACGCCGCGGAGGTTGTGGGTGGCGGCACCGCGGATCTCGGCGAACGCCGTCGGGCGGCGCACCGTGTCCTTGAGCGGGACGCGGTGGTCGAGGTGCTTCCCCGTGAGGGTGTCGGACGCGCGCAGCCCCTCGACGGAGCCCTCGAAGCGGATCTCGCCGCCGTGCGCACCGGCGCGCGGCCCGAGATCGACCACGTGATCGGCGATCAGGATGATCTCGGGCTTGTGCTCGACGACCAGCACGGTGTTGCCCTTGTCGCGCAGGCGCCGGAGCAGCTCGATCATGCGCGAGACGTCGTGCGGGTGCAGGCCCGCGGTCGGCTCGTCGAAGACGTAGGTGATGTCGGTGAGGCTGGAGCCCAGATGCCGGACCATCTTGACGCGCTGCGCCTCGCCGCCCGAGAGCGTGCCCGACTCGCGGTCGAGCGAGAGGTACCCGAGCCCCACCTGCACGAGCGAGTCGAGCGTGCCGAGCAGGGTCTCGACGATCGGGGCGACGGAGGGGTCGTCGACCCCGCGCAGCCACTCGGCCAGATCGGTCGCCTGCATCGACGAGCACTCGGCGATGTTCCGGCCGCCGATGCGGGAGGAGAGGGCGGCGCGGGTGAGCCGCGCTCCCCCGCACTCGGGGCAGGCGGCGAAGGTGGCCACCCGCTCGGCGAACGCGCGGATGTGCGCCTGCGGCGACTCCTTCGCGAGGTAGAGCCGGGTGACCTTCACGACCAGGCCCTCGTAGGTCATGTTCATGCCCGCGATCGCCATCTTGGTGGCGGGGCGGTAGAGGAACGCGTCGAGCTGCTCAGGCGTGAACTCGGCGATCGGGACGTCGGCCGGGTACAGGCCCGACTCGGCGAGCCCCTTCCAGTACCAGCCGCCGACGACGAAGTTCGGGATCGCGTCGAGCGCACCGTCCTCGAGCGACTTCGAGCGGTCGAAGAGCGCGTCCAGGTCGATGTCGGAGGCGCGGCCCGTGCCCTCGCAGCGCGGGCACATCCCCTCGGGCAGGTTGAACGAGAACGCGCCGCTGGTGCCGACGTGCGGGTCGCCGATCCGGCTGAAGAGGATGCGGAGCATCGTGTAGGCGTCGGTCGCGGTGCCGACCGTCGAGCGCCCGTTCGCCCCCATCCGCTCCTGGTCGACCACGATCGTGGCCGAGAGCCCGTCGAGCGATTCGACGTCGGGCCGGGCGGGCGAGCCCATGAACTGCTGCAGGAAGGCGGAGTACGTCTCGTTGATCAGCCGCTGCGACTCCGCGGCGATCGTCCCGAAGACGAGCGAGGACTTGCCCGAACCGGAGACGCCCGTGAAGACCGTGATGCGGCGCTTGGGGATGTCGACGTCGACGCCGCGCAGGTTGTTCTGCCGGGCGCCCCGCACCCGGATCACGTCGTGGGGCCCCGGCTGCGTCGTGCTCGTCATCGCGTCCCCGTCCGTCGCGCCCTCGTGGCTGCCCGCAGTGTACGGGAGCCCTCCGACATGCACGAAGACCCCCCGGCGTGCACCGAGGGGTCTTCGCAGCGGCGGGCGGAGCGGCCCGCGACGGGACTCAGTCCGAGACGAGCTCGGCCCGCGAGATCGCGATCATGTCCTCGCGGGGGACGACCTTGACGCGGGCGCGTCCCTCCGGAGCCCCGAGCGCCTGCTCGTGCTCGTCGAGACGGTGCCAGCCCTCGAGATCGGTGTACGCGATGCCGCGCTCGTCGAGCAGCCCGACGATCGCCGACTCCTCCGGGTGCGCGGGGGTCCACCACGACGCCTGATCGCGCAGCACGTGCGCCACGGTCTCCATCGCGTCGGACTTGGTGTGGCCGATCAGGCCGACCGGGCCGCGCTTGATCCAGCCGGTCGCGTACACGCCGTGGACCTGCTGGTCCTCGTCGTCCAGGACCTGGCCCTCGCGGTTCGGGATCACTCCGCGCATCTCGTCGAACGGCAGGCCGTCGAGCGGGGAGCCGAAGTAGCCGACCGCGCGGTACACGGCCTGCACCGCGACCTCGCGGATCTCGCCGGTGCCGCGCACGCCGCCCTCGCCGTCTGGCTCGGTGCGCTCGTAGCGGATCGCGGCGACGCGGCCCTGCCCGTCGTCGACGAACTCGAGCGGCTTCGCCCAGAAATGCAGGTGGAGGCGCCGCGAGGCGGTGCCGGTCTCGCGCGTGCGCCACTGGTTCAGCACTCGGTTGATGACCATGACCTGCTTGTTGGTCTCGATCGCGGCCTGCGAGGCGGGGTCGAGCACGAAGTCCTCGTCGTGGACGATCATGTCGACGTCGCGCAGCTCGCCCAGCTCGCGGAGCTCGAGCGGAGTGAACTTGACCTGCGCGGGTCCGCGGCGGCCGAAGACGTGCACGTCGGTGACGGGCGACGCCTTCAGGCCCTCGTAGACGTTCGGCGGCACCTCGGTGGGCAGCAGGTCGTCGGCGTGCTTGGCGAGCATCCGCGACACGTCGAGCGCGACGTTGCCGTTGCCGATGACCGCGACGGAGGAGGCCTCCAGCGGCCAGGTGCGCGGCACGTCGGGGTGGCCGTCGAACCAGCTGACGAAGTCGGCCGCTCCGTACGAGCCCTCGAGCTCGACGCCGGGGACGTCGAGCGGGGCGTCGCGGATCGCTCCCGTCGAGAAGATCACGGCGTGGTAGTGCCGCTTGAGGTCCTCGAGGGTGAGGTCGGTGCCGAAGTGCACGTTGCCGAAGATCCGGATGTCGCCGCGGTCGAGGACCTCGCGCAGGGCCGTGATGATGCCCTTGATGCGCGGGTGATCGGGCGCGACCCCGTAGCGGACGAGGCCGTAGGGAGCGGGCAGCTGCTCGAACAGGTCGATCGAGACGTCGTACTTCTTCTCGGCCTTGATCATGAGGTCGGCGGCGTAGATGCCCGCGGGCCCCGCGCCGACGATGGCCAGCCTGAGCTTGGTCATTGCGTTCCTCCTGCCGGGGCGCCGCGGCGCACGTCCGGTCTCATTTCCTGCGGCGCAGGGCGCGCCGCGACGATCGGGGTCAGCCGTTGCGGTCGACGACCGTGTCCGCGAAGCGCGTGAGCGCCTTGCGGACCGAGCCGTCGGGCAGCGGGGCGAGGGCGGCGACGGCCTCGTCGGCCCAGCGGTGGGCCTCGGCGAGGGTCTGCGCCGTCACGTCGTGGTCGCGCAGCTGCGCGATGGCGTCGGAGATGTCGGCGTGCTGCTCGTCGGTGTGCGCGATCTCGTCGTTCGAGCGGCTGACGTAGCTCTCGATCCGGGCGAGCAGCTCGGCGGCACCGCGGTCGGAGGCGGCGCGCTCGCGCAGGCGGAGGATCGGCAGGGTCGAGACGCCGGCGCGGATGTCGGTTCCCGGGTTCTTGCCGGTCTCCTCGGGCTGCGGGGACAGGTCGATCACGTCGTCGACGATCTGGAACGCGACGCCGATCTTCTCGCCGAAGACGCGCATGGCCTCTTCGTACTCGGCGGGTCCCTCGGCGAAGACGACTCCCGTGCGCCCGGCCGCGGCGATCAGCGAGCCGGTCTTGTCGGCGAGCACCGAGAGGTAGTGCTCGACCGGATCCTCGCCCTCGGTCGGCCCGACGGTCTCGTGCAGCTGGCCCAGGACGAGGCGCTCGAACGTGTCGGCCTGGAGGCGGATCGCGCGGTCGCCGAGCTCGATCATGAGCTGGTTGGCGCGGGCGAAGAGCAGATCGCCGGTGAGGATCGCGACGTTGTTGCCCCAGACGGTCTGAGCGGAGGGGACGCCCCGGCGCTTCTCCGCCTCGTCCATGACGTCGTCGTGGTACAGCGACGCGAGGTGCGTGATCTCGATGGCCTGCGCGCCGAGCAGCACGTGCGGGGTGTTGCCCCGGCCCAGCTGCGCGGCGAGGAGCGTCAGCATGGGGCGCACGCGCTTGCCCCCCGCCTCGAGGAGGTAGCGCGTCGAGACGTCGGCGACCTGGTCGGCGAAGGACAGCTGGTGGACCAGCCCCGTCTCGACCTGCTCGAGCCCCTCGTCGATCGCGCGCGCGAGCGAGCGGTCCGACGCGGTCGAGAAGATGCGCTCGGAGAGGCCGAGCTGCGCCGTCAGGGATGGGCTGCGGCGGGCGACGGGCGCAGTGGCGTTCACACTGAAACCCTAACGTCTCGGCCTTCGAGGCCCCCGGGTGTCATGAGGTGGCGACGATCGGCTTGATCCCGCGGTGCAGCGCGACGATGCCGAAGGTGAGGTCCTTGTACGCGACCCGCTCGAAGCCGGCGGCGCGGAGCCAGGACGCCACGACCTTCTGCTCGGGCCACGCGCGGATGGAGTCGCCGAGGTAGTCGTAGGCCGGGTCGTTCGAGGACGCGAGCCCCACGATGGCGGGCATGACCTTCGCGAGGTACAGGTCGTACGCCGCGGCGAGGAGCTTCTGCGGCGGAGTCGAGAACTCGCAGATCACGACGCGGCCGCCTGGCTTCACGACACGGAAGAACTCGGCGAGCGCCGTGCGCGGCTCGGCGACGTTCCGCAGGCCGAAGGAGACGGTGACGGCGTCGAACGACTCGTCCTCGAAGGGGAGGTCCATGGCGTCGGCCTGCACGAACTCGATGCGGTCGTTGCCGGCCTGGCGGGTGCGGCCGACGGCGATCATCCCCGGCGAGAAGTCGGCCGCGACGACGTGCGCGCCCGAGCGGGCGAGCGAGGCGGAGGAGGTGCCCGTGCCCGCGGCGACGTCGAGGATCCGCTCGCCCGGCGCGGGGTTCACGGCCCGGGTCGTGGCGATGCGCCAGAGGTGGTCGTTGCCCGCCGAGAGGACCGTGTTGGTCAGGTCGTAGGCGGGTGCCACCGTGTCGAACATGGCGGCGACCTCGTCGGGGCGCTTGGTGAGGTCTGCCTTAGTCACGATGATCGAGTCTAGAGCGGGCGGCGGGGCGGCGGCTGTGCATCCGCCCCCGGGAGACCCTTCCGGGAGGACGTGCGGGACACCGGAACCGCCCAGCTCCGCCTAGCGGGCGGCTCCGGCGCGGATCACAGTACCGGCGCCGATCCGGCGGGCGGGGGCGGGGCGTGGGACGTCCGCTCCTCTGGCGCTCCCCGCGCTGTCTGCACACCCTCCCGCTCCGAGCGGCCCCGTCCTGCCGCGGGCGTACCCTGGGGACGTGACGCTCATCGGCGCCGGGGCTCCCCCTCTCCACGTGGGGACGACCCCGCTGGACTCCCCCGCGGCGCTCCCCTCTCTCGCGGATCCGCGGCGTCCCCTCCTCTGGCAGCGCAACGGCTCCGGACTGGTGGGACTCGGCGAAGCGCTGCGTCTCGAGTTCTCCGGGCCGGACCGCCTCCGCGAGGCGGCCGACGCGTGGCGGGCGCTGTCCGCCTCCGCCGACGTCGACGACCCGATCGGACTGCCGGGGACGGGGCTCGTGGCCTTCGGGGCGTTCGCGTTCTCGGACCGGTCGTCGGCGACCAGCGTGCTGATCGTGCCGCGGACGGTCGTCGGATCGCGCGGGGGGCGCTCCTGGATCACCACGATCTCCTCGGACGGCGCTACCGGTTCGGAGCCGACTGCCGCGCGGCCGTTCGGGGACGAGTACCGCGTCTCGCTCGTGCCGGGCGCGATGACTCCCGACGGCTACCGCTCGGCGGTGGCCTCGGCGGTCGGCAGCATCCGCGCCGGGGCGCTCGAGAAGGTCGTGCTCGCGCGCGACCTTCTCGGGCGCCTGCCCGGCGGTGCCGACCTGCGGCGGATCCTGGTGGAGTTCGCGAGCACCTACCCCGACTGCTGGACCTTCGCCGTCGACGGGTTCGTCGGCGCGAGCCCGGAGACCCTCGTGGGGGTCGATCACGGCGCGATCACCGCGCGGGTCCTCGCCGGCACCAGTGAGCGCGGAACAGATGCGGAAGCCGACGCGGCGATCGCGCAGGCGCTCCTGGAGAGCACGAAGGACCGCTCCGAGCACGCCTTCGCGATCGCGAGCCTGCTCAGGGAGCTGCGCCCGCACACCTCGTCGCTCACCACGAGCGGTGAGCCGTTCACCCTGGAGCTGCCCAACCTCTGGCACCTCGCCACCGACGTCCGAGGAGTCCTCGCCGACGCCTCGACCGCACTCGACCTGGTCGACGCCCTGCACCCCACCGCGGCCGTCGCCGGCACCCCCACCGGCACCGCGCTCGACCTGATCGACGCACTCGAGCCGTTCGACCGCGGCCGCTACGCCGGCCCCGTCGGCTGGATCGACGGCCGCGGCGACGGAGAGTGGGCCGTCGGTCTCCGCAGCGCCCAGATCACTCCGGACGGCGATGTCACCGCGTGGGCGGGCGCCGGGATCGTCGCCGACAGCGACCCCGAGGCCGAGCTCGCGGAGACCCGCATCAAGTTCCGCCCGGTGCAGGACGCGCTGAGCTGAGCCCGGGCGGGCCCGAGGGCGGATCCGGCGGGCCGAAGACCAAGATCAGGTCGGCGGGCTCGGAGGACTCGTTCGCGACGCCGTGCCTGCTGCCGGCCGGCGCGTAGAGGGCGTCGCCCGACCGCAGCACCGTGCTCTCGCCGTCGACGGTCGCCACCACCTCGCCCGTCGCGACGACGTAGAGCTCGTCGGAGCTCTCGGGCGAGCAGCTCCCGGGGTCGTCGCCGAGGTGCAGGTGCTCGCCCTCGGAGGCGCCGGGCTCGAGGTGCAGGCGCATCACGGTGGTGGCCAGCGCGGTGGTCGCGCGGAAGTAGTACTCGAGGTCGAGGGTCCCCGATCCGCCGTAGAGGGTCCTCGTGCGTGCGTCGTCGCCGAGGCGCTGGACGAGCACGCTCAGCCCAGGACCGGCACGGCGACCGGGGGCCGCACGCCGAACGCCGCGACGTCCTCGGTGCTCGACCCGTCGAGGGCGAGCTCGGCGAGGACGCGGCCGATGGTGGGGGTGAACTTGAAGGCGTGTCCGGCGCCGAGGCCCACGATGATGTCCGGGTGCTCCTCGAGGGGGCTCAGGACGAACCGGCGGTCGGGGGTGAGCGCGTACTGGCAGGTCACCGTGCGCAGCACCTCGCCGCTCGCGGGGATCGTGCGGGCCATGAAGCCGGTGAGCTCCTCCAGCAGCTCGGGTGAGGGCACGAAGGTGCGCTCCTCCGGCGCCATGAGGTTGTCCGAGACGTCGCGGGCGCCTTGATCGTGGGCTCGCCGTAGCCGGGGAAGCCGTAGAAGCAGTGCTCGTCCTCCCAGATCCAGACGGGGAACACGTCGCGCTCGAAGGCGGCGGGATCGGCCGGCTTGAAGTAGCTCACCTGCTCCTGCATCGTCACGAGCGGGATCTCGGCGCCGAGCGGGGCGAGGAGCGCGTTCGTCCACGCGTCCGCCGCCACGACGACCTTGCCGGCGAGCACGTCGCCGGCGGCGGTGCGGACGATCACGCCGCCCTCGGTGGGGATCAGCGCGTCGACCGCGGTGCGGTCGCGGAGCACCGCGCCGTGCTGCCGGGCCTGCATCTGCAGCGCTGCGACCGAGCGTGAGGCGTGCACGATGCCGGAATCGGCGGTGTAGACGGCCGTGGCGCCGGCGGGCAGCGTGAACTGGGGCCAGCGCGCG
This sequence comes from Rathayibacter rhapontici, assembly GCF_001995175.1. Taxonomy (GTDB): domain Bacteria; phylum Actinomycetota; class Actinomycetes; order Actinomycetales; family Microbacteriaceae; genus Rathayibacter. The sequence goes on from NZ_MUKN01000011.1 coordinate 12,825, forward strand.
GACACCTCCGCGGGCGCAGCAGCTCGAACGGGACCCCGCTCTCGGTGAGGCTCGAGCGGAAGGCCTCGGCCGAGTACGGGCTGCCCTCGGGGAAGAAGACGAGACCGCCGGTCACGGTCACGAGCCTCTCGCCCGACACCGCCTCGAAGTCGGCCCAGTCGCGGTAGGCGGCCTGCGCCAGCCGCACGTACTCGGGGCCCCGTAGGACGTCCGGATGATGCGCGAGGTGTCGTGCGAGGCTCCGCGCACGTGGCCGAGCTCGAACTGCTCGAACGCCACGGTGCGCGCTCCCCGGCGGGCCAGGTGGTAGGCGGCGGCGCTGCCGAGCGCGCCCAGTCCTACGACGGCGACGTCGAACTTCTCCATGGTGATGCTTCTCCCGGTGATGAAAGGGGGCCGCCGGGTCCGGCGGCCGGGTGCTGGATTCAGAGGACCTTGGACAGGAACGAGCGGGTGCGCTCGTGCTGCGGGTCCGCGAGGATCCGCTCGGGCGGGCCGGACTCGACAACGACTCCGCCGTCCATGAAGGTCACGGTGTCGGCGACCTCGCGGGCGAAGCCGATCTCGTGGGTGACGACGATCATCGTCATCCCCTCGGCGGCGAGGTCGCGCATGACGTCGAGCACCTCGCCGACGAGCTCGGGATCGAGCGCCGAGGTCGGCTCGTCGAAGAGCATGAGGCGCGGGCGCATCGCGAGAGCGCGGGCGATCGCGACCCGCTGCTGCTGCCCGCCCGAGAGGGATCGCGGGTAGCGTCCGCCTTGTCGGCGAGGCCCACCCGGTCGAGCAGCACGCGGGCGCGGGCGGTCGCCTCCGACGTCTTCTCGCGCCGCACCAGCACGGGCGCCTCGATCAGGTTCTCGAGAACGGTGAGGTGCGGGAAGAGGTTGAACTGCTGGAACACCATGCCGATCTCGCTGCGCCGGTGCGCGATCTCTGCGTCGCGGAGCTCGTGCAGGCGTCCGTTGTGCCGGCGGTAGCCGACCAGCTCGCCCGCGACGCTGATGGTGCCGGCGTCGATCTTCTCGAGGTGGTTGATGCAGCGCAGGAACGTGCTCTTGCCGGAACCGGAGGGGCCCAGCAGGCAGGTCACCTCGCCCTGCGCCACCGTCAGGTCGATGCCGCGGATGACCAGGTTGCCGCCGTAGCGCTTGTGCACGCCGGTCGCCTCGACCATGACCGCGCCCGTCATCGCTGCCGCTCCCCTCGTGCGCCGCGCCACGGCATCGCGCTCGCGAGCATCGCCGCGACGGGCGAGGGCTCGAGGCTCGGGCGGTCGCCGCGGGCGAAGCGCCGCTCGATCACGCGCTGGCCGGCGCTGAGCACGGTGGTGACCAGCAGGTACCAGAGGCTGACGGTGATGAGCAGAGGGATCACCTCGAAGTTCCGGGAGTAGATGGTCTGGGCGGCGAAGAGGATGTCGGGGATGGCGATGACGCTCACGAGCGAGGTCGTCTTGAGCATCGAGATCGTCTGGTTGCCGGTCGGCGGGATGATGACGCGCATCGCCTGCGGCAGCACGATGCGGCGGAAGACCTGCGCCTTGCGCAGCCCGAGGGCCTCGGCGGCGTCGACCTGACCCGGATCGACCGAGAGCAGGCCCGCGCGCACGATCTCGGACATGTAGGCGCCCTCGTTGAGCCCGAGGCCGAGCACCGCGGCGAGGAACGGGCTGATCAGCACGTTCGTGTCGGCCGAGGCGAACGTGGGGCCGAAGGGGATCCCGAGGCTCAGCTCGGGGTACAGCGCGGCGAGGTTGAACCAGAAGATCAGCTGCACCAGGAGGGGCGTGCCGCGGAAGAACGCGACGAACGCGCCCGCCGCCCCGCCGACCACGACGTTGCGCGACTGACGGCCGACGGCCATCACGACGCCGATCGCGATCCCGACGACCATCGCGATGACGGTCAGGAGGAGGGTCGTGCCCAGTCCGCGCAGGATCCGCCCGTCGAGGAAGTAGCCGAAGACACTGCCCCATTCGAAGTTCGGGTTCGTCGCGACGGAGTGCGCCGCGAGCGCCGCCAGCAGGAGGATCGCGAGCGTCGCGATCCGCTGCCCCCAGCGGCGGACGGGGACCACCGCCTCGGGAGCGGCGGTCGGGCGCTCGAGTACGGCGGTCATCCGGTGATCTGCGCGGGCTCGGTGTAGAGCTCGGCCTTCTCGACCGCGCCGACCTCCACGCCGAAGCGCGCGAGGTTCTCCTGGTAGTCGCCGGTCGACATCAGGTGGTCCAGGGCTGCCTGGAACGCGGGGGCGAGCTCGGAGCCGTCAGGGAACGCGATGCCCCACGGGCTCGGCTCGAAGTTGACGTCGAGCGCCTCGAGCGCGCCGTCCGACTGCTCGGCCTGGAAGACCGCGGGCGGCACCGCGCTGACCGTCGCGTCGACGCGGCCCGAGCTCAGTGCCAGCACGGCGTCGGCGGCGGTCGGGAAGGTCGAGATCTCGATGGCCGGATCTCCGGCGTCGGTGCAGCCGGCGTCCCACTTCGGCAGCGTGATGTCGTTCTCGGTGGAGCCCTTCAGCACTCCGACCGACTGACCGCAGAGGGTGTCGAGGGTGAGGTCGAGCGGATTCCCGCCCTCGACGAGGAGGGTCGTACCGCCGAGGAAGTCGCTGACGAAGTCGACCGTCTCCAGCCGCTCGGCGGTCACTCCGAGCGCGGCCGCGGCGGCGTCGACCTTCTTCGAGGCGAGCGAGGGGAAGAGGGCGTCGAACTTGATGTCCTCGAACACGATGTCGAGCCCGAGTACCTCGCCGATGAGGCGCATCTCCTCGGGCTGCGAGCCCGAGAGGGTCGTGCCGTCCTCGGCGAGGTCGAGCAGCGGCGGGTAGCCGGGGCCGCTCGCGATGCGGATCTCGCCCGCCTCGGCGATGTCGTCGGGAACGAGATCGGCGACGCTCTGCTCGAAGAGCGGACTCGGCTCGGCGGCGGTTCCGGCGGTCGCCTCGGCTGCGCACCCGCTGAGCAGGGCGGCGGAGGCGAGCACGACGCCGAGGACGGCGGTGCGGCGGAGAGCGGTGCGAGGGACGGTCGTGCGGGGGACGGTCGTGTCCATGGGACTCCTAGGGGCTGCGGGAAGCGTTCGTGGAGCGGGTGACGGCACACCGCCGTCGCGTTCGGAGGGCCGTGCGGGCCCCGGCCGAGCGAGTGCGATCACTGTAGGAACGCGGGATTCCGCCGCTGTTACAGTGCGTGCGGAGCGCAACAGCACGGCTCGGGGATTGACGGTTCTGCGACGGGAGGCTGCGCGTGAGCGCGCACGTGACGACGGCACTGCGGGTGGTGCGGCTGCTCGGGGAGCGCCCGGATCCCACGGCACCGCTGGGGGTGGGGGCCGTCGCGGCCGCGCTCGGGGCGCCGCTGAGCTCGGTGTCGCGGCTGTGCTCGGAGCTGGAGGGCACGGGACTGATCGCGCGCGGCGAGGCCTACGGCAGCTACCGTCTCGGGGCGTCCGCCGTGCGGCTCTCGGGGCGGGCGGCGGCTCCGGTGGCGCGGTCGCTCCGCTTCGCGCTGACGCTCGCGGCGCAGCAGACGGGCGAGACCGTCGTGCTCGCCGCCGGAGCGCCCGGGCAGCTGCGGGTGATCGGCAGCGTGCTCTCGTCGTGGACGCTGCACTCCCCCGCGACGGTCGGTGAGCGGATCGTGAGCGGTGCGATCGCGCGCGCTCGGAGACCGAGGACGCGTCGGTCGAGTCGGCCGAGGGCATGCGGGTCGAGATCGCGACGCCGCTGCTCGCCCCCTCGGGCGACGTCGTCGCGGTGCTGGCCGTCCGTCTGCCCGCGAACCGGCTGCGCGAGAACGGACCGCGGATCCGCCGGGCGCTCGCCACGGCGCGCAGGAGCATCGAGGCCGCCCTCGACGCGGTGCCGGAGCGGACGGCCGCCGCGCCGTTCACCGGCCCTGCTCTGCCCGCGGCGCTCCTCCTCCTGCAGCACCTCGCCGACGGACCGGACACCGTGGCCGGGGCCGCCGCCGGGGCGGGGCTGCGTCGCGACCGCGCCGCCCGGCTCCTCGACTCGTGCGCGGCGGCGGGCCTCGTCGTGCGCGGCGCCGACGGGGAGTTCCGGCTCGCCTGGGTCGTGCACGGCTGGTTCCGGGCGAGCGCGGCTCCGCTGATCGTGTCGCGCGGGGGGCCGCTGGTCGCCGACGCCGCCCGGCGGTTGCGCGCCTGCGCGTTCGTCACGGTGCTCGCCGGGATGCGCAGCCTGACCCTGGTCGAGGAGCTGGAGCTGGCGGGCGAGGGGCTCGCGATGATCCCGTGGCTGGGCCGCGCGCATCCGATCGTCGGCTCGGACGGCGGGCCGACCATGCTGATGGACCTGGAGCCCGACGAGTTGACGCAGCTGTTCCCCGCGCGGCACACGCCCCGCGAGCTGTCGCGGTTCCTCCGCCGGATGCAGCGGGTGCGCCGCGACGGCGTGCTGTCGATGCAGGCCTACGACGACGCGGGCATGGTCTCGATCTCGGCGCCGATCCGCGACGCGAGCGGCGCCGTGGTGGCAGCGGCGTGCCTGGTGGGGACGACGGACGACGTGACGGCGCGCTCGCGCGAGCTGGAGCGGGCGGCGGTGGAGCTGGCGGAGGCGGTGTCGGCGGTGCTGCGGTGACTCACCGCGTCGTCTCCATGATCCGCAGCCGGCACGCCAGCTCGAGGGCGAAGCGCGTGTCGGGGTCCTCGAGGTCGAGCTCGAGGGACTGCTCGATGCGGCGCACGCGGTAGTTCACCGCGTTCGGGTGCAGCAGGAGCACCTCGCCGGCGCGGGCCAGGGAGTTGCGGTTGCTGAGGTAGGCCAGCAGGGTGCGCACCGAGATCGCCGAGCGCTCGGCACCCAGGGCGTCCAGCGGTGCGAGCACGTCGTCGAGCAGCGCGCGGCTGAGCGGGGATGCGTAGAAGTCGAGGAGCACCCGGCGCAGGCCCGTGACGTCGGTGACCTCGACGGAGCCCAGGCGGCCGGCGGCGACGGCGGACCCGGCGGTGATGCGCGCCTCCGTCGCCGACTGCCGCAGGCCCGACGCGCCGGACTGCGGGGTGCCGAGGCGACGGTGAAGGTCCAGCCCTCGCTCGCGATCGCCGAGCCGTGCGCGACGAGGCGCTCGACCAGATCGCGGACGCGGCGCTGATGGTCCGGGGCGCCCGACTCCTCCGACGCCACGACCACGAGGTCGTCGTGGAACACGGCGAGGTGCCAGGTCTCGTCGCGGCCGTCGGTGAGCTGGAACGCGGTCAGCTCGATCGCGGCGACGAGCGCGGCGGGCAGGCGGCGCTCGGGGTCGTCGCGGTGGCGCGGGGTGATCCAGGCGGCGGCGTGCGCGAACTGCACCGGCAGGCCGGCGCGCGCGGCGTCGACAGCGAGGGCGTCGATCCGGGACGACTCGGCGAGCAGCAGCTCGACGACGAGGTCGGCGCGCGAGCGGGCCGGGCCGAAGCGCACCTGCGACTCGCGCTGCAGCGCGCGCGAGAGCATCGCGGCGACCACGGGCAGGGCGATCTGCACGGCGGCCTCGGGCTCGTCGGCGACGAGGCGGCCGACGGCGACCTCGCCGATGCAGACCGCGTCGGAGTCGGTCCACGTGACGGAGGGGTCGTCCACCATCCTCAGCTCCGCGCCCAGGGCGGCACCGGCGGCCTCGAGCACCGCCGAGCGCGCGTCGAGCGGCTCGCCCGCGCACACCGCGCGCACAGCGACGACAGCGTGCTCGGCGCGTGCGAGCGCCTCGGCCGCTCCCCCGCGCAGCAGCCGGTCGATCGAGACGGCGAGATCGGAGGGAGGCGCGCTCGCGGTGAGGACGGGCAGCGCGCCGCGGTCGGCGAGGGAGCGCGAGGTCTCGGCGAGCGCCAGGTCGCCGACGAAGAGCAGGGCCGCGACCTCGGCGGCGATGGCGCGGCGGATGACGATGTCGATCTGGTACGCCCGCGGCGGCTCCGCGCCGCTGGGCAGGACGATCACGAGGTGGCCGGGGAGGGCGCGGCCGACCTCGTCGATCGCGAGCATCTCGACTCCGCTCAGCGCCACTCCGGCGACGTCGCCCGCGCGGCAGAGCATGCCGAACTGCTCACCGTGCTCGAGGACGTGAGCGAGGGAGGTCTGTGCCATGAGACCAATCTGCCGCATTTCTTCATGGTGCTGGCACATTCCTCCGGTGCCGCCGCCGAATTAGCCTCGGTGCATGAGCTTCACGCCTTCGACGGCCGCGCCCGCCGTCCGACTGATCACCCGCGACGACGTCGCCGCCCTGGCCGCCGGCTGCGCCGTCTTCGGCACCGGAGGCGGCGGCTCGGTCCACGGCACGCAGCTCTCGGTCGAGAACGCGATCGATGCGAAGGGGCCCGTGCGGGTCGTCGGCGTCGGCGACCTCGGTCCGGACGACGCGGTGATCATCATGTCGGGCATGGGCGCGCCCTCGGTCGGCATCGAGATGCTCGGCTCGAGCAGCCAGGCGCACACCCTGCTGCGCGAGGTCGAGCGCCTGGTCGGTCTGCCGATCACCGCCGTGATGGCGGCCGAGATCGGCGGCAGCAACGGAGTCGCGCCGGTCGGCTGGGCCGCCGAGCTCGGCCTGGCCGTCCTGGACGCCGACGGCATGGGCCGCGCATTCCCCAAGGCGACGATGATCTCGATGAACGTCGCCGGGCTGCCGAGCGAGTTCGCGGTGATGAGCGACGTGATCGGCAACGTGACCGTGCTGCGCACCATCGACATCGCCTGGCTCGAGCGCCACGCCCGCGCCTTCACCGTCGCCGCGGGCGGCATCGCGCTGGGCGCGCACTACCTCCTCACTCACGAGACGGCGCCGGGCGCGGTGATCGAGGGCACGGTGAGCCGCGCGATCCAGGTCGGCCGCCGCCTCCTCGACTCCGTCGACCCGGTGGCGGACATCGCCGAGGAGCTCGGCGCGGCGATCCTGCTGGGCGGCAAGGTCATCGACATCGACCGCAGCACCGAGGGCGGCTTCACCCGCGGCTCCGTCACGATCGACGGCGTCGGGGCCGACCGGAGCCGCATGGTGCGCGTCGAGATCCAGAACGAGAACCTCGTCGTGATCGAGGACGGCGGAGTGGTCGTGAGCGTGCCGGACCTCGTCTCGATCCTCGACTCCGAGACGGGCGAGGCGATCTCGACCGAGATGCTCCGCTTCGGGCAGCGGGTGAGCGTGCTCGCCTGGGCCTGCGACCCGCTCTGGCGGACACCGCGCGGGATCGAGCTGGCGGGCCCGGCCGCGTTCGACTTCGACTTCGAGTACGTGCCGTTCGACGGCGCGGCGGCGGAGGCGGCCCGATGAGCGCGGCGCGCGACCTGTCGGTCGGCATCGACGTCGGAGGCACCAACACCGACGCGGTCGTGCTCGACGCCGACGGCGCCGTGATCGCCTGGACCAAGCAGGCCACCACGGAGGACGTGACCGGCGGCATCCGCGCCGCGCTCTCGGCGGTGCTCGGCGAGCTCGGCGACGACCGCGACCGCGTGTCGCGCGTCATGCTCGGCACGACCCACGCCACCAACGCGATCGTCCGCCGCCGCGACCTGGGACGCGTGGCGGTCATCCGGCTGGGCGCCCCCGCCACAACCGAGTTCCCCTCCCTCTCCGGCTGGCCGGCGGACCTCCGCGACACGGTGCTGGCGGGCGCGCTGCTCGCGGGCGGCGGGCACCTGGTCGACGGCTACCCGATCTCGCCGCTGGACGTCGACGGGATCCGCCGCTTCCTCGACGCTCTCGAGGGCCGCTTCGACGCCGTCGCGGTCTGCGGCGTCTTCAGCCCCTCGTTCCCGGAGCAGGAGCTCGAGGTCGCCGCGCTCGTCGCCGACCACGCGGGCGTGGACCTGCCCGTCTCGCTCAGCCACGAGATCGGCGCGCTGGGCCTGCTCGAGCGCGAGAACGCGACGGTGCTGAACGCGGCGCTGCACGGAGTCGCCCGCGACGTCACGCAGGGCCTGCTCACCGCCGTCGACGAGGAGCGCGTCGACGCGGCCACCTTCTTCGCCCAGAACGACGGCACGCTGATGGCCGTCGAGTACGCGGCCCGCTACCCGGTGCTGACGATCGGGTCCGGGCCCGCCAACTCCATCCGCGGCGCCGCGTTCCTCTCGGGCGCCGACGACGCGATCATCATCGACATCGGCGGCACCACGAGCGACCTCGGCGTGCTCGTCGACCGCTTCCCCCGGGAGTCGACACTGCCTCGCGAGATCGGCGGGGTGCGCACCAACTTCCGCATGCCCGACATCCTCAGCGTCGGCATCGGAGGCGGCACGATCGTCGACCTCGGGCTCGGAGCGCCGACCACCGACTCCGTCGGCTACCGCATCGCCCGCGAGGGCCTGCTGTTCGGCGGCTCCGTGCCCACCCTCACCGACGCCGCGGCGCTGGTCGCGCCCGGGATGATCCCCGGCCGCAGCCTGCCTCCGCTCGACCGCGCCACCCGCTCCGGTCTCGGCAACGCCCTCGCCGTCGCGCAGGACCGCATCGAGTCGGCGGTCGAGCGGATGTCCCTCGGCCGCGTCGGACTGCCGCTGGTCGTCGTCGGCGGTGGCGGGTTCCTCGTGCCCGACCGGGTGCAGGGCGCCAGCGAGGTGCTCCGCCCCGAGCGCGGCACGGTGGCCAACGCCGTCGGCGCCGCGATCGCGCTGGCCGGCGGCCGCGCCGACCAGATGTGCGACCACGTCGACCGGGCCGCAGCCATCGAGGCCGCCGGGCGCATCGCGATCGAGCGCGCGATCCAGGCCGGAGCCGACCCCCGGCTGGTCGAGATCGTCGACGTGCTCGAGACCCCGCTCTCGTATTCGACGAACGCCACCCTCAAAGTCTCCGTGAAGGCCGCGGGCCCGCTGGCCCTGATCGGGAGTCCTGCACCATTCGCCCTGCACTCCCCGAAGGACGCATCATGAGAACACTGCACCACGCCCCGGCGCTCGCCGGCGGATCCCTCGTCGCGCTGCTCGCGCTCAGCGCCTGCTCGGCCCCGGCCGGCGGCTCGGACCCCAGCGCCGAGCCCGTCTCGGGCGGCACCTTCTCGCTCGCGGTGAACGACGACCCGGGCAGCCTGAACCCCTTCACCGGCGTCTCGCTCGTGCAGCGCGCGCTCGTCACGTTCGGCTACGACTCCCTCGCCTACACGACGCCCGAGGGCGAGGTCGTGCCGTTCCTCGCCGAGAGCTGGGAGACGACGCCCACCTCGATCGCGTACACGCTGAAGGACGGCATCACCTGCGCCGACGGCAGCGAGTTCACGGCCGAGACGGCCGCCGCGAACTTCGCCTACCAGGCGAACCCCGACAACGGAACGTTCTGGTTCGGCTCGAGCGTCACCGCCGACATGACCGCGACGGCCGAGGGGAACGTCGTCACCGTCACGTCCGCGACCAACAACCCGTTCCTCCTGCAGGGCACGGGCAGCATCGAGATGGTCTGCCAGGCGGGCCTGGACGACCCGGAGTCGCTGACCGACACGACGAACGGCACCTCGCTGTACGCGCTGACCGAGTCGAACCCCGGCTCCGACTACACGTACACGAAGCGCGACGGCTACACCTGGGGCCCCGACGACGTCACCAGCGACACCGAGGGCCTGCCCGACGCGCTCGAGGCGCGCGTCATCACCGACGAGGCCACGGCGGCGAACCTGCTCCTCTCGGGCGAGCTGAACGCCGCCTCCGTCATCGGAGCCGACCGCCAGCGCCTCGACGCCGCGGGCCTCGAGACCGAGGGCGTGCTCAACCCCATCGGCGAGATGCTCTTCAACGAGCGCGCCGACCGCCCGACCGCCGACGTCCGCGTCCGCCAGGCGCTGACCCTCTCCCTCGACCGCGACGCGGTGGGCGAGCTCGTCACCGACGGCAACGCGCTCGACTCGGTCTCGCTGGTCAACCAGATCCCGCTCACCTGCGTCGCGGGCGGGCCGGAGTGGACACTGCCGGACACCGACGTCGACGCGGCCGGCGAGCTGCTCGACGAGGCCGGCTGGGAGCTCGGCTCGGACGGGCTGCGCGCGAAGGACGGCGATCCGCTCACCATCCGCTTCCTCTACGACGCCGGGACGCCCTCGCACGGCGCCGCGGCCGAGGAGGTCCAGCAGGAGTGGAACGAGCTGGGCATCACGACCGACCTGGTCGCGGAGGACTCGGCCGGCTGGTCGACCGACCTGTACCAGAGCTACGACTGGGACACCGGCTTCATCCAGCTCGCCCCCTCGAGCCCCGTGGTGCTGAGCCTGTTCATGCTCGGCGAGACCAGCGAGAACGGCGGCTACAACTTCATGGCCGTCGACAACCCCGAGTACGAGGCCCTCGCGCAGCAGGCGTTCACCGCCGGCTCCGCCGACGAGGCCTGCGGTCTCTGGAAGCAGGCCGAGGCCGAGCTGATCGAGCGGGTCGACGTGTTCCCGCTCGCCGAGACCGAGTCGCCGATGTACCTCGACGGCGCGACCCTCGAGCGCCCGGGCACGGTCGCTCCGACCACCATCCGGATGCAGGGCTGATGATGACGATCCCCCCGACCGCCACTCTGACGACAGCGGCGAGCGTCCCCCGCGCGCCTGCGCGTCGGGGGGATCGTCTGCTCGCGGTCGTCGGCTCCCCCCGCCTCGCGTTCCTCCTGAAGCGGTTCGCGCGGGCGGCCGTCTCGCTGCTGATCGTTCTGATCGCGTCCTTCTTCATGGTGCACTTCGTGCCCGGCGACCCGGTGCGCGCGGCCCTCGGGCCCACCGCGCCGGCCGAGACCGTCGAGGTGCTGCGCCGCTCCCTCGGCCTCGACCTGCCGATCGGGCAGCAGTTCGCGGACTACCTCGGCGGCCTGCTCCGGGGCGACCTGGGCACCTCCATCAGCACGCAGCGGCCGGTCGGAGCGACGCTCGCCGAGCGCCTGCCCGCCACGCTGATGCTGTCGGTCGTCTCGTTCGTCGTCGCCGCTCTCCTCTCCTTCCCGATCGGGGTCGCCACCGCCGTCTCGGCCCGCGCCGGCCGGCACCGCGCCCTCGACCTCGGCGTCTCGAGCCTGCTCGGCGTGATCATCGCGATCCCCAACTTCCTGCTGGCCGTCGTGCTGATCTGGCTGTTCAGCATCGTCGTTCCGCTGGCCCCGTCGGCGGGCTGGGGCGGTCCCGAGTACGCGGTGCTGCCGGTGCTCGCCCTCGCGATCGGCCCGCTCGCCTACCTGGCGCGCATCGTGCACGTCGAGATGGTGCGGGTCCTCGAGGCGCCCTACCTCACGACCGCGCGCTCGAAGCGCCTGCCCGCGCACCTCCTCTACCTCCGCCACGCACTGCCCAACATCGTCACCGCGACGCTCACCGCGGGCGGAGTGGTGCTCACCGGTCTGGTCGCCGGCACCGTGCTGATCGAGACGGTGTTCGTGATCCCGGGCATCGGATCGACGATCGTCTCGTCCATCACCACCAAGGACTACCCGCTGATCCAGGGCGTGGTCCTCGCCTACGCCGTGCTGGTGCTCGCCGCCAACCTCGTCATCGACCTGCTGCTCGCCGCGCTGGACCCGCGGTCGGCCATCGCGGAGGGCTGAGCCGTGACCATGCGACTGCCGCGCACCCTGCGCACGCCCCAGGGCCTCGCCGCCTCCGTCGGCCTCCTGCTCGTCGTGCTCGCCACGATCCTCGGGCCCATCCTGCTCGGCGACGCGGCGACCGAGCGCTCGATCCCCGACCGCCAGCTCGGCGCGAGCCTCGCGCACCCGTTCGGCACGGACGACCTCGGCCGCGACCTCTTCGCCCGCGTGGTCGTCGCGACCCGCGTCTCGGTCCTGCTGACCCTGGGGGCCACCGCGATCTCGGTCGTCGGCGGGATCCTCCTGGGCGTCGTCGCCGTGCTGCTCCCCCGGGTGCTGCAGCGCCTGGTCGCGGGGCTCATCGACATCCTGCTGTCCTTCCCGTGGCTGCTGCTCGCCCTGTTCTTCTCGGTGATCTGGGGCACGACGGCGGTCGGCGCGATGCTCGCCGTCGGCTTCGCGGGCGTGCCGGTGTTCGCCCGCCTCACCTCGACGCTGGCCGCCTCGGTCGCGTCGAGCGACTACGTGCGCGCCGCCGGGATGCTCGGCAGCGGATCCCTCCGCACGACCGTCCGGCACGTGGTGCCGAACATCCTGCCGCCGCTGCTCGTTAACTCGGCCGCGCACGCCTCCGTCACCCTGCTCTCGTTCGCGGCGCTGTCCTTCCTCGGCCTCGGCGTCCAGGCGCCCGAGTACGACTGGGGCCGCCTGCTGAACGAGGGGGCGAAGCGCATCTACGTCGATCCGATGGCCGCGATCGGACCCGGCATCGCCATCGTGCTCGTCGGCGTCGTCTTCGCTCTGATCGGCGAGGTCTCGAGCGAGACCTCCCGGCGCCGGCCGCCGAAAGCCGTGCGCCGCCGGCGCTCGGACGAGCAGGTGGCCGAGGCGACCGACGACATGCCGGTCGTCGAGATGTCGGGCCTGCGCGTCTCCTTCCCCGACCGCGACGGCGGGCTCGTCGAGCGCGTCCACGGCGTCGACCTGGTCGTCCGGCCCGGCGAGACCGTCGGCATCGTCGGCGAGAGCGGCTCGGGCAAGTCGGTCACGGCGAGCGCCGTCGCGGGACTGCTCGGCCCCGACGCGCTCGTCACCAGCGAGCGGCTGGCCTTCCGCGGCATCGACATGACCGCGGTGCCCAACGCGGCCGAGCGGCGCCGGCTCGGGCTGGAGCAGGCGATGGTGTTCCAGGATCCGCTCACCTCGCTGAACCCCGCGCTCACCATCGGCCGCCAGCTGCGCGAGGCGAGCGAGGTGCACGCCCGCACGAGCCGAGCGGAGTCGCTGCGCCGCGCGGTCGACGTGCTCAACCTCGTCCGCATCCCCGACCCCGAGAAGCGGCTCGGGCAGCTGCCGCACGAGTTCTCGGGCGGCATGCGCCAGCGCGCCATGATCGCGATGGGCCTCATGGGCACGCCGCGGCTGCTCATCGCCGACGAGCCGACGACCGCGCTCGACGTCACCGTGCAGCGCCAGGTCATGCAGGCGCTGCGCGAGGCGCAGGAGGCGACCGGCGCCGCGATCCTCTTCATCTCGCACGACATCGCACTGGTCAGCGGCTTCTGCGACCGGATCGTCGTCATGCGCGACGGACGCGTCGTCGAGCAGCTCGACGCCTCCCGACTCGACGAGGCGCAGCACCCCTACACGCGCGGCCTCATCGCCTGCGTGCCCGACATGGCCACCGACCGCACGACCGCCCTGCCGGTCATCGCGGCGATCGACGAGGAGACCCGGGTATGAGCGAGCTGCGCTTCGAGGCGGTCACCGTGCGCTTCGGCCACGGCCGCGCGGCGACGACGGCCGTCGACTCCGTCGACCTGACCGTGCGTCCCGGCACCACGCACGGGCTCGTCGGCGAGTCCGGATCGGGCAAGTCGACCGTCGCCCGTGTGGCGGTCGGGCTCACTCCGCTGCACTCGGGGCGGATCCTGCTCGACGGCGTCGACATCACCGATCGCGCGCCCTCCGCCCGTGCCGCCCGGCGGCGGGTGCAGATGGTGTTCCAGGACCCGCTGTCGGCACTCGACCCGCGGATGCCGGTGGGCGCGTCGATCGCCGAGGGCCTGCTCGCGACCGACCGCCGGTTCTCCGCCTCCGCCCGCGCCGACCGCGTGCGCGAGCTGCTCGACCTGGTCGACATCGACCCCGCGCGCGCCGACGACCGCCCCGCGGCGTTCTCGGGGGGCCAGCGCCAGCGCATCACGATCGCCCGCGCCCTCGCCGCCGAGCCGGAGGTGCTGATCGCCGACGAGATCACCTCGGCCCTGGACGTCTCGGTGCAGGGCGTCGTGCTCAATCTGCTGCGCGAGCTGCAGGAGCGACTGCAGCTCACCATGCTCTTCATCTCGCACAACCTCGCGGTCGTGCGCTACGTGAGCGACGAGGTCTCCGTCATGCGCGGGGGCCGAGTCGTCGAGCACGGGTCGACCGACGCCGTGCTCTCGGACCCGGCCGATCCCTACACCCGGCAGCTGCTGCGCGCGGTCCCCGTCATGGGCCGCCCGCTCGACCTGGAGGACGCATGACCGAGACCCTGATCCGCCGAGCCCGCGTCACGGGGCACGACGGACCCGTCGACGTGCTGCTGCGCGACGGAGTGATCGCCGCGATCGGGTCGGGGACGCCGGCCGGCGAGGTGCTCGACGCCGACAGCCGATGGCTGCTCCCCGGCTTCTGGGACGCGCACGTGCACTTCACCCAGTGGGTCGTCCGCCGGCAGCGGGTCGACCTCGCACCCGCGACGAGCGCCGCCGAGGCCGTCGCGATCATGCGGGAGGCCCTCGCGCGACGCGACGACGACGTGCTCCTGGGCTACGGGTTCCGCGACGGGCTCTGGCCCGACGCCCCCTCCCGCGCGGCTCTCGCGCGATCGCTCCGGACCGCCCCGTCGTCCTGATCAGCGGCGACCTGCACTGCGGCTGGTTGAACTCCGCGGCCGCCCGCCGCTTCGGGCGCGCTGTCCCCGAGGACGGGATGCTGCGCGAGACGGAGTGGATCGGCACCCTCGACGTCATCGACGCGGGAGGCCGCCCCGGAGCGGCGGCCTACCGGGAGACCGCCGACGCCGCCGCGGCCCGCGGGGTGGTCGGCGTCGTCGAGTTCGAGAACAGCGACAACACGCACGACTGGCCGGCCCGCGCGGCGGCCGGGGTCACGTCCCTCCGCGTCGAGACCTCGGTGTGGCCCGACCGCCTCGACGCCGTGATCGCCGACGGCCACCGCACGGGCGACGTGCTCGACGACGCCGGGCTGATCACCATGGGGCGCCTCAAGATCGTGGTCGACGGGTCGCTCAACACCCGCACCGCCTACTGCTTCGACCCCTACCCCGGCATCGCTGCCGGCCATCCGCACCCCTGCGGCGTGCTGAGCGTGGCACCGGAGGAGGTCGAGGGCCTGCTCGTGCGCGCCCGCGACGCCGGGATCCTGCCCGCCGTGCACGCCATCGGCGACCGAGCGAACGCCGAGGTGCTCGACGTCTTCGAGCGGCTCGGCCTCGCCGGCACCATCGAGCACGCCCAGCTCGTCGCCCGTGAGGACTTCGCGCGCTTCGGCCGCCTCGGACTCGTCGCCAGCGTGCAGCCCGAGCACGCGATGGACGACCGGGACGTGGCCGACCGGTACTGGGAGGGACGGACCGATCGCTCCTTCGCCTTCGCCTCGCTGCACGCGGCGGGTGCGGTGCTCGCCCTCGGCTCCGACGCCCCCGTCGCTCCGCTGGACCCGTGGATCTCGCTGGCCGCCGCGGTCAGCCGCAGCCGCGACGGCCGCGACTCCTGGCACCCCGCCGAGCGCCTGCCGCTGGACGTCGCGCTCGCCTCGAGCACGCGCGGAGCGACGGTCGCCGTCGGCGAGCGCGCCGACCTCGTCCTCGTCGACGCGGATCCGGCCGGAGTCGACGCCGACCAGCTGCGCACCATGCCGGTCGCAGCGACGCTCCTCGCCGGACGCACGACCTTCACCGCCCTCTGAGCACCCCCTCCCGAGACAGGACCTCCCGTGCCCCTGATCACCACGCCCGTCGGCATCGACGTGCACTACGAGACGACGGGCGACCCCTCCGGCCGTCCGCTCGTGCTGCTCCACGGCGGAGGCGCGCAGCTGATCGGCTGGGACGAGCGCTTCTGCGCGCTGCTCGTCGAGCACGGCTTCTTCGTCGTCCGCACCGACAACCGCGACATCGGGCTGAGCCAGGCCACCGGCGGCCCCGATGACACAGGGGCCGGCTACGACCTCGCCGACATGGCGCTCGACGTCGTCGCGGTGCTCGATCACCTGGGCATCGAGCGCGCGCACATCACGGGCATGTCGATGGGCGGCTTCCTCGCGCAGCTGCTCGCGATGCGGCACCCGTCGCGCGTCGCCTCGCTCGGACTGATGTCGACCTCGCTGAGCTCGGCCCCGGAGTTCCTGGTCGGCGAGCACTCGGGCGAGCCCGTGACCGAGGTCCCGCCGGTACTCGATCGCGACGCCTACATCGCGATGTTCATCGGCGGGCAGCGGCACTTCCAGTCCCCCGGGTTCCCCTTCGACGAGCAGGCCAGCGCGGCCCTCGCTGCGCGCTACTACGACCGCGCCTACACGCCCACCGGACTCGTGCGCCAGTGGAACGCCCTGCTGCGCGGCCCGCTCGAGCGGCGGGAGGAGATGGCGCGCGTCACGGTGCCCGTCGCCGTGATCCACGGACGCGGCGACCAGAGCCTGCACTGGAGCGCCGCTCTCGAGACCGCGCGGATCCTGCCGCAGGCCGAGCTGCACCTCTACGAGGAGATGGGGCACGACATCCCCGAGCAGCTCTGGCCCGAGTTCGCCGCCGCCCTGACCCGGACGGCGCTGCGCGCCGAGAGGACCCCCGATGCGTGAGAACCCCGACTACGCCATGACCGATCCCGCCGAGGTCCGCGCGCTGATCCGCGAGCACCCGTGGGCGACCATGGCGAGCGCCACCCCCGACGGCGTCGTCGTCTCGCACTACCCGTTCCTGCTCGAGGAGAAGGGCGGCGACGGCGTCGTCCTCGTCAGCCACGTCGGACGCCCCGACGAGCGCCTGCACCGGCTCGGCGAGTCCGAGCTGGCCGTCGTCTTCCAGGGCCCGCACGGCTACGTCTCGCCCAGCTGGTACGGCGTGCGCCAGGCCGTGCCGACCTGGAACTTCGCCGCCGTCCACGTGTGGGGCGTGCCGGAGATCCTGTCCGACGACGAGAACCTCGCGGTGCTCGAGCGCCTCGTCGACCGCTTCGAGGACCCGCTGCCCGAGCCGTTCCGCCTGCGCATCACTCCCGAGAACACGGCGTACGCCGAGCGCATCGTGCACGGCACGGTCGGGTTCCGGCTGCGCGTCACGCGCTTCGAGGCCAAGGAGAAGATGAGCCAGGACAAGCCCGACGAGGTCGTCGACCGCGTCACCACCGCGCTCGAGGCGCCGGGGCCCTACCGGCACCCGGCTCTCGCCGAGCGGATGCGGCGCGTCAGGTCTCTCTCGTGAGACGCTTCGACGCCGCGGGCGTGCACGACGACCTCGTGCGACTGCGGCGAGCGCTGCACGCCTCCCCCGAGGTCGGCCTCGACCTCCCCCGCACGCAGGCCGCCCTCCTCGCCGAGCTCGCCCCGCTCGGCCTCGAGATCTCGACCGGCGAGGGCCTCTCCTCCGTGACCGCCGTGCTCCGCGGCGGGCTCCCGGGTCCCGTCGTGCTGCTGCGCGCCGACATGGACGCGCTGCCGGTCGTGGAGGCGAGCGGACTGCCCTTCGCCGCGACGAACGGCGCCATGCACGCCTGCGGCCACGACCTGCACATGGCCGGCCTCCTCGGAGCCGCGCGCCTGCTCGTCGAGCACCGCGACGAGCTGCCCGGCACCGTCGTGCTCATGCTCCAGCCCGGCGAGGAGGCTTCGCCGGCGGCCGGCTGATGATCGAGGAGGGCGTGCTCGACGCAGCGGGCGAGCGGCCGGTCGCGGCCTTCGCGATGCACGTCGACTGCTCCACCGACTCCGGGCTGTTCGTGTCGCGGCCCGGACCGATGATGGCGAGCGCCAGCGGCATGCGCATCGCCGTGCTGGGCTCCGGCGGTCACGCCGCCTTCCCGCACCTCGCCCGCGACCCGATCCCGGCGGCCGCCGCGATCGTCCAGGCCCTGCAGACGTTCGTGGCGCGCCGGGTCCCCGCGACCGACCCCGCAGTGGTCTCGGTCGTCAGCATCGTCAGCGACTCCACCGCGCCGAACGTGCTGGCCGCACGGGTCGACCTGCTGCTCAACATCCGCACCCTCTCGCGCGAGACCTTCGCGCTGGTCCGGTCCTCGCTCGAGGAGCTGGTCACGGGCGTGAGCGGAGCGCACGGCTGCCGCGTCGAGACCGAGTTCATCGACTCCTACCCGGTCACGTACAACGATCCGGAGGAGACGCAGCACGTCCTCGCCGCGCTCGCGACCCGGCACGGCGAGGACCGCGTGCTCCGCCTGCCCGAGCCGTCGATGGCCTCGGAGGACTTCGCCTACGTGCTCGACGAGGTGCCCGGCACCCTCCTCTTCCTCGGGGTGCGCCCACCCGGCGTCGCCGCCGAGGGAGCGCCGTCGATGCACTCGGAGGCCGCCGTCTTCGACGACTCCCTGCTCGGTCTGCACGCCGAGACCCTCGCCGAGGCGGCCTGGGACGCGCTGGAACGGCACGGTCGGTGAGCCGCTTCCGCTCCGTCTCGGCGGCGCAGCTGCGCGAGACCCTCGGCGAGATCGAGCCGCCGACGACCGCCAAGATCCTGGACCGCCTCGACCGCAGCAGCCGGGTGTTCCTGGCCCACTCCCCGTTCGCCTGCCTCTCGACGAGCGACGCCTCCGGCCGCTGCGACTGCTCGCCGCGGGGGGACCACCCGGGCTTCATCCGGGCCCTCGACGACCGCACCGCGGTGATCCCCGACCGCCTCGGCAACCGCCTCGCCGACTCCTTCTCGAACATCCTCGAGAACGGCCGCGTCGGACTCGTCTGCTTCGTGCCGGGCATGACCGAGACGCTCCGGATCAACGGCTCGGCGTACGTCACCGACGATCCGGCGCTGCTGCGGATGCTCGAGCAGGACCAGGTCGTGCCGGACCTCGCGACCGTCGTCGACATCGAGCAGGTGTACCTGCACTGCGGACGCGCCCTGCTGCGCTCGCGGCTCTGGGATCCGGAGATGCAGGACCTCGCCGGGGAGGTCCCGAGCGCCGGCACGATGTGGGCGGAGGCCTCGGGGCTCGGACCGGACCTCGCCTGCGCGATCGACGAGGCCTCCGTGGTCGACTACCGCACGCTGTACTGATGAGAACCTGCTGACATGGGCGCCCGTGACGGCCGGTCGCCCCTCGTCGTGACCGCGATCACGGTGGAGGCGAGAGACATCGTCTCGCTCACCCTGGCCGACCCGGTCGGCGCCCCGCTGCCGCCGTGGGAGCCGGGCGCGCACCTCGATCTGCAGCTGATCACCCGCCAGGAGCGCCAGTACTCGCTCTGCGGCGACCCGGCGGACACGTCGACGTACCGCATCGCGGTGCTCCGCGAGGAGCTGTCCCGCGGCGGATCGATGTACGTCCACGAGTTCCTCCGTGTCGGGAGCCGCGTGCACGCGCGGCCGCCGCGGAACCTGTTCCCCCTCGTCGAGGCGCGCGAGCACGTCCTGCTCGCCGCGGGCATCGGGATCACCGCGCTGCTTCCGCACGCGCGATCGCTCGAGGCCGCCGGAGCGACGTGGTCGCTCGACCTCGCGGTGCGCGGCGAGGCGTCCGTCCCCTTCCGCCACGAACTGGCGCGACTCGGCGCCAGGATCCACTCGCCCGATCACGGCGGCCGCCTCGACCTGGACGCCCTGCTCGCCGAGCCCCGCCCGGGCGCCGTCGTCTCGGCCTGCGGACCCGCCCGCTTCCTCACCGGCGTCACGGCCGCGATGACGGCCTGGCCCGCGGGCTCGCTGCGACTCGAGCGATTCGAGCCGCGACGCGTCCCTCCGCGCTCGAACCGGCCGTTCACCGTGCACTGCCTCGGTTCCGACGTGTCGGTCGAGGTCCCCGCCGATCGGAGCATGCTGCAGGCACTCCGCGCGCAGAACATCCAGGTCGAGGGCTCGTGCCTGCGCGGAGTGTGCGGCTCGTGCGCGGTGCGGGTGCTCGACGGTGCTGTGGAGCACCGGGACTCGTTGACGAGCGGCTCCGAGACCGACGTGATGTACCCGTGCGTCTCGCGCGCAGCCGGTGACGCTCTCACCGTCGACGTCTGACGCCGCGCGCGCTCGGGAGCGGGCGCCGTCGACGCGTGCCTGATCGTCCCGATCGACCGCGCTCTCAGCGCCCCAGCGGGATCTCCACGATCCCCGGCCCGTCGCCCGGCGCCGTCAGCGCCTGCTCCAGCTCGCCGCGGGTCGAGACCCGCGAGTACGCCCATCCGTACGCCCGCGCCAGCGACTCCAGATCCACCGACTGCGGAGTGAACTGCACCCGGTCGAACGCGTCCGGCGCCGAGCTCGCCGCGACCTCCAGGCCGTCGAAGATCGTGCCTCCCCCGTCGTTCACGAGACGAGCTGCACCCGCGGACGCCGCTCGCCGGGAGCGAGCATCAGTCCGCCCGCCTCGTGCAGCAGCGTGAGATCGCCGAGGACGACGCGCGTCACTCCGGCGGCCCCCCGCTCGCCCGCCTGCGAGGCGACCGCGATGCCGAGCGCGGTCGAGACCGTGCCGTCGATCCCCGCGAGGCCGCGGTTGGCGTGCACGGTGATCTTCTTGCCCGGCAGCGACCCGTCGGCCACGCGGATGAGGCGCGAGGCCCCGAAGAGCAGGCGGTCGTGCGGCCAGGTGACGCGCCAGACGGCCGACACCGCGAACTCGCGGGTCAGCGGCGCACGCACGGCCGCGAGGGCGTTGCGGGCGAAGCCGCGGCGGTCCTCCAGCGACATGGTGCCGCCGTCGGCGACCTCGGGCAGGGCGTCGGGGTCGACGACGAGCGCGCGGCTGCGGAACACCCACGACCCGGCCCAGGCGCGCTCGGCGCGGTCGGGGCGCGGCGAGTCGGAGGGGCGCACCACCTCGATCCCGGCGACCCGGCGCGCGCGGCGGCCCGGGTTGTAGAACTGCGGGCGGCCGCGGTCGACGACGATCACCTCGACGTCGTTCCGGCGCAGGAGCTCCGGCACCTCGCGCGAGAGCGTCGGGTGGCCGAACACGATCGCGCGGCGCACGCGTCCGCCGAAATCGGCCTCGCCGAGCAGCCGGCGCCACGCGACGACGAGCTGCGGTCCGAAGCGCGCCCCGGAGGAGACCTCGGCGAGCAGCGGCCAGTCGCCCGCGCGCGCGACGGCCTCCGCGACGTCCCCCGCCTTGTCTCCGGCGATGACGACCGTCAGCGGCTCGTCGGGACCGGCGGCGACGCGCTCGACCTCCTCCGACGGCCCTGCGGCGAGCGGCTCGGCCGCCGGCGGGACCTCGAACTCCGGCAGGCGCGAGGACAGGGGATCGCGGAACGCGAGGTTGAGGTGCACGGGCCCGCTCGGATGCAGGGCCGCCGAGAAGGCGCGGTCGGCGAGCGCGGCGGCCTCCTCAGGCAGCGACGAGGGACCAGGGGCGGCGACGTCCTCGAACAGCCGCACGGCGCGGCCGTAGAGCTCGCGCTGCTCCGTCGTCTGGTTCGAGCGGATGCCGCGCAGCTCGTCCGGGCGATCGGCGGTGAGCACGATCAGCGGCACGTCCGAGGCGTCGGCCTCGAGCACGGCGGGGTGCAGGTTCGCGGTCGCGGTCCCGGAGGTGGTGATCACCAGGGCGGGGAGCCCGGTCTCGAGCGCGAGCCCCAGGGCGAGGAATCCGGCGGAGCGCTCGTCGACGCGCACGTGCAGGCGGATCGCACCGCGGGTCTCGAGCTCGGCCGCCACGAGGGCGAGCGCCTGGGACCGCGAGCCCGGAGCCACGACGACGTCGCGGACGCCGAGCGCGACGAAGCGGGTGAGGAGGTCGACCGCGGAACGGGTGGAGGGCGCGACCGGAGGGTGCTCAGGCATCCAGTCGGCCGGGGCCGTCGGACTTGTCGGGGTCGTCGAGGTCGGCCAGGTCGCGCTCGAGCTGCGCGATGCGCTCGGCCTGCTCGCGCTCCTTCTCGGGATCGCGCTCCTGGCGGATCGTGCCGAGGAAGTCGGGGTCGTCGTCCGGGGCCGTGAAGCGCCGGCCCGCCGAGCGGTCCTTCCGCGGGCGGCCGATCCAGAACCACAGGCCCGCGCCGATCAGCGGCAGCAGGAGGACGACCAGGATCCAGGACCACTTGGGGATCGCGCGCACCGCGTGCCGGTTGCTCATCGCGACGTCGATCACGGTGTAGACCGTGAAGACGGCGAGGGCCACGAGCAGGCCGATGAAGAGGCGGATCACGGAATTCAGTCTACGTCCGCCCGCTGTTCGCCGACCGGGCGCTCGGAGGCTGGACAGGAGGCTCCCGGGGTGCTCACGGACGGGTGTGCAGCCGCTCCCGCGCAGGGGCCCGACGTACACTGTCCCGGTGAAACTCAGCCGCGCCGTCGTCGTCTACTCGCTCCTGCGTCTGGCGATGTTCGCCGGTGTCTTCGTGCTGGTGTACCTGCCGGCGCGCACGTTCCTCGACTCCGACCTCACCGCCGCGGTGACCGCGGGAGTGATCGCCGCCGTCGCGAGCATGTCGCTGTCGTACATCGTGCTGCGCAAGCCCCGCGAGACCATCGCGCAGGCGATCTACGAGCGCCGCAAGGACGTGCCGCGCGCTCCGACCGACGACGACATCGAGGACGCCGCCGTCGACCGCTCGCGCGAGGAGCGGTAGGAGCGGTAGCCGAAGCCGCACGGCTCGAGGGGTCGTGATCGTCCGGCGCGAGCCACCCGGTCATCGTCGCCGGGCACGGCGTGCGCGAGGGACGATGAGGGGCGTGTGCGTCTCCGGATCCTCGATCACCACCGCCTGCAGTCCGAACGCCCGGGCGATCAGCTCGGCCGTGAGCACCTCCTTCGGGTCCCCCTCGGCGAGGATCCTCCCCTCGTGCATCACGACGAGGTGGGTCGCGTACCGGGCGGCGTGGTTGAGGTCGTGCAGGACCGCCACGACGGAGCGTCCCTCGTCGTGGAGATCGGCCAGGAGGTCCAGGACCTCGATCTGATGGGCGACGTCGAGGTACGTGGTCGGCTCGTCGAGCAGGAGGATGTCGGTCTCCTGGGCCAGAGTCAGAGCCACCCACACGCGCTGGCGCTGGCCTCCCGAGAGCGCACCGACCGGTCGCCCCGCGAGCGGCTCCACGTCGGTCGCCGCCATCGCCCGGGCGACGGCCCGCTCGTCCTGGTCCGACCAGCGCTGGAAAGGTGTCTGGTGAGGGAAGCGGCCTCGGGCGACGAGCTCACCGGCCTCGATGCCCTCCGGTGCCGTCGGCGACTGAGGGAGCAGGCTCACCAGACGCGCCAGCTCTTTGGAGCGGTAGCCGGCGAGATCCCTGCTGTCGAGGCGGACGACGCCGCGGTGCGGAGCGACGACGCGGGCCAGACTGCGCAGGAGCGTCGATTTCCCGCAGCCGTTGGGACCGATGATCGCCGTGAACCCGGAGGTCGGTACGCGGACGTCGACCTCCTCGACCACGACCCTCCCTTCGTAGGCGAGCGTGAGGCGGTCGGCGACGAGCCTGCTGGACTCCGGACTGCTCGACCTGTCGGAGTCGTTCACGCCCGCCCCTCCCGTCGTGCTGCGAGGACGATCGCGCAGAGGAGGTAGCAGCCTCCCAGGCCCGCGGTCACCACTCCCACCGGAAGGATGAGCGCCCCTCCGAACGCGTGCTGCGCCGCGAGATCCGAGGCGGCGAGGAGCAGTGCTCCCGTCGCGGCGGCGGTGACCGGTTCGACCGACGACGTCCTCGCCGTCCTCCGCGCCACTTGCGGCGCGACCAGCGCGATGAAGGCCACCGGACCCGCCACCGCGGTCACGACCGCGGTGAGGAGGACACCGCAGGCGATCAGAGCGAGACGCGTCGGATCCGGGCGGACTCCGAGAGCCCCAGCGGCGTCCTCCCCCATCTCGAGCAGCTCGGCACGGCGCCAGAGCAGGACGACGAGGACCAGCGGCGGGAGGAGGAGCAGGAGGGCCGGGGCGACCCGCTCCCACTGCAGCCCGTTCAGCGAGCCCATCCCCCAGAACGCAGCACTCAGAGCGGCGCGGAGGTCGGCCGTCAGCAGGAGCCAGACGTTGACGGACGAGAGGACGGCGGTGATCGCGATCCCGACGACGACGATGCCGGCTCCCGCACCGCTCGTCCCGCGCGCGATCAGGAAGACGGCGGCAGCGGTGAGGGCTCCTCCGAGGACCGCGGAGACCGAGGTGACGCCGAAGGCTCCCCCGAGGAACACGATCGCGATCATCGCGCCGGTGTGCGCTCCTGTGGTGAAGCCGATGACGTCGGGCGAGCCCAGCGGATTCCGCGTGAGCGACTGGAACACCGCTCCTGCAGCGCCGAGCGCCGCCCCGAACCCGAGAGCTGCCAGAACCCGTGGGAGCCGCCACTCCACGACCACCGTCGCCGCCATGCCGTCGGCTCGCCCGAGCAGGGAGCTCAGCACCTCGTCGGCGGGGACCCAGAACCGTCCGAGGCAGAGGGAGGCGATCACCACGGGGACCGTCGCCGCTGCCAGGGCGAGGCACACCGCTACGAGGCGGGTGGGGACGCGGAACGAGATCCGGCGCGACCGGACGACGGAGATCACGCGCGACTCCCCCGGTGACGCGCGACGGCGATCAGCACGGGAGCGCCGAGGAAGGCGGTCACCACTCCGACCGGCAGCTCACCCGGTGTGGCCGCACGTCCGACGACATCCGCCAGCAGGACCAGCACCGGGCCGAGCAGCGCACTGCAGACGACGATCCACCGGTGGTCGACCCCGACCATCCGACGGGCGAGGTGGGGCACCATCAACCCGACGAAGGCGAGGGGACCGGCGATCGCGGTCGCGCCGCCGGCGAGGAGGGTGACCGCCCCGACCGCCAGGATGCGCGTGCTCGAGACCGTCGCGCCGAGCGCCCGCGCGGAGTCCTCGCCGAGCGCGAAGGCGTTCAGGGACGACGCCGCGAGCAGGGCGAGGAGCAGTCCGGCGCCGAGGAACGGCACCACTGGGAGCACGATGTCGAACGACCGGCCGACGAGCGATCCCGCGCTCCAGAAGCGCATCTGATCGAACGCGTCGGCGTGGAGCACGGACAGCGCGGACGTGACGCCTCCCAGCGCAGCGGCGACGGCGACCCCACCCATCAGCAATCGGCTGCCGGTGACCGGGCCGACCCCCGACGTCGCCGCGAGCTGGACGAGCACGGTGACGATCAGGGCGCCCGCGAAGGCGAAGCCGGCGTACGCGTGGACCGACCGGACACCCAGCAGGGAGACGGCGATCGCGACGGCCACAGCGGCGCCCGCGTTGACGCCGAGCACTCCGGGATCGGCCAGCGGGTTCCGCACCAGTGCCTGCATGATCGCTCCTGCGACCGCCAGTGCGGAGCCGACGACGACCGCCGCGACCGTGCGCGGGAGACGGAGCTCCTGCATCACGATGCGGGCGTCCTCCGAACCTCCCCCGCCGAGCGCAGCCCAGACGTCCTCCAGCGGGACGGCCGCCGCTCCCACGGAGAAGCTCGCGCCGACGGCGAGCACGAGGAGGAGGACGCAGAGGACGACCGAGCGACCGGGGCGCGCGCGCCGGTCGACCTGGGACGGCCGCGGGCTCCCCGCCTGCGCCCGCGTCGTCCCCGCGACGACCGCCTCCGTGTCAGGAGGCGAGGCAGGCACGGACGTCCGCCGCCACGACCTCGGCGGCGAAGGGGCCCCCGAGGATCCAGGCGTCGAGCTCGTCGGTCGTGCAGACCCCGCCGTTCCGGACGGCGGGGGTCTGCTGCCAGAGCGACTGTCCTTCGAGCACCCGGTAGGCCTCGTCGCTGTCGAGGAACGCGATGACGCGATCCGTGTCGATCGTGTCCAGCCGCTCCGCCGGGATGACCGACCAGTTCCCGTTCTCGCTCGGCACCACCGGCGAGGGCAGCGTGACGTTCCGCATCGAGGACAGCACGTGCGCGCCGGCGAAGGTCCCGGGGAGGTGCCATCGCACCTGGTCTGCGCGGACCCGCAGGGGCGCGACGGTCTGGCCGGGGATCTCGACGTCCGCGTCCAGCTCGGCGACCATCGCCTCGAACTCCGACAGCACCTCCTCCGCTCTGTCCCGGGTCCCGGTGAACTCCGCGACGGACTCCAGCTGGGTGCGCCAGTCGAAGTCGCCCTCCGCGCCCACGGACGCGTAGGCGGCGACGGGCGCGATGTCCTGGAACGTCGCGAGGTTCGGCTCGACGCCCTCGTCGCCGATGATGAGGTCGGGCTGCAGCGCCGCGATGGCCTCGAAGTCGGGCTCGTCGTCGTTCCCCACCAGGACGAAGTCGGTCGGCACCTCGTCCTCGAGGTACGCGGGGACCGAGTTCACCTTCGACCAGTAGGTCGAGCCGACAGCGGGGACGCCGAGGGCGAGCGCGAGGTCGAGGGCCCGTGACTGGACGACCACGACGCGCTCCGGAACGGCGGGCACCTCGACCGCTCCGAACACCGTCTCGACCGTTCGGACGGCGGGATCGCCGCTCGACCCGTCATCGACGCCGACATCGACGCCTCCGGGAGAGGCACACCCGCAGAGCAGCAGGACCGGCACGAGCAGGAGGGGCAGGACGGAGCGACGAGCGCGCATGGATCTCCTCAGAGGACACAGCGGGGACGCCCTCTTCGAGCACCCCGATCGGTACCGCCAGAGTAGAGATGAGGATCACTCGTAGGCAAGGGTAGCCTAACCTATTGTCGCGTCCTGAACGACTGAGGGCTCGGGGCGGTCCGCAGGCACCCCGCCGCGCCTCAGAACGCGAGCGCCGCCGCCAGGATCGCCGCGTAGGCGAGCCCGCCCAGGCTCGTCAGCTGCAGAGCCAGGATCAGCTCCTTCGCCGTCCGTGCCGTCAGCGTGATGAGGATCGCCGGCAGGATCGCGAGCAGCACGAAGAGCGTCAGCCAGGCGAGCGGGTAGAACAGCGCCAGGATCACCGAGATGCCGAAGGGCACCAGCACGAACGCGCTGTACAGCGCGCGGGCGACGGTCGGGCCGACGATCACGGCGAGCGTGCGCTTGCCCGAGGCGCGATCGGTGGGGATGTCGCGGATGTTGTTGACCATCAGGACCGCGCAGGCGAAGAGGCCGGCGGCGACCGCGCCGAGCCACGACTCCTGGTTGGTGCGGCCGATCTGCACGAAGGTGGTGCCGACGGTGGCCACGAGGCCGAAGAAGACGAAGACGAACACGTCGCCGAGTCCGAGGTAGCCGTAGGGGCGGCGTCCGCCCGTGTAGAACCAGCCGGCGGCGATGGCGGCGGCGCCCACGAGCAGGAACCACCAGTGGCCGGACAGCACGGTGAGCACGAGTCCGGCGACGGCGGCGAGGCCGAAGAAGACCAGGGCGACCGTGAGCACCTGCTTCGGCTTCGCCGCTCCGGAGCCGGTGAGGCGCGAGGGGCCGACGCGGTTCGCGTCCGTGCCGCGCACGCCGTCGGAGTAGTCGTTGGCGTAGTTCACGCCGATCTGCAGGGCGAGCGAGACGGCGAGGCAGAGCAGGGCGCGCACCCAGTGCCAGCCCTCGTCGGTGACCTGCGTGGCTCCGGTGCCGATGAGGACGGGAGCGATCGCGAGCGGAAGGGTGCGCAGGCGCGCTCCGGCGATCCACTCGCGTGCGCCGGCCGGCGCCACCTGCACCTTCTGCGGGTTGCCGCCCGGACGGCCGCTCCGGGGCTTCGCCTGCGGCTTCTTCTTGCGACTCGTACTCGACACGGAGGGAATCCTACCGAGACGCCTCAGTCCGCGGTCGCGGCGAGGCCCTCCAGCGCACGGCGGTCCGGCTTGCCGGAGGCGAGCAGCGGCACGGCGTCCACGCGCACGACCGCGACGGGCCGGGCGACCCGGCCGAGAGCGTCCTGCACAGCCGTCCTCACGTCGGCGAGTGCGGGTGCGGCGGCCGCCGCCGTCACCACGACCGGCACCTCGCCCCACTCGGCGTCGGCCCGGCGCACGACGACCGCATCGGGGACGGGGCCGTCGCGCAGCACCTTCTCGACCGCGTCGAGCGAGACCTTCTCGCCGCCCGAGACGATCACCCGGTCGAGGCGGCCGGTCACCCGGAGTCGGCCGTCGACGAGCTCGCCCGCGTCGCCCGTGCGGTACCAGCGCTCCCCCGCGATGCTCGTGAAGGCGGCGGCCGTGCGATCCACGTCGATCCCGCCGTCCGCGTCGAGGTAGCCCTCGGCGAGGGTCGGCCCGCCGAGCAGCACCTGGCCGTCGTCGATCCGGACGCGCACGTCGCGCAGCGGCGACCCGTCGTAGACGCAGCCGCCCGCGGTCTCGCTCGACCCGTAGGTCAGGCGCACCGGCACGCCCAGCGCGGCGGCGCGCTCGCGCAGCGGTCGCGGCGCCGCCTGGCCGCCGATCAGCAGCGCGTCGAACGAGCGGAGCGTCGCGGCCCGGGCCGGGTCCGCCTCCGCCGCGTCGAGCAGGCGCGCGAGCTGCACCGGCACGAGGGAGGAGTAGCGGCGCTCGCCCGCGGGCATCGTCCGGGCGAGCTCCAGGAACGCGAGCGGATCGAAGTGCCCCTCGGGCAGGACGACCGGATCGGCGTCGGCGGTGATCGAGCGCACGAGCACCTGCACCCCCGCGATGTAGTGGGTCGGGAGGCACAGCAGCCAGCGGCCCGGTCCGCCGAGCTCGGTGAGGGTGGCGGCGGCGCTGGTCAGCAGCGCCCCGGTCGCGAGAGCGACCCGCTTGGGCGGACCGGAGGAGCCCGAGGTCTCGACCACGACGGCCACGCGCTGCGGCACCACCGCGGCGGCGGACCCGGGCGCTCCGGGTGCGGCGACGCGGATCGCCGGGCCGCTGCCGTCGAGCGCCGCGCGCAGGGCGATCAGCACCTGCTCCGGAGCGGGGTCGACCGCGATCAGCTCCCGGGTCATGCGCTCAGTACTGCCACGGGAACGGCGACCAGTCGGGGTCGCGCTTCTCGAGGAAGGAGTCGCGGCCCTCGACGGCCTCGTCGGTGCCGTAGGCGAGGCGCGTCGTCTCGCCGGCGAACAGCTGCTGGCCGACGAGTCCGTCGTCGACCGCGTTGAACGCGTACTTGAGCATGCGGATCGCGGTCGGCGACTTGGTCAGGATCGTCTCGGCCCACTCCAGCGCCGTCGTCTCGAGCTCGGCGTGCGGCAC
This sequence comes from Rathayibacter rhapontici, assembly GCF_001995175.1. Taxonomy (GTDB): domain Bacteria; phylum Actinomycetota; class Actinomycetes; order Actinomycetales; family Microbacteriaceae; genus Rathayibacter. Next base: position 41,594 of record NZ_MUKN01000011.1, read on the forward strand.
CACCGCGTTCACCGCGCCCATCTCGTAGGCGCGCTGGGCGGAGTACTCGCGGGCGAGGAAGAAGACCTCGCGGGCCGCCTTCTGCCCGATCTGACGGGCGAAGTACGCCGACCCGTAGCCCGCGTCGAACGAGCCGACGTCGGCGTCGGTCTGCTTGAAGCGGCCGTGCTCGGCCGAGGCGATCGTGAGGTCGCAGACCACGTGCAGCGAGTGGCCGCCGCCGGCCGCCCAGCCGGGCACCGCGGCGAGCACGACCTTGGGCATGAAGCGGATGAGGCGCTGCACCTCGAGGATGTGCAGCCGGCCCGAGCGCGCGGCGTCGATCCCCTCGGCCGTCTCGCCGTCGGAGTAGCGGTAGCCGTCGCGACCGCGGATGCGCTGATCGCCGCCGGAGCAGAAGGCCCAGCCGCCGTCCTTCGGGCTCGGGCCGTTGCCGGTGAGGATCACGACTCCGATGCGCGGATTCGTCCGGGCGTCCTCGAGGGCGTTGTAGAGCTCGTCGACGGTGCGCGGGCGGAACGCGTTGCGCACCTCCGGCCGGTCGAAGGCGACGCGGGCGATGCGCCCGGTGCGGTCGTGGTGGTAGGTGATGTCCTCGAGAGCGTCGAAGCCGCGCACCGGCTCCCACCGGCTCGCGTCGAACAGCTCGGAAACCTGCGTGCTCATGCCCTCGACCCTACTGTCGCGGGCCGAGCGGACGCCCCGGGGCCCGGAGGACGTGGATCTCGAGACCCGCGCTGCGCGCGCTGCTCGATCAGCAGAGGGATCGCCGCCTCCCGCTGGTCGAGCAGCCCCGCAGGGGCGTATCGAGACCCGCCTACGCCCGTGCACGCGAAGAGGGACCCCGCGTCATGCGGGGTCCCTCTGTCGTCGGTGCTGCGGAGTGCTACTTCGCGGTGGAGGTGCGGCGGTTCTCGGCCGACACCATCCAGGCGAACTGCTCCAGGCTCTGGATGATCGCGTGCAGGAGGTCCGCGCTGGTCGGGTCCTCCTCGTCCACCTGGTCGTGCACCTCGCGCATGGTGGCGGCGGTGTTCTCGAGGCGGATGGTGACGAGGTCGACCGTCTCGGCGGTGTCGATCTCGCCGTGCGGGTACTCGGGCAGCGTGGTGGTCGCCGCGACGGTGTCGCTGCGGCCGTCCGGGATCCCGTGCAGCGCGCGCATGCGCTCGGCGATGTCGTCGCTGAACTCGCGCGCGGCCTCGATGATCTCGTCGAGCTGCAGGTGCAGGTCGCGGAAGTTCTTGCCGACGACGTTCCAGTGCGCCTGCTTGCCCTGCACGTGGAGCTCGATCAGGTCGACGAGGACGATCTGGAGGCTGTCGAGCAGCTCCTTCGAGGCCTTGAAGCCCTTCTCGGCGTTCTGACGACGGCTGGTCTTGGCTCCGGAGCCGGCGGGGGCTTCGACGTGGCGTTCGAGGGTGGTGGTCATGGACCGATCCTTTCTCTTGACGGTGTCGGGGTGATCCCCTCCATCGAGTGTGGCCGCTCCGCCTGGACGGCGCCCGGACGGGGGCCGTGAGCGAAGGGGGGTTGACTCCGGGCGCGGGACGCCCGGCTCAGATCGTGGCGACGGATCCAGAGTCGACGCGGTAGTTCGACCCGTTCACGAACGAGGCGCGGTCGGAGCAGAGGAACGCGATCACGGCCGCGACCTCGTCGGTCTCACCGCGGCGCTTGAGCTCCATGTAGGGCCGCTCCTCGTCGAGGAACGACGCGATCGCCTCGTCCGTCGACGTTCCCCTCTGGTCGGCGCGCTTCTGCATCATGCGTCGGTCATGGGGCTCCGGATGAACGCGGGCGAGACCGCGTTCACGAGGAGGCCCTCGAGCGCGTACGAGCGCGAGAGGCCCTTGGCCAGAGCGAGGACCCCGGCCTTCGCGGCGCAGTACGGAAGCTCGTCGTCGTAGGGCTGCACCGCGTCCTCGGAGGCGACGAGCACGAGCCGCCCCCATCCGCCGCTCCGCAGGTCGGGGAGGAACTCGCGCACGAGCCGGACCGGGCCGAGCAGGTCGGTCTCGAGCGTGCTGGTCCAGCCCTCGTCGTCGATCTCGTGGAAGAGGCCCTGGGCGCCGGTGATGCCCGCGCTCTGCACGAGGATGTCGATCTCCCCGACGGCCTCGGCTACCTGCGCGTGCAGGGCGGCGAGCTCCTCGACGCTCGTGACGTCGGCGGCGAAGGCGTGCAGGCGTCCCTCCGGCGCGTCGAGCTCCGCGGCCGCCGCATCGAGCTTCTCCTGATCGCGGTCCGACACGACGACGGTCGCGCCCTCGGCGAGGAGCAGCCTCGCGGTCGCGAGCCCGATGCCCGAGTCGGCTCCGGTGACGAGGGCGGTGCGTCCGGTGATTCCTAGGTCCATGACTCCGGTCTACGCTCCCCCGCCCGAGCCGCTCAACGACTTGCGCCGAACACCTGAACGGGTCTACCGCGCGTGGGGGTGTCGATCGCGAAGACGCCGCCCGAGAGCGGGGAGTCGACGAGCTGCTGCTCCTCGAGCTTCTCGCGCGCGGTGCCGACGAACAGCGTCGAGAGGTCCGCGCCGCCGAAGCCCAGTCCGGTCACGTTCGGCGCCGGGATCGCGATCTCGTCGAGCAGCTCCCCCTCGGGGCTCCAGCGCAGCACGGCGCTCTCGCCGTTCGCGCCGGTCCAGAAGCAGCCGTCGACGTCGAGGGCGAGTCCGTCGAACGAGCGGCCGACGAGGAAGGGCTCGGGCTCGCCGAGCTCGTCGCCGTAGGAGCAGCGGAAGACGGTCGAGACGCTCGTGTCGGTGAAGTAGAAGGTCGCGCCGTCGTCGGACCACTCGAATCCGTTCGCCACCCCGAAGCCGCCGAGCAGCGTCTCCAGGCGCCCGGAGGCGTCGACGCGGTAGAGCGCGCCGTCCTGCTCCTCGGTGGTGAGGTTCATCGATCCCGCGACGAACCGGCCGGAGGGGTCGCACTTGCCCTCGTTCATCCGGAGACCGGCGTGCACGTGCTCGATCGGCGCGAGCTCGCGCTCGATCGCGAAGGCGTCGTCGAGCAGCACGATCCGGTCGCCCAGGGCCGCGACGAAGCCGCCCCCGCGCGCCGGCTGGAAGGATCCCAGCGGCGCCTCGACGGGCACGACCAGGTCGTCGGAGCCGTCGACCGCTCCGTCGGGCGCGCTCGCGTGGATCGTGCCGGTCGAGATGTCGCACCACAGCAGCCGGCCGTCGAGCCAGAACGGGCTCTCGACCAGGATCGCCTTCGTGTCGCGGAACAGACGTGCACTCGGCTCGCTCATGAACTCCTCCTCTTGCCGCTGCCGGGCTTCCTCGACCCGGGCTTCCTCGACCCGACCTTCTCGGGCGCGAGCTCTTCGATGGTGATCGCCGCGTTGACCAGCGCGAGGTGGCTGAGGCCCTGCGGCAGGTTGCCCCAGAAGGCCAGATCGTCGGTCGCGACCATCTCGGACATGATGCCGACGTCGTTGGGCATCGTCGCGACCAGCTCGTCCATCAACGCGATCGCCTCGTCGTGGCGCCCGACGCAGGCGAGCGCCGAGGCCAGCCAGAACGAGCAGGCGACGAACGGATGCTCCTCGCCCTCCATCCCGGAGTAGCGGAACATCAGCGCGCCGCGGCCGAGCTCGCCCACCAGGGCGTCGATCGACGAGATCATCCGCTCGCCGCGCTCGTACCCGCTCGGAGCGTGCAGCAGCACCGAGGCGTCGAGCTCCGAGGAGCCCGGGTACATCACGTACGAGCCGAGCTCGTCGGACCAGCAGTGCTCCTCGATCCACTCGCGCAGGCGGTCGCGCTCGAACCGCCAGCGGTCGGGGCTGCCCGGGATCTGGCCGAGCTCGGCGAGGTGCACGGCGGCGTCGAGCGCCTGCCAGCAGCCCATCTTGGAGGACGTGTAGTGCTGCTCCTCCTTGAGCTCCCACATGCCCGCGTCGCGGTTGCGCCAGAGGTCGCAGGTGGTGTCGGCGACGCGCGAGAGCAGCCGCCCGGTCTGGATGTCGAGCACGTTGCCCGAGTCGACGTAGATGCGGCAGATGTCGAAGAGGTCGCCGAAGACGCCGAGCTGCAGCTGGTTCTGCGCGCCGTTGCCCGACACGACCGGCCCGATGCCGGCCCAGCCGGGCACGTCGTACTCCGTCACCCCGGACGGCAGGGAACCGTCGAGGCCGTAGAAGATGTGCAGGTCGGGGCCGTGCTCCTTGATGGTGCGCAGGAGCCACGACAGCGCCGCGTGCGTCTCCTCCCGCAGTCCGAAGCGGACGAGCGCGTGCGCCGTGTAGGCCGCGTCGCGCACCCAGGCGAAGCGGTAGTCCCAGTTCTTGCCGCCGTTGGGCGACTCCGGGAGCGAGGTCGTCGCCGCCGCGGCGATGGCGCCGGTGGGCGAGTAGATCAGGAGCTTCAGCGCGAGTGCGCTGCGCTGCACGGCGTCGGCCCACGGACCGTCGTAGGAGAACTCCTCCGACCAGGCGCGCCAGCTGCGGATCGTGCGGTCGATGCCCCGGTCGACGTTGTGCGCGTCCGGGAAGTGCAGCGGCTCGTCGTGCGTGGCCGAGACCACGACGACGTGGCGGCTGGGCTTCTTGCCGCCCGAGACGGTGAAGACCCCGGTGAGCTCGTCGCCTGCGCCGGAGGGGGCGTTGTCGCCCTCGGGCCCGTGCTCCTGGCCGGTGACGCCGATCGTGATGTCGCCCGCGCGGATCAGCGAGCGGCCGTCGGCGTTCTGGATCCACGGCGAGACCGTGCCGAGGCCGGTCCCGGGACGGACGGCCCAGCGCATCCGCACCTCGCCCGTCACCCCGTCGACCCGGCGGGCGAGCTCGGCCCACGGGAGGCGGCCCGCTATGCCGGTCACGAGGCGTCGGTGACGGTGACCGAGCCGTTCTCGGTCGTGAAGGTGGTCTCGAGGACGTTCGTGTCCTGCAGGTAGCGGCGGGTGACCTCCGCGGGATCCTCCGGCCGCAGCTCGACGCAGCCGCCGGACTCCGGGTCGATCAGCGCGGCGAACGCGGGGGTCGAGCCGAGATCGGGCACCGGCATCCAGTCGACGCTGCCGTCCCGCGCGATCAGGGCGACCGTCCTCCCGTCGCCGATCGCCGCGTAGTCGCGCAGGGGCCTGGTCGCTCGGGGTTCCGCCATGCCCTCACGCTAGGCGGCACGCCTGCGGCGGACCTGGGCTTGCGGGGGCGGGCGGATGCGGATACCGGCGCGGCCGGTCAGGCCGTCGCGATGCCGCCGAACTCCTCCATGCGGGCGGTGAACTCGTCGCGGTCGCCCGCCTCGAGGAGGCTGTTCGCGTAGCCGGCGAGGAACGCTCCCTGCGCCGGCGGCACGAGCCCGACGTCGTCGAGCATCCGCTCCACGGCGCCGGAGGGGTCGGCGTCGAGGTCCACGAGGCCGAGCTCGACGGCCGGCGCGTCGCGCTGCGTCGAGGAGGCCGTGACGACCCAGAGGCTCGCCCTCGCCTCCGCGTCGCCGAGGGCGCCGTCGAGCTCGTAGCCGGCCCGCGACCACTCCGACGGGGAGTCGGCGATCTCGACCGTGTCGAAGCCGAGCGGCGCGAGCGCCGCGGTGAAGCGGTCGACGACGGCCTGCTTGTCGGCGTCGGTCGAGAGGTCGGCGGCGGCGTAGCCGGTGGCCGAGAGGTAGTCGTAGAGGAGGGAGGGACCGCCGTACACGTTCTCGGCGCGCTCGTAGTACTCGTCGTCGGCCGACTCCCACTCGCCGATCACCGCGGCCTCGACCGCGGCGACGGCTCCCTCCGAGAGTGCGACGGCCTCCTCCGCGGACGGCCGGGCGAGCACGTCGGCGGCGTCGCCGTCCTCGTAGCCGGGGTAGTCGCGGAGCGGATCGGCGGCGTCGCCCGGGTCCTCGCCGAACGGGTCCCCGCCGAACGGGTCCTCGCCGAACGGATCCTCGGCGCCGTCCGGGGCCGGAGCGCTCGTGGACGCCGACTCCGCGGCCTCGAAGGCCGTGCCGATGCCGACCGCGAGCAGCGTGCCGAGCACGCCCGTGTAGACCAGGCCGACCACCGCGCTGACCGCGAGCGCGGTCCAGGCGCCGGCGCCCAGCGGCCGGCGCTGCGGAGGTGCGGCGGGAGCCGGCGGCGGCGGGCTCATCGGGACCTGGCTCATCGCGTTCCTCCGGGTGTCGAGCGGCAGACCCCGCCAGTTTTGCACGCACTGCAGATCACGCGGGAGCCGCCCGGTCCGGGCGTCCGCGCAGCCGCTCCGGAGGATGATGGCGGGATGGACGACGTCGTGCCCACCTCCGCTCACCCCTCCCTCGACGAGGTCGACGCGGGCCTGCGCGTCGTCGCGCTCCCGCTGCTGACACGGTTCCGGGGGGTCGACCACCGCGAGATCGCGCTGGTGCGCGGTCCGGAGGGCTGGACCGAGTTCTCGCCGTTCCTCGAGTACGGACCGGAGGAGTCGGCCTCGTGGCTCCGCGCCGCGCTCGACTACGGCTGGAACGCGCTGCCCGCGCCGCTGCGCGACCGCATCCCGGTGAACGCGACCGTGCCGGCCGTCCGCGTCGACGAGGTCGCGGCGATCCTCGCGAGCTACCACGGCTGCCGCACGGCCAAGGTGAAGGTCGCCGAGCGCGGGCAGACGCTCGCCGACGACGTCGCGCGCGTCGCGAGGTGCGCCGGGTCCTCGGGCCGGAGGGGCGGATCCGCGTGGACGCGAACGGCGGCTGGAACGTGGACGAGGCCGAGCACGCGGTGCACGCCCTCGCCGAGTACGACCTCGAGTACGTGGAGCAGCCGTGCGCGAGCGTCGACGAGCTGGCGCAGCTGCGGAAGCGCGTGAAGTACATGGGCATCCCGGTCGCGGCCGACGAGAGCGTGCGCAAGGCCGCGGATCCGCTCGCCGTCGCGCGGGCCGGCGCCGCGGACCTGCTGGTCGTGAAGGCGCAGCCGCTGGGCGGGGTGCACCGGGCCCTGGCGATCACCGCCGAGGCGGGGCTGCCGGCCGTCGTCTCGAGCGCTCTCGACAGCTCCGTCGGCCTCGCGATGGGCGCCGCTCTGGCCGCCGCGCTGCCCGAGCTGCCGTACGACTGCGGCCTCGGCACCGCCTCCCTCCTCGCCGCCGACGTCACCGAGCGGCCGCTGCGGCCGATCGACGGCTCGATCCCGGTCGAGCGCGTCGAGGTGTCGGAGGCCCTCCTCGAGCGCCATGCCGTCTCCCCCGAGCGCCTCGCCTGGTGGCGCGATCGCCTCCGCTCGGCGCACGCCCTGCTCTGAGGCCTGGGCCGGGCGCAAGCCCGGCGCTACCCTCACCGCATGGGCACGGACAGCGGCATCGCGCGCCGACGCGCGCTCCTCGAGGACCTGATCGAGGCGAGCGGGATCGACGGCGTCGACATCGCGACGATGTTCGGCGCCCCGGCGATCCGCTTCCAGGGCACGATCGTCTGCTTCCTCGGCCACGACGAGCACCTGATCGTCAAGCTGACCCGGCAGGAGACGCTCGAGCGGATCGAGGAGGGCGCCGCCGAGCCCGTCGTGATGGGGCGGCGGACGCTGAAGGAGTGGGTCTCCGTGCCTCCGCTCGCCGAGGACGCCGCCTCGCTCCGGCGCTGGTCTCCGCACGCCGTCCGCGCTCTGGACCTCGCGCGCGAGCGGGCCGCGGCGCCTCCGGCGTGAACCGAGTGGTGCACTGCGGCATGATGGACCCCGCCCGGTCGCCGATGCCCGCGGCGCATCCCTCCCCCTCGAGCATCGGAGCCCCGTGACCGTTCCCGTCTTCTTCGACTGCGACACCGGCATCGACGACTCCCTCGCCCTCGCCTACCTGCTGCGCTCCCCCCGCGCCGACCTCGTCGGCATCAGCACCGTCAGCGGCAACACCGACGCCCGTCAGGCGGCCGTCAACAGCCTCGGCCTGCTCGCGCTCGCCGGGCGCACCGACGTCCCCGTCGCCGTCGGCGCGCACGACTTCCTCGAGGAGCCCTACGCCGGCGGCTCCCCCCACGTGCACGGCGACAACGGCATCGGAGGAGTGCAGCTGCCCGACGGCGGCCGTCCCGTCGACGAGGACCCGGCCGACCTCCTCCTCCGCCTCGCCCGCGAGCACGAGGGCGAGCTGCGCCTGATCGCCGTCGGCCCGCTCACCAACATCGCCCTCGCGCTGCGCAAGCACCCGGAGCTCCCCGCGCTGCTGCACTCCGTGACCGTGATGGGCGGCGCCGCCCTCGTCCCCGGCAACGTGACCGCCGTGGCCGAGGCGAACATCTGGCACGACCCCGCCGCGGCCGCCGAGGTGGTCGCCGCCGACTGGGACCTGACCCTCGTGCCGCTCGACGTCACCATGCGGCATCTGATGACCCAGGAGCACCGCGCGATCCTGCTCGAGTCGGGCGATCCGCTCTCGGAGGCGATCGGGCAGGCGCTGGACTACTACTTCGACTTCTACGTGGGCCACTTCGGCGAGCGCACCGCCGCCATGCACGACCCGATGGCCGCCGCCGTCGCGCTGGACGCGGTCGGAGTCGCCTCCGCTCCGACCGTCCCGGTCGAGGTCGACGCCACCTGGGGCCCGGGTCGCGGGCAGACTCTGCCGGACCTCCGCGGCATCTACCGCGACGTGCACCCCGAGGGCTCCCGCACCCGCTTCGTGCTCGCCCTCGACGAGCCGTTCGCCCCGCACCTCGTCGACGTGATCGTCTCGAACGCCTGACGCCCGCACGACGAAGGCCGAGAGCCCCGGACAGCCGCACTTCTGCGGATCCGGGGCTCTCGGCCTTCGTTCTGCCGCACAGCCGTCGCGGGCGCCGGTGGGGTCGATCGCAAGGCGGAGGAGGGGCGCGCAACGGCGCTGCGAGCCCCGACGACAACGCCGCGAGCGGCCCCGCCGGTGCCCGCCGACTACATGCCGGTGTCGAGTCCCGAGTACGCGTGGAGCCCCTTGAAGAACACGTTCACGACGCCGAAGTTGAACATCACGGCGGCGAAGCCGATGATCGCGAGCCAGGCCGACGGGGTGCCCCGCCAGCCGCGGGTCGCACGGGCGTGGATGTAGCCGGCGTAGATGGTCCAGATGATGAAGGTCCAGACCTCCTTGGTGTCCCAGCCCCAGTAGCGGCCCCACGCCTTCTCGGCCCAGACGGCACCGGCGATCAGGGTGAAGGTCCAGAGGATGAAGCCGATGATCGTGACGCGGTAGGCCAGGTTCTCGAGCGTGAGTGCACTGGGCAGGGTCTTCAGGAACCGCAGGACGGAGCGCGGGTTCTCCTCCGCCCCCTCGCGGCGGGCCTGCAGCAGCTGCGTGACCGACAGCGCGAAGCCGAGCGCGAAGAACGCGGTGCCGAGGATCGCCACGAGCACGTGGATCACGAGCCAGTACGACTGCAGCGCCGGCGGGAGCGGCACGACGGCGACGTAGTAGTTGACCGTCGCGATGCCCAGGAGCACCAGCACGAGACCGGTGATGAAGGCGCCGAGGAAGCGGAGGTCCCAGCGCAGCTGCACGACGAGGAACACGCCGATGATGATGAGCGTGCCCGTGAGCGAGAACTCGTACATGTTGGCCCACGGCACACGGCCCGCGGCCACTCCGCGCAGGACCGCGGCGGCGGCGTGCAGAACGAAGGCCAGGAGCGTGAGCGAGAACCCGATGCGCATCGTCTTCGAGCGCGCGGGGGCGTTGTAGACCTCGTCCTCGACGCGGCTGCCGAGCCGCGAGAGCGTCGCGGTCGGGCGACCCGTGCCGGCGGCGACGGTGGCCCTGCCGCTGGCGCCTTGTCGGCGGCGGCGGCGGAGGCGACCCGCTCGGCCTCCTGCACGACTCCGAGCGCCTCACCGTCGGCCAGCGAGGACCGGCGAGCCAGGTCGATCGCGAAGAAGATGAAGGCGAGGGCGTAGACGCCCATCGCGGAGGACAGGGTCAGCACCGAGTACTGGGAGAGGGTCTCGATCACCGGTCAAGGATAGGCGACGCTGCTCGGAACCACCCCTGCACGGATGCACAGGTTCGGCGGATCCGCGGGGTTCAGTCGAGCGGCGCGTGCCGGTCGGCGACGGTGCGGACCGCCCGCACGAGCTGCGGGTCCTCACCGCGGGCGAGCCCCGCGTACTCGAGGCGCAGCGACCCGTCCTCGGCCGGCGTCGCCTTGATCCAGACCCGTCGTCGGGGCACGAACAGGGAGGTCAGCAGCCCGGCGAGCACGAGGATCGCGAACAGGAGGACCCAGCCCTGCGTCGCGTCGTGGTGGATGTCGAACGAGGCGAACCGGCGCACGCTGTCCGTGCCGACGACCTCCGGGTCGGCCCCGACGTTGTCGAAGGACACGGAGCCGAGGCCGTTCGGCAGCTCGGCGGTCTCACCCGGCTGGAGCGTCAGCGGAGCGACCCCGGTGTCGCCGCCGGTGAGCCGGGTGAGCGAGTCGGTGTTCAGCACGTAGACCGAGGTGGGCACGCCGGCGTCCAGACCCAGGTCGCCCGAGAAGACGTTGAGCGAGAGCACCGGGTACTGCAGGTCGGGGAAGATCGACGTCGAGGCGCCGGTCTGCAGCTCGTCCTGCGTGGGATAGAAGAAGCCGGTCATGCCGATCTGCTCGGCGAGGCCGTCGGGGACCTTGACCACGCCGACCGAGGTGAGGTTCGCGTCCTGCGGCAGGAACGGCACCGAGTCGGTGAAGATCGGGGTGCCGGAGGGATCCCGAACCGTGATCGTCGGCGCGTAGCCGTTGCCGAGCAGGTAGACGTTGGTGCCGCCGACCGCGAGCGGCTCGTTGACCTTCACGGTCCGCTCCTCGGTGCCGCCGCCGCGCTGCGTCGTCGTGACGTTCGCGGTGAAGTCGATCGGCTGCCCGAAGGCGTCGCCCCGCTCGGTCACGTACTCCACGTCGAGCCCGTCGAGCGTCAGCTGGTACGGGTCGAGCTGCGAGCTGTCGAAGAAGCGCCCCGGGTTGAACGAGTCGTAGGCCGCCAGGTTGTTCGCGAAGCCCTGACCGCCCTCGACGAGCACGCGCTGGCCGCTGTAGCCGAAGCCGCCGCCGATGCCCACGGCGACCAGGATCCCGACGAGCGCGGAGTGGAAGACCAGGTTGCCGGTCTCGCGGAGGTACCCGCGCTCGGCCGACACGCTGCTCCAGCGACCGCGGGGGTCGTCGTAGCGCTCGACGCGGTAGCCCGCGCGGCGCAGCACGGCGTGCCCGGAGGCGATCGCCTCCTCCGTGCTCGCTCCCTCGACGTCGCGCACCGTGTAGCCCGCCAGGCGCTGCAGGCGCACCGGGGTCTTCGGCGGACGCGACCGCATGGCCTCGAAGTGGTGCTTCGTGCGCGGGATGATGCAGCCGATGAGGGAGACGAACAGCAGCAGGTAGATGCTCGAGAACCACGCCGACGTGTACGTGTCGAAGGCCTGCACGTTGTCGAGCAGCGGTGCCAGATCGGGGTTGTCGATGAAGTACTGGGTGACGCCGTTGGGGTCGGAGGAGCGCTGCGGCACGAGCGAGCCCGGCACCGCCGCGATCGCCAGCAGCAGGAGGAGGAAGAGCGCGGTGCGCATGCTCGTGAGCTGGCGCCACATCCAGCGCAGCCAGCCGACGAGGCCGAGCCTGGGCTGCGTGATCGTCTCGGCGTCCGAGTCGTAGTGGTCGGACGGGCGGAAGTTCGCGTCGGCGCGCTTCTGCTCGTCGACGTCGCTGCGATCAGATCGCGGGCCGGAAGTCATAGATCACCTCGCCGAGGGCTCCGTAGACGAGGGTGTTCCAGACGCCGGTCACCATCAGGAGGCCGATGACGATCAGGGCGACGCCGCCGACGATGTTGACGGTGCGGATGTGGCGCTTCACGAACGCGAGGGTCGTCTCACCCAGCTGAAGCCGAAGGCGACGAGGAGGAAGGGGAGGCCGAGGCCCAGGCAGTACATCAGGGCGAGCAGGGCGCCGCGCCAGGGCGAGCCCGCGCCGAGGCCCAGCGCGAGGATCGAGCTGAGCGTGGGGCCCAGGCACGGCGTCCAGCCGATGCCGAACACGATGCCCAGCAGCGGCGCGCCGATGAGCCCCGTCGCGGGGCGCACGCTCGGGCGCAGCGTGCGCTGCAGGAACGTGAACTGCCCGACGAAGACGAGGCCCATCGCGATCACGACCACTCCGAGGACGCGGGTGATCACGTCGCTGTATCGGCTCATCCAGAACCCGATCGACCCGGCCGCCGCCCCGTACAGCACGAAGACGAGCGAGAAGCCGAGCACGAACAGCAGCACGCCCAGCAGCACCCGGCTGCGGCCGCGAGCGCGGCGCTCGTCGGCGTCGGTGAATCCGCCGACGTAGGCGATGTAGCCCGGCACGAGCGGCAGCACGCAGGGGGACGCGAACGACACCAGTCCGGCGAGCAGTGCGATCGGGACCGCGAGGAGCAGCTGGCCGCTGACGACGATCTCGCCCACCGCGCTACTCCTCTTCCGCGAGCGTGTCGCCGACGAGGGTCGACAGGATCGACGCCTCCTGCAGCTGCCCGAGGATCCGCGAGGCCACGCGGCCCTCGCGGTCGAGCACGAGCGTGGTGGGCACCGCGTTCGGCGGGACCTTGCCGCTGAACGCGAGCTGCGCGGATCCGTCGACGTCGACGATCGAGGGGTAGGTGATGCCGTAGGTCTTCGCGAAGGCGGCCGCCTGGGGCGCCTGATCGCGGACGTTCACGCCGACGAACGAGACGTCCTGATCGGCGTACTCGGCGTTGACCGACTCCAGATCGGCGGCCTCGGCGCGGCACGGGGCGCAGCTGGCGTACCAGAAGTTGACGACGACGACCCGGCCGGCGAGGTCGGCGGAGTCGATCTCCTCGCCGTTCTCGTCGGTGCCCTCGAACACGATCGGGTCGGTCCGGTCGGCCGCGGCGATCTCGGTGATCGTGCCGTCGCCCGAGATGTAGCCCTTGTTGCTGCCGCTGCGGTACTGGTCGGCGAGCGGATCCTCGGTGCAGCCCGCGAGGACCGCTCCGGCCACGAGCGCGAGGGCCGTGGCGGTGACGGCTCGACGGCGCATCAGACGGCGCCCACGTCGGTCGCGAGGCCTTGGAGCCCCGCCGCCGGATCGGTGTAGCCGACCTCCGCGAAGCCGTCGCCCCGGCGCTCGATCGTGGTGATGCTCGAGAGCGCGCAGCGGCGCTTGCGCGGGTCGTGGAAGAGCCGCTCCCCCGCGAGGGCGCGGTGCACGGTCCAGATCGGGAGCTGGTGGCTGACGATGACCGCGTCGCCCTCGACGGTGCCCTCCCACGCCGCCTCGATCGCCGCGTACATCCGCGCCGAGATGGAGAGGTAGGGCTCGCCCCAGCTGGGCTCGAACGGATTGCGCAGCCACGGCCAGTGCTTCGGGTTCTTCAGCGCGGAGCTGCGGGCGGCGAGGGACTTGCCCTCGAAGCGGTTGCTCGGCTCGATCACGCGCGGATCGCTCGTGATCTCGAGCTCGAACGCCTGCGAGATCGGCTGCGCCGACTCCTGCGTGCGCTGGAGCGGGGAGGCGACGAGCGTCGTCACGTGGCGGCGCCGCTCGAGCAGGTCGTCGGCCGCCGCGCGGGCCATCCGGTGGCCCAGCTCCGAGAGCCGGAAGTTCGGGAGTCGCCCGTAGAGGACCCGGTCGGGGTTGAACACCTCGCCGTGCCGCACGAGATGGATCTGATCGGCAACCACGAGCGTCAAGTGTACGGAACCGCGCGTGGGGGAACGCCGGGAACGACGGGTCTGGGCGGAGGCTGAACGGGTGCTCAGCGCCGTGCTCTCACCGCCGCGCCAGCACGGCCGCCGAGATCCGTCGGACCAGCGCGTCCGGCAGGTGCCGCACCACGCGACCGGCACCCCGAAGCGCCACGAGGGCACCGAGACGACCTGACCGCGCGCCACGTCGCGGAGGAACTCCTCGACCACCGCGTCGGCGTCGAGCCAGAGGAAGGAGGGGATGGAGGAGGTGTCCATCGCCGCCCGCTCGTGGAACTCGGTGCGCACCCAGCCGGGGCAGAGGGCCGCCGCCCGCACACCCGTGCCGCGGAGCTCCACCGCGAGCGACTGCGTGAACGCCGTCGCCCACGCCTTGACCGCGGAGTAGGGGCCCAGGTGCACGAACCCCGCGACGCTCGCGACGGTCAGGATCGCTCCGCGTCCCCGGGCGGTCATCGCCTCGGCGGCGGCCCCCGAGAGCACGGCGACCGAGCGGACCATCACCTCGAACGCCGCGTCCTGCGCGGCGACGTCGGGCTCCGAGAAGCTGCCCTCGATCCCGAACCCGGAGTTGTTGACCAGCACCCGCACGGGCCGCTCCGGATCGACGAGCCGGGCCCGCACGCGCTCCACCTGCTCGCGATCGGTCAGGTCGACCGGCAGCACCTCGACGTGCGGGGCGCCGAGCCCGCGGAACGCGGCCGCCGCCTCCTCGAGCCGGGCCTCGTCGCGCGAGACGAGGACGAGGCTCCAGCCGCGGCGCGCGAACGCCCGCGCGAAGGCGGCTCCGATGCCGGTGGACGCTCCGGTGATCAGTGCGGTGCTCATGCGTGCTCCCCTGCGCTCGTCGTCCTCAGCGTCTCACGGAGGACACCTGAGCGGTCGCGCCGAGGCGGTGAGCAGGAGTGCCGCGGCCACCAGGTCGTCCCGCCGGCCGCTCAGACGGGCTCCTGCGCCGGTTCCCCCACGAACACGGAGACGGAGACGAGGCGCACCGAGGCTCCGTCTCCCCACGCGACGAAGCCGATGGCCGAGACTGCAGCGCCGGGATCCGGCTCGACGTCCGCGACCTCGTCGGCGCGTGCGGCGCTGCTCGTGGCCGGGACGGCCCGCTCCAGTGGGATCCAGTGCTCGTCGCCGGGCACCACGGCGGGCGCTCCCCCGGTGCGCGGCAGATCGCGCGCGTGGTGAACCACCGTCCGTCGAGCCGCACGGCGGATCGGAACCCCTCGGTCTCCACCCCGGGCACGTCGTCGCACCGGAACTGCAGTCGGGCCAGCTCACGCCACTCCACGCCGGCGAGGTGCTCCACGAAGACGAGGGTGGGCGGATGCGGTGGCGGGCCGACGCGGGAGAGGTGCGGAGAGGCGTGCCGCGCCTCGACGACGAACGAGTGCTGCGCCTCGACGACGAACGGAGAGGCCCCCGACCTGCGCGAGGCGGGCTGTCGCAGCGGGATCTGCCGCCACCCCACCACCTCGAGCGGCCACGCCGGATCGTCCCAGCCGCCGTCGGCGCTCCCCACGATCTCGCGCGGGCGGACGAAGTCGAATCGTGCGACCGGGAGGAGCGCGGGAGTCCACGACCGCGCCAGCGTCATCGCCTCCGCCGGCGACAGCGCTCTCCTCCACACGGCGAGGCGCGCGAGCTGCCCACCGAAGAAATTGCCGGGCTCCCCTGTCAGGCGGACGGCGCCGACGGTGAAGTCCGAGATCGAGCGCCGGTTGAGCCCGTCGGGGTAGTGGAACGGGTTCTTGGCGTAGGTCAGGCCCTCGCCCAGCGGCGACTGGCGCTCCGTGAAAGTGGGCCGCAGATCGGTCACTCCGTCGAGGAACGACCGGATCTCGGTGCCGTCGTAGGTGAAGCCGATCACCCTCCATTCGTCGTAGCCGATCATGCGCGCGGTGGCGGAGTAGTCCCTGCTGTAGGGCAGACCGGCGCTGGGACCGCCCGTGCTCGAGACGTGGCCGATGACCTGCTCCGCGCCTCCGTAGGTCGCAGGTCGATGAACAGCCCGTACTGCCTGCGCGGGTCGCCGTCGTCCTCCTGCCACATCCCGGCGATGAAGCCCGTGCCCTCGGAGCGGCGGCGCACGAGAGCGAACACCGACACCTCGTCGCCAGAGGCCGCCACGTGGAGGTCTCCCACGTCGCAGCCGGGATGACGAGGTGGTCGGCGCGGCCGTCGAACGACAGCGCGCGCCCGACCACCCCGTCGGACAGCGAGGCGACGTGGGATCCCGCGGCGTTCCGCAGGGTCAGTCGTCCGTCGAGCGAGACGAGGGGACGGGAGCGGCGCCGGAAGTCCCACTCCGCGACCGGGGCGTCTGCGCTCATGCCCGGATCAGCCCTCGTCGGCCAGGATCGGCTCCGAGACCGCGCAGGCCTTCTCGAGCTGCCCGCCGATGTCGGCGGCGGGCTGCCAGATGCTGTCGAGGTCGGGCTTGATGGCGGCTGCCAGCTCGGGGTACGACACGGGGTAGGTGATCTGCTGCGCCTTCTTCAGCGGGTCGATCATGGCGGTCTGCGCCTCGTCATCGGTGATGCGCTCGCTCGCCTGCGACACGATCGAGGGCTCGAGGAGCGACTCGCGGCCGGACATGTAGAAGCCCGCGAGCTCCTCGCTCGCGGCCGCGCCGGTGAGGTGCTGCAGCAGTCGCGTCGCGAGCTCGGGCGACCCGCCGTCCGCCAGGACCGACACGTAGGCCTGACCCATGAAGTAGTCGTCGCCCCCGTCGTTGTTGTCCGGCTGCGGAACCATCCGCGTGGTGATCGCCGGGTCGGTGATGGTGTTGAGGGTGCTCGCCGAGCCGACCATCATGGCGGTGTCGCCGCTCGAGAAGGCGGAGGTCTCGCCCGGGCCCGGGTAGCTGTCGTCGACGAAGATGAGGTCGTGCAGGTACTGGAACGCCTCCTCGGACTCCGCCGAGGCGAGCCCGCAGCTGGTGCCGTCCGGGTACGCCTCCGCACCCCAGCCCTTCAGGAACACCCCCATGAACTGGTAGTTCTGCAGGGCGAACTGCGGGATGTCGAAGCCGTAGGTCACCACTCCGGAGTCGACCATCTCCTTCGCGATGCGGCGGAGGCCGTCCCACGTCCACTCGCCCTTGTCGATGAGCTGCTGGGGGGTCTCGACACCGGCCGCCTCGAAGGCGGCCGTGTTGTAGATGACGGGCTGGGCGCCGTTGGAGAACGGGATCCCGTAGAGGGCCTCGCCGTCGGTCACCTGCTCCGTGACGTTCTCCAGGTAGTCGGCGGCGTCGAACTCCTCGTCCTCCCGGACGCTGCTGATGTCGGTCAGAGCGCCCGAGGCGATGAACGCCGGGACGTTCGCTTCGACGAGCCAGGCCAGATCGGGCGCCTCGCCGCCGTTCAGCTGGACGGAGAGCTGCTTGGTGTAGTCGGCGAACGGGATGCTCTGCACGGTGAAGTCGCCGAGCTCCGGGTTCTCCTCCCGGAAGTCGTCGGCGAACGACTCGAGCGTGGCGATGATGGTCTCGTCCGAGGTCCACACCGTCATCGTCATGTCCAGCGGGTCCTCCGCCGAGGCGGTGGTGCCGCCCCCGCCCGAGCAGGCGACGAGGCCGACCGCCAGCCCTCCGGCGACGGCGGCTGCGGTGAGCCGGTGTGTTCTCATGGCGTCTCCTCTTCGAGATGTTCTGCTTGTGGTGGGGTGACTACTTGATGCCCGTACCGGCGATGCCCTGCACGAACTGGCGCTGAGCGACGAGGAACACCGCCAGCACCGGCAGCACGCTCAGGAAGGTCGCGGCCATCTGCACGTTCCAGACGGGTATGCCGGTGTAGGGGTCCGTGAACGACTGCAGCGCCACGGGCAGCGTCCACAGCTCCCGGGAGGGCAGGAGGACCAGCGGCTCGAGGAACTCGTTCCAGCTGTTCAGGAAGGACAGGATCGCGAGGGCGGCGAGTGGTCCTCGGGCGAGCGGCAACGCGATCCGGGCGAAGATCCCGAACCGGCCGAGGCCGTCGATGCGCGCCGCCTGCTCCAGCTCCCCGGGCATCGACCGGAAGAACTGCCGCATCAGGAACACTCCGAGCACGCAGGGGACGCCGAACACGCCGGGCACGATCAGGGCCAGGTGCGAGTCGATCCAGCCGAAGCCGCGCAGCAGCCGGAACAACGGGATGATCGTGACCTCGCTCGGGATGAGCAGGGCGGCCAGCAGAACGACGAACATGGCGTCGCGGCCCCGGAACTCGATGCGCGCGAAGGCGTACCCGGCGAGTGACGACACCGCCAGCACTCCGACCGTGCAGACGGCGGAGATGTACACGGAATTGCCGAACTGCTGCAGGAACGGCCCGGTCGTGAACGGTGTGACGAAGTTCTGCCACTGCGGATCGGTCGGCCAGAGCGACGGCGGATTGGCGAACACGTCGCCGAGCGGCCGCACCGCCGTGACGAACATCCAGTACAGCGGGAAGACGAACGGAACGGCGAGGACGACGAGGAGGAGGTAGAGGATCCCCTTCGAGGTGCCCGGCCCGATCTCGAGGCGGCGGGCGGTTCCCACGCCCCTGCTACGACTCATTGAAGACCCACCTCCGGCGTCCCAGCCACTGGGCGAGGGTGATGGCCAGGGCGATGACGAAGAGCACCACGGCCGCGGCGCTGGCGCTGCCGACCTGGAAGGCGTTGAACGCCTGGTCGTAGATGTAGTAGCCCAGGACCGACGTGGCGAGCCCGGGACCGCCCTGCGTGAGCAGGTAGATCTGCGCGAAGGCCTTGAGCGCGTTGATGGTGGCGAGGATGCCGACGAACAGGATCGTCGGACTGATCAGCGGGAGCGTGATGCGCACGAAGCTCTGCACCCCGGTCGCCCCGTCGACCCGCGCCGCCTCGGTGATCTCCTCCGGCACCTCCTGCAGCGCTGCGAGGAAGAGGATCATGCTCACCCCGACGCCTTTCAGCACTTGCACCACGATGATCGTCGGCATGGCGGCAGCGGGATCGGCGAGCCAGTTCGGGCCGGAGACGCCGATCTCCGCAAGCCAGGCGTTGAGCCCGCCGTTCGCCTGCAGCAGGTAGTCCCAGACCAGCGACCACGCGACCAGCGAGATCACGACCGGCAGGAAGAAGGCGGTCCGGAAGACGCCGATGAAGCGGATGCGCGCAGTGACGAGGACCGCGAGCAGCAGACCCAGCACGATGTTGAGCGGCACCACCGCCAGCGCGAACACCGTCGTGTTCCCCATCACCTGCGCGAAGACCGCACTGCCGAGGAGGTCGGCGAAGTTGTCCAGCCCCACCCAGGTCTCGCGGCCGGACAGGCTGTTGTAGTCGAGGCCGCTGAAGTAGAAGACGCCGACGAGGGGGCCGGCGACGAAGACGGCGAATCCGATCATCGCCGGGGCGACGAAGGCGTAGCCGTAGGCGGCGTCCTGGCGGCGGAGACGGGACGGACGGGCCTTTCCCGTGTCCACCTCTCGAGCGGCCGGCATGACGACGGTCGCGGTGCTCTGGGTCACTGTGCTCCTCATCGAGTCGTGCCTGCCCGCTGGTCGAACCGCGAGTTGCAGCATCTGCAACACCATTGCATCTGCTGATGCGGGTGATCCTGCCAAGGGAGGCCGGAGCTGTCAAGAGCCGTGGGAGGCGCCGATCCGTTCAGCCGCCGGTCCCGGTGAGACGGCGCTGGATCCGCGAGACCGCCGCGACGCAGGCGGGCCCCAGGCGCTCGACGAGCTCCACCCTGTCGCCGGCGAGCGAGAAGATGCCGACCGCCGCCACGGGGCGGCGGAACTCGTCGAGGACGGCGACGGCGACGCGCGCGATGCGGTCCCGGCGGTCGACCGTCGCGTAGCCGTGCTCGCGCTCGAATTCGCGGCCGGCGTCGAAGTCGGCCCGGTCGAACACCAACTCGGGCTCCTGCGGCCGCTCGAGGTTCTCGGCGATGATCGCCTCGCGTTCGACATCGGGGAGGTGGTACAGGATGGCCCGGCCGGTCGCCGTGACGTGCATGTCGGCCGAGAGGCCGGCGATGTCCGCGAACGCGGTCTCGCGGCGCGGACGCAGCGAATCGGCGTAGACCACCTGCGAGCGCTCAGGCACCGCGAGATGCACGGTCTCGCCGATCTCGGCACTCAGCGCCCAGAGCACCGGGCGAGCGAGGCGCTTGAGATCGAAGCCGGTCTCGAAGCCGTGCGCGAGCGTGAGCACGCGGCTGGTCAGGGCGATGCGGCGGTCCTCGCGTCGGACGAGGTAGCCGAGGGCGACCAGCGCGGTGACGAGACGCGACGTGCTGCCCTTGTCCAGACCCGCCCGATCCGCGAGTCGCCCGAGGGCGATCCCGTCGTGCTCGGACGCGACGATCTCGAGAAGGAGGAGTCCGCGAGCGAGCGTTCCGCTGGGCGTGGTGAGGGGGGTCATCGAGGTCCGTCTCTCCGAGGCTCCGGTGCGCTCGGCTGCGCCAGCGTACAAGCGGCGTTGCGGATACCGCGACGGTCTTTCACCCCGCGGATCGGCGCGGGCACGCACGCCCGCCCCAGCAGCCCAGCAGCCGGACGCCCTCCCGACCCCGCGGGTAGACTCCCCTACCGTGACCGACGAGACCCGCCTCCCCCGAACCACCGTCAAGAAGCTCGCCGCGCTCGAGGACGGACCCGTCCGCGTGTCCGGCTGGGTCGAGACCGTGCGCGACCAGAAGAAGGTGCAGTTCGTGGTCCTCCGCGACGAGTCCGGCGCCGTGCAGCTCGTGAACCCCGCCGTCCGCGAGGCCGAGGAGGGCGACGCCGTCGCCGCGGCGAAGCTCGCGATCACCGAGGAGATCTCGGGCCTCGCCCAGGGCTCCTTCGTCACCGTGACCGGTCAGCTGAAGCACGACGAGCGCGTGAAGCTCGGCGGCATCGAGGTCAAGCTCGAGTCGCTCGAGATCGTCGCCGCGTCGATCCCCGAGGCGCCCATCGCACCCGACTCCGGCATCGACAAGCGCATGGACTGGCGCTTCCTCGACCTCCGCCGCCCGGAGCAGAACCTCATCGCCCGCGTGCAGACCACCTTCGAGCACGCGCTGCGCACCTACTGGATCGACAACGACTTCATCGAGATCCACACCCCCAAGCTCATGGCGAGCGCCTCGGAGTCGCGCGCCGAGCTGTTCGAGGTCGAGTACTTCGAGACCAAGGCCTACCTCGCGCAGAGCCCGCAGTTCTTCAAGCAGATGGCGCAGCCGCGGGCTTCGGCAAGGTCTTCGAGGTCGGGCCGGCCTTCCGCGCCGACCCGAGCTTCACCTCCCGTCACGCGACCGAGTTCACGAGCGTCGACTCCGAGGTCTCGTGGATCGAGTCGCACGAGGACGTCATGGAGCTGCACGAGCAGCTGATGGTCGCCGGCCTCACCGCGGTCGTCGAGAAGCACGGCGCCGAGGTGAAGGCGCTCTTCGACATCGACCTCGAGGTGCCCAGCACCCCGTTCCCGCGCATCCCGCTCGCCGAGGCCAAGCGGATCGTCGCCGAGCGCGGCTACGAGGTGCCCCGCGCCGACGACGACATGGACCCCGAGGGCGAGCGCCGCATCGCGGCATACGTGAAGGAGGAGTTCGGGCACGACTTCGTGTTCCTGACCGACTACGCCTCGAGCATCCGGCCGTTCTACCACATGCGCCGCGAGGGCGACGGGGCGATCACCAACAGCTACGACCTGATCTACAACGGCGTCGAGATCTCGACCGGAGCCCAGCGCGAGCACCGCGTCGACGTGCTCGTCGAGCAGGCCCGCGAGAAGGGCCTCGACCCCGAGGAGCTCGGCTTCTACCTCGACTTCTTCCGCTACGGCGTCCCGCCGCACGGCGGATTCGGGATGGGCCTCTCCCGCGTGATCATGCTGATGCTGCACCAGGCGAACCTGCGCGAGGTCACCTACCTCTTCCGCGGTCCGTCGCGCCTGCTGCCGTAGGCCACTGCCGCCGAGGGAACCCCGGACCGTCGAGACCGCCAGGAGCACCTGGTTCCCTCGACGGTCCGGGGTTCCCTCGCGTCAGCGGGAGGCCGGCGTCAGCGGGAGGAGCGGCGTCAGCGGGAGGAGGCGTCAGCGCGGGAGGCTCTCGAACGGCACGCGCCGGCTGAGCCAGGCCAGCAGGCCCGCGACGACCGCCGCGAGCGCCGCCGGGACGAGCAGGAGCCACAGACTCGACGTCACCGCCAGGATCAGCAGGGCGACGGCCGCGACTCCCGCTCCGATCGCGAAGTTCCAGCGGACGTCCGTGACCACTCCGGGCTCGGGCCTCGCCCAGATCACGACCAGCGCCAGCGCGAGCGGTCCGAGGAGCAGGCCCAGCACGAACCAGCGCCAGCGCGAGCGCCCCTTCTGCTCCGCGAGTCCCGCGGTCACGAGCGCGAAGCCGATCCAGATCCAGCCGGTGTCGTTCCAGGTCGTCCCCATGCCCGGAGCCTAGGGCCTGGTCACCGGGGCGGGCGGACCATCAGGTCGAGGTAGTCCGTCAGGCACGCGACCATGTCGACGGCGTCGCGCTCGAGGAGCCACTGCAGCTGGATGCCGTCCCACAGCGCGATGATCGACGCCGCGACCCGGTCGGGGTCGGCCCCCTCGCGCAGGCGCCCCTCGGCCTGCAGGGCGCGCAGGTCGTCGGCGTAGCCCTGGCGGAGCGACCGGAAGCGGCGGGCGAAGAACTCGCGACCCGGATGATCCGCTGTCGTCGAGTCGCCGCACAGCACCGCGTAGAGCTCGATCACTCCGGGGGCCGTCTCGTTGTAGCGGGTCTGGCGCAGGATCCCCTCGACCATGCTCTCGTCGGGGTCGGGCGGAGCCGAGCCGTCGCCGGTGATCGCGTCGCGGTGCTCGAGCACGGCGAGCAGCAGGTCGGTCTTGGTCGGGAAGTAGTGCAGGAGGCTGGTCTGACTCAGCCCCACCCGATCGGCGACCTCCTGCAGCGAGCCGCGCGCGTAGCCGCGGGAGGCGAAGACCGCGTGGGCCGCCTCGATGATCGCGCGACGCCGCTGAGCCGACTTCGCGTAGGGCCCGCGGCGGGTGCGGACGGGCTCGGTGGTCTCGGACACGACGCCCTCCTCCGCTGGACACGAGAGCGGGAACCGCTCTCAGGCGGCCAGCGTAGCGCGCGCTCCAGCTGTGCTCCCACCAATTTCGAGCGGCTACTCGAATTTGTGATAGCGTCCGATCCACCGGGCCGGGAGACCTCCACGGCACCCATCCACGACGAAGTGAGGGACAGTGAAGCCGTTCACACGGAGACAGCTCATGGCCGCCGGACTCGGCACGGCCGCACTCGGGAGCCTGGCGGCCTGCGCCACCCCGGGCACCACCTCGGTCAACACCGCGCCGGCGATCCCGGCCGCGAGCGGACCGATCCGCCTGCAGTACTGGGCCTGGCTGAAGGACCTGCAGAAGGTCTGCGACGTCTGGAACGCCTCGCACCCGGACGTGCAGGTCGACGCGGTCTGGATCCCCGGCGGCAACGCGGGCGGCTACCAGAAGCTCTACTCGGCCCTCGCAGCCGGCGGCGGTCCGGACCTCGGCCAGGTCGAGCTGCGCTCGCTGCCCGAGTTCATGCTCGTGAACGGGCTGGTCGACCTCAACCGCTACGGCGCCGCCGACTACGCCGATCTGTACGACCCCACCCTCTGGGGCCAGGTCAGCTACACCGGAGGCGTCTACGGGATCCCGCAGGACAGCGGCCCGATGGCCTTCTTCTACCAGCCGAGGTGCTCGGCCGCGTCGGAGCCGAGCCCCCGCGCACCTGGGACGACTGGGCGGCGGTCGCGACCGAGCTCCGCGCCGCCGACTCCTACATCGACTGCTTCCCCCTCGCCGACGCCTCCGTCTTCGCGGCCTTCGCCACGCAGGCCGGCGCGCAGTGGCTGACGGCGGAGGAGGACGGCTGGGTCATCGACATGACCGACGAGGCCACGACGCAGGTCGCCTCCTTCTTCGACACCGCGATCGACCAGGACCTCGTCGAGACCGGCTACGGCGCCTACTCCCCCGCGTGGTTCGCCGCGGCGGCGACGGGCGGCATCGCCTCCTGCACCACGGGCAGCTGGGGCGACGCGCTCATCCAGGGCGTGAGCGGCGGCTCGGGCAAGTGGCGCGCGGCGCCCATGCCGGTCTGGGGCGACACGGGCTTCGGCTCGAGCTTCCTGGGCGGATCGACGGCCGCCGTCTTCGCCAGCAGCGCGCACCCGAAGGAGGCGCTCGAGTTCGCCGTCTGGATGACCACGTCGCAGGAGGGCATCGACGCGATGATCGCGAACAGCGGCATCGGCTGGTCGCCCGCGGTCGGCGAGATCGGCACCTCCCGCAAGGGCCCGAGCGAGTTCTTCAGCGGCCAGAACTACAACGAGGAGGTCTTCGTGCCCGCCTCGCAGCAGCAGAACCCCGACTGGTCCTGGTGGCCGGTCACCCAGCAGTCCTTCAACATCCTCAGCGACGGCTTCCGGAAGAAGGCGTCGGGCACCACTCTCGTCGACGCGGTCGCCGAGGCGGAGCAGCAGATCATCACGGTCTTCCAGAACAAGGGCCTCAGCATCAGGAAGGCCTCGGCATGACCACGACGACCTCCCCCGCCGCAGCCGCCGTCGCGGCGACCGGCGACACCGGGAACCGGAAGCGCAGCGGAGCCGTGGGGCGCGCCCCGTGGATCCTGCTCGCCCCGTTCCTCGCCCTGTTCGTCCTCACCTTCATCATCCCGATCGTCGTGGCCATCGGCTCGAGCTTCACGAAGGTGACCCGCTCGGGGCTCTTCGGCGAGGCGGGAGTGACGACGGAGTTCGCCGGGTTCTCGAACTACGCGCAGGCCCTCGCCGACGGCAACTTCCTCGCCTCGATCGGCCGCATGTTCCTCTTCGGCGTCGTCCAGGTGCCGGTGATGATCGCGCTCTGCACCGTGCTCGCGCTGATGCTCGAGTCGGCCTCG
This sequence comes from Rathayibacter rhapontici, assembly GCF_001995175.1. GTDB lineage: Bacteria > Actinomycetota > Actinomycetes > Actinomycetales > Microbacteriaceae > Rathayibacter. Next base: position 66,141 of record NZ_MUKN01000011.1, read on the forward strand.
GCCCGGTTCCCCGGCTTCTTCCGCGCGGCCTACTTCCTCCCCTACGGGGTGCCCGGAGTGATCGCGACGATCCTCTGGTCGTTCCTCTACGTGCCGGGGCTCAGCCCGATCATCGACGCGGCGAACGTGGTCGGCCTCGAGCCCGACTTCCTCGGCGCGGACTCGGTGCTGTGGTCGATCGCCAACATCTCGCTGTGGAGCTACACCGGCTACAACATGCTGATCATCGTCGCCCAGCTGAAGGCGATCCCGGTCGAGCTGTACGAGGCGGCGAAGGTCGACGGAGCGACCACGTTCCGCGTCGCGCGCAGCATCCAGCTGCCGCTCATCCGCCCGGCGCTCGTGCTGACCACGATCTTCTCGATCATCGGCACCCTGCAGCTCTTCGCCGAGGCGCAGGTCCTCAAGACCGTCGCCCCCGCGATCGACAGCCAGTACACGCCGAACCTCAGCGCCTACACGACCGCCTTCGCCTACAACGACTACAACGTCGCCGCCGCGCAGGCCGTGCTGATCGCCCTCGTCGCGTTCGTCCTCTCCTTCACGTTCCTCTCGATCTCGAACAGGAAGTCCTCATGAGCCAGGCGACGCGCGAGAACGCGCAGCCCACGACCACCGGGGTCGTCACCGCGAACCGGCCCGCGAAGGCGGGTCGCGGTCCCGACCGCTCGGCCGGCCGCAACCGCGCGTCCACGATCATCGTCACCGCGGTCCTCATGATCGTCGCGGTCTACTTCCTCGTCCCCGTCTACTGGGTCGTGGTCGCCGCGACCAAGACCACCGAGGACCTCTTCGCCACCTACGGCTTCTGGTTCGCCCCGACGTTCGCGCTCTGGGACAACCTCGGCCAGGTGCTGAGCTACGACGGCGGCATCTTCGTCCGCTGGTTCCTCAACTCGGTGCTGTACGCCGGAGTCGGAGCCCTGCTCGCGACGTACCTCGCCGCGGCGGGCGGCTACGCGCTCGCGAAGTACGAGTTCCGGGGCAACCGGCTCGTCTTCGGCACGATCCTCGCCGGAGTGCTCGTGCCCGGCACCGCGACGGCCCTGCCGCTGTTCCTCCTCTTCAGCCAGATGGGCATCGCGAACACCTACTGGAGCGTGCTGATCCCCTCGCTGGTCTCGCCGTTCGGCCTCTTCCTCTGCCGCATCTACGCACAGGCGACAGTCGACACCGCGATCATCGAGGCGGCGCGGATCGACGGGGCGAGCGAGCTGCGGATCTTCCACACACTGGGGCTGCGCATCCTGACCCCGGCGCTGGTGACCGTGTTCCTCTTCCAGCTGGTCGGCATCTGGAACAACTACTTCCTGCCGCTGGTCATGCTGTCGGACACCGAGCTGTTCCCGATCACGCTCGGCCTCAACAACTGGCTCAGCCAGGTCGACCGCCTGCCCGAGTTCTACGAGCTGACGACCGGGGGCGTGCTGCTGTCGATCATCCCGCTGGCGATCGCGATGGTCGTGCTGCAGCGCTTCTGGCGCGGCGGGCTCACCGAGGGCTCCGTCAAGTAGGAGGAGCGGAGGCCCCGGGGAGGAGGTGGAGGAGCCCCCCGGGGTCTCACGCCAGGGGGCTCCCGTGTGGCGGTGGAACGGTCTCGCTCTCCCGCTCGCCGGCGGTGAACACCGGCGGACCGCGGGGTCTCCCGCGCGCGGCCGCCGCGAGTATGCGCCGTCAACCCGGGAATGAGCCGTGTCCGACGACGCGGCGTGCAGGATGGAGCGCATGCCCTCCTCCGCCGCCCTCGTCGTGATCGCGGCGGTCGTCGCCTTCGCCGCGGGCGCCCTGATCGACACCGCGCTCCGCCGCCTCCCCCGCGTCGAGGGGGGACTGCCGCCGGGACGCTCGTCGGCTCGTGTGGCGGTCGCGACGGGAGCGGTGAGCGCCCTGGGCGCGGCGGCCCTCGCAGCCGCGACCGGGCCCAGCGCCGTGCTGGCCGTCCTCGTGCTGCTCACCGTCGTGGGCGTGCACCTCTCGGTGATCGACCTGCGGCACCGGCTGCTGCCGAACGTGCTGGTCGTGCCCGCGATCGCCCTCGGCGGTCTGCTCGTCCCGGCCGCGAGCCTCGTCGACGGCCGGCCGGCCGACGGCCTCCGTGCGCTGCTGGGCGGGCTGGTGCTGTTCGCGGTCTACCTGGTGCTCGCCCTCGTCTCGCCGGGCGGCCTCGGGATGGGCGACGTCAAGTTCGCGGCGGTCATCGGCACGATGCTCGCCTCGCGGGGCTGGACGGAGCTGCTCCTGGGCGCCGCCGCCGGCTTCGTCCTCGCCGCGCTGGCCGCGGCGGTGCTCCTGGCGACGGGCCGTGCGCGGCGGGGGACACCCGTGCCGTTCGGGCCGATGATGCTCGCCGGGGCCGTGCTGGTGCTCGCTCTCCCGGTGTGACGAGCAGGGACGTATCGTCAGTCGGTTTGTCCCCCGGAAGGGTACGAGACGGACCGGGCGTTCTCTCTATCATCAGTGATGTCGCTGAAATGAATGCAGCCGAATGAATATCGGCGGGCTCTCGATCACCCCCGTGATCCGACTGCTCCTCTTTTCCCGCGACAGCACCACCGGTAGTCGCACGATCGGTCTCACACAGGATCGCCGACCACCTGCTCCCCTTGTAAACCGGTCTCGCTCACCCCATCTCGGAGGTTCACCATGCTCTCTCTCCTCATCTCGCTCCAGACTCTCGTCACCACTGCGAAGGACCGCCTCCGCGAGGACCAGAAGGGCGCGACCGCCGTCGAGTACGGCCTGCTCGTCGGCCTCATCGCCGTCGTGATCATCGGCGTCGTCGTCGTCCTCGGCCCGCAGCTGGGTGACATCTTCACCGACGTCTCCGAGCAGCTTCCCGCCTCGGATGCACCCAAGCCTGCCGTACCCGCCGCCGGCTGATCGACCGCTCCCAGGGACGGTGCTGCGGGTGCCCCGCCGCACCGTCCCTGTCTCGTTCCAGAGGTCTCCTGTGAATAGACGACTCGGAGAAGAGAAAGGCGCAGTCGCGCTGGAATTTGCATTACTCCTCCCCATCCTCATGGTCATCCTCGTCGGAATAGTGGAGTTCTCTCTCCTGTTCACCGCGCAGACAACCATCACGAATGCGGCCCGAGAAGGCGCCAGAAGCATGGCGCTGCACAACAATCCGGCGACGGCGAGAACTGCCGTGAAGAATGCGGCCTTCAACCTGTCCCCCGGTCTCACCGACGCCCAGATCGCCGTCTCGCCGACCGCCTGCACCGTCGGCACCCTCGGCACGACCACCATCCGCTACCAGTACCACTTGATGACCGGCCTCTTCGGCGACGGCATCACCCTGACCGGGAAGGCGGCGATGCGATGCGGCGGCTGACTGCGCGCCTCTCGGACGAGCGCGGCGCCGTCTCGATCGTCGTGGCCGTCGCCATGGTCGTCGTGCTCGCCTGCGCCGCCCTCGCGATCGACATCGCCCGATTGAACCTCGAGCGCGCCGAGCTGCAGAACGGAGCCGACGCCGCCGCCCTCGCCGTGGCCCAGAGCTGCGCGGCGACGCCCTGCACCACCGCCGCCGCGAAGGCTGCGGCCGTCGCCCTCGCCGCGACCTACGCCGACGCCAATGCCGGCGACGGAGCGTCCGGCGCCGTCACGACCTTCCCCACCGCGAACTCGGTGCGCGTGACCACCTCCGCCGAGGACGGCTCCACCGGCGCCGGCTCCCTGGCGACGGTGTTCGCTCCCGTCTTCGGGATCGACTCCCTCGAGGTCGGCCGGTCGGCCACCTCGTCCTGGGGCAGCCCCGGGGCGGGCGAGGCGGCACTCGCGCTCGCCTTCGCGCCGTGCGTCTTCCAGCTCGACGGTGCCGTGCAGGTCATCAGCATGCACGGCGACTCCGGCGGCACCGCCTGCCAGACGGAGAGTCCCTCCGGGCAGCTCCTCCCCGGCGGGTTCGGCTGGCTCCACGACCCCGTGGGGACGTGCCGCGCCAAGGTCGACACGAAGAAGCCCGCTCCCGTCTCCGGCAGCACCGGAGTCAGCCTCCCCCCGGGCTGCTCCGCCCAGCTGTCCAAGCTCGGCGGCACCACGGTGCTGCTCCCCGTCTACTCGGACAAGGGCGGGACCGGATCGGGTGGCTGGTACACGATCAGCGGATTCGCCGCCTTCCAGGTGCTCGGCTGGAACTTCCCCGGCATGAGCTGGAACAACCAGACCTACCCGGGCGCGGGATGCAAGGGGACCTGCAAGGGCGTCATCGGGAAGTTCGTCAAGTTCGTCTCGCTCGACGACGCGTTCACCTCCGGCGGCGCGGATCTCGGCGCCTCCATCATCACCCTGTCGGACTAGGACCCCCTGCCCCGTGAAGCTCCGCATCCTCTTCGCGATCCTCGGATTCGTGCTCGCCGTCGTCGGCGTGATGGCCGTGACCCTCTACGCCCGGGACGCCGATCAGCGCGCCCTCGAGGATCAGCGGCCGGTCGACGTCCTCGTGCTCGCCCGTGACGCGCCCGCCGGCACTCCCGCCGAGCAGCTCTCGCCGTACCTCGAGGTGAAGGCCCTCCCTCAGGCGGCCGTCGCCGTCGGCGCCGCGACCACCCTCGACGGCCTCGGCGGCCTGGTGACGTCGGTCGATCTGGTGACCGGGGAGCAGCTGCTCACGACGCGGATGGTGTCGCCGGACGCTCTCGACGTCCCCGGTCGCGTCGACGTCCCCGCCGGGCTGCAGGAGGTGACCGTTCTGCTGACCCCCGACCGCGTCGTCGGCGGCGCCCTCGCCCCCGGGGACACGGTCGGAATGATCATCACGCGTGACGCGGAGACGCACATGCGCCTGCAGAAGGTCCTCGTCACGACACTCCAGGGGCTCGGCGCGGCGGTCGAGGGCGACACGAGCGGAGTCGCACCGACCCCCGAGGGCTCCGTCTACGTCACCTTCGCCGTGAACGGCCCCGACGCCGAGCTGATCGTCAGCGCAGCCCAGTTCGCCGGGATCTGGCTCACCAAGCAGCCGGAGGGGACCGACCCGAGCGGCACCCGCGTCATCACTCCCGCCGAGATCCTCCCGTGACCCGCTTCCTCGCGGTCACCGACTCCGCCTCCTTCGTCGACCGCGTCGCCGCCGCCCTCGCCGGGGACGACGACTCCGGCGTGACCGCCGTGCCCGCCGAGGCGACCGGCCTGCGTCCGGAGGCGATCCTGCCCCCGCCCGGCGAGGAGCCGATCGACGTCGTCCTGATCGGTCCCGGGATCGAGCGCACCGCCGCGCTGCGCTTCGCCGCCGCGCTCGACACCGCCTTCCCGCGGATCACGCTCGTCCTCGTCGACGACCCCCGATCCCGAGCTCGCCGTCGCCGCGATGCGCGCCGGTGTCCGCGACGTCCTGGCCCCCGGCTCCGACGACGCCGGCCTCGGCGAGGTGCTGCGCCGCTCGAGCCGCGCAGCCCAGGCCCGGATCGGCGATCGCCCGGCGGCCCGGAGCGGCCCGCAGCGCAAGATCGTCGTCGTCCTGTCCCCCAAGGGCGGAGTGGGCAAGACCACGCTCTCGGTCAATCTCGCCGTCGCTCTCGGCCGCGTCGCTCCGCTCTCGACCGTGCTGGTCGACCTCGACGCCCAGTTCGGCGACGTCGCGAGCGCCCTGGGCCTGGATCCGGTGCACACGCTCCGCGACGCCGTCGGCGCGGCGGCCGCCTCCGACCTCCTCGTGCTCAAGGCCTACCTGGCCGTGCACGAGGCGGGCTTCTACTCGCTGAGCGCGCCGAAGGACCCCGCCGACGCCGACCGGATCTCCTCGGACGCCGTCACGCACCTCCTCCGCCAGCTGTCCTCCGACTTCGCGTACGTCGTCGTCGACACGTCCGCCGGTCTCACCGACCACACCCTCGCCGCACTCGAGGTCGCGACGGACGCGCTCTTCGTCACGGCGATGGACGTGCCCGGCGTCCGGGGGCTCCGCCGCGAGCTCACCGTGCTCGAGGAGCTGGGCCTGCTGCCCGAGAACCGCCACCTGGTCGTGAACCTCGCCGAGAAGAAGTCGGGGATCACCGTGAAGGACATCGAGGCGACCGTGCGCATGTCGGTCACCGCGGTCGTGCCGCGCTCGGCCGATCTCGCGCTGTCGATCAACGCCGGCCAGCCGCTCCTGCTCTCCAAGCGCCGCTCGCGCGCCGCCGTGCTGCTCGGAAAGCTCGCGAACTCGTTCACCTCCGCCGACGGGGCGGCACTGCGCAGAAGGGCCAGGATCCAGTGAGCCTCGCCGAACGCCTCGCCTCCAAGCACGCCGAGCGCGACGCGCCCTACGTGCCGGTCGCCGCGCCTCTCCCCCCTGCCGCGCCCGAACCGGATCCCGAGCCTCAGGAGGACGAGCGCGCGCGGGAGGACGGGCTGCTGGCACTGAAGAGCAGGGTCGGCGACGAGCTGTTCCGCCGGATGGGATCCAGGCTGAACGACCCCACGCTCGCCGAGGCCGACCTCCTCGGCCAGGCTCGCGAGATCCTCGGTGAGATCGTCGACGCCGAGTCCGCGCCCCTCACGCCCGAGGAGCGGCAGCGGCTCGTCGCCCAGATCGCCGACGACGTGCTCGGCTTCGGACCCCTCCAGCCGCTGCTCGACGACCCGACCCTCACCGAGATCATGGTCAACGGTCACGAGCAGATCTTCGTCGAGCGCGGCGGCCGCCTGACGCTCAGCGGCACCCGGTTCCGCTCGGAGGCGCAGCTGCGCGCCGTGATCGAGAAGATCGTCACCCGCGTGGGGCGCCGCATCGACGAGTCGTCGCCGCTGGTCGACGCCCGGCTCGAGGACGGCTCGCGCGTCAACGCCGTCATCCCGCCGCTCGCGGTGAACGGCTCGTCCCTCACCATCCGCAAGTTCTCCCGCGATCCGCTCACCGTGTCCGACCTCGTCGGCTTCGGCTCGGTGACGCCCGAGATGGCCGAGCTGCTCGACGCCTGCGTGCGCGCGCACCTCAACATCATCGTCTCGGGCGGCACCGGCACGGGGAAGACGACCCTGCTCAACGTGCTCTCCTCCTTCATCCCCCACGGCGAGCGCATCATCACCATCGAGGACGCGGTCGAGCTGCAGCTGCAGCAGTCGCACGTGGTCCGGCTCGAGAGCCGGCCGGCCAACATCGAGGGCCGCGGCGAGGTCTCGATCCGGGAGCTGCTGCGCAACTCCCTCCGGATGCGCCCCGACCGCATCGTGGTGGGCGAGTGCCGCGGCGGCGAGGCGCTCGACATGCTTCAGGCCATGAACACCGGGCACGACGGCTCCCTCTCGACCGTGCACTCCAACTCCCCGCGCGACGCGATCGCCCGTCTCGAGACGCTCGTGCTGATGGCCGGCATGGACCTGCCGTTGCGGGCGATCCGCGAGCAGATCGCCTCGGCCGTCGACGTGATCGTGCAGCTCACCCGCATGCGCGACGGCAGCCGCCGGGTCACGCACGTCACCGAGGTGCAGGGCATGGAGGGGGACGTGGTCGTGCTGCAGGACGCCTTCGTCTTCGACTACGCCGGAGTGGACGCCTCGGGCCGGATCCAGGGCGGCCCGGTCGCGACCGGGGTCCGGCCCCGCTTCCTCGACCGCTTCGCCGACCTGGGCATCACCGTCTCGCCGCGGGTCTTCGCCCAGCCCGTGCCGGGTGAGCGCCGATGACACCGGGTGCGCGCCGATGATGGCGGTCCTGGGCGTCGTGCTCTGCTACGCCGCGGTGCTCGTCGTGCTCTTCGGAGTGCTCGCCTCCTCCCGCCCCCGGCTGCCGATCGAGCGCCGGCGCCCCGATGCGGGCGGCGACGACTCCGGTCTGACGCAGCTCACCCGCTCGACGAGCGAGGTGATCTCGGCGGCGCTGCTGAAGCAGGGCTGGACGGAGCGGCTCACGGGAGCCCTGCGCGACGCGGGCCTGAAGAAGTCCCCCTCCGAGCTGCTGATCCTCGTGTCGGCGGCCGGCGTCGTGGCGTTCCTCCTCGGACTGCTCGCCGGATCGGCGATCCTGGGGATCCTGCTCGTCGTGGTCGTCCTCGGTGCGGCGGTCCTCCTCCTGCGCACCCTCGCCGACCGCCGGCGCCGCCGCTTCGCCGACCAGCTCGACGGCACCCTCCAGCTGCTCGCGAGCGGCCTGCGCGCGGGCCACTCCCTGCTGCGCGCCATCGACGCCGCCTCGCGGGAGTCGGACTCGCCCACCGCCGAGGAGTTCGCACGCGTCGTCAACGAGACGCGCCTCGGCCGCGACCTGAACGTGTCGCTCGCCCAGACCGCCGAGCGCATGCGGAGCGAGGACCTGAGCTGGGTCGGGCAGGCGATCGGCATCCACCGCGAGGTCGGCGGCGACCTGGCCGAGGTGCTCGACCAGGTCGGTCACACGATCCGCGAGCGCAACCAGATCCGCCGCCAGGTCTCGGCGCTGGCCGCCGAGGGCAAGATGTCGGTCTACATCCTCATGGCGATGCCGTTCGCGGTGATCGGCATCCTCTCCCTCACCAGTCCCACCTACGTGGCGAAGTTCACCGAGCACTGGCTGGGCTTCGTCCTGATGGTCGTCGCCGCGATCATGCTCGTGCTCGGCGGTCTCTGGATGCGCCGCGTCATCAGCTTCAAGTTCTGAGGAGCAGTCCCGTGCTGATCGCGTCCCTCTGCCTGCTGGCGGCGCTCCCCCTGCTGTTCGCCGCTCTCGCGCCCGTCGGCGACGAGCGGACCGCGGCGCGCCGCAACCTGACCCAGGGGCTCGTCGAGGAGGCGGTCGAGACCCGTTCGACGGCCGAGCGGCTGGAGCGGATCGCGCAGCGCCTCCTCCCGCCCGGGTCGCTGGCGCGCCTCGACCGCCTGCACGCGCACGCCGGCCGGCCCGCGGGCTGGCCGCTCGGCCGGGTCGTCCTGGCCAAGCCGCTGCTGCTGGTGATCGCGGCGGCCGCGGGCTCCCTCGTCCTCGTCCGGCAGCCGCCGCCGATCCTCGTCCTGCTGATCCTCGTGGTCGTGGTCGTCGCCTACTTCGTGCCCGACCTCCTCCTGCACAGCCGCGGTCTCGAGCGGCAGGCGGCGATCGGCCTCGAGCTGCCCGACACTCTCGACCAGATGCTGATCGCCGTCGAGGCCGGGCTGGGCTTCGAGGCCGCGATGGCCCGCGCGGGCGAGAACGGCAAGGGGCCGCTCGCCGAGGAGCTGGTGCGCACCCTGCAGGACATGCGCGTGGGCATGACGCGCCGCGACGCCTACCGCGCGCTGGAGCTGCGGACGTCGGTCCCGGATCTGCGCAGCTTCGTCCGCGCGATCGTGCAGGCCGACGCCTACGGCGTCTCGGTCAGCGCGGTGCTGCGCACGCAGGCGCAGGAGATGCGCCTGAAGCGGCGGATGCGCGCCGAGGAGAAGGCGATGAAGATCCCGGTCAACATCCTCTTCCCCCTCATGCTCTTCATCCTCCCGGTCCTCTTCATCGCGGTCCTGGGGCCGACCATCATCTCGTTCGTGACGATGTGACCCCCTCCCCTCGAATTTCGAGTGGTTACTCGACATTGTGGTAGCGTCCAGAACGGCGCAGCCGTACGCGGCGGCGTCCCCCCACGACGACGTGACGGCTCGACTCCGAACGGATGCTCCGAGGCGCGCGATGCCGCAGCGTTCCGGCGCGGCGGCCCTGACGGAAGGCTCCGCGCAGTGACCCCCACCCCCGAGCACTACCTCGCCGACACGGCTCCCGGACGGGGCCTGCGCCGCCGCGCCCGCTCGTGGCTGCACTCCGACGCCCCGACGATCCCGCTCGACGGGCAGTGGCGGTTCCGCCTGCTGCCGGCGGCGCCGGGCACGCTCGGCGGGATCGACGTGCTGCCCGAGGGCGAGGGCGTCGACGACGTCGCCGCCGAGTCCTTCGACGACTCCGCCTGGGACTCGATCCCCGTGCCCGCGCACTGGGTGCTGCAGGGCGACGGCCGCTACGGCCTCCCCGCCTACACGAACGTCCAGTTCCCCTTCGCCACCGAGCCGCCCTTCGTGCCGGATGAGAACCCCACCGGCGACTACCGCCGCACGATCGAGGTCCCGGAGTCGTGGACCGGCGCCGAGGCCGTCGTCCTGCGGTTCGACGGGGTCGAGTCGCGGTACCGCGTCTGGGTCAACGGCGTCGAGATCGGCATCGGGTCCGGCAGCCGCCTCGCGCAGGAGTTCGACGTGACCGAGGCGGTGCGCCCGGGCGAGAACCTCGTCGTGGTGCGCGTGCACCAGTGGTCGGCGTCCAGCTACGTCGAGGACCAGGACCAGTGGTGGCTGCCGGGGATCTTCCGCTCCGCGCACCTGATCGCCCGTCCGGTGGGCGGCATCGAGGACGTCTGGGTGCGGACGGCCTTCGCCGACGGCGCCGGTCGACTCGAGACCGAGCTCGTCGCGTCCCCCGAGGCCTTCCCCGTGGTGCTCCGCGTGCCCGCGCTCGGCCTCGAGGTCGAGTGGGCGAGCGCCGAGGACGTCGCCCCGATCGCGATCGACGCCGTCGAGCCGTGGTCGGCGGAGTCGCCGCGCCTGTACGACGCCGAGATCGCCTCCACCGGCGAGACCGTGTCGCTCCGACTGGGCTTCCGCACCGTCGAGATCCGCGGCGACCGCTTCCTGGTGAACGGCGAGCGCGTCGTGTTCCACGGCGTCAACCGGCACGAGACGCATCCCGACCGCGGGCGCGCCTTCGACGAGGACTCCGCCCGCGAGGACCTCGCCCTGATGAAGCGGTTCAACGTCAACGCGATCCGCACCAGCCACTACCCGCCGCACCCGCGCCTGCTCGACCTCGCCGACGAGCTCGGCTTCTGGGTGATCCTCGAGTGCGACCTCGAGACGCACGGCTTCGAGCGCTGGGGCTGGGCCGGGAACCCCAGCGACGACCCCGCCTGGCGCGAGGCGTACCTCGACCGCATCGAGCGCACCGTCGAGCGCGACAAGAACCACCCCAGCATCGTGATCTGGTCGCTCGGCAACGAGGCGGGCACCGGAGCGAACCTCGCCGCGATGTCGGCGTGGGTGCACGGGCGCGACCCCGAGCGCCCGGTGCACTACGAGGGCGACTACACCGGCGCGTACACCGACGTCTACTCGCGGATGTACTCCTCGGTCCCCGAGACCCGGCAGATCGGCGACGACGACTCGCGCACGACGCTCCTGGGCTGCTCCCCCGGCGAGTCCGCGCGCCAGCGCTCCAAGCCGTTCCTGCTCTGCGAGTACGTCCACGCCATGGGCAACGGACCCGGCGCGATCGACCAGTACGAGGACCTCGTCGAGCGCTACCCGCGCCTGCACGGCGGATTCGTCTGGGAGTGGCGCGACCACGGGCTCCGCGCCCGCACGCCCGACGGCGTCGAGTACTACGCCTACGGCGGCGACTTCGGCGAGGTCGTCCACGACGGCAACTTCGTGATGGACGGCATGGTCCTCTCGGACAGCACGCCGAGCCCCGGCCTCTTCGAGTGGAAGCAGATCGTCGCACCCGTCCGCGCCCGGATCGGCGAGGACTCCGTGCTGATCGAGAACCGGCGGCACGACGCCTCGACCGCCGATCTCCGCGTCCTCTGGCGCGCCGAGGTCGACGGGCGGAGGATCGCCGACGGCGTCCTCGAGACCGGCGCGATCGCCGCGGGTCACTCCGCGACCGCGCCCCTCCCCGCAATCGACGTCGCCGCCGGGGGCGAGACCTGGCTGACCGTCGACGTCGTGCTCGCCGCGGCGACCGTCTGGGCCCCGGAGGGCCACGTCGTCTCCACGGCGCAGCGCCGCCTCTCCGCCCCCGCGCCGCAGCCCGCCTGGGCCCGGGCCCGCCGCGGCG
>NZ_MUKN01000012.1 GCF_001995175.1 Rathayibacter rhapontici
GCCGCTCCTCCGCGCCCGACGTCGGTCCCCGCCGCGGCCGCGCTGCCCGTCATCGCGAAGCCGCCGATCCGCAAGCTCGCGAAGGACCTCGACGTCGACCTCCTCGAGGTGCAGGCCACCGGCCTCGCCGGCGAGGTCACCCGCGACGACGTCATCCGCCACGCGTCCCAGGCCAGCGTCTTCCGCAACATCCAGACCCCCGCGTGGGCCGACTCCCGCGAGGAGCGGATCCCGGTGCGCGGCGTCCGCAAGGCCATCGCCGCCGCGATGTCGCAGAGCGCCTTCACCGCGCCGCACGTCAGCGTCTTCGTCGACGTCGACGCGACGCGCACGATGGAGTTCGTCAAGCGGCTGAAGAACTCGCCCGACTTCGCCGGCACCAAGGTGTCGCCGCTGCTGATCATGGCGAAGGCCATCATCTGGGCGGTCCGGAGGAACCCCACCGTCAACTCGGCGTGGACCGACTCCGAGATCATCGTGCGCCACTACGTCAACCTCGGCATCGCCGCGGCCACCCCCCGCGGACTGATCGTCCCGAACGTCAAGGACGCCCAGTCGATGAGCCTGCTCGAGCTGGCCCAGGCCCTCGAGAAGCTCACCCTCGACGCCCGCGACGGCAAGACGGCGCCCGCCGACATGCAGAACGGCACCATCACGATCACCAACATCGGCGTCTTCGGGATGGACACGGGCACCCCGATCCTGAACCCGGGCGAGGTCGCGATCATCGCGCTCGGCACGATCAAGCAGAAGCCGTGGGTCGTCGACGGCGAGGTCCGTCCCCGCTACGTCACCACGGTCGGGGGTTCCTTCGACCACCGCGTCGTCGACGGCGACGTCGTCAGCCGCTTCGTCGCCGACGTGGCGAGCGTGCTGGAGGAGCCGGCGCTGCTGCTGGACTGAGCGGACTCCTCCTTCGTCGTCGTCCGCTCCGCGGTCGGCTTCCGCAGGGGGTCGCGTCCCGTGGAGCGGGGTGCGTTCCGCTACGGCGATCCGCTGGCACGCGGATCGCCGGTTCGCTGTGCTCGTTTGAGCTGACTGCTCCTTCGTCGTCGTCCGCTCCGCGGTCGGCTGTCGCAGGGGGTCGCGTCCCGTGGAGCGGGGTGCGGACCGCTGCGGCGATCCGCTGGCACGCGGATCGCCGGTTCGCTCGGCGGTTCCCGCCGTCGTTGACGGGTGGTGGTCGGAGCTCGCGCAGCCTGCTGGTCGAGCAGCCGCCGCGGGCGGCGTCTCGAGACCCGCCTGCTCTGGAGTGAGTGGGTCTCGATACGTCCGCTGCGCCGGCTACTCGACCAGCAGTATCGGCGTCCCGCAGCCTGCTGGTCGAGTAGTCACCGGAGCCGTCGTCTCGAGACCTGCGTGTTCTGGAGTGGGTGGGTCTCGATACGCCCGCTGTGCGGGCTACTCGACCAGCGAGGTGGGGGAGCTCGCGCAGCCTGCTGGTCGAGTAGCCGCCGCGGGCGGCGTATCTAAACCCGCCACCGAGGGCGGGGGCTACGCCGTCAGCGCGACCGCCGTCCACGACACCGGGGGCAGCGTCACCGTGAGGGTGCCGCCCTCGAGGGAGGCGTCGATCGCGTCGCGCAGGCCCACGCGCTCCTGGTCGTCCTTCGTGTTCTTCGCGTAGGGGTCCTCGTCGAAGAGGGCCACCGCCTCCGCGATGCTCGAGACGCCCAGGCCGGACACGTCGACGGTGACCGTGATCGACTCCGTCTGCGAGCGGTTCACGAGGAAGACCGACGAGCGGTCGCCGTCGTGCGTCGCGACGGAGTCGACGAGCGGAGCCTCGCCGTGGCGGGCGGTGGAGTACGTGCCCGCCTCGATCCGCGGCTTGAGCACGGTGCCCGACGCGAGACGCGCGGTCGTCGAGAACGGGAAGAACGTGGTCTGGCGCCACGCCGCTCCGCCCGGCTCGGTCATGATCGGCGCGATCACGTTGACCAGCTGCGCGAGCGAGGCCGAGGTCACGCGGTCGGAGTGCTTCAGCAGCGTGATCATCAGGTTGCCCAGGACCACCGCGTCGGCGACCGAGTAGACGTCCTCGAGCAGGCGGGGGGCGTAGGCCCACTCGCGGGTGCTCTGGTCGCCCTCGGCGTCGGCCTTCTCCTTGGCCTGCCACTCCTCGAGGTACCAGATGTTCCACTCGTCGAAGGACAGCATGATGTCCTTCGACTTCTTGAGCTTGTACTTCACGTGGTCGGCGGTCGCGACGACCGTCGCGATGAAGTACTCCATGTCGAGGGAGGAGGCCAGGAACGAGCCCAGGTCTCCGCCGTACTCTTGGTAGTACGCGTGGCACGAGACGTACTCGACGTCGTCGTAGGTGTGCTCGAGGACGACGCGCTCCCACTCGCCGAAGGTCGGCATGCCGGATCCGGACGAGCCGCAGACCACCAGCTCGAGCGACGGGTCGGCGATCTTGAGCGCCTTGGCGGTGCGGGAGGCGAGCTTGCCGTAGTCCTCGGCGTTCATGTGGCCGACCTGCCAGGGGCCGTCCATCTCGTTGCCGAGGCACCACATGCGGATGTCGTAGGGCTCGGTGCCGCCGTTGGCGATCCGCTGGTCGGCGAGGGCGGTGCCGGCCGGCCCGTTCGCGTACTCGAGCACGTCGAGCGCCTCGAGGACGCCGCGGGTGCCGAGGTTGACCGCGTACATGATCTCGCTGCCGGTGAGCTCGGCCCAGCGGGCGAACTCGTCGAGTCCGACCTCGTTGGTCTCGAGCGAGTGCCAGGCCAGGTCGCGGCGGCGGGGGCGCTCGGAGCGCGGGCCCACCCCGTCCTCCCAGCGGTAGCCCGAGACGAAGTTGCCGCCGGGGTAGCGGATGGTCGTGCTGCCCAGCTCCTTCACCAGGTCCACCACGTCGAGGCGGAAGCGTCCTCGTTGGCGGTGGGGTGGCCGGGCTCGTAGATGCCGTCGTAGACGCAGCGGCCGAGGTGCTCGACGAACGAGCCGAAGATCCGCGGATTCACGGGGGCGACGACCGCGGTGGGATCGAGGGTGATCCGGGCCGAGGAGGTGGACGGGACGGCGCGGGGAGCGTCGGTCATGACAGGGCCTTTCTGAGGCGGTGACGGGCCCCTCCTGTTCCGGAGGGGAGTGGTGCGCGGGTGCGGCCGGTCACTTGACCGAGCCGATGGACAGCCCGCCCTGCCAGTACTTCTGCAGGGTGAGGAAGGAGACGATCAGCGGGATCACCGAGATGAGGGCCCCGACGATCACGAGGTTCCACAGCGACTGCCCGCCGGTGTTGACCGACGCCTGGGTCTGCCAGGTGCCCAGGCCCACGGTGACGGGGAAGAGCTGCGAGTTCGAGAGCATCACGAGAGGGAGGAAGTAGTTGTTCCAGGTTCCCACGACCGACAGCAGCAGCACCGTCACGAGCGCGGGGCGCAGCAGCGGCAGGGCGACGCGGAAGAAGACCGTGATCTCGCCCGCCCCGTCCATCCGCGCGGCGTCGAGCATCTCCTCCGGCACCGCGTCCTGCGTGTAGACGCGCATGAGGTAGACCGCGAACGGGTTGAGCATCGAGGGCAGGATGACCGCCCACATGGTGTTGGTGAGCTGCGCAGCGCTGAACATGACGAACAGCGGGATGACCAGGGCCGTCGCCGGCACCATCACGGAGCCCAGGACCAGCGAGAAGAAGGCGTTGCGGCCCTTGAACGCGTACGCCGCGAAGCCGTAGCCCGCGAGCACCGACAGGACCGTCGCTCCGAGACCGCCGACGAAGGCGTAGAGGAACGAGTTGCCGAGCCACTTCCAGTAGAGCCCGTTGGAGTAGGTGAACAGCGAGCCGATGTTGGTGAAGAACTCGAAGGAGTCGCCGAACCAGAGCGGGCTGACGGTTCCGGAGAAGAGGCCGACCTGGTCCTTCGTCGACGCCACCACGAGCCACCAGAACGGCAGGGCGAAGTAGACGACGAAGGCGAGCAGGATCACGTGGGGGAGCAGCTGGCGTCCGCCGCGGCGGCTGCGGGCGCGGACGGCGTCCTCGCGTCGCTGCACGCGGTCGCGCTTGGGGGCGAGTTCGAGGGTGCTCATGAGAGTCCGTTCCGCTTCTTCGTGGCCGCCAGGAACAGGTACGACCCGACGAACACCACCAGGCCCAGCGCGAACGAGATCGCGGAGGCGTAGTTGAACTGGTTGTAGGAGAAGGCGAGCGTGTAGGCGTAGATGTTCGGCGTGTAGGACGCGTCGATCGAGCCGGACGCCAGCGAGCGCAGGATCTGCGGCTCGGTGAAGAACTGGAGCGTGCCGATGAGGGCGAAGACGAGGATCAGCACCATCGAGGAGGAGATCATCGGGATCTTGATCCGCAGAGCCGTCTGGAGCGCGCTCGCGCCGTCGAGGCGGGCGCCTCGTACACGGCGGGGTCGATGCCCTGCAGGGCCGCGTAGATGATGATCATGTAGTAGCCCGCCCACTGCCAGGTGACGACGTTGACGAGGCTGCCGAAGATCGACTCCTTGCCGAGCAGGTTCGGAGCGTCGAGGCCGAACCAGCCGAACACCTCCGAGGCCGGGCCGAACGAGGGGCTGTAGAGGAAGCCCCACATCAGCGCGCCGATGACGGCGGGCACCGCGTACGGCACGAAGATCATCAGCCGGGCGAAGCGCGAGAACCGCGAGGTGAGCGCGTCCAGCATCAGCGCCGCGATCAGCGAGACCAGCATCTGGATCGGGATCAGGATGAACGCGAACCGGACCACGAGCCAGACGCCCTCGAGGAAGAGGGGGTCCGAGAACGCCTTGGCGTAGTTCGCGAACCAGACCCACTCGGTGCCGGTGGCGACGGTCTTGTTCTGCAGGCTCAGGATGAACGAGTAGATCAGGGGCGTGATCAGGAAGACCACGAGGAAGACGCCGAAGGGGGCGACGAAGACCCAGCCCCAGCGGGCGCGGCGCGAGGCGACGACTCCGGTGCGGGGCTTCTTCGTGCGGCGTTCGGCGGTGGCGGCGGGCGCGGGGACGACGAGGTTCGACATGGTGCTCCTTCGAGACGGGACGGGGCGGCCGCCGCCCTCGCGGACGGCGGCCGCCGGTCGTCAACCGACCGTGTAGCCCTGACCGGCGGCGTAGTCGCTGACCGCGGTCTGGTAGGTCGCGAGGGCGTCCTCGACGCTGGACTCGCCGCTGTTGACCGCGTTCACGGCCTCGGTGAGCTTGTCGTAGGCGAAGTTCTGGAACGGCGAGACCTGGAAGCCCTGGTACTCGGTCGCGGCGGTGAGGAAGACGTCCTTGTTGATCCGCTGACCCCCGAAGAAGTCGTACTCGAGGTCCGCGAAGTAGTCGGACTCGAGGATCGGCTTCCAGAGCGGGAACAGCGCGCCCTTCTCGATGCCGATCTTCCAGGCCTCCTCGGTGCCGAAGATCTCCTTGGCGACGAGGGCCGCCGCCTCCTTGTCCTCGGCCTGCTCGGTCACCGCGAACGCGGATCCGCCGATGTTGATCTGGGTCGGCTCCTCGCCCTCCCACTGGGGGACCGGAGCGGCGCGCCATACGGCGTCGGGGTCGGCGCCCTCGAAGCCCTGCAGGTAGCCGGGCAGCCAGGCGGCGGCGATGACGGACGCGTAGGTGCCGTCGACGAGGTGCGTGTTGTAGTCGGTGGTCGAGCTGTCCTCGGTGCCGACGAGGCCCTTGGTGACGAGGTCGTTCCAGTAGTTCATGACCTTGGCGCTGGCCTCGTCGTCGAGGTCGACCGTGACGTCGGTGCCGTCGACGGTGTAGGGCACGGAGCCGGCCTGCGCGAAGAGCGCCTGCTGGTACGCGCGGCCGTTGCCCGCGTAGTCGGTCATCAGGGTGCTGGAGCCGGCGTCCTTGAGCGCCTGCGCGGCGGCCGCGTACTCCTCCCACGTGGTGGGGACGGGGATGCCGTACTCGTCGAGGATGTCCTGGCGGTACAGCATGCCGACGGGTCCGCCGTCGACCGGGATCGCGTAGGTGGCGTCACCGCTGGAGACGTCGGCCCAGGCGCCCTCGGAGTAGTTCTGCTGCACGTCGGACGCGCCGTACTCGTTCAGGTCGACCAGGGCGTCCTGCGGGATGTAGCTCTGCACGACCTCGCTCTCGAGCATGACGACGTCGGGGGCGCCCGAGCCGGCCTGCACGGCGGTGGTGAGCTTGGTGTACTCGTCGTTGCCGGCGCCGGCGTTGCTCCAGCAGATCTGGACGTCGTCGTGGCTGTTGTTGAACAGGTCGACCACGCCCTCGAACTCGGGGTACCAGGCCCACATCGTGACGACCTTCGCGTCCTCGTTCACGATGGTGTTCTCGCAGTTGGCGGCGTCGCTCCCGGCGGAGCAGCCCGTGAGAGCAGCGGCGGAGGCCGCGACGGCCACCCCCGCGGCCAGCAGTCTCTTCGAATGACGCGTCATTGCGTTTCCTTTCGGATGCGGCCGTCGTCGGCCTGAGGAGGGTTCCACGCGGGAGCGGGGAGGTTCTGCAGCGTGTCCCCGTCGTTTCTACAACGATGGAGACAACGTTGTAGAGATGATGATGCGGAGTCGCCGCGGCGCTGTCAAGAGCGGCTCGCCGAGCGGCTCGGGCGGTGTCCGCCCAGCCGGTCGTGCTGGACTGGACGAGTGGGAACGATCGACGCGTGCAGCCTCCTCGCCGACCGGGTGGAGGCGCTCGCCGCCTCCGATCCGCCGCCCAGGGCCCTGATCCGCGCGGTGGCGCGCGACATCGCCGGCATCCGGGGCGGGCTCCTCGGGCCCGTCGATCTGCTGAGCGGCGGCCGCAATCGCATCCGCGGCCGCGGCTTCGCCGAGCCGTACGACGACGACACCCGCGGGCAGGCGCGCCACTTCGCGGGCGTGGCCGGAGCGACGCTCCACCTCGGCGGTCCGCTCGCGCACCTGCTCCTGCGCACGGTCGGCGGCGACGCCGCGGGCAGTGCCGACGACCGGCTCACCGAGCGGGCCGTGGAGTGGAGCCGGCTGCTGCGGCGAGGTCGTCTGCCGGTGCGCGAGGCGGGGGAGTGGATCCGCCGCGAGATCTGCGACTGCGGCTGAGCGCTCAGGCGGGAGCGCTCGACTCCCGCGCCACCACCGAGAACGCCGCGGTGCGCAGTCGGTGCGGACCCGTCTCGGTGCCGTCGATGCGCGCCTTCAGCACGTCGACGGCGGTCTGGGCGATCTCCTCCCGCCCCGGGTCGATCGAGGACAGGCTCGGGACCGAGTAGCGCGACTCGTCGATGTCGTCGAAGCCGATCACCACGACGTCGCCGGGCACGTGGCGCCCCGCATCCTGGAGCGTGCGGATCGCCCCGAGCGCGAGCGTGTCGTTGAAGGCGAAGACGGCGTCGAAGTCGACGCCCGACTCGATGATGCCGCGCATCGCGACCGCGCCGTTGGCCCGGTGCCAGGGGCCGGAGTAGCCGATCAGCCGTTCGTCGTAGGGCACGCCCGCCGCCTCCAGCGCCTGCTCGTAGCCCCGGGTGCGGAGCACGGCCGAACCCACCTCCTCGCCGGCGTGCGCGCCGAGCGCGACGATGCGCCGGCGCCCGCTCTCGAGCAGGTGCTCCGTGGCGGCGCGCGCCGCCTCGACGTTCTGCATCGTGACGTGGTCGACGCGCTCGGTGAAGATGCGCTCGCCGAGGAGGACGAGCGGGTAGTCGACGGCGAGGGCGGGCTCGTCGGACATGTCGATGCCGAGCGGGCTGAAGAGCAGGCCGTCCGTCAGCTGCCGACGCGGAGAGCTGAGGACGCTGCGCTCGCGGGCCGGATCGGCCCCGGTCTGCTCGATCAGCACCGTGAGACCGCGGCGGTCGGCCGCGCGCATCACGCTGTCGGCGAGCTCGGCGAAGTAGGCGAGGCTGAGCTCGGGGAGCGCCAGGCCGATCACTCCCGTGCGGCCCCTGCGCAGGCTCCGCGCCGAGAGGTTCGGGCTGTAGCCGAGCTCCGCGATCGCGGCCTCGACCTTCTCGCGGGTGGCCGGACGGATGTGCGGATAGTCGTTGATGACGTTCGAGACCGTCTTGATCGACACTCCGGACGCGCGCGCGACATCGTGCAACGTGATCGCCATCGGTCCTCCTCCGCTCGGGGGTGCGCCCAACCTACAACGTTGTACCACCGCACGTCCCGCGCCGTCCTGTTCTCCCGGGACACGGTGTCGCGGCGGAGGGGCGCCGCGGGCGGAGCGGAGGCGCCGCGGCCGTGTCGCGGTCGGCCGGTGCAGGGCGCGTCCCCCACGCTGGAGACTCGACGAGAGGGGGCGCGATGGACGCGCGCGAGCACGAGGTCCGCCGGCGGATGGACGCCCACGAGCTGTACACCGATGCGGGCGACGGTCTCGAGGCGCTCGAGGAGGAGCGGATCCGCGGCAAGGAGCTCGCGCACGCCTACAACGCCACCGGTCCCCGCGAGGCGGACGAGCGCCGCCGGCTGCTGCACGAGCTGTTCGAGGCGGTCGGCGAGGGGGTCTGGGTCGAGCCGCCGCTGCACGTCGCCTACGGCAACCGCGTGCGCCTGGGCGAGAACGTCTACGTGAACTTCGGTCTGACGCTCGTCGACGACGTCGAGGTCGTGATCGGCGACCGGGTGATGATCGCCCCGAACGTCACCATCAGCACGACCGGTCACCCCGTGCACCCGGAGCTGCGCCGCGACGGCACCCAGTTCTCGGCGCCGGTCGTGATCGAGGACGACGTGTGGATCGGGGCGGGCGCGATCCTGCTGCCGGGCGTCGTGATCGGCGCGGGCTCGGTCGTGGCCTCGGGGGCGGTCGTGACGGCGAGCGTGCCTCCGCTCGTCGTCGTGGGAGGAGTGCCGGCGCGCGTGCTGCGGGCGATCGGCGACGGCGACCGCGAGTGGGAGTACCGGGCGCCGCGGATGCTGGGCTGACCCGGGGGCGGCGCTCGGCTGTGCAGGGCGACCAGCCCTGCTGATCGAGCAGGCCGCGCAGCGGCCGTATCGAGATCCGCGGTGTCCAGCGGGGTGTTCTCCCGGGCTCGGTAGGCTCCGCGGGTGACCCGCTCCCGACTGATCCTGCTCGACATCGACGGAACGCTGATGGACGGCGGCGTCGTCGCCCCCTCGGCCGCGGAGGCCGTCGCGGGTGCGCGCCGCAACGGCCATCTGGTGCTGCTCGCGACCGGCCGCTCGCGCCCCGAGATCCCGCAGAAGGTCCTCGACCTCGGCTTCGACGGGGTCGTCTCGGCCGCGGGCGGGTTCGTCGAGCTCGGCGGCGAGCTCGTCTCGCGGAGCACGATGCCGGCGGACGCGGTCCGCGAGGTCGTCGACTTCTTCGAGGCGCACCGGATCGAGTTCACGCTGCAGGCGCACGACGCCGTGTTCACGAGCGGCGGACTCGCGGCGCGCGTCGCCGAGCTGCACGCCCGCCGGGGCGAGGCGGTGGAGCCGGTCGTCGAGACGCCGCGCGGCCCCGCGCCGACCGAGGGGATCGCGAAGGCGACGTTCTTCGGCGACCACGACGACACCTTCGCCGTGGTGCGCGACGGCCTGGGCGAGCGCTTCCACGTGGTCACCGGCACCATCCCATACCTCGGGCACGCGGGCGGCGAGGTGAGCCTGCCCGGCGTCGACAAGGGCGCGGCGCTCCTCGCGCTCGCCGAGCGGCTGGGGCGGGCGGTCGAGGACACGGTGGCGATCGGGGACAGCTCGAACGACGTCGAGATGATCACCGCCGCCGGGCTCGGGATCGCGATGGGCAACGCCACCGACGACGTCCTCGCGATCGCCGACGACGTGACGACGTCGGTGCACGAGGACGGAGTGCGGACGGCGTTCCTCCGTCACGGCCTGATCTGAGCCTGCCCCGGGCCGTCGGACCCGGGGCCGACGGCGATCAGGTGTACCAGGAGGGCTCGGGCACGTCGCCCAGCAGGGCGAAGACGCCCACCTCGCGCCGCTTGTACGCGATCGGGTCGTGCAGCGAGTGGGTGCGGAGGTTCCGCCAGTAGAGGTCGAGCCCGACCGTGCTCGCGCTCGCGCGCGCGCCGGTCAGCTCGAAGACGCGGGTCGCCGTCTCGAGTCCGTCCTCGACGATGCGGGCCTTGGCCGCCGCGATGCGCACCGCGATCTCGCCGCGACGGCGGGGCGTCAGCTCCTCGCGCGGAGCGTGCAGCACGGCCGAGAGCTCGGCTCCGGTCGCATCGATCAGCGCCTCGGCCGCCCAGAGCTTGGCCTGCAGATCGCCGTAGCCCTCGAGGAGGTACCACTCGTCGGTCGCGCGCTCCTTGTCGTCGCCGCCGAAGGGCCAGGCGCGGGTGCGCTCGCGGGTGTAGCGCGCGGCGTGCTCGAGGGCGCCCTGCGCGATGCCGAGGTAGAACTCGGCGAAGACCTGCTGGATCGTCGGCACGTTCAGCGAGTTGTAGACGAGCGGCTGGAACTCGCGGTCGACGAAGCCGGCGGCCGCGGCCCACGGCACGCGCACGTCGCGGATCTCGACCGAGCCCGACTCCGTGAGCCGCTGCCCGAGGCTGTCCCAGTCGCGGCCGAAGACGATGCCGTCCTGCGCGGTCGGCACGATCGCGAAGACGTGGGTGTCCGTGCCCTCGAGGATCCCCTCGAGCACGGTCAGGTCGCTGACGACACCTCCCGTCGAGAACGACTTGCGGCCCGAGAAGACGAGCTCGTCGCCCTCCTCGCGGATCGAGAGGTCGGAGTCGCGCGGGTTCACGGCACCGCCGTAGAGCAGGTCCCCTTCGGTGGCGAGCTGCTCGACGGCTGCGATCTGCCCGGGGGTGCCGACGAGCCGCGCCGCCCACGCCCAGAGGTAGTGGTAGCCCAGCAGCTGGCCGATCGAGCCGTCGGCGCGCGCGACGGTGCGGATCACGCGCAGGGCGGTGGTCCACTCCTGCCCGCCGCCGCCGTGCTCGCGCGGGCCGAGCAGGGTGACGAGTCCGGCGTTCTTGAGCAGGGCGACCTCGGTGAAGGGTGCCGCGCCGGCGCGGTCGCGCTCGAGCGCGTCGACCGCGAGGATCGAGGCGACCTCGTCGGCGCGGGCGATCCACTGGGCGGGGGAGTCGGGGCGCGGGGTGCCGGACCAGCGGTCGGTGAGCGGGTCGCCCAGCGCGGTGGCGCGGGCGGCGGGCTCGTGGCCGGTGGGCGGGGTGGTGGTGCCGGCGGGCGTGGGGGCGGATGCGGTGCTCACGGTGGTCCTCTCTCGAACGGTGCGGCGACTCTCGCAGCCGGCGGTGCCGCCCGCACCGTGTGCGTCGAGGAGTGACGGCGTGTGACTCCGCGCGTCGCGGGTGCGCGTCAGGCCGCGTCGCGCCTCCTGTCGACTTTGACAATCGTTATCAATAGTCGGTACCGTGAAGCACCCCGACCGTCCGACTCCGGACTCAGATTGGCTTCCTCCGTGACGACCCGAACCGCACGCACGCGCTCCCTCTCCGCCGCCGCCCTCCTCGGCGCCGCGGCCCTCGCCCTCTCGGCCTGCTCCGGTCCGGGCGCCGCGTCCGGCGCGAGCGACGACTCCGGTCTCGTCTCTATCGTCGCGTCGACGAACGTCTACGGCGACCTCGCGCAGAGCATCGGCGGCGACCTGGTCGAGGTGACGAGCATCATCGACAGCCCGGAGAAGGACCCGCACGAGTACGAGGCCACCGCGCGCGACCAGCTCGCCGTGTCGGACGCGCAGCTCGTGATCGAGAACGGCGGCGGCTACGACCCGTTCATCGACACGATGATCGACGCGTCCGGCTCCGAGGCGCCCGTCGTCACCGCGACCGTCGTCGCCGGCCTCGAGGACGAGCACGAGGGCGAGGAGCACTCCGAGGAGGAGGGCGCCGAGGAGGAGGGCCACTCGGACGAGGACGGCCACGAGCACGCCGCCTACAACGAGCACGTCTGGTACGACCTCGCCGTCGCCCGCGACGTCGCGACCGGGATCGCCGACGAGCTCTCGAGCATCGACCCCGACAACGCGTCGACCTACTCCGCCAACGCCGACGCCCTCACCGCCGACCTCGACGCGCTGATCGAGCGCGAGCAGGAGCTCAAGGGCACCCTCCAGGGCCGCTCGATCGCCATCACCGAGCCCGTGCCCCTGTACATGACCGAGGCTCTCGGCCTCGTCGACGCGACTCCGGAGGAGTTCAGCGAGGCGATCGAGGAGGGCACCGACGTGCCCGCCACGCTGCTGCAGGAGACGCTCGCCCTGTTCTCGGACGGCGCCGTCGACGCCCTGGTCTACAACGCGCAGACCTCCGATGCGCAGACGGAGGCGGTGCTCGAGGCCGCGAAGGCGGCCGGGATCCCCGAGGTCGCCGTCACCGAGACGCTGCCGGACGGCGAGGGCGGGTACGTCGGCTGGATGACCGCGAACCTCGACGCCGTCGAGGGGGCGCTCTCGTCGTGACGCCCCCGTCCCCGATCGATCGGCCCGTCTCCCCGGAGGCGGGCCTTCCGGCGTCTCCGGCCGTGCTGCGGATGCGCGGCGCCGGCCTCCGCTTCGGCTCCCGGGAGCTGTGGGGCGGAGTGGACCTCGACGTGCAGGCGGGCGAGTTCGTCGCCGTGCTCGGCGCGAACGGATCCGGCAAGACCAGCCTGCTGAAGGCGGTCCTGGGCCAGCAGCCGCTGAGCACCGGCGAGCTGCAGGTGCTCGGCGCTCCCGTGCACCGCGGCAACCGCCGGATCGGCTACATCCCCCAGCAGAAGCTCGCCGACGACGGCACTCCGCTGCGCGCCCGCGACCTGATCGGCCTGGGCATCGACGGCCACCGCTTCGGGCTGCCGCTGCCCTCGCGGGCCCGCCGCGAGCAGGTCGACGCCCTGCTCGCCGCCGTCGGGGCGACCGAGTACGCCGACGCCCCGCTCGGCAGCCTCTCCGGAGGCGAGCAGCAGCGCGTCCGCGTCGGCCAGGCCCTCGCGGGCGACCCGGCCCTCCTGCTCTGCGACGAGCCGCTGATCGCCCTCGACCTGGCGCACCAGCGCGCGGTCAGCGAGCTGATCGACCGGCACCGGCGCGAGCGGGACCTGGGCGTCCTCTTCGTGACGCACGACGTGAATCCGGTGCTGCGGATGGTCGATCGCGTGCTGTACCTCGCCGGGGGCCGGTTCCGCATCGGCACGCCCGACGAGGTGCTGCGCTCGGAGGTCCTGAGCGACCTGTACGACGCGCCCGTCGACGTGATCCGCGCCCGCGGTCGGATCATCGTGGTCGGCGCCCCCGACCACTCGCACGCGCACGAGCACGAGTCGGAGCACCGGCACGCAGCGGAGCACCGCCACGAGCCCGAGCGCCGGCGCGAGCACCGCCACGACACCCCGGAGGAGCGCGCCTGATGGACGACGTCTGGTCGCAGATCTTCGACTTCTCGGACTACGGAGCGCTGCTGGCGCTGCTGCGGAACTCGGTCATCGCCGGCGCCGTCCTCGGCGTGGTCGGCGGGCTCATCGGCGTCTTCGTGATGTCGCGCGACATGGCGTTCGCGGTGCACGGCATCAGCGAGCTGTCCTTCGCGGGCGCCTCCGCGGGCCTGCTGCTCGGGATCGGCGTGGTGCAGGGATCGATCGTCGGCTCGCTCGTGGCGGCGCTGCTGATCGGCCTGCTCGGCTCCCGCGCCCGCGACCGCAACTCGATCATCGCCGTGCTCATGCCGTTCGGCCTGGGCATCGGGATCCTCTGCCTCGCGCTCTATCCGGGCCGCAGCGCGAACAAGTTCGGCCTGCTCACCGGGCAGATCGTCGCAGTCGACGACCCGCAGCTCGGCTGGCTCATCGCGATCTCGGTCGTCGTCGTGATCGGGCTCGCCCTGATCTGGCGCCCCCTGACCTTCGCGAGCGTGGACGCCGACGTCGCGGCGGCCCGCGGAGTCCCGACGCGCGGGCTGTCGATCGTCTTCATGCTGCTGCTCGGCCTGGCCGTGGCCGTGTCGGTGCAGGTCGTCGGCTCGCTCCTGGTGCTCGCGATCCTGGTGACGCCGGCTGCCGCCGCCCTGCGGATCTCGGCCTCGCCGGTGATCGTGCCGCTGCTGAGCACGCTCTTCGCGGTCGGGTCGCTGGTCGGGGGGATCCTGCTGGCGCTGGGCGGCTCGGTGCCGATCAGTCCGTACGTGACGACGATCTCGTTCACGATCTACGTCGTCTGCCGGATCGCCGGGCGGCGGGGAGTCCGGCATCGGCGATCACCGGCGCTCGCCGGGGCGGGGGTATAGCGTGGCCCGGGTCGTGAGACGGGAAGGTGGTCCGGTGGTCAAGCGGAACACGTGGCAGAGGGAAGCGGTGCGCGAGGCGCTGACCGGGCGCGACGACTTCGTCAGCGCGCAGGGGCTGCACAGCGCGCTGCACGCGTCGGGCTCGCCGATCGGCCTGGCGACGGTGTACCGCGCGCTCGCCGACCTCGCGGTCGAGGGCGAGGCCGACTCGCTGCAGTCGCCCGACGGCGAGAGCCTCTACCGGGCGTGCACTCCGGGGACGCACCACCACCACCTGATCTGCCGGCGCTGCGGGCTGACGGTGGAGATCGCGGCCGACGAGGTCGAGACCTGGGCGCGCTCCGTCGCCGGGCAGCACGGCTTCACCGACGCGCACCACGTCGTCGACGTGTTCGGCCTCTGCGCCGAGTGCACGAGGGCGACCGCGGACTGAGGCGGCTCAGGCCGGCAGGAAGACGCCGGCCGCCCGGTCCTTCACGACCGCTCCGGCGGGCAGGACCCGGCCGCTCATCGCGATGTAGACGCCCGGCGGCAGCAGCTGCACCGCGGCCACCGCGGCGCCGAGGTTGAAGGACGCGTCGCTGTCCCGCATCCGCGCGGGCTGCATCGCGCCGGTCAGCACCACCACGCGGTCGCGGACGGTGCCGATCGCCTCGGCCGTGGCGGTCATGGTGTCGGTGCCGTGCGTGAGGACGATGCGGTCCTCCTCCGCCTCGAGGACCCGCTGCCGGATGAGGGCGCGGTCGTCGTCGTCGAGGTCGAGGCTGTCCTTCGCGAGCACCTCCTCGATGCGGAACTCGAGCGTCGAGAGCACGGGCTCGAGCAGGCGCGGGATCGTCGGAGCACCGATCACGAGCTTGCCCGCGAGCGAGTACTCCTTGTCGATCGTGCCGCCGGTGGTGAGGACGAGGATGCGATCTGTCACTCCCTCACAGTAGAGCGGGCCTCCGACACGGGCGGCGCGGCGTCCGGCGCCGGGATCGTGGTCGGCCGGAGCTCCTCCGAGCGGTCAGGGGCCGGCTGCCGGGGGATCGCACGATGGCCCCAGCGGTTCCACGCCGCGATGTAGATGGCGAGTCCGGTGACGAGCCCCGCGATCACCCACAGCACGACGAGGTAGTCGATCCACGAGCCGACCGGCGGCGAGCCGGGGAGGAAGTTCCGCAGCGGGATGACGGCGAAGAGCATCGCGCCGATCCAGCTCGTGAGGGTGGCCTCCACCCTCCGGCGGCCGGTGTAGGCGCTGATGGCGACGAACAGGACCAGCACCGGGGTGACCGCCATCAACCCGAGCAGCACGATCCCGAAGGCGACCGTGCTCGCCGAGCGGGTCGCGGTGATGATGACCGAGGTGAGCGCTTCATCGCCGTCGGCCGTGGGGACGGTGTCGCCGGGGTGGGCGGCCGTCACGGTGTTCAAGTGCCATCCCGGCACGGAGTCGTCGATGCAGACCCGGGTGGGCACCGCGGTGTGCTCGTGGTCGTCGTGATCGTCCTCCCCGAGGAAGGCGAACGTCGTCAGGTCGGCCCGGTAGCTGTCGAAGGGCCACTCCTCCACGGTCCCCTCGGCGAAGTCCGACTGCACCGAGCTGTCGAGCACTTCGCCCGCCGGGAACGTCAGGACGCTCGGCCCGTCGACCGGGAACGTCACCAGGCTGATCGTCTCGTCGGCCGTGTACCCGTCGGAGGAGGTCAGGCCCTTCGAGGGCACCAGCGTCATCTGGAACTCGAGCCGCTGGCGGGCCGCGTTCACCTCCGCCGGCTGGAGCTTCACGGTGACGGGGTCGTCGCCCGCGACGACCGTCTCGCATCCCTCGCTCGAGTCCCGGATGCCGCCCGCGTACGTCAGCACGACCGTCGCGTACACGAGGACCGCCGCCAGGACGGCGAGGAGGACCGGCCATCGACGGCGCCGGGGACGAGGGCGGGGGTCGGTCATCTGCCGAGCATAGGGTGCCGCCTCGCGGCGCCGACGAAGGACTGGAGTGGCGACTGCACGGGCCGACTGCACGGAGCCTCCGGTGCACGCGGTGCGCTCGTACCGGAGGCCCCGATCCTCAGCCCTTGACCGCTCCCGCGCTCAATCCCTGCACGAGGAACTTCTGCACGTAGGCGAACAGGACGACCACGGGGACCACAGCGATCACCCCACCGGCGGCGAGAGCGCCGAAGTCGGTCCCGAACTCGCCCAAGAGGTAGCTCAGACCCACCGGGATCGTGAACTGGTCCTGGCTCGAGAGGAACATGATCGCGAAGAGGAAGTTGTTCCACGCGCTGATGAAGGCGAACGACCCGACCGCGACGATGCCCGGGCGCAGCAGCGGCAGGACGATCAGGCAGAACGCCCGGACGCGCCCGCAGCCGTCGACCCAGGCCGCCTCCTCCAGGTCGATCGGCACGTTCCGGATGAAGCCGGACATCAGGACCAGCGAGAGCGGCAGGTGGAACACCGTGTCCGAGATGATCAGGCTCCAGAGCGAGTCCGTCAGCCCCAGGCCGTTGAAGATCTCGAACAGGGGGATGAGCATCATCGCCCCGGGGATGAACTGGGTGCAGAGCATCACCAGCAGGAAGGCCGACTTGCCGCGGAACTGGAACCGCGCCAGACCGTAGCCGCCCAGGAGCCCGATGAGGGTGGAGACGACGAGGCTGGCCACTCCGACCGAGAGGCTGTTGACGAAGTAGATCCCGAAGCCGGAGCCGTTCCACACCGTCACGAAGTTGTCGACGGTCAGCGGCCACGGGAGCAGCGAGGTCGATCCGGCCGGGCGGAAGGCGAAGAGCAGCATCCAGTAGAACGGCACGAGCGTGAAGACGAGGGCGACGGCGAGCGGACCGCCGAGCAGGAGCCGCTCGCCGATCCGACGGCGGTTCGCCCTCCGCTGGTGCGCCCGCTCCTCGACGGGGATCGCGGGGGCGAGGGGGCGTTCGAGTGCCGTGGTCATGACTGGTCCCGTCCGAACTTGCTGACTCTGAGGTAGGCGACGGTGAAGACCGCCAGGATGACGAAGGCGACCACCGTGAGCGCGGATCCGTAGCCGAAGTCGCGGTCGTGGATCGCGGTCTGGGCGACGTAGAGCGGGAGCGTGGTCGTGGAGCTCGCGGGCCCGCCTCCGGTCAGGGTGTAGAGGAGGTCGACGTTGTTGAACTCCCAGATGGCGCGCAGCAGGGTGGCCAGGATCACCGCCTGGCGGATGTGCGGCCAGGTGATCGAGACGAACTTGCGGATGCGGCCGGCGCCGTCGACCTCGGCCGACTCGTAGAGGTCGAGGTTGACCGACTGCAGATCGGCCAGGATCAGGATCGCGAAGAAGGGCGCGCCCTTCCACAGCTCCGCGAGCACGACGGCCCAGAAGGTGGTGTCCTCGTTCGCGAGGAGGGACGTGCCGTAGCTCCCGATGCCGAGGTCGGCGAGGTAGCGGCCGACACCCGTGGAGGGGTTGTAGATCAGCAGCCAGATCGTGGTGGTGAGGATGCCGGCGACCGCCCAGGGCGAGAAGACCAGCGCCCGCACGATCGCGCGTCCGCGGAAGCTCTGGTTGATGAGCAGGGCGAGGGCGAGGCCGAAGACGAACTGGAGGCCCACCTCGACGACCACCCAGCGCACGGTGAACCAGATGCTGCGCCAGAAGAGCGGGTCCTGCGAGATGGCGACGAAGTTGTCGAAGCCCGCGAAGCCGTTGTAGATCGGCAGCGTCACGTTGTAGTTCTGCAGGCTGTAGTAGAAGACGCTGAGCACCGGGTAGAGGAGGAACACCACGACCAGGGCGACGGCGGGGGAGATGAGCGCGTAGGGGTACCAGGCCGTCGAGCGCCGCCGTCGAGCGGCAGCGGGTCGAGCGGCGGACCGCCGGGAGACGGGCGGGGAGGAGGTCGTCATCGTCGGATCCTTGCGATCGGGGGCGGGCGCGACCGGCGCGCCCGCCCGGAGGGGGCGACTAGTCGGTGGCCGCGTCATAGCGCTGCTGGGCCTCGGTGAGCGCGTCGGCCCAGGTGCCGAGGAAGTCCTCGACGGGGAGCTTGCCCTGGAGCACCAGCTGCCAGTCCGGCTGCATGTCGGAGGCGGTGATGGAGGTGAACTCCGGGAGGTAGAACGGCTGGTCGAGGACCACGGCGTCGGGGGAGGCGCTCGCCGCGGCGGCGGCGGCGATGGCCGGGTTCTCGGCGACCCAGTCCTGCTCGGCGACGGCCGTGTTCCCGGGGATGTAGCCGGAGGCCTGCGCCCAGAACCCGTTGCCCTCCTCGCTCATCGTGAACTCGAGGAACTTCCAGGCCGCCTCCTGGTGCTCGCTCGCCTCGAACATCGCGAAGCCGGTCGTCATGCGCCCGGTCAGGACCTGCGTGCCGTCCTCCGCGGGGAACGGGACCGCGGCGCCGATCGCGTCGGCTCCGACGGCGGCGACGAGGGTCGGGTAGGAGCCGATGCTGTGGCTGAGCATCGCCGTGCTCCCCGCGCCGAACTGGGCCACCATCGTCTTGAAGTCGGCGGTGAGGTCGCTCTCGGCGGTCGTCGCGCGGTAGAGGTCGACGTACTTCTGCGCCGCGTCGACCACGGCCGGGTCGTCGAGCGTGGACACGCCGTCCTCGTCGAAGAAGGTCGACACCCCCGCCTGCGGGTAGACCATCTCGACGAACTGCGAGAAGAACCCGGTTCCTCCGCGCAGCGTGTAGCCGAACCGGCCGGACTCGGCGTCGGTCAGGGTCTGCGCCGCCTCGAAGAAGTCGTCCCAGGTCTCGGGGGCGTCCAGCCCCGCCTCCTCGAACCAGTCCTTCCGGAAGTAGACGGTGTCGGCGAGGCTCGTCGCGGGAGCGAGGTACAGCGCGCCGTCGGGTGACGCGGCCTTCGTCGACGCGACCATGGTCTCGTCGATCCGGTCCGCCCATCCGCCCTCCTCGAAGCGGTCGTCGAGCGGCGCGAGGGCGCCCTGTGCGACCAGGGCGGACAGGTCGGACGCCTTGGGCGTGAGCAGATCCGGCGTCGAGTCGGTCGCGAGGGCGGTGCCGATCTTCTGCATGTAGGAGTCGGTCGGCAGGCCGAGGTAGTCGACGGTGATGCCCGGGTTCTCGGCCTCGAACATCGTGATGAGCTTTTCGAGGTTCGCCGTCCGCTCGGGGCGGGTGTCGGTGTCCCAGAGCTCGAGGACGATCGGGTCGTCGGGGGAGCCGGTCGCGCCGGTGGAGGCGCCTCCCGCGCAGGCGGTGAGGGCGAGGATCGGGAGCAGCGCGAGGCCAGCGAGAACGCGGGGTCGGGGCTGGGGAGACAGACGCATCATTGCGAATTCCTTTCATCGAGCGACATCGGCGCCGCTGGAACATCATATATTAGACACAATGCGCTACTCTGACGGAAGACGTCGAAGGGAAATCCATGAACACCGCACCGAAGCAGTCGCCCCAGGCACCGCTCTCCCGCACGGCCTTCGTCGCGCAGGAGCTGCGCCGCGCGATCCTCGCCGGGGAGCTGTCCGCAGGGCAGGCCCTGGTCGAAGCCGATCTGGCCTCGACCTTCGCCATGT
Organism: Rathayibacter rhapontici; assembly: GCF_001995175.1. Lineage (GTDB taxonomy): Bacteria > Actinomycetota > Actinomycetes > Actinomycetales > Microbacteriaceae > Rathayibacter. The sequence continues at coordinate 19,643 of NZ_MUKN01000012.1, forward strand.
CCAAGACACCGGTCAGAGAGGCGCTGAAGACCCTCGCCGGGGCCGGGCTCGTGACGATGAACGAGTACCGCGGCGCCTCCGTCCGGGTCGTCGACGCCGCGCTCGCGCGCCAGGTGTTCGACATGCGCCTGCTCCTCGAGCCCGCGGCGGTCGAGCGTGCGGTCGAGGCGGGCTTCGACACCGCTCCCGCCCGCGCGGCGCTCACCCGAGCCCAGGAGGCGGACGGCGCGGGGGAGCGCAGCCTCGAGAACCGCGACTTCCACCGGCTCCTCTACAGCGCCTGCGGCAATCCGCTGCTCATCGCGACCCTCGACGGTCTGCGCGACCAGACCGCGCTGATCACCGTCACCGCGTGGCGCAACTCCATCTCGTGGCGGCACGAGGCGGGCGAGCACCTCGCGATGCTCGAGGCGGCGGAGCGGGGCGACGCCGACGAGGCGCGCCGGCTCGTCGAGTCGCACGTCGACAGCTTCGCGACGCGTGCCCTCGCCCAGCTGGAGGTCCAGTCGTGAGCGCGCTCGACGCCGGGCTGCTCGCCGCACGGGCGAGCCTCTCGGACGTCGTCGCGATCCCCGTCACGCCGTTCCGCGACGGGGTGCTGGCGCTCGACGTCTACGCGGCACTCCTCGAGCGGCTGCTCGACGCGGGAGTGGGCGTCCTCACTCCCAACGGGAACACCAGCGAGTTCTACGCCCTCCGGCCCGAGGAGCGGCGCGAGCTGCTGGTCGTCACCGGCGAGCTCGCCCGCGGCCGCGCGGCGGTCCTCGCGGGAGTGGGCCTCGATGTCGCGACCGCCGTCGCCGACGCGCGGCTCGCCGCGGAGCACGGGGCGACGATGGCGATGATCCACCAGCCCGTCCATCCCTACGTCTCGCGCGCCGGCTGGATCGACTACCACGCCGAGATCGCGGCGGCGGTGCCCGATCTCGGGATCGTCCTCTACGTGAAGAGCACGGCGGTCGACGGGGCGATGATCCGCGAGCTGGGCGAGCGCGCCTGCACCGTCATCGGAGTGAAGTACGCCGTGCCCGATCCGGTGCACTTCGCGAAGGTGCGGCGGGAGGCGGGGGCCGAGCGCTTCATTTGGATCGCCGGTCTCGCCGAGCCGTACGCCCTGTCCTACGCTGCGCACGGGGCGACCGGCTTCACCTCGGGGCTCGTCACCGTGAACCCCCACCTGTCGCTCGACCTGCGCGACGCCCTGCGACGCGGCGACCTGGAGGCCGCTCGCACGATGGTCGACAGCATCGCCGCCTTCGAGGAGCTGCGCGCCGCGAACACCAACGCCGACAACGTCAGCGTCATCAAGGAGGCGCTCGAGCAGCTCGGCCTCGCCTCGGCCGAGGTGCGCGCCCCCAGCTCGCCCCTGACTCCGGCCGGCCGGGAGGCCGTGAGCGGGATCCTCGCCGAGTGGGCGCTCGAGCGCTCGCTCCTCGCCCCCGGCGCGCGCGCCCTCGCCACGACCTGACCCGATCCTCGACCCGGAAGGAGCAGCGTTGCTTCCTCACGACCTCGCCGTCCGCTCGACGGAGCCGGCCACCGCCGCCTCCGAGCGCAGGACCCGCTACCGCTGGACCATCGTCGGATTCTCGGCGCTCGGACTCACCATCGCCTACCTCGACCGGGCCGCTCTCAGCGTCGCCCTCCCGTTCATGGCCGAGGAGTTCGCCATCGGCCCGGCAGTCCAGGGCCTGCTCCTCTCGTCGTTCTTCTGGACGTACGCGCTGTTCCAGCTGCCGTCGGGGTGGCTGCTCGACCGCTTCGGACCCCGGGTGATCTATCCGCTCGCGGTCGGCTGGTGGTCGGTCTGGACCACCCTGACCGCCCTCGCGACCGGCGTCGGGTCGGTGATCGTGTTCCGCCTCGGGCTGGGCATCGGCGAGGCGCCCGTGCAGCCGGCGAACATCACGATCGTGTCCAAGTGGTTCCCGCGGCGCGAGCGGGCTTTCGCGTCGAGCCTGTTCGACATGGGCCAGCAGATCGGCACGGCGCTCTCGGTGCCCCTGGTCACCGCCCTCGCGCTGTTCGGCGGCTGGCGGCTCGCCTTCGTGGTCATCGGAGTCGCGGGACTGCTCTGGATCGTCGGCTGGCTGACCGTGTACCGGGCTCCCGAGAAGCACCCGCGCGTGAACGCGGCGGAGCTCGCGCACATCGTCTCCGATCGGGGGGAGTCGTCGACCGGCGACGGGGCGGGCCGGCCGTGGCGGGCGCTGCTGCGCGACAACCAGGTCTGGGCGCTGACCCTCGGCTACGTCTTCCGCTCGCTGGCCGGTGCGTTCTTCCTCACCTGGTACCCCAGCTACCTCCTGAACGACCGCGGTCTGACGAAGGAGGAGTTCGGCCTGGTGGGGGCGCTGCCGGCGCTGATCGCCATCGCCGCAGGCATCGCCGGCGGCGTCGTGTCCGACCGGATGCTCGCCGCCGGACTGTCGACGAACGTCGCCCGCAAGGTGCCGATCCTCGCGGGGCTCGTGCTGAGCGCCTGCATCGGATTCAGCCCGTTCCTCGAGAGCAACGTGCTCGTGATGGTGGTGCTCACCGCGTCCAGCGCCGCGCACTCGTTCGCGGGTGCGGCGATCCTCAGCCTGCCCGCCGAGGTGGCCGCATCGCCCGACACCGTCGGCTCCGTCGCCGGCTTCCAGAACTTCGGATCCCAGCTCGGCAACCTGATCAGCCCGATCGCGATCGGATTCGCCCTGGCCGCGACGGGCGGCTCCTACGTCGGGCCACTCGTGTTCGCGGCGGCCAGCTGCCTCATGAGCGCGGCGATCTACGGGTTCTGGGTGCGCATCCGGCCGCTCGTCCCGAACCCCGCCCCCACCACCGACGGAAGGACCCCGCGATGACCCGCATCGACCGCATCCGCACGTATCTGCAGCGGGTGGGGGACCGGCCGCGCGTCCTCGTCAGGATCACCACCGACGACGGGCTGGACGGGTGGTCGGAGGTCTACAACCACGGCCCCGACCTCGCGTTCCCGCCGATGATCGAGTACTTCGCGCACCAGCTGCGCGGCTGGGACGCCACCCGGACCTCGGCCGTGAACCAGTTCCTCCTCCAGTCCTCCCGCTTCCCGCCGGGAGCGATGGGACTCGCCGCCATCGCCGCCATCGACCACGCGCTGTGGGACATCGCGGGAAAGGCTGCCGGTCTCCCCGTCTACAAGCTGCTGGGAGGAGCGGTGCGCGACCGGGTCCGCGTCTACGCGGGGCTGTACTCCGCTCCGGACCCCGCCGAGCTCCTCGACCGCACGCAGCGCCTCCATGCCGAGAACGGCTTCACCGCCTTCAAGCTCAGTCCCTACCGCGTCGACCTGCACTCGACGCGGTTCGGGCTGGTCGCAGCTGAACTGGGCCGCTACTTCGGCGAGGTCAGGGAGAGCCATCCGGACCACTGGGAGTTCGCCTTCGACGCCCACGCCTGCCTGTGGGAGCCGCGGCAGGCGGTGGAGCTGGGAGCCGCGCTGGCGCCGAACGAGCCGCTCTTCCTCGAGGAGCCGATCCGTCCCGAGCACCTGCCGGCCTGGAGCCGGCTGCGCTCCGAGATCGCCGTGCCGCTCGCCACGGGCGAGTCGCTCTACACGCCGCACGAGTTCCTGGGTCTGCTCACCGCTCAGGGCGCCGACATCGTGCAGCCGGACATCTGCGTGGTGGGAGGGCTGACCCAGATGATCCGGATCGCCCACCTCGCCGAGGCGCACTACGTGCCCGTCGCGCCGCACAACCCGCTCGGCCCGCTCGCCACCGCCGCGAACCTCCACTTCGCGGCGGCGACCGTGAACTTCTCGATCCTGGAGTTCAAGCCCGATCCCGTGTCGTGGTGCCGGGACCCGTACGAGCCGGTCGACGGCCACCTCGAGCTTCGGCCGGAGCGGCCCGGCTGGGGGATCGAGATCGACGAGGACGCCCTGCGCACGGACGACTGGGTCCGCTGGGACCGCCGAGTACCCGTCAGGCCCGACGGCTCGACGGCGTGGATGTGAGGAGAACCATGAGCACTGCACCGACCACGATCGACGACCGCACGCGACTGCGGCCCGGCGACGACGACAGCGCAGCGGTCGCCCGGGCGGTCGCCACGGCCGTCGCGGCGAGCGAGCGGCTCGCGCGGATGCCGCGAGCGGACCGGGCGCGGCTGCTGGAGCGGATCGCCGACGGCCTCGAGGAGCGGCGCCCCGACATCGTGCGGACCGCCAATGAGGAGACCGCCCTGGGGGAGGGCCGTCTGAACGGCGAGCTGACCCGTACCGTCTACCAGCTCCGCTTCTTCGCGGACGTCGTGCGGGACGGAGCGCACCTCGAGGCGATCATCGACCACGAGGGCGACACCCCTATGGGTCCCCGACCCGACCTGCGGAGGATGCTCGTCCCTCTCGGCCCGGTGGCGGTGTACGCGGCCAGCAACTTCCCGCTCGCCTTCTCGGTCGCCGGCGGGGACACCGCCGCGGCGCTCGCAGCGGGCTGCGCCGTTGTCGTGAAGGCGCATCCCGCTCACCGCCGCACGAGCGAGCTCGTGCACTCGGTCCTCACGGCGACGGCGGGGGACGCCGTCGGACTCGTCCACGGATTCGAGGCGGGTCTCGACCTCGTCCGGGCGCCGGAGATCCGCGCCGCGAGCTTCACGGGCTCTCTCGCCGGTGGTCGCGCGCTCGCCGATCTCGCCGCGGCGCGACCGGCTCCGATCCCGTTCTACGGAGAGCTCGGCAGCGTGAATCCGATGCTCGTGACGCCCGCGGCGGCGCAGGCCCGGGCGGAATCGATCGGGGAGGGGCTCGCCGCCTCCGTCGCCCTCGGCGGGGGCCAGTTCTGCACGAAGCCCGGGGTCGTGCTGGTCCCGGCCGGTCCGGCGGGCGATGCGCTCGTCGACCGGCTCCGGGACTCGCTCGCCGCCGTCGAGCCGCACTCCGCGCTGACACCGGGGATGGCGGCGTCGTACGCGGAGGGCGTTCGCGAGCGAGCGTCCGAGCGCGGCGCGGAGCTGCTCCTGCGGACCCCCGCGCCGGAGGGGTCGACCGGCCCCGCCCTGCTCGAGGTCCCGGGCGGCGACCTCCCGCCCCTGCTGCGCGAGGAGTGCTTCGGTCCGGTGGCCGTCGTCTCGCGCTACCGCGACGACGCGCACGCCGCGGCGATCGCGCGCACCCTGCCCGGAACGCTGACGGCGTCGCTGTTCGTCGCGGACGGCGACGACGGCGTCCCGCTCGCGCGCGCCGCGCTCTCGGCGAGTGCCGGCCGGATCCTCTACAACGGCTTCCCGACCGGGGTCGCCGTGGCCTGGGCGCAGAACCACGGGGGTCCCTGGCCCTCGACCGACTCCACGCACACGTCCGTCGGAGCGACCTCGGTGCGCCGCTTCCTCCGGCCGGTCGCCTGGCAGAACGCCCCGACCAGCGAGCTGCCGGTGGAGCTGCGCGACGGCGAGTCGGACATCCCGCGACGCGTCGACGGCGTCCTGGTGCTGGGGACGAGGGCGGCGGTTCCTGCGAGCCGGACGTGATCCTGCAGCCGGAGGCGCCTCCCGCCGCCCCGGCGCGGCACGATGGGGGGATGTCCCGCGTCTCCGCCCTGTCCGTCGCCCGCACCGGGGCCAAGCTGCTGCTCGGCTCCGCCCTCGTCTTCGCCGGGGTGAGCCACCTCACCCGCGCGCGCGAGGAGTTCCAGGCCCAGGTGCCGGAGTGGGTGCCGCTGGAGAAGGACACGGTCGTGCTGGCGTCGGGCGTCGTCGAGATCGGCCTGGGAGCGGCGCTGGTCGTCTCGCGCCGCACGGCGCCCCTCGTCGGCAACGCCGCCGCCGCGTTCTTCACCGCGATCTTCCCGGGCAACGTGTCGCAGTACCTCACGAAGACCAGTGCGTTCGGGCTCGACACCGACCGCAAGCGCGCGGTGCGTCTGCTCTTCCAGCCGCTGCTGGTGGCGTGGGCGCTCTGGTCGACGCGGCGTCCGTGACGTCGGGCTGACGGGTTCGGCTCAGGTTCTGCCGCGCCCGAGGGCGGCGAGGAGGTTCTCGAGGCCGAACTCCCAGGCGTCGTCCACGTCGCCGCCGAGGGTGAAGGCCCCGTTGATCTCCATGCTGATGAAGCCCGTCGCCCACGCGGTGAGGGTCCGTGCGGCCTCGAGCGCGTGCTCGGCCCCGGCGAGGTCCTCGGCCGCCCGGAGGAGGGAGGCGCTCGCCGCGACCCGGTACTCCTGCGCCGCCACCGGCGTACCGGCCGCCGGGGTCATCACGAGCTGGAACGCGGCGGGCCGTTCGCGGCCGAAGGCGCGGAGCTCGGCCGCGATGCGCGCGGGGTCGTCCTGGGCGCCGAGCCGCTGGGCGTAGTCGCGCAGCGTCGCCTCGGCCACGGAGCGGATCAGCGCCTCGCGGCTCTCGACGCGCTTGTAGAGGGAGGGGGCGCGCACACCCACGCGCTGGGCGACGGCGTGCATGGTGACGCCGGCGAGCCCCTCCTCCTCGAGCAGTGCGGCGGCGGCGGCGACGATCGCCTCGTGGGTGGTGCGGTCCGGAGTGGGCATGCCTCCAGCATAGCTATTGACAGTAGCCATGATGGCTAAGTAGCGTAGCCATCATGGAACTCACCCCCTCGCTCCACCGCCTCGGCTCCGACGTCGTCGCCTCTTACCTGGTCGCGACCCCCGAGGGCGTCACTCTGATCGATGCCGGGCTGCCCGGCCACTGGTCCGATCTGCTCGCCGCGCTCGCCGAGCTCGGCCGTCCGATCGAGGACGTGAAGGGCGTCGTCCTCACCCACGGCGACTCCGACCACATCGGCTTCGCCGAGCGCCTGCGCCGCGAGCACGGCGTGCCCGTCTTCGTGCACGCCGCCGATGCCGAGCGGGCGAAGGGCGGGAAGAAGCCCGCGAACGGCAAGCAGTCGATGCGGCTCGGCGCCATGGCGGTATTCCTCGCCTACTTCGCGCGCAAGGGCGGACTCCGCATCCCTCCGCTGACCGAGGTGGTCGAGGTAGCCGACGGCGACGTGCTCGACCTGCCCGGGTCGCCGCGCATCATCGGCCTGCCCGGCCACTCCGCCGGCAGCGTCGCCGTGCACGTGCCGGCGGTCGACGCCGTCTTCGTGGGCGACGGCCTGACGACGCGCCACGTGCTCACCGGCAGCTCGGGCCCGCAGCCCGCCCCGTTCACCGACGATCCGGAGCAGGCGCTCGCGTCGCTGCGCCTCCTCCTGCCGACCGGGGCGGCGTGGGTCCTGCCCGGGCACGGGGCTCCGTGGAGCGGCGGGGTCGCCGCGGCGGTCGCGGCCACCGAGGCCGCCGCCCGGAGCTGATCGCCGGGGATCAGGACGCCGGCACGAGGTCCCAGCGCGCCGCGAGGACCCGCAGTCCCTCGTCGAAGACGGCCGACCAGGCGGTCGCGTCGTGCGCGCTGCCGGGCACCTCGAGGTAGGTGGTCCGCATGCCGGCCGCTGCGGCGTCGGCGTGCAGCGTCTGCACCCCGGCGCGGAACGCCGTGTCGTCGGCGCCCACTCCGAACACCGCGACCGTGTCGGAGTAGGGGGCGTGCGCGGCGAGGATGCTCGCAGGCTCCGCCGCCTCGTAGGCGCTCGCGCTGCCTCCGAAGCCCTCGCGGATCGTCGTCGCCTCGTCGCCCAGGCTCGGCGCGAGCTCGCCCGACGCGTCGATGACACCGCCGAAGAGCTCTGGATGCGCGGCGCCGAGCTGGATCGCGCAGGTGCCGCCCTGCGACAGCCCGCCGATCGCCCAGTCGGCCGGATCCGGCAGGACGGGCAGATGCGCCCGGATCCAGGCCGGGACGTCGACCGTCAGGTACGTCGCGGAGTTCCCCAACGGCGAGTCGACGCACATCGGGTTCGCGGACGGGTCGCTGAGCTGGTCGGGGGAGACGACGATCGGCGCCAGCCCGGCGTGGTCCGCCGCGTAGGCGTCGAGCGTCTGCTGCAGCTTCTCGGTGGAGAGGGGGTCGGAGGGGGAGCCCGGCTGACCCGACAGCATCACCATCACGGGCAGCAGGGGCGGGTCCGCGGTGAGGGCGGCCGGGGGGAGGTAGACCACGGCGTCGCGGGCGGGGAAGCCCGAGACGGTGGCCGGGATCGGGATCGACCGCACCGTGCCGGCGGTCGGCATCCCGGCGGGCGCCGTCCAGTCGGAGAACGGCGTGCGGCTGCCGCCGGGCACGGTGGGGAGCGCCCCGACCGCGGGGTAGGCGCTGAGTCCGAGGGCGCTGCGCAGAGTCGGGTACTGGCCGAAGTCGAGGTTGACGGTCATCGCTGCGGTGACCACCACGAGCACGGCGACGACGACGGAGGCGAGCGCGCGTCGGACGCGCCGGTGCGCGAGGGCGCGCACCAGGACGACGACGGCGACGCCGAGGCCACCGAGCGCGAGCCCCGCCCAGAGCCGCGTGACGGGCGTCAGGTCGACGCCGAGGGGACCGTCCGCACCGTCGAGCAGGGCGGCCAGCGCGGCTCCGCCCACGACGCCGATCAGGAGCACGGCCGCGACGAGAACCGCGCGCCGGACGCGTCCCTCCGGTCGCGAGCGGGTGTGGGCGACAACGAGGCCTGCGAAGGCGAGGGCCGCGACCGCGTAGACGGCCACGACGAGGGGGCCGGAGGAGAGGCTCAGCCCGAGGAGTGCGTTCATGCGTCGATCCGGTCGTCCTGCCGTCGGGAGGGGGCGGCGGGCGCCAGTCTCGACCCGCGCTCTGGACGTGCGCTGGAGGTCTTCTGGACGACCGGGAAGGCGGCCTCCCTCCCCAGCCCGCGATCCTCCGGACGATCCCCGGCCCGCGCGCAAGCCCGCGCATCGCCGCGCGACCCGCCTACCGTGGAGCACGAAGGACACGCAGACCGCGCCCTCACGAAGGAGCTCGAACCATGACGCAGATCCCCCTCCCCGCCGCCGCCGAGCGCGAGCCCGCGCATGAGCCGCGGAGTCGCCGTCGTCACCGGAGGCACCGCCGGACTCGGCCGCGCCACGGTGCGCGAGCTCGCGAAGCGCGGATGGGACGTCGCCGTGCTCGCGCGCGGAGCGGACGGGCTCGCGGCCACGGTCGCCGAGATCGAGCAGGCGGGCCGACGCGGGCTGGCGGTGCCGACCGACGTCGCCGACCGCGAGGCCGTCGAGGCCGCGGCCGACCGGGTGGAGGCCGAGCTCGGTCCGATCGAGCTGTGGGTCAACGATGCGATGGTCGGGGTGTTCGGCGAGTTCCTCTCGACCGATCCGGCCGACTTCGAGCGCGCGGTGGCGGTCAACTTCTTCGGCTTCGTCAACGGCACCCGGGCGGCGCTGTCCCGGATGACCCCCCGCGGCCGCGGTCACGTGATCCAGGTGGGATCGGCGCTCGCGCACCGCGGCATCCCGCTCCAGGCGGCGTACTGCGCCTCGAAGTTCGGAGCGCGCGGATTCACCGAGGCGGTCACCGCCGAGCTCCTGCACTCCAAGAGCCGCATCCGGCTCTCCGAGGTCGACATGCCGGCGCTGAACACCATCCAGTTCAACTGGGTGAAGTCGCAGCTGCCGCACCACCCGCAGCCCGTCCCGCCGATCTACGAGCCCGAGGTCGGCGCCATCGCGATCGCCGACGTGGCCGACAAGCCGCGCCGCCGCACCTGGGTGGGGGAGCCGACGGCGGGAACGATCCTGGGCGACCGCTTCGCCGGCGCGTTCATGGACTGGTACCTCGCGCGCAGCGCCTTCGACGGCCAGCAGGCGCCCGACAAGAAGGAGCCGATGCTCCCGAACAACGTCTACGAGCCCGTGCCCGGCGATCACGGCGCCCGCGGTCTGTTCAGCGACAAGGCCCACACGATGACCCCGCAGATCTGGATGATCCGGCACCGCGCCGCGAGCTACGCCGGGGCAGCGGTCGCCGCGGCGGCCGGTGTCATCGGCGTCGTCGCGGCCCTGCGGAGGAAGTGACCGTGGCCGACGTCGATGCCGTCGTCGTCGGGGCGGGGCCCAACGGGCTCGCCGCGGCGGTCGTCCTCGCGCGGGCGGGGCTCTCGGTCACGGTGCTCGAGCGCAACGAGCGGATCGGCGGCGGCGCGCGGACGGCCGAGCTCACGCTGCCGGGCTTCCACCACGACGTCTGCTCGGCCGTGCATCCGATGGCGCTCGCCTCGGAGTTCTTCCGGCGCTTCCGGCTCGACGAGCGGATCGACCTGCGGGTCCCCGACATCTCGTACGCGCATCCGCTCGACGGCGGCCGGGCCGGCATCGCCTACCGCGACCTCGACCGCACGGCCGAGGCGCTCGGGCGCGACGGGGCCGCCTGGCGCGCGCTGATGGGTCCGCTGTCCGAGCGGGCCGACCGCGTCTCGGGCTTCACGAACGACCCGCTGCTGCGCGTGCCGACCGATCCGAGCGTGCTCGTGCGCTTCGGGCTCCGGGTGCTCGAGCAGGGCTCGCCGTTCTGGAACCTGCGATTCCGCGAGGACGTCGCCCCCGCGATGCTCACCGGGGTCGCGGCGCACTCGATCCGCCCGATGCCGAGCCCGTCGACGGCCGCCGCCGCTCTCGCTCTCGGGACCTACGCGCACGCCCGCGGCTGGCCGGTGCCGATCGGCGGCAGCCAGTCGATCGTCGACGCCCTCGCCGACGACCTGCGCGCCCACGGCGGCACCATCGAGACGGGGGTCGAGGTCACCTCCCTCGCGCAGCTGCCCCGCGCCCGGGCCGTGCTCTTCGACCTCACTCCGAAGGCGCTGCTCGCGCTCGCCGGCGACCGGCTGCCGCGCGCCTACTCGAAGGCCCTCCGCGCGTTCCGCTACGGCAACGGCGTCGCCAAGGTCGACTTCGCGCTCGACGGACCAGTGCCCTGGACCCACCCCGAGCTCCGCCGGGCCGGCACCCTGCACGTCGGCGGCACCCGGGCCGAGATCGCCGGAGCCGAGCGCGACGTCGCCCGGGGGCGGCACAGTGGGAACCCCTACGTGCTCGTCGCCCAGCCCTCGCTCGCGGATCCCGGCCGAGCGCCCGAGGGCAAGCACGTGCTGTGGGCGTACACGCACGTGCCGCGCTACTCGCCCCTGCATCAGCAGGAGGCGATCACCGCGCAGATCGAGCGCTTCGCTCCGGGCTTCCGCGACCGCGTCATCGGGGTCTCGTCCATGACCGCGCGCGACATGGAGCAGTACAACCCCAACTACCTCGGCGGCGACATCGCGGCCGGAGCGGCCAGCGTCGTCCAGCTGCTCTCGCGACCGGTGCCCTCGCCCGACCCGTGGCGGACGCCCGCGAAGGGCCTGTACCTCTGCTCGTCGTCGACGCCGCCCGGCCCGGGAGTGCACGGCATGGCGGGCTGGCACGCGGCCCGCAGCGCCCTGCGCCACGAGTTCGGGGTCACCCGCGCGCCCGATCTGGCACCCTGAGGGGAGGGGCGACCCCGCTCCCGCGCACCGACCGCCTTCCGAAGGAGCCCGCGATGTCCCGCAACACCCGCGTCTTCCACTGCCCGCCCGAGTCCGTCTTCGCCGCCCTCTCCTCCGGATGGCTCTTCCCGTCCTGGGTGGTCGGCGCCTCGCGGATGCGCAAGGTGGACGAGGACTTCCCGCACATCGGGTCGCAGCTGCACCACTCGTTCGGGCTCTGGCCGCTCGTCATCGACGACCGCACCACCGTCCTCGAATGGGACCCGCCGCACCGCTTCATCATCCAGGCGGCCGGCTGGCCGATGGGCGAGGCGCGGGTGCGGATCGAGGTGGAGCCGCACAAGGACGGCTGCCGCGTGCGCATGCACGAGACCGCCGTGAAGGGCCCCGGCACGCTCATCCCGAAGCCGCTGCTGCACTCGTTCCTCTGGGTGCGCAACATCGAGGCGCTGCAGCGCCTCGCGCACATGGCCGAGGCGGGCGCGGGCGGACGGGTCCTCGAGCCCCGGGCCCTGCCCTCGCCGCGCGACCGCGAGGGCGTCGACACCCCGAAGCACCTGGTGTCGCGGACCCTCGGCACCCTCGCCTCGGTGGCCGTCGGGTCGCTGGCGCTGCGCGCCGCGGCGGCGGCGACCCGGCGCGCCCGCGCCTGATCGCGGGGCGCGCCCGGGTCAGACGATGCGCTCGACGAGCCGCACGTGGTGCACGGCGACCCGCTTCGGCTCGCCCTCGAAGGCCGCCGCGCGCTCGGGCGAGGCCAGGTAGGTCTTCTCGATCGCGAGGAACGACTCCGCGTCTCCGGGCGTGCTGACCGCCCAGACGAACTCGTTCACCTCGCGGTCGGCGTAGGCGAACTCGATCCGGAAGCCCAGCGCCTCGCGCGCCGGCACGATCCTCGCCCGGAACCAGGCGAGGAAGTCGTCGATCACCCCGTCCACCAGCTCGTAGCGTCGGAGTTGGACGGTCCTGGTCTCTGCAGCGTCGCTCATGCGCTCGACGGTACCGGAGTCGCGGACGCCGCTCCCGCCCGCTCGTCCCGCTGAGTCACTCACCGCCCGTCCACCCCTCGAGGAGGCACCCCCTGGATCCCCGCCGAAACCGCGCTCTCGCGCTCCTCGTCGCCGGCTGCTTCTTCATGGAGAACCTCGATGCGACGATCGTGACGACCGCGGCGCCCGCGATCGCGGCCGACCTCGGGGTCGACTCCGCCGCGATCGCGATCACCGTGACCGCGTTCCTGCTCACCGTCGCGGTCCTGATCCCGGCCTCGGGCTGGCTCAGCGAGCGCTTCGGCGTGCGCCGCGTGTTCACCCTGGCGATCGCCGTCTTCACGATCGCGTCCCTGCTCTGCGCGCTCAGCCCGACGCTGCCCGTGCTGATCGCCGCGCGGGTCCTCCAGGGTGTGGGCGGAGCGCTGATGGTGCCGGTCGGCCGCCTCGCAGTGCTGCGGGTCACGCCGCGCGAGCGCATCATCGAGGCCATCGCGATCCTGGTCTGGCCGGGCCTCGTGGCGCCGATCGTCGCTCCGTTCGTCGGCGGACTGCTGACCACCTACGCGTCCTGGCACTGGATCTTCTTGATCAACCTGCCGCTCGGAGCGGTCGCGTTCGTCCTGGCGCTGCGCATCGTGCCCGGTGGGCGGGAGGAGGCGCCGCCGCCCCTGGACGTCGTCGGCCTGGTGCTCGTCGTCGTCGGCCTCGGCGCGCTCGTCGGCGCCTCAGGGCTGGTCGCCGCCTCCGTCTCGGACCCGCGCGCGCTGACGCTCGCCGTCGCGGGCGCAGCCGTGACCGCGGTTGCCGTCCGGCATCTGCGCCGTGCGCCGCATCCGCTCGTCCGCCTCGACGCCTTCCGCTTCGCGACGTTCCGGGTGGCGAACGCGAGCGGATCGCTCTACCGGGCGACGATCAACGCCGTCCCGTTCCTCCTGCCGCTGCTGTTCCAGGACGCGTTCGGCTGGAGCCCGGTGCAGGCCGGCTCGGTCGTGCTCGCCCTGTTCGTCGGCAACCTCGCGATCAAGCCCGCCACCACGTGGCTGCTGCGGACCCTGGGGTTCCGGACAGTGCTGGTCGTCTCGAACGCGATCGGAGTCGCGTGCATGGCGGCGATGGCGTTCCTCACCCCGGAGGTGCCGATCGCCGCGGTCGTCGCCCTGCTCGTGCTCAGCGGCGTCGCCCGCTCGGCCGGCTTCACCGCCTACAACACCGTCACCTTCGCCGAGGTGCCCGCCGAGGGGATGTCGGGCGCGAACACGCTGAGCGCGACCACGCAGCAGGTCGCGGCGGGCTTCGGAGTCGCGGTGGGCGGCGTCGCCCTCGCGGTCGGGACCGCGCTGGGTCCGGGCCTCGTGCCCTACCGGTTCGCGTTCCTGGTGATCGCGGTGCTGACGCTGGTGCCGCTCGTCGCGGCGGCGCGCCTGACGCGCGACTCGGGGAGCGAGCTGACCCGCTGACGGCGAGAGCCGCCGGCGGCGAGGACCGAACAGCGAGGGCCGCTGACGGCGACGACCGAACGGCGAGGGCCGCCGGCGGCGACGGTCAGAGCGCGCCCTGCTCCGGCGTGCCGGCGGGGATCGGGGCGAGGCGCACGATGCGCGGCGGCTCCTGCAGCAGCCCCTCGAGCGAGGCGTTGAGGCGGGCGACGGGCTCGCCCGCGCCGTGGGCGTCGAGCTCGGCCGCGCTGGTCCACTTCTCGATCATCACGACGGTGCCGTCGGGCGCGTCGTGGATCGAGTAGAGCTCGCAGCCCGGCTCGCCGTGCACCTCGGCGATGCCTGCGCGCAGGGCGTCGACCATGCGCTCGCGGGCGCCCTCGGCGGGGGTGAAGACGACGTGGACGACGACGGGAGCTGTCATGGCGGGGTTCCTCACGGTGGGCGGGGCGGGACCGTCCACGCTACTCCGCCCGGTCGGCGCCCCCGCCGAGGCCGAGCGCCATGCCGTCGAGGAGGTCGTGCGCGGTCGACGTGACGGAGTCGAGTCCGGGGGAGGCGCTGCTCGCGGCCCGCAGGACCTCGCCCCAGATCAGCGCGCCGGCGGCGATGACGTCCTCGCGGCCCGGGCGCAGGTAGGGCAGCGCCGCGGCGTCGGCCGGGGAGAGGCGGGCGAGGTCGTCGCAGGCGGCGAGCACGGTGGCGAGGGGGAGCTCCGCTTCGAGCGCCCCGCGGTCGTAGGCGCGGAGTCCGAGCGCGTGCGCGGTGACGGTCAGCACCGTCGCGGCGACGCCGACCACGCTGCGGGCGCGCGAGAGGTCGACGGAGGAGGCGGCCAGCGCCGCGCGGACATCGGCGCGCATCGCCTCCCGCTCCTCGTCGGTCGGCGCCGCGGCCCGGCGGTGGCGCTCGGTCAGGCGGACGCTGCCGACGTCCATCGAGTGCGCCTGCTCGGGCGCCGCGTCGCCGAGCACCAGCTCCGTCGATCCGCCGCCGAGGTCGACGACCAGCACCGGCCGGTCCGTGTCGACCACCCCGGTGGCGCCGCGGAACGAGAGCGCGGCCTCCTCCTCGCCGCTGATCGTCTCGGGGCGCACCCCGATGATCCGCTCCACCGCGTCGAGGAACTCCCCACGATCGCTCGCGTCCCGGGTGGCGGAGGTCGCGGCGAAGCGCAGCCGCGTCGCTCCGGCATCGCGGACCAGATCGGCGTACTCGCGCGTGACGGCCAGCGTGCGCTCGAGCGCTGCGGGGTCGAAGCGGCCGGTGCGGTCGACGCCGTGGCCGAGACGGACGAGCTCGGTGCGGCGGACCACGTCGGTCAGGCGGTCGCCGTCGACGTCGGCGATCAGGAGGCGGAGGGAGTTGGTGCCGCAGTCGAAGGCGGCGACGCGCGTGCGAGGCATGCCGCCATCCTCCAGGACCCGGCGCCGGAGCGGGGATCGCGGCCCGCTGAGGCCCGGCGGCGAGGAGATCGCCGTCGCGAGCACGCGAGACCAGGTCCTAGCCTGGGAGGACGAGCCGAAGGAGCCCCCGTGCACGATCACCACGTCCGCGTCCACCGCAGCGACGAGAACCTCGAGCGCGCAGGCCAGCTCGCCCACGCGCTCGCCGAGATCGCCGTCGACCCGGTCGCCGTCGACGACGAGGTCGCCGAGATGGTCGTCAACCGGGTCATCGACAACGCGGCCGTCGCCACCGCCTCGCTGCTGCGCCGCCCCGTCGTCGCCGCCCGCTCGCAGGCGCTCGCGCACCCCGCGTCGATCGGGGGAGAGGGCGCCGTCGTCGTCGGCACCGACCTCTCCCGTCGCGTCTCACCCGAGTGGGCGGCGTGGGCGAACGGCGTCGCCGTGCGCGAGCTCGACTACCACGACACCTTCCTCGCGGCCGAGTACTCGCATCCGGGCGACAACATCCCGCCCTTGGTCGCCGTCGCCCAGCACGCGGGCATCGGAGGCGCGCAGCTGCTGCGCGGCATCGTCACGGCCTACGAGGTCCAGGTCGACCTGGTCAAGGCGATCAGCCTGCACCGGCACAAGATCGACCACGTGGCCCACCTCGGCCCGTCGGCCGCCGCCGGCCTGGGCACGATGCTCGGGCTCGACGTGGCGACGGTCGAGCAGGCGATCGCCCAGGCGCTGCACACCACCACCGCGACCCGGCAGTCCCGCAAGGGCGAGATCTCGACCTGGAAGGCGTACGCGCCGGCCTTTGCGGGCAAGATGGCGATCGAGGCCGTCGACCGGGCGATGCGCGGCGAGACCAGCCCGTCGCCGATCTACGAGGGCGAGGACGGCGTGATCGCCTGGCTGCTCGACGGCGCCGACGCGTCCTACGACGTGCCGCTGCCCGATCGCGGCGAGGCCAAGCGCGCGATCCTCGACACGTACACGAAGGAGCACTCAGCCGAGTACCAGGCGCAGGCGCTCATCGACCTCGCCCGCCGCCTGCACCACTCCCACCCCGAGGCGGCCGACCCCGAGCGCGTCGAGCGCATCGTGATCCACACCTCGCACCACACGCACTTCGTCATCGGCTCGGGCGCGAACGACCCGCAGAAGTACGACCCGCAGGCGTCGCGCGAGACGCTCGACCACTCGGTGCCCTACATCTTCACCGTGGCGCTGCAGGACGGCGCGTGGCACCACCTGCGCAGCTACGCCCCCGAGCGCGCGGCCCGGGCCGACACCATCGCGCTCTGGCACCGCACGACGACGGAGGAGGACGCGGAGTGGACCCGCCGCTACCACTCCGAGGACCCGGCCGAGAAGGCGTTCGGCGCGCGCGTCGAGATCCTGCTCACCGACGGCACCACGATCGTCGACGAGATCGCGGTGGCGGATGCGCATCCGCTCGGCGCCCACCCGTTCTCGCGCGAGCAGTACGTCTCGAAGTTCCGCACGCTCGCGGCCGACGTGCTCGAGGAGCGCGAGATCGAGCGCTTCCTCGACCTCGCGCAGCGACTGCCGGAGCTGACCCCCGAGGAGGTCGGACGGCTCACCATCGTGGCGGCCCCCGGCGTGCTCGCCTCGGTGGAGTCGCCGCGCGGCCTGTTCTAGCCCGGTCTCGCTGGTCGAGTAGGCGCTGAGCGGCGCAGCGAGGCGCGCCGTCGCCGGGAGGGTGGATCTCGATACGCCCTCTGCGAGGGCTGCTCGATCAGCAGAGCCGGCTTGCTGGTCGAGTAGCCGCGGAGGGGCGTATCGAGACCCGCTGCGTCAGAGCAGGGCGTCCGTCAGGTGGTCCGGCGTGCCGAAGCGGTGCGCGGTGATCGAGACGGCCTGCTCGCGGACGAACGGCAGGAGCTCGAGGCGTCCCGACTCCGTCACGGCACCGGCGTGGACCGCGAGGTCGGGCCGACCGCCGGTGACCGCCGTCACCGTGGAGGCCGGTGCGCCGATCAGCCGGACCCGGCCCGCTCCGTGCGCACGCACCCGGCGCGACCACGCCGCCTCGTCCTCCACGACCACGTCGGCGACCGCGGCCGTGGCGGCGGCGATCCGCGGGGGCAGCGACGTCGTGCTCGACACGAGCACCGCTCCTCCGCGCCCGCCGCCGCGGCGACGACCTGCACGAGCGCGCCCACCGGCTCGCCGTCGGCCAGGCGCACCAGAACAGGGGAGCCGTACGCGAGCCGCCGGAACACGTTGCGCTCGGCCGCGAGTCCGGTCACGTCGCGGGGCGCGTGCTCGGCGAGGGCTGCCGCCGCGTTGCGCGCCGTCCGCTCGACGCTCCCGCCTCACCGGCCGACAGCTCCGCCTGAGCCGCTGCGACGAGCCCCGCAGCCGCAGCAGGCACCTCCGCCGTCGCCGTCGACGCGCGAGCCGTCCACGTGCCGAGGCCCAGTAGGTAGTCCGGCCCGCCCGCCTTCGTGCCCGGGCCGACCGCCGACTTCTTCCAGCCGCCGAACGGCTGGCGCTCGACGATCGCGCCCGTGATGCCGCGGTTCAGGTAGAGATTGCCCGCCTCGATGCTCCCGAGCCACGTGCCGATCTCGACCGGGTCGAGCGCGTGCAGCCCCGAGGTCAGGCCGTAGTCGACCTCGTTCACGAGCGCGATCGCGTCCTCGAGGGTCGGCGCGGTCATGATGCCCAGCACCGGTCCGAAGTACTCGGTGCGGTGGTACTCGGAGCCGCGGCGCACGCCGTCGCGGACACCCGGGCTCCACAGGCGGCCGGAGTCGTCGAGCTTCTTCGGCTGCAGCAGCCAGCTCTCTCCGGCGCCGAGTTCGGTGAGCCCGCGCAGCAGCTTGCCCGCGGCCGGCTCGATGACCGGTCCCATCCGCGTCGCCGGGTCGGTCGGGTAGCCCACGGTCAGCGAGGCGACGGCGTCGAGCAGCTGCGCGCGGAACCGCTTCGAGCGGGCGACGGAGCCGACGAGCACGACGAGCGACGCGGCCGAGCACTTCTGGCCGGCGTGCCCGAAGGCGCTCGAGACGACGTCCTTGACCGCGAGGTCGAGGTCGGCCGAGGGAGTGACGATGATCGCGTTCTTGCCGCTCGTCTCGGCGAGCAGCGGGAGGTCGTGGCGGAAGGAGCGGAACAGCTCCGCCGTCTCGTAGGCGCCGGTGAGGATCACGCGGTCCACGGCGGGCGAGGCGACGAGGTCCGCGCCGAGCTCCTCCTCCGGGACCCGCAGCAGGAGCAGCGCCTCGCGGGGGACCCCCGCGGCCCAGAGCGCCTCGGCGACGACCGCGCCGCAGCGCGCCGTCGGGCCGGCCGGCTTGAGCACGACGGCCGAGCCCGCGGCGAGGGCGGCGAGCACGCCGCCCGCCGGGATCGCGACCGGGAAGTTCCACGGCGGCGCGACGAGCGTCAGCTGCGCCGGGTGGAACTGCGCGCCGTCGACCGAGTCGAGCTCGCGGGCGCGCTCGGCGTAGTAGTGCGCGAAGTCGATCGCCTCGGACACCTCCGGGTCGCCCTGGTCGATCGTCTTGCCGGCCTCGGCCGCCATCACCTCGAGCAGGTCGGCGCGGCGCGCCTCGAGCTCCTCGCCCGCGCGGTGCAGGATCCGCGCGCGCTCGTCGACGGGGACGCGGCCCCAGACGAGGCCGGCGTCGCGGGTCGCGGTGAGCGCCGACTCCAGCTCGGGGAGGGCGGTGAGCGTCGCGGCCTCGATGCTGTCGACGCCCAGCCGGGAGGAGGGGACCCGCGCGAGGATCGCGCCGGCCCAGTCGCGGTTCGCCGCGACGGAGGGATCGGTGTCGGGGGTGCTGCGGAAGTCGCCGAAGCCCGGGCGCCCGACGGCGGCGAAGCGGTCGGCGACGCGGTGCGCGGGCGGCACGGCACCGTCGAGAGCGGTGACGGAGGCGCGGAACCGCGCCTCCTCCCGCGCGAACAGCTCGGGCTGCGCCTCGAGCTCGAACACGGCCGACATGAAGTTCTCGCTCGAGGCGCCCTCCTCCAGCCGGCGGATCAGGTACGCGATCGCGACGTCGAACTCGGCCGGGGCGACGACCGGCGTGTAGAGCAGGAGCGAGCCGACGGTCCGGCGCACCGCCTCGGCCTGGCCCTGCGCCATGCCGAGCAGCATCTCGTACTCGATGCCGTCGCGGACCCCGCGCTCCCCGGCGAGCAGCCACGAGTAGGCGACGTCGAAGAGGTTGTGGCCGGCCACGCCGACCCGCACGTTGCGGATGCGCTCCGGGTGCAGCGCGTAGTCGAGCACGCGCTTGTAGTTCGTGTCCGAGTCCTGCTTCGTGCTCCACGTCGCGAGCGGCCAGCCGTGCACCGAGGCCTCCACCTGCTCCATCGGCAGGTTCGCGCCCTTGACCACGCGCACCTTGATGCCGGCCCCACCGCGGGCGCGACGGCCGGCGCTCCACTCCTGCAGGCGGATCATCGCCGACAGCGCGTCGGGCAGGTACGCCTGCAGCACGATGCCGGCCTCGAGGTCGTGGAACTCGGCACGGTCGAGCAGGCGGGTGAAGACCGCGATCGTGAGGTCGAGGTCCTTGTACTCCTCCATGTCGAGGTTGACGAACTTCGCCGGAGTCGCAGCGGCGGCGCGGGCGAACAGCGGAGCGAGCTCCTCGACGATGTCGTCGACCGCGGCATCGAAGGCCCACGGGTTGTGCGGAGCGACGGTGGAGGAGACCTTGATCGAGACGTAGTCGACGTCGTCGCGGGCGAGGAGGCGGTGGGTGCCCTCGAGGCGTCGCTGCGCCTCCGTGCGGCCGAGCACGGCCTCGCCGAGCAGGTTCATGTTGAGCCGGACGCCCTCGCGGCGGATCTTCGCGATCGCGGGGCCGAGCTTCGCGTCGGTCGCGTCGATGATGAGGTGGCCGACCATCCGCCGGAGCACCCGGCGCGCGATCGGCACGACCACGTCGGGCAGGATCGGGGCCATCACTCCGCCCAGGGCGACCGCGCCGCGCATCGGGGCGGGGAGGAAGCGGGGCACGCCGCCCGCGATCGACCGCAGGGCCGCGCCGGCGACCCGGGTGTCCTCGGGGCGGACCACGCCGTCGACGAAGCCGACGGTGAAGTCGAGCCCGGAGGGGTCCTTCAGCACGCCGGCCAGCTGCGCTCCGGAGGCGTCGGTCGGGATGTCCGCGGCCTCGCGGAGCCAGCGGCGCACGAGGGCGACACTCGCGTCGACGAGCGCCGGGGCGACGGAGTCGGGGGAGGGGGCGGCGGTCGGGGCGGTCGCTCCGCTCGTGGCGGGGCGTGCGGCGAGGTCGGTCACGATCGTGTCCTTCGGCTCGTGCGCCGCAAGGTCGGAGCGGCGTCTCCCCTCAGTATTCGACGCGGTACCGTTGAGCAGAAGCGATGATTCGTGACCGGTACCGGTCAGCTGAGCTGATGAATCGGAGGGGCCTCCCGTGCTCGACGTCCGCCGCCTGGTCCTGCTGCGCGAGGTCGCCGTCCGCGGCACTCTCGCGGCCGCCGCCGAGGCCCTCGCCTACAGTCCGTCCGCCGTCTCGCAGCAGCTGAGCGTGCTCGAGCGCGAGACCGGCGTGGAGCTCCTGCGCAAGGTCGGGAGGCGCGTGCAGCTCACTCCGCAGGCCGAGATCCTCGTCGAGGCGGCCGGGGAGGTGCTCGCGCTGCTCGAGCGGGCGGAGGCGGCGCTCGCCGCATCGGGCGAGTCGGTCACCGGACGCGTGCGCGTCGCGGTGTTCCAGTCGGCCGCCCTGGCGCTGATGCCGAGCGCGCTCCGCTTCGCGTCCGAGCGGTTCCCCGAGGTGCGGGTCGAGATGGTGCAGCGCGAACCGGAGGGGGCGCTGCACGAGACGTGGGCGCGCGAGTTCGACCTCGTGGTCGCCGAGCAGTACCCGGGCCACTCGACATCGTGGCTGCCGGGTCTGGTGCGGGCCGACCTCACGAGCGACGCGATCCGTCTGGCGGTGCGCCGCGACTCCGCTGTGCAGCGCCTCGCCGACGCCCGCGACGAGGCCTGGGTGATGGAGCCGCGCGGCACCGCGAGCCGCCACTTCGCCGAGCAGCTGTGCCGGGTCGCCGGCTTCGAGCCCGACGTGCGCTTCGAGACGGCCGACCTGCAGGCGCAGATCCGGCTCGCCGCCTCGGGCAACGCGGTCGCGCTGATGCCGGACCTCGTGTGGGCGGGCGGGGAGCCGGACTGCCGCCTGCTCGAGCTGCCGGGAGCGCCCCGGCGCACGATCTTCACGGCGCAGCGCGAGGCGGGGCTCGCGTCACCGGCGGTCCGGGTGTTCCGCGAGTGCCTGGAGGAGGCGGCGCGCGCCTACGCGTGACGGGGAGCGCTGCTCCTCCCCATCCGCTGGACCCGACCTTCCTCCACCGATCCAGGGGGACCGGACGCTCGGATCACCGGTCACTGGTTCACTGCGGGGATGACATCGGACGGAGAGACTCGGGCGCCGGAGGCGCTGCTCGGTGAGGTGCGCGGCCACGGAGACCGGGCGGCCGAGCTGGCGCGCGCGGCGTCCCCGATCCTGCTCGCCTCCGCGGAGGAGCTGTACTCGGGGTACCGGACGGCGATGGCGCAGCCGGAGTCCTTCGCCCGCGGGCCCGCCGATCCCGCCTCCGACGACCTCGCTGCGAGATCCGTCCGGGCCGAGCTCGCCGTCGCCCTCGGGGTGTCCGAGCGGACGGTTGCGCGGGAACTCGATCACGCCGCGCTCCTGATCGAGGACCTCCCGCTCACCCGGGCGGCACTCGCAGCGGCCCGGATGCGCTGGGAGGCGGGCCAGATCGTCTGCGCGATCGCCGCGACTCTGCCGGTCGCGTCCCGCCCCGCCTTCGACGAGCAGGCCGCCGACCTGGCCGTGGCGATCACCCCGACTCAGCTGCGGCGCGCGCTCGCTCGCCTGCGCGAGGAACTCCACCCGGAGCCACTGACCGAGCGTCACGCTCGAGCGCGCGAGGACCGTGCCGTGTGGATCGCCCCGGAGGCCGATGGCATGGCGATGCTGTGCGCTCATCTGCCCGCCACAGCCGCGCTGGGGATGTACAGCCGGCTCGACCGCATCGCCCGGACGCTGCGCGACGGCGCCGATCCCGACGGGGCCTCCGGCGACCAGCGGACCCTCGCGCAGCTGCGAGCCGACGCCCTCACCGACCTCGTCTGCGACGGAGACCTCATCGGAACGATCCCCCTGACCGACCTCGAGAGCAGGGAGGCGGCCTACGTGCCGGGGGTCCGCGCTCACGTGCGCCTCACCCTCACGGCGAGCACCGCGCTCGGCCTCGACGACGCGCCGGTCGAACTCGACGGCTACGGCCCCGTCCCCGCCGACTCCGCTCGATCGCTGCTCGTCTCGACACTCACGCGCGTGGTGACCGAGCCCGACACCGGCGAGGTGCTCTCGGTCGGGCGCACGCACCGACTTCCGCCCGAGCGGATGCGGCTCTTCGTGCAGCTGCGCGACGAGACCTGCCGCTTCCCCGGCTGCACTCGGCCCGCCTCGTCGGCCGAAGCCGATCACACCGTCGAATGGCGCCACGGCGGTGAGACCGGGCCGCACAACCTCGCCTCGCTCTGCACCGCGCATCACCACGTCCGCCACGGCGATCGCTGGACGTACGTCCTCCATCCCGACGGCACCACCGACTGGACCACTCCGACCGGCCGGCGCGTCATCACCCGACCGCCGGGGCTGCGGCCGACGCCGGTCGCCCCGCGCGTTCCGCCGTCGGATCCTGGCCGCGCCGGTCAGGACCCGACGACTCTCTGACCCGCCTCGGAACGCGAGAGGGGTCGCTCTGCGCGCCCGCCGGGCTGCGGATGCGGGTGCCGGTATCTCGAGACCATGCTGCCGACGCGTCTCGAGCCTGAGGGTCACGCCGGCGCGTGCACCAGCTCCGAGATCCGGCGCTTGTACTCGTTGAACTCCGGAGCCGTCACATCGCGCTCCTCCGGCAGGTCG
This sequence comes from Rathayibacter rhapontici, assembly GCF_001995175.1. Classification (GTDB taxonomy): domain Bacteria; phylum Actinomycetota; class Actinomycetes; order Actinomycetales; family Microbacteriaceae; genus Rathayibacter. The sequence goes on from NZ_MUKN01000012.1 coordinate 42,758, forward strand.
ATCGGCACGATCTCGCTGATGTGGCCCGGCACCCCGTGCGAGGCGCCGCCCGTCATCACGACGACGCGGTCGGCGAGGTACACCGCCTCCTCGATCGAGTGCGTGACGAAGAGCACGGTCGTGCGGGTCTCGCGGTGGATGCGCTTGAGCTCGATCTGCAGATCGGAGCGGGTCAGCGCGTCCAGCGCGCCGAACGGCTCGTCCATCAGCAGCACCGACGGCTCGTTCGCGAGAACCCGGGCGATCGCGACGCGCTGTTGCATGCCTCCGGAGAGCTCGCCCGGGTAGCGGTCGGCGAAGCGGGTGAGCCGCACCGCCTCGATGAAGCGGTCGGTCACCTCCGTCACGGCCGCCTTCGGCAGCTTCTTGCGCCGCGGTCCGTACGCCACGTTCTCGCGCACGCTCAACCACGGGAAGAGGCCGTAGTCCTGGAACACGACGCCGCGATCGGGTCCGGGCGCCGACACCGGGGAGCCGCCGACCTCGACCACGCCCTCCGTCGCCTCCTCGAACCCGGCGAGGATCCGCAGCAGCGTGGACTTGCCGCAGCCGCTCGCTCCGACCACCGCCACGAACTCGCCGGAGGGGATGTCGAGCGTCACGTCGGCCATGGCCAGCACGCCGCCGCCCGCGGTCTCGTAGCGCTTCACGAGGTCGAGCACGTGGACGTCCGCGGTGCGGACGGCGGGGGTCGCGACGGTCATCGGGCACTCCTCTTCGGGGAAGACGCGGTCATGAGATCAGCGGCCGGCGGCCGAACAGCAGCCGGAACACCAGCAGCAGCAGACGGTCCGAGGCGAAGCCGGCGATCGCGATGCAGATCATCCCGACCACGATCAGGTCGGTCCGGACCACGTCGCGGGCGAGGAAGATCGTCGAGCCCAGCCCCGTGCTCACCCCCGTGGTCTCGCTCAGCACGAGCACGACCCAGGCGAGCCCGAGTCCCACCCGCATGCCGTTGACGATCGCGGCGGCGGAGGCGGGCAGCACGACCCGCGCGAGCACGCCCGCGGTGCCGGTGCCCAGCATCCGCGCCGCCTCGATCAGCCGGGGCGGCACCTGGCGGGCGCCGCTGATGGTGCCCAGCACGATCGGGAAGAACGCCGACAGCGTGATCAGGAAGATCGACGCCTGGTCGCCGTAGCCGATGAGGAGCGCCACGAGCGGCACCCACGCGGTCGCGGGCACCGGGCGGAACAGGTTGATGAACGGATCGAACAGCGAGTTCACGACGTAGTAGCGGCCCATCAGCACGCCCAGCGGCACCGCCAGGACCGTCGCCAGGGCGAAGCCGCCGAACACGCGTCCGGCGCTCGCGCGAGATCGGTCCAGAGCAGCCCGCTGAACGCGTCGTTCCGCAGCCCGGCGAACGCGTAGTCGATCAGCGAGACCAGGACGTCTCCCGGGTAGGGGAGGAACGCCATCCGGATGCCGAACGGCAGCTCCCACTCGCCCGCCCGCCCGAACTGCCAGAGCAGGACGAACAGGATCGGGACGGGCAGGCCGAGCAGGAACGTCGTCCAGCCGGATCGCCCGGGTCGGCGTCGCCGCTTCGCGGTGGCGAGCCGCTCAGTGGCGGTCGAGGGCTCGAGGGTCGTGGTCATCGCCAGGCCGATCAGGAGGTGGGCGCGAACGTCGTGTCCACGACGTCCTCGATCGCGGGCGCCTCGTCGATGAAGCCGAGCTGCTGCATCTGGCCGGCGAGCGCCTCCAGCTGGCCCTGGTACTCCTCGGTCAGGTCGGAGCGGAGCCAGAAGTTCTCGAGCGCCGATTCGAGCACGTCCTGGTCGCCGCCGAACTCGGCGATCATCTCGGGCAGCCACTCGTCGACGTTGTCGGCCATGTACTCGGTGGTCGCGGCGTGCGTGTCGACGACCTTCTGCACGACCTCCGGCTGCTCCTCGATCATCGCGCCGGTCGTGACGAGGCCGATGTTCACGCGGCCGATCGGAGTCGCGTACGGGTCGGCGATCTCGGTCGCGCCGGCCGCCTCCGCGATCGAGACGCCGATCTCGACGCCGAAGAAGGCGTCGATCGAGCCGCTCGTGTACGCCGACGCCATCTCGGGCACCGGGATCGTGGTCAGCTCCAGATCGGAGTCGGTGAGGCCCGCCTCCTCGAGGTAGTAGCGCAGGGCGACCTCCTGGGCGCTGCCCTGGATGTATCCGACCTTCTTGCCCGCGAGGTCCTCGACCGAGGAGATGCCCTCGCCGCCGAGGAAGCCCGAGCCGCCGTCGGCCGCGGAGGCCACGATCTTGAGATCGCGGTCCTGGGCGACGGAGGAGATGGTGGGCGTCACGCCCGAGATCGCGAAGTCGATCGTCCCCGCGACGAGAGCGTCGGAGAGGGCGGGAGTGGTGTCGAGGGTGATCACCTCGAACTGCACGCCCTCCTCGGCGAACTGCTCGTAGAGGAACGGCTGGTAGAAGTGCGGCTGCCCGCGCAGCGTGCCGACCGTCACGGTGACGCTCTCGGCGTCGCCGCCCGATCCTGCGTCGGCGTCGCTCGCGCCGGAGCAGGCGACGAGCGAGAGGGTGGCGGCGAGGGCGCCGCCGAGTGCGAGGGCGCGGACGGCGGTGCGGGTGCGGGAGGTGGTCGGGCGCATGGTCGGGCTCCGTGAGGCTGGGGGATGGCTGCGGCCCGCCGTGCTGTCGGCGGGGCGGCCGGGTCGCCTCCTACTCAACCGTGCGCAGATGCTGGGGGGTTTCTGAGGGGTTTCGGACGTGTAAAACCCGCGCCCGTTCACCCGGGCGGCCCCGGCCCGTCATCCTCCGTCCCTTCTGCGTGCGCCCGTCGGCGCGCTACGGTCACCGCATGGAGACTGTGCGACGGCGCGAGGCGGTGGCTCTGCCCGTCGCGGCGCTCGCGTTCGCGGCCGTGGCGGCCCTGTCCTTCGGCCTCGGCGACGCGCTCGAGACGGTGTCGGACGAGGCGTTCGCCCTGTCCTGGATCCTCGGCTGGGCGCTGCTGGTCTGGTCCGGACTGCTCGGGATCCTCGCCGTCGCGCTCCTCGCCACGCGTCGACCGCTCTCCCGAGCCGGGCTGGGCGTCTGCGTCGCCGCCGTCGCGCTGATCGCGGTCGTGGCGTCGACGCATCCGCTCGTCGGCTCGGGGTCGGGCGTCGGCTGACCGTCCGCCCCGGCCGGGCGCCGAGGGTCAGACGCCCCAGTTCACGAACGGCGCGCGGAGGCCCGAGACGGTGATCTCGTCGTCGGCGAGCACCCCGACGGAGTTCGTCAGCTCGGTGCCGTCCAGGACTCCGACCGGCGTCCGGTCGAAGTCGAAGACGGCGAGGGAGTCGCCCTGCGCGGCCTCGGGGTGCTCGTCGCGCACCTCGATGGCGGCGTCGCCCACCGCCACTCCGCTCAGCGTGCTGATCGCGACGTCGCCGACCGCGTGGGCGTTCACTGCGAGCAGGAAGTCGGGCTCGGGGTACTCGGACTCGGGCCCGCCCGCGTCGTAGACCTCGGTGTCCTTGAAGTCGAAGCCCGGCCAGCTGGAGTTGCGGGTGCGGTAGCCCTCGTAGGGGATGCCGTCCGACTCCAAGGGGGCGCTGCCGAACGCCTCGGTGAGGGCGGCCACCGCGCCGGTGCCGTCGCGGTAGGCCCAGGTGCCGAGCTCCGTGCCGGCGTCGTCGACCAGAGAGAAGGAGGTCGGCCCGACGAGGAGGCTCGTGGCGTCGGCGGCGGTGGGAGCGGCGGTGGGGGTCGCGGTGGGGGTCGGCGTCGCCGGGTCGTTCGAGGGCGTGGTGGTCGCCCCGGGCGCGAGGTCGGGCCTCCGGCCGACGCGGTCGGCTCGGCCGCCGGGTCGGCGGGAGTGCACCCGGAGAGTGCGGCCAGGGCGGTGAGAGCGGCGGCTCCGAGGAGCGTGCGGGAACGGACGTGCATGGCGGAGGACCCCCGGAAGAGCGGACGACGGAGGCGCGGATCGTCCCCCTCCGCTCAGTGTCGGGGCGGGCCGGTCCGCACACGCCCAGGCGCGGATAACGATCCGGTCGGTTCCCGCGGTGCCGTCGTCCACCCCTGTCGCTCCCGGCGCTCACCCGGTGGACTGTCGACGTCCCGCGCACCGTGCGGGCACCGCGAGGAAGAAGGACCGCATGACCACCTGGCTCATCACCGGCTGCTCCACCGGGCTCGGACGCGCGCTCGCGCAGGCCGTCCTGGCCCACGGCGACGACGTCGTGGTGACCGCGCGCGACGTCGACTCCGTCCGCGACATCGTCGAGCCGTACCCGGAGACGTCGCTCGCCGTCGCCCTCGACGTCACCGACGAGACGCAGGTCGAGGCCGCGATGCGCGCCGCGGAGGAGCGGTTCGGCCCGGTCGACGTGCTGGTCAACAACGCGGGCTACGGCTACCGCGCGGCCGTCGAGGAGGGCGAGGAGGAGGCCGTGCAGCGCCTCTTCGACACGCAGCTCTTCGGGTCCGTCCGCACGATCAAGGCGGTGCTGCCCGGGATGCGCTCGCGCCGCTCCGGCACCATCGTGAACCTCTCGTCGATCGGCGCGCGCATCTCGCCGGAGGGGTCCGGCTACTACGCCGCGGTGAAGGCCGCCATCGAGGCGCTGACGCTGTCGCTCCGCAAGGAGGTCGCTCCGCTGGGGATCCGCGCGTTCTCGGTCGAGCCCGGAGGGTTCCGCACCGACTTCGCGGGGCGCTCGCTCACGCAGTCGGCCGAGCCGATCGCCGACTACGCCGAGACGGCGGGGCGCAGGCGCAAGGAGGTCGACACGGCGCACGGCACGCAGGCCGGGGATCCGGAGCGTGCGGCGGCCGCGCTGATCCGCGTCGTCGAGTCGGAATCGACCCCGTCCCTCCTCCTGCTCGGGAACGACGCGCAGGACGCGTTCCGCGCCGCGCTCGACGCGCTGCGGGCGGACGCCGACGAGTGGGAGGAGCTCGGCCGGAGCACCGACTTCGACTGATCCGGCGTCCCTCAGCCCGCCTCGGCGACGGGGAACACCAGCAGCGTCGACGTGGCCGCCGCGACCAGGCGGCCCTCGGAGTCGACGACCGTCGCCGGCGCGAACGCGACGCGGCGCCCGGGCTTCACGACGGTGCCCACCGCCAGCAGCTCACCGCTGTCCAGGTGCACGCCGCGGAGGTAGCTGACGGACAGGTCCAGCGAGGTGCAGTCGACTCCGGCGGGCAGCGTCGACTGCACGGCGCAGCCCGCGGCGGAGTCGAGGACCGTGCAGACGAAGCCGCCGTGCACCCTCCCGAGGGTGTTGTCGTGCGACTCGTCGGGCCGGCAGCGGAACTCGACGCTCCCCTCCTCGACCTCGGCGAGGTCCATGTTCGTCATCGTGATGATCGGGGGAGGGGGGATGCGGCCGTTCTTCATGGCGCGGAGGTGGTCGAGCCCGCTCCTCCGCATCGCGGCCGAGGCCGTGGCCTTCGGGTCGTGCCAGGTGATGGTCCTGCTGCGCTCGTCGCTCATGGTCGTCCTCGTCCCACTCCGTCGTGGATCGCGACCCTGCGCCCGGTCGGCCGGGTCTACGCGGACTCCCGCCGGACGAACTCCGTAGCGAGCTGCACGTGGGCGGGCTGCTCGCCGTCGATCTCGGCGAGAAGCAGCCGGGTCATCTCGCGGGCGATCCGCTCGAACGGCTGGCGCATCGTGGTGATGGCGGGGTGCGCGGCGCTCGCCGCGGGGCTGTCGTCGAAGCCGCCCACCGCGACGTCCTCGGGCACGCGGCGGCCCGCGGCGATCAGCACGGCGATCGCGCCGGCGGCCATCCGGTCGTTGGCGGCGAACACGGCGTCGACACCGGGGGAGGAGTCGAGCAGCCGGGTCATCGCCTCGGCGCCGCTGCGTTCGGACCAGTCGCCGAACTCCACGGGGGCGGGCTGCGCGGCGACGTCGCCGAGAGCGTCGCGGAACCCGTCGACCCGGAGCGAGGCCCCCAGCCGGTCGTCCGGCCCTGCGATCATCGCGACCGAGCGGCGACCCAGGCTCAGCAGGTGCTCGGTCATGCGGCGCGCGCCCTCGCGGTCGTCGGCGGCGACCCAGCCCGCGTCGCCGCCGCGCCGCTCCGGAGTGCCGCAGCAGACGACGGGCAGGCCCGCCGCGCGCAGCTCGTCGAGGAGGGTGAGGTCGCGGCTCCACGACACGAGCATCACGCCGTCGACCTGACCGGTGCCGAGGAAGTCGAGGGCGTGCTGACGGGTGGCGGTGTCCGCGGCGAGGAGGAGGACCATCGCGTGGCCCTGCTCCGCCAGCGCCCTCGAGACGTGCGTGAGCAGGACGGCCACGTTGGGGTCGGCGAAGAGGTGCTCGACGTCCTCGCCGAGCACGAACGCGATCGCGCCGCCGCGCTGCAGGCGCAGGCCCCGCGCGTGGGCGTTCGCGCGGTACCCGGTGCGCCGGACGGCCGCGTCCACGGCGCGCTGCGCGTCGGGGCTGACCCACCTGCCGCCGTTCAGCGCCCGCGAGACGGTGCCGCGCGAGACGCCCGCCGCCCGGGCGACGTCGTCGATGGTCGGGCGGCGCCGGGGCTGGCCGGGGGAGGACATGGGCCCAGTGTAGACGGGCGACTGGAAACGATCACAGGACGAGACGCCGAGATATGTTCTGCGGTCAAGCACGGCAAAGACTTCCCGGCTGGGAGCGATTACAGCTAGCCTGTCCGCGCGGCGTACCTCATCGGTCGCCGCCGCCCGATCCGAAGGAGCCTCCTCGATGCCCGGAACCGCCGACGCACACGCCGACCGCGCCGTGACCGCCACCGTCCGGCATACCCCCTGGGAGCGCGAGCGGCGCGAACCGCCGATGAGCACCGTCGAGGACCCTCACTCGCGCTACCGCCTGACCGACCGGTGCGTCCTCCGCGACGGCGTGCCCTTCGTCCCCGTCTCGGGCGAGTTCCACCTCACCCGCGTCCCGCGCGAGCGGTGGGAGGAGCGGCTGCGACTGATGCGCGCCGGCGGAGTGAGCGTCGTCTCGTTCTACGTCATCTGGATCCACCACGAGCCCGCGCGGGGCGAGCGCCGCTTCGACGGCGACCGCGACGTCGCCGCGTTCGTCGACCTCTGCGCCGAGGTCGGGCTCGACGTGATCCTGCGGATCGGCCCGTGGGCGCACGGCGAGGTCCGCAACGGCGGCTTCCCCGACTGGGTGCAGGAGGCGCCCGTGCGGCACCGCACCGACGATCCCGAGTACCTGGCGCTCGTCGAGCCCTGGTTCGCCGCGATCGGCGAGCAGCTCGCGTCGCGCTGCGGACCCGACAGCCCGGTCGTCGCGATCCAGCTCGAGAACGAGCTGTACGACCAGCCCGAGCACCTGCGCACCCTCAAGCGGATGGCGCGCGCGGCCGGCCTCTCGGCTCCGATCTGGACCGCGACCGGCTGGGGCGGAGCCGACCTGCCCACCGACGCGGTGCTGCCGGTCTTCGGCGGCTACCCCGACGGCTTCTGGCTCGATCACGACCAGCCGTGGGACGACACGTTCCGCGAGCACTTCCTCTTCTCGCACGTCTGGGACGACCCGGGCATCGGCGCGGACCTCCGTCAGGGCGTCGCCCTCGAGGCTCCGCGCACCCCGTCCGAGCTCTACCCGGCGGCGACCTGCGAGCTCGGCGGCGGCATGGCGCTCGCGTACCAGCGCCGACCGCGTGTGGAGGCGCTCGACGTCGCCGCGGTCGCGCACGACAAGATCGGCAACGGCTCGGCCTGGCAGGGCTACTACATGTTCGCCGGCGGCCGGAATCCCGGGCCCGGCCTGCAGGAGTCGCAGGCGACCGGCTACCCGAACGACCTGGCGGTCTACGACTACGACTTCCGCGCGCCGATCGGAGCGACGGGGCGCACCGCCGCGAGCTTCGGGCTGCTGCGCCGCCAGCACGCGTTCCTCGCCGCCTTCGGCGCGACGCTCGCCGAGATGCCCTCGAGCCTCCCCGACGTCCGGCCCGAGGGCGTGCGCGACTCCACCACGCTCCGCTGGGCGCTGCGCAGCAACGGCACGAGCGGAGTGGTCCTCGTCACCTGGCACCAGCCGTACGAGCCCCTCGAGGAGCACCCGGGCGTGCGCTTCGAGGTGGTCCTCGACGAGCGGACGGTCGTCTTCCCGGACGAGCCGGTGCGGATCCCCGTGGGCACGATCGCGCACTGGCCGGTCGGGCTCGAGATCGCCGGCGCGCGGCTGGAGTGGGCGACGGCGTCGCTGTTCACGGTGCTGGGCGGCGAGCGGCCGACCCTGGTGCTGATCGCGGAGGAGGGGATCGCTCCCCGGCTCCGCTTCGCGGACGGCACGGCGCTCGCGGTCGACGGGTCCGCGATCGACGGCGTCCACGTCGACCTCGACGGTGCCGAGCCGGTGCTCGTCACCGCCGACGGAGCGCTCGACGTGCTCGTGCTGCCCGCCGCGGTCGGGGCGGACGCATGGGCGCTCGAGGGCGACTCAGGGGTGCGGCTCGTGCTCAGCGCGGAGCCGGTCTGGACGGACGCGGACGGGCGGCTCGTCTCGGACGGCGCCGCGGTGCGCCCCGCTCCGCGCGAGTACCGCGACGGCGCGTTCGAGGAGCTGCCCGGCTCGATCGCGGCACCCGGGGCCGACTCGGTCCGCCCGGTCGACGCGCACGAGCTGCGCGCCGCCGGCTCGCCCCCCGACTCCTACGGCGGCCTCGACGGCCGGGCCGCGGCTCCCCGCGACGCCGGCTTCGCCGAGCACGCCTCGGCGCACCGGCTGCTGCTGCCGCCCGCCTCGGAACACGCCGTCCGCCGCGAGCTCGAGATCGACTGGGCGGGAGACGTGGCGCGCGTCCTGGTCGACGGAGTCCTGCGCGCGGACCGCTTCTGGAACGCCGACGGCTGGGTGCTCGACCTCGACGACCTCGGCGTCGGAGCCGACTCGGAGGTCGTCGTCGAGATCCTGCCGCTCCCGCGCGCGGCCGAGGTCGGCCTGCCCGCCGACGCCCAGGCCCTGCGCGCCGCCGTCGACGGCGACCTGCACGAGCTGGGCGCCGTCCGCGTCGTCGACACCTGCCGCTGGACCCAGGCCTGAGTGGAGGCGCCACCATACACGATCGTCGATAGACTGTCGGGGTGAGGATCGAGGCGGGGCAGGTGCTGAAGGACGCGCGTCGACGCGCCGCCCTCTCGCAGGGTGAGCTCGCTCGGCGTGCCGGCGTCGCTCAGAGCATGATCAGCGCCTACGAGAATGGTGCCCGCGAGCCGACTCTGCCCACTCTCCGGCGACTCCTCTCCGCCGCCGGTTTCGGGCTCGCTCTGGCTCTCGAGCCGGAGCCGACGGACCCCCTCTCGGGGCCGGTCGGACTCCGGGTGCGCGAGCACCGCGTGCGGATGCGGAGCGTGCTGCGCGAGCGGGGGATCGTCGGTGCGCGGATCTTCGGCTCCACGGCCCGCGGCGACGATCGCCAGGACAGCGACGTGGACCTCCTCGTACCGGTGCCGAGCGGAACGGGTCTGATCGCCCTGCTGTCGCTGCGTCGTGAGCTGGAGGAGATCGTCGGGGCCCCGGTCGACCTGGTTCCCGCCGACGGCCTCAAGGAGGACCTCAAGCGCTCCGTCGACTCCGAGTCGATCCCCCTGTGAGCAGGATCCCTCTCCATCGCCTGCAGGACGTCCTCGAGGCGCTGTCGGCGATCGAGCAGCATCTCGCCCGCGGCGACCTCGGCGACGGCCTCGTGTTCGACGCGGTGCGGATGCGGCTGGTCGAGATCGGTGAGGCCGTCAAGGACCTGCCGGCCGATCTGCCGGCGACGGAGTCGGGGACGCCCTGGCGCGACATCACGGGGATGAGGGACTGGCTCGCGCACCACTACTTCGATACGACGCACGCGGTCGTCCGCGCGACGGTCGAGTCGGAGCTTCCGGCGCTGCGCGCGGCGATCGAGCGGATGCACGCGCGGGTCGCCCCGGACGATGGGGCCTGACGACCCTCAGGCCGCCAGGAAGCGGTCCGCCGTCCGCAGCGACAGCGCCATCGTCGCCAGCGCCGGATTGGCGATCAGTGCGCTCGGGAAGACCGAGTTGTCGCAGATCCAGAGGTTCGGCACGTCGAAGCTGCGCCCGTCGGCGTCGACGACCGCGTCGTCGCGGTCCTCGCCCATGCGGCAGGTGCCGAGGGTGTGCGCGGTGCGCGCGAGCACCCTCGTGCTCGTCGCTCCGGCGGCCTCGACGATCGCGGTCAGCGTGCGGATCGCGTGCCGGTCGATCGCGTCCTCGTTCGAGCCCGGGGAGAACGAGATCACAGCCTTGGGCACGCCGTGCTCGTCGAGCTCGCCGGTCAGCTCGAGGCGGTTGCCGTCCGACGGCAGGCACTCGGCGTTGATGCCGACCCCTGCCAGGAAGCGGTAGCCGTCGAGCGCGTCCATCAGCTCGCGGCCCCACAGTCCGCCGCCGCGCACGAGCGTCGTCGCGAGGGTCAGCGGCATCACGCCGAGGCTCTGGACGAGGTACCCGCCCGCGAAGTCGGCGTCGGCCGGCCGCACGGTGTCCTCCGAGATGACGGAGGAGGGGTAGCCGCGGTAGCTGCGCATCTCGCTCTCGAAGGTGCCCCAGACCTGCGTCGCGCCGTGCGCGAGGAAGTTGCGGCCGACCTGGCCGCTGCTGTTCGCGACTCCGGTGTGCAGGAGCAGCCGCGGCGTCTCGACGCCGCCCGCGCAGAGGAACAGGGCGGAGCAGCGCTGGCGCCGCTCGACGCCCTCGGACGTGTAGAGGACGGCGCTCACCCGACCCGCCGCGTCCAGCTCGATCCCGTGCACGAACGCCTCGGCGCGGATCTCGGCGCCCGCGCGGACGGCCGCGGGCAGGTAGGTCGTGTCCATGCTCGCCTTGGCGCCGGTGCGGCAGCCTGGTGGCACTGCCCGCAGTTGACGCAGGCGGGCCGCTCGCCGTGGTCCGGCTGGTGCCGGCTCGCGCTGAGGACCGCGGCGGGGGCGTCGACCGCCCGCATCCCGAGCTCGGCGCACCCGCGCAGCATCATGTCGGCCGACGCGTTGCGGTCGACGGGGCCCTGCAGGTAGCGCCGTGACGGGTCCCACGGGTAGTCGGCGGGACCGGAGACGCCGATCGCCGCCTCCACGGTCTCGATGTACGAGGTCAGCTCCGCGTGCGCGATCGGCCAGTCGCGGCCGAGCCCCGACTCGGTGCGCAGGCGCAGGTCGCGCGGATCGGGACGCGGGGTGAACGCGCCCCAGTGCAGCGTCGATCCGCCCACTCCGCGCCCGCTGTTGTTCGGGCCGAAGGCGGTGGGGGCGTCGCCGCCGCTCAGCCGCTCCTGCATCCAGTTGATCTCGGTCGCGACGGTCTCGTCCGAGGTGTGGTTCCGGCCGTCGAAGTGCGGGCCGGCCTCGAGCGCGACGACCCGCAGGCCGCGCGCCGCGAGCGAGGCCAGCAGCGGCGCTCCTCCCGCGCCGGTGCCGACGACGACGGCGTCGACCGTCTCGTCGAGGTCGAAGCGGCGCATGCCTGTGGTGTTCATCGCGGGCTCCTCGCCGTGGGCTCCCAGTCCTCGCGCTGATCCGCTCCGAGCGAGTGGAATCCGGCGAGGGGGAGGGTGTCGCCGCCGGACGCGTAGCCGTCGTAGCCGACGCGGGCCATGCTCGCCGGGTGGGCGAGCCACTGGCGCACGAGGTCGACGCGGCAGTCCTCGAACCAGGCGGTGAGCTGCTCCGGAGTCAGGGCGCCGGCGGCAGCGGAGCCGTCGGCCACCGCGGACAGCCGGCCGTCCTGCTCCCCGGGCGTCAGTGCCGCGAACCCGTCGAGGGAGTCCAGGCCCAGGCCGTAGGCGATCGGGTCGGCGGGCAGCACGGCGTTCCGCCAGCCGTCGCCCTGCCCGTCGGCCAGCTGGGCGTCGACGCGGGCCGCGAGGTCGATCCGGCCGCCGTCCTGCGGCACGACCCGGTCGGCGATCGCGCGCAGGGTCACTAGCTGGGCCGGAGTGAGGACCTCGGGCGAGTAGTGCGGGTCGTCGGCGAGCAGCCGCTCGGCCAGCAGGGCCCGCACACGGGTGGAGGTGCGGGCCGACGCGATGGCGCGCGAGGCGTCCACGAGCACGACGGGCCCGGTCCCCGCCCGCTCGCCCCAGAACGCGCGGATCGCGGCGGCGGCACCCGCCGCGTCCTCGAGCCGGAGGGTCGGGAGCCGTCCGGCCACCACCCCCGCGGAGCCGCCGAGCAGCACGAGTCCGGCGAGGCCGAAGAGGCCCGAGCGCCCCGCGAGCGTGCGCGAGGCGACGAGAGAGGCGACCGCGCAGCCGCGTCCCTCTCCCGCGATCAGCCAGCGGGTCGCGCCGTGGAAGGCGACGGCGCGCACGACGTCCTGGACCGCGGAGTCCGGGTCGCCCGCCTCCAGCGGCACGACGTCGAGCAGATCGCGCAGCTCCGGGGCGAGGCCGCCGGCGACCGGCGAACCCTGCTCCCGCACGACGAAGAGGGTGGCGTGCGCGAGGTCGGCGCTCGACGGCATGGGGCTCCAGGTGAGCGGGCGTGCCGGGGGGCACGGAGGGGGGAGTGGGCCCGCGCGCTCGGAACGGCGCCGGACCCCCATGCGACCACAGCGCCGCCGCCCGTGTTGACCCTTGCGGCCGGCCGCCACTCGTGCATCGCGCCGGGCCGGACCCGTGTCGCCCGCGGCTCCGCCGGCGATGCCGGAGCCTCAGGGTCGCGCAGGCCGATCGCGGACCCGAGCGTCGTCCGCACGACCGGCCCGGGCGGCGCGCGGCGCCGCCGGGCTCACGCCCGCTCGACGCCGTCCAGGGCCTCCGCCTCGGCGATCCGCAGGCGCATCTGCCGGTAGCGGTGGAACTGGTAGACGCCGTGCAGCACGGCCAGCAGGAGGGCGGCGGCGATCCCGGCCGCGATCGCGCGCGGCTCGTCCCCGCCGCCCCCGGCCAGCGCCAGAGCGACTCCCGCGCCGGCGACGATCGAGTTCACGACTCCGATCGCCGAGGACACGGTGAAGAAGATGCCGCGCCAGCTGCGCCTCCGGCCGATCTCGAGCAGCTCGTTCGGGGCGTGCGGCCCGCGCGGCATCGTGAAGTAGCCGCCGGCGCCCGGCAGCAGAGTGCCGTAGTAGCGGCGGATGCGCTGGATCGCCGTGAGTGCGGCGATGTCCTCCATCGAGGTCTGGACGAGCCTCTCGTAGGTGAAGAGGCCCAGCAGGACGACGACCGGGATGATCACCGCCAGGAACCCGCTCGCGTACGGGGTGGGCGCGAGGAAGCCGAACGCCACGAGCGAGCTCGACAGCATCGTCAGGTAGAGGGAGGCCCTGCTGCTCGACTCGGTCACGGTGATGCCCCGGGCCGACTCCAGGACGAAGTGCTCGGTGACCAGCGCGGTGAGGAACGCGGCGGGCCGGTCGGGGAGCGAGGCGGCCGACACGGCCGCCTCGGGTAGTGGATCCGACGGCGGTGGCTCCTCGCCGTCGAGGAGATCGCCGGGCTCGGGGGTCACGACGGCCGCCTCCCGCTCGCCCGGCCGCCCCGGAGCCCGGAGAGCGGAGCGCCGAGACGGGCGGAGGGCAGCGCGCGGGCCGTCACGACGTCTCCTGCCGGGGACGGTGGTCGCGACGCCCGCCGCTCCTCGTGGCCGCCCCGGAACCGCATCAGCTTCAGGCACAGGTGCAGTGCACTGCGGGCGAGGCCGTCGTCGAGCGCGGCCCGGACGGTCGGCGGCAGGTTGTCCAGCCGGTAGTAGAGCGTGGTGCGGTGGATGTGCAGGATCGCGCACGCCTCGCGCGCGCTGCCGCGCACGTCGAGGTAGGCCTCGACGGTCCGCCGCTGGACGTCGTCGCTGTTCTCGAGCAGGGTCGCCGCCGCGGGCGACAGCAGCGCGAGCTGGGAGCTGTCGGCGGCGACGGAGGACAGGAGCACCCAGGCTCCCAGGTCGGCGATGTCCCCGCGGTCGCGGCCGTCGGGCAGCGCGCTGACGATGCTCGCGGCGAGCGAGGCGTGGTCGGCGGTCGGGCGGAGATCGTCGTCCTCCCTCCGGTGGCGCGCCGACCCGATGGCGAGGACCCGCGCGCCCTGGCGGTGCGCCTCGGCGCGGACCAGGGCGTCCGTCTCGTCCGCCTGGTCCGATCCCGGCTCCTCCGTGCCGACCAGCAGCAACATCCGCCGCTCGTCGCCCAGGAGCACCAGGCCGGAGTCGTCGAGGCGGCGGGCCACGGACGCCCTCCGCGGTGCTCCGCCCGCACCGTCGAGCAGCACTGCGCGGACGACGGTGCCCTGGTCGCGTCGCAGCCAGTGGTGCTCGACGGCCTCGGCGAACGACGCCCGGCGCCGGCCCACGTCGGCCGACAGCAGATCCGCGAGGAGCTCGGCGCGCCGGACGCCCGTGGAGTCCGGGGCCGAGGGGCTCAGGATGCGGCGGACCGTGTCGACCGCCGCGCTGATGAGCGAGTAGTGCTCGGGGGTCAGCGGCGGCAGCCGGTCGTGCCCGACGCGGAGGACCGCGAGCCGGCCGCGGGGGTCGCTGACCGGGAACACGCGGCACTGGCGGGCGTCCGGAGTGCAGAGGCGGAGGGACTCCTCCGGGAAGTGCGACGGCGAGCCCCGACCGATCGGGCGTCCGGCGCTCGAGGCGAGGAGGCGGGCGCGGGGGTCCTCGATCGCGATCGGCCGCCCGAGTGCCCCGGCGAGCTCGTCGACCACGTCCTGCAGGGTCATCGGCGGTGGTCAGGAGGAGGGGTCATGCGGCGATCCTCGTGGACCGTCCCCTCCACTAGCGTGACCCTCGCAGGGCTCCCTTCGCTGCCGTGCGCCGCGATGCCCCGCTCCCGTGCCGCTCGTCCTCCGGGCGGGCGGATCCGGCGCGATCCGGCCGAGGAGAGCGGGACGCGCAGCCTCGCTCAGGCGTCGAGCGCCCACTTCGGCCGGACCCAGTGGCAGGTGTAGCCGCCGGGGTGCTTGCGCAGGTAGTCCTGGTGCTCCTCCTCGGCGTCCCAGAACTCGCCCGCCGGCTCGACCTCGGTCACGACCGGGCCGGGCCAGCGTCCGGACGCGTCGATCTCGGCGATCGTCTCGCGGGCGACGCGCTCCTGCTCGGGGGAGAGGACGAGGACGACGGAGCGGTACGCGGTGCCGATGTCGTTGCCCTGACGGTTCTTCGTCGTGGGGTCGTGCACCTGGAAGAAGAACTCGAGCAGGTCGCGGTACGACAGCTGCTCGGGATCGAAGTCGATCTCGACCGCCTCCGCGTGGTCGCCGTGGTGGCGGTAGGTCGCGTTCGGCGTGCTGCCTCCGGCGTAGCCGGCCCGGGTGCCGAACACCCCGGGCATGTCGCGGAGGAGCTCCTGGAGCCCCCAGAAGCATCCGCCGGCGAGGATCGCGCGCTCCTCGGCCATCAGGCGCCGACCGTCGAGTGGGGCGCGGAAGGCGCGGAATGCCGGGACGTCGGGGAGAGCAGTGGATCGGTCATGGGATCAGTCCACCACGGACGAGGCGGGCCCGGTGCGTGCCGCAGGACTCTCCGAGCAGCGCCACCCTGACCCTCCGACGGCCACGCTCGGGCGAGGGCCGGTGGTTACCGTGAGGGTCGTGGACGACGGACCGGATGTGCCGCGGGAACGGGACCGACCGCGGGCGGCCCTGTGGGTCCGGACCCCCGCCGTGCTGCTCGACCGGCACCTCCGGGTGCTGTGCGCGACTCCTCTCGCGCGGGCGCTCTCCCCCCACTTCCTCGAGGGGGCCGACCTCGCCCGCTCCACCTTCCTCGAGGCGCGCCACCTGCAGGACCTGCCCTGCTGGCGGGAGGCGGCGGAGCAGGTGACGGCGCTGCTGAGCGCCTCGCTCGATCGGCACGAGGGTGATCGGGAGTTCCGGAGCATCGTGGGCGAGCTCTCCGTGAGCAGCCCCGCCTTCGCCGCGGCCTGGGCCGCTGAGACTCCAGTGAGGGGGAGCGGATCCGTCCGCTTCCTGGACACCGCCGTCGGCACCGTCCCGCTGGACTACCGCCTGGTGCGTCCCCCGCAGGACGGCGAGCACACGCTGCTCCTGTTCGAGCCCGCCGACGACGCGGCCCGGCGCGCGCTCGAGCGTCTCGCCGTCACGGTCCGGGAACCGCCGCGTTCTGCGTGACGTGCGCCTCCGACCGTCGAGCAGCGGGCCGGAGCGACGCGAAGTGGTCGACCGCCGCGGCGGCGGGTGACCCCGGCCGGGCGAGGTACGTCACGACGAAGCGGCCCGGTGCCACCGCCGATTCGAACGTCTGCATGTCGAAATCGAGCCAGCCGAACGGGACGACGTCGATCCGCAGCGCCCTCTGCGTGATCGGCCGGACCTCGTACTCGGCCCAGACCGACCGGAAGAGGCGGTACCGGACGGAGCACTCGCCCACGATCTCCCGCAGGCGCGCGTCGTCGGGATCGCTGTAGAACCGCAGGGCCGCGATCAGCTCGCGGAAGATGCTGTCCCACACCTCGAGCTGGTCCGCCGGGATGCCGTCCTCGCGAGCACTCGCGTACCCCTCCGCGACCGAGAGGAGCAGGTTGGCCCCCGGCACCCCCTTCTCCGGGGCGATGCACCGCAGGAGGTCGTTCGTCGCCAGGACGTCGAGGTTCCGGTCGAACGCGAACGCCGGGGTCATCGGCCAGTGCTCGAGCAGCGCCTCCATGGACGGATGAGGGCGCGAGGAGGCGCCCAGCGGAGGGAGCGGCCTGGCGACCCGGAACAGGTAGGCGCGCTCGAACTCGTCGAGGTCGAGCGCCTGGGCGAGAGCGCTCAGCACCTGGTCGGAGGGCGTGATGTCGTGCCCCTGCTCGACGCGGAGGTAGTAGTCGCGGCTGATCCTGGCGCGATCGGCGACCTCCTCCCGACGCAGACCAGGGACCCTCCGCCGGGTTCCGGCGGTCGTCAGCCCGATCCGCTCCGGTCGCAGCGCCGCCCGCCTGGCGCGGAGGAAGTCGGCGAGGGGAGTGCGGCTGCTCATCGTCTGACTCCGTCGGAGGATCCGCCGGATCGAGCGGCGGTCGGCTGGGGGCGATCCGATCCGCCTGCTCCGCGATCGCGCTCCGGGCTCGAGCATCGACCTGCGAGAGGTCGGCCTCGGGTCGGCTCCAGTATGGCTCCCTCCGGCCCGATCGTGAGAGCGCTCCCGCCCTGTCAGCGCTCGAGGATCGACGGCGACGGACATGCGCCCGGCCTCCGGCGTCACTCCGCTGCGCTGACACCGCCGGCCCGACTCGGGGAGGTCGTGCTGGGGAAGTAGTGCCGTTCGAGCGGCTCGCCCTGCACGTGGGTCAGCGCGGCAGCGCGGATCTCTCGGTCGCGGCCGGTGAGGCGCTGGGTCTCCTGCCGCCGGAACTCGCCCCAGGACGGCACCAGGAACGTCTCCAGCTGCAGGCCGGCCTCCTCGCCGCTGCGGTAGAGGGCCCACCTCGAGGCGCCGGTGCGTCGACGAGAGCTCTCGACGCGCCGCATCGCGGTGCGGAACGCGGCGAGGGAGTCGGTGTCGACCCGGTAGGAGACGGTCACCAGCACAGGCCCGTCCGCGGGCTCCGGCTCGGACACCAGGGTGGGTGTGGGCCACGACATCGAGATGCTGCGATCGATCCTCCCCGTCCCCGGCAGGAGGGGGAGCATCCGCACGCTGACCGCCACCACGAGCAGCAGTCCGGCCGACGCCGTGTAGGCGATCGAGGTGCCCAGCGCCTGCGCGGCCAGACCCCAGCCGATCGAGCCGACGGCCATCGCCCCCATGAAGACGAAGAGGTAGACCGAGGCGCCGCGGGACCGCACCCACTGGGGCAGGGTGAGCTGGAGGGCCGCGTTCAGCACGGTGAGGGTGCCGATCCAGGCCAGCCCTGCGAGCACGAGCAGGAGCAGCGTCGGCGCGAACGGGAGGAGCGCCGCGGCGAGGGTGCCCGCCGCGAAGAGCACGGCGCTCGTCGTGATGACGACGTTGTCCGAGAATCGGCGCCGAGCCGACGGCAGGGCGAAGACGCCGATCACGGCACCGGCGCCGAGCGCAGCGAGGAGGAGGCCGTACCCGCTCGAGTCGAGCTGGAGCCGCGTCGCGGTGAGGGGCAGGAGTGCCCAGAGGGCGCTCGCAGGCAGGGCGAAGAGCGCGGACCGGAGCAGGATGCGGCGGACGAGGTGCGCCGAGGCGACGTACCGGATCCCCGCCGCCAGCGCCGCGCCGAACCGCTCGCGGTCGTCCAGGCCGGTCTGTGCGGGCCGCTTCCACCAGAGCAGCGCGATCACGGCGAGGACGAAGCTCAGCGCGTTGATGCCGAAGACGACGGGGGCCCCGAACGCCGACAGGACGACTCCGGCCAGTGCGGGGCCGACCGCTCGAGCACCGTTGACCGTCACCCCGCCGAGAGCGGACGACGCGGCGATCATCTCGCGGGGCACGAGCTCCGGCTGGATCGCCTGCCAGGCGGGAGACGTCAGGGTGGAGGTGATGCCGAGCAGGAAGGTGAACGCGAGGATCGTCCACGGCGACAGAGCGCCGACGGCCGCCACGACGGTCAGGGCTGCGGCCAGCAGCGCGCTGGCCGACGTCCCCCAGATCAGCAGCCGTCGCCGGTCGAGGGAGTCGGCCAGGACGCCCGCCGGCAGGGCGACCAGGAGCGAGGGCGCCAGGCTCGCCGTCTGCACGAGGGCGATGACGACCGCGCCCGCCGCGGCCTCGACCAGGTACCACTGGGCTCCGACGGTCTGCATCCACGTGCCGATGTTGCTGCCCAGCTGGGCGAGCCACAGCACCCGGAACGCGGTGATCGCCAGGGGCGCCCAGGCCGACGGCCGAGCCGGAGGAGGTGAGGCGGGGGAAGGCATGCTCGGACCCTACGAAGCCCCACCGGTCCGCGCACCGCCGAGCTCGGAGGACTCGACAGATGACGGAACCGGGCTCCTCCGCCGTCCAGCCTCGTCAGCACGACGAGCGCAGGTGCCCCCGGAGTGTCCGGGGGCACCTGCGCAGCACGGGTGCCGGTGCCGCTCCCGCTACTCCCGGATGAACGCCAGCAGATCGGGGTTGATGACGTCGGCGTGGACCGTCAGCATGCCGTGCGGGTAGCCCTCGTAGATCTTCAGCGTGGAGTTCTGCAGCAGCTCGTGCTGCTTCAGTGCGGCGTCCTCGTAGGGCACGACCTGGTCGTCGTCGCCCTGCATCACGAGGACCGGCACGGTGATGGCCTTCAGGTCCTCGGTCTGGTCGGTCTCGGAGAACGCCGCGATGCCCTCGTAGTGCGCGAGTGCGCTGCCCGTCATGCCCTGACGCCACCAGTTGGCGATCACCGGCTCCGAGACGGTCGCGCCGGGTCGGTTGAAGCCGTAGAACGGGCCGGAGGCGACGGCCTGGAAGAACTCGGCCCGGTTGGCCGCCAGGGCCTCGCGGAAGCCGTCGAAGACCGAGATCGGCGTCCCTTCCGGGTTGGCCTCCGTCTGCACCATGAGCGGGGGCACCGCCGACACGAGGACCGCCTTCGCCACGCGGCCCTGCGGCTCGCCGTACTTCGCGACGTAGCGGGCGACCTGGCCGCCGCCGGTCGAGTGGCCGATGTGGACCGCGTTCCGCAGGTCGAGGTGCTCGACGACCGCGTTCACGTCGCTCGCGTAGTGGTCCATGTCGTGGCCCGTGCCGACCTGGGTCGAGCGCCCGTGCCCGCGGCGGTCGCTCGCGACGACGCGGTAGCCGTGCGCGTGGAAGAACAGCATCTGCGCGTCCCAGTCGTCCGAGGACAGCGGCCAGCCGTGGTGGAACACGATCGGCTGCGCGTCCGCGGGCCCCCAGTCCTTGTAGTAGATCTCCACGCCATCGTCCGTGGTCGTGAACGGCATGATTCAACCTCCGTGGTCAGGTCGACGCCGAGCCCGGCCCGGGTCGAGTGCAGGGTCATCCCTCTCCCAGGGGTGGGAGCGGTTCCACGCTAACGGCGGGCCTCGGCGGGGCCGGCGGTGCGGATCGATGTTCCTACTTTTGTCCAGACCGCTCCTCGCGGCCGTCCACCGGGTTCAGCGCGTCCGCAGCGCCTCCAGCAGCGCCGCCGGCGTCTCGGGGTCGCGCAGGCTGATCGCGAACTCGCGCTCGCGCGTGGTCCGCACCACCAGCCCGGGGCCCGCGTTCAGGATGAGCGCCGAGCGGCCCGGCATCATCCGGTAGCCCCAGCCGCCCCACTCCGCAGGCCGCAGGTCGGCCGTGCCGACCGAGGCGATCGTCTCGAGCGGGATGCGGCGAAGCGGGATCCCGAGCACTCGCGACACCACGCGCAGCCCGCGGCGGTCGGCGGTGACACGCAGCCGGGTGAAGCCGAGGACGAGGATCGCGCTCGCACCGAGGACCACGGCCATCGCGATCGCGGGGCCCGTCGAGCCCTCGGCGAGCAGCGTCGACACCGCGACGGCCGCGGCGAGCACCAGGACGACTCCGACGACCGCGAACACCCGGCCGGTGACGGTGTGCGACCAGGCGCCCGACTCGGAGTCGCCGAGCGCCATCCGCTCGACGCGCGTGCTCGACGCCGAGCGGCTGCGCGGAGCGAGGGCGCCCGGCACCACCGCGTAGGCGAGGCCGCCGAGCAGCACGAGCAGCCAGCCGCCCAGCCGCGCGCCCTCGGCCGAGCCCGCCGCCAGCGTCGTGCCGACCGACGTCGCCCCAGGCCGAGGCGCCGAGGCCCGCGACCAGTCCGAGGCACGAGAGCAGCATCCGCGATCCGTGCCCGAGCAGCGCGGCGACGACCCCCGCCACCGCGGGGGCACCGGAGAGGACGAGTGCCAGGGCCAGCAGCGCGCCGACCGGCGCGGTCTCGTCGGCGGCGCCGGTCGAGGACCAGTGCGAGGCGAGGACGGGCGGCACGTCGAGCGCGACCCGCGAGACGAGCACGGCGATCGAGGGCAGCAGGAGGGAGGCGGCGGCCAGCAGGGAGCGGGAGCGGTCGGTCACGGGGTGGTCCTCTCGATCAGGCGGATGAGCTCGGCCGAGCCGATCCCGCTGCGGCGGGCCTCGGCGACGAGCTGGTCGACGAGTGCGGTCACCCGCACCAGGCCGGGGCCGGCGGATTCCGCGATCCACGCGCCCCGCCCGCGACGCATCTGCAGGAGGCCGTCGTCGCGGAGCGCCGCGTAGGCGCGGAGCACGGTGTGCATGTTGATGTCGAGCGACTCGGCGAGCTCGCGGGCCGGAGGCAGGCGGTCGCCCGCCGAGAGCGCGCCCTCGGCGACGGCCGTGCGCACCTGCGCCTCCAGCTGGTCGGCCAGGGAGCGCGGCGAGGAGTGGTCGACGCGGAACAACATGTTTGCAATGTTAGTAGAACAACTCTCGCCGCGCCAGGGTCGTGGTTCAGTGGGACAGCGCCAGCGACACCGCAAGCACGACCATCACGACCGCGACTCCCGCATCCAGCACCCGCCACGCCGTCCGGCTCCGGAACAGCGGACGCAGTGCCCGCGCTCCGAAGCCCAGCGCCGTGAACCACAGCACGCTGCCCGTCGCCGCCCCGACCGCGAAGAACCAGCGTTCGTCGCCGTGCGTGTTCGCGACGGACCCCAGCAGCACCACGGTGTCGAGGTAGACGTGCGGATTCAGCAGCGTCAGCGCCAGGCAGGTCGTGATCGCCGTCCGCAGCGAGGTCGACGCGCCCGCCGGGTCGCCCTCGAGTGTCCCGGGGCGCAGGGCGCGCTTCGCGGCGAGGAACGCGTAGCCGAGCAGGAACGCGATGCCGCCCCAGCGGATCACGACCAGGAGCCACGGCGCCGACTCGAGCACCGCGCCGATGCCCGCGATGCCGAGCACGATCAGCGCCGCGTCGCAGAGCGCGCAGATCGCCACCACGGCGAGCACGTGCTCGCGCCGCAGCCCCTGCCTGAGCACGAAGGCGTTCTGCGCGCCGATGGCGATGATGAGCGAGAGGCCGAAGCCGAGGCCGGACACGGCGGCGAGGAGGGGGGACACGCTCCGACGCTAAGACGCTCCGACGATGTAGACCAGCTCATGCTCCTTCAGTACCGTAAGCAGAACTGATGCTGACCGACGACCTCGACCTCTCCCGCCTGCGCGCGCTGGCCGCGGCCGTTCGGCACGGCTCCTTCGACGCGGCCGCCCGCGCTGCACGTCACCCCCTCGGCGCTCAGCCAGCGGATCAAGGCGCTCGAGACCGCGGCCGGCCGCGTGCTCCTCGTGCGCTCGCGGCCGGTCGTCGCCACCGAGGCGGGCGCCGGGCTCCTGCGCCTGGCCCGTCAGATCGAGCTGCTCGCCGAGGACGCCGTGCGCGCCCTCGGCGGCGACGAGGCGGAGGGGGCCGGCCCGGTGCCCCTCGCGCTGGCCGTCAACGCCGACTCGCTGGCCACCTGGGTCCTCCCCGCGCTCGCAGGCGTGCCCGGCGCGGTCTTCGAGCTGCACCGCGAGGATCAGGAGCACACGACCGCGTTCCTCCGCGACGGCACGGTGATCGCGGCGGTCACGGCCGAGTCGGAGGCGGTGCTCGGCTGCTCCGTCGCCCCGCTGGGCGTCATGCGCTACCGGGCGATGGCCGCGCCCGCGTTCGCCGAGCGCTGGTTCCCCTCGGGCGGGCTCGAGGGGCTCGCCGAGGCGCCCGTCGTCGTCTTCGAGAGAAGGACCGCCTGCAGGAGCGCTTCCTCGCCGCCCACGCGCCCCGAGCGGCGCCGCCCCGGCACCGCGTGCCCGGCTCGACCGACTTCGAGGCGGCCGTGCGGCTGGGTCTGGGCTGGGGCATGCTGCCGGAGCTCCAGGCGCCGGTCGGCGACCCCGGCCTCGTCGCGCTGGGCGGGGACCCGGTCGACATCCCCCTCTACTGGCAGCAGTGGTCGCTCCGCACGCCGAGCCTCGACGCGGTCGCCGCCGCGATCGCCGAGGCCGCCCGCGCGAGCCTGCGCTGACGGTGCGTCAGACCGCGAACACGTCGCGCAGCGTCACCGTCTCGAGCGAGCGCGCGACCAGGATGTCGACCAGCTGCGCGTAGACCTGCGTCACGGGGTCGAAGTTCGCGTGCCCGATCACGATGCGCTGCGGCTGGAACCACTCGTCGGCGAAGGCGAGCACCTGCTCCGGGGCGATGCGGCCGGAGTCGGAGAGCGAGCCGTACCAGAGGGTGGTCGCCGTGTACCCGATGCCCGCCGCCGCGGCCCGGCTCGCGGCGTCGGTGTAGCCGAACGGCGGCCGGTAGAACGGCGCGGCCTCGACTCCGTAGGTCGAGCGGATGAACTCGCCGTTGCGGCCGAGCTCCTCCTGCACCCCGTCGGGGCCGAGGCTCGTGAGATCGACGTGCGACCAGGTGTGGTTCGCGAGCTGCACCTGGCCCGAGGCGACGAGCGGAGCGAGCGCCGGCGCGCACGCGGTCCACGAGTCGTACTGCCCGTTGAGGAAGAAGGTGAGGCGCGTGCCGGTGTCCTCCGCGAACTGCGCGTAGGCGGAGACGACCTCGGTGTCGGCGCCGTCGTCGACGGTCCAGGCCATCGCGCTCCCGACGCCGGGCGGCAGCTCGCTGATGATCCCCTCGGGCAGCGGCATCCGGATGCGGACCGGCTCCGGCGTCGCGGTCGCGGTCGGGACCGGGCGCGGCGGGAGCGTCGGCGGGGGAGTGGGAGTCGGAGTGGCCGCCACGGGCACCGCCGTCAGCGGCGCGGACCCCGGGTCGGCGGTGCAGCCGCTCAGTCCGACCGCCGCCGACGCGATCCCCAGCAGCAGCGCGCGGCGCCTCAGCGATTCCATGGTCCCCCCTCGAGAGCGCGCCGATCCCCCGGAGCGCCCGAGCGACCGTACCGTGCCGGCGCGCGCCCCCGCACGAGGAGCGCGCGGCGCGGCGGGGTGGTGCCTGCGCGTGCCCGGCGCGAGGATGGAGCCATGTCTGGGAAAGCACTTTCCGTCGAGGAGATCGTCGACGGGCGGCATCCGCTGCGCAGCGTCGTCGGCCTGCTCCGGAGGCGTCCGCGCCGGATCCTCGCCGCCGTCGCCTTCTTCGCGGTGAAGGACACCCCGCTCTGGTTCCTGCCCGTCGTCACGGCCCAGGTGATCGACATCGTCGTCGCGGGCGGGCCGAGCGGCGGCCTGCTCCTGTGGTCGGTGATCGCCCTGGTGCTGCTCGCGCAGAACTACCCCAACCACGTCATGTTCGTGCGGCTGTTCATGGGCACGGTCCGCGACATGGGCGCGGATCTGCGCAAGGCCATCGCGAACCGCCTGCAGCTGCTCTCGATCGGCTTCCACGCCCGGGCGAACAGCGCGATCGTGCAGACCAAGGTGGTCCGCGACGTCGAGAACGTCGAGACGATGCTGCAGCAGACCGCGAACCCGCTGCTCTCGGCCGTGATGGTGCTGATCGGAGCCGTCACCATGACGGCGATCAACGTGCCGGCCTTCCTCCCCGTCTACGCCCTCGCGATCCCGCTCGCCGTGCTGCTGCGACGGATCCTGCAGCGGCGCAGCATGCAGCGCAACGAGCAGTTCCGCCGCGAGGTCGAGCGGTTCTCGGCCACCGTCGGAGCGATGGCCACCCTCATGCCCGTCACCCGCGCGCACGGACTCGAGCAGACCGCGGTCCGCACCGTCGCCACCGGCGCCGAGGGGGTCCGCGAGGCCGGCTTCGAGCTCGACCTGCTCAACGGGCGCTTCGCCTCGCTCTCCTGGGTGAGCCTGCAGCTGCTCGGAGTCGGCTGCCTGGTGCTCGCCGCGTGGGTCTCGATCTCGGGGTGGCTGCCCGTCACCCCCGGCCAGGTCGTGCTGCTGAGCAGCTACTTCGCGCTCCTCACCTCGTCCATGACCAATCTGCTGATGCTGCTCCCGCTCGCGGCGCGCGGCTTCGAGTCGGTCCGCTCCATCGCCGAGGTGCTCGAGGACCCCGACCTCGAGCACAACGAGGGCAAGCGCGCGGTCGGCCGCGTCACCGGGCGCATCACGCTCCAGGGCGTCGACTTCCGCTACGGCGACGACGGACCGGCCCTGCACGGCATCGACCTCGACCTGCGCCCGGGCGAGACCGTCGCCTTCGTCGGCGCCTCCGGATCGGGCAAGTCGACCCTGTTGAACGTGGTCCTCGGCTTCCTCCGGCCCACGAAGGGCCGGATCCTGCTCGACGGCGTCGACATGGAGACCCTCGACCTCCGCACCTTCCGCCGCTCCGTCTCGGTGGTGCCGCAGGAGTCGGTGCTCTTCGAGGGCACGATCCGCGACAACATCGCCTACGGCCTCGGCGAGGTGCCCGACGAGCGGATGGAGGCGGCGCTGCGCGACGCGAACGCGTGGGAGATCGTCGAATCGCTGCCCGACGGCTGGGACTCGGTTGTGGGGGAGCGCGGCGCCCGCCTGTCGGGCGGCCAGCGCCAGCGCCTCTCGATCGCCCGTGCCCTCATCCGCGACCCCCGCGTGCTGCTGCTGGACGAGGCCACGAGCGCCCTCGACCCGGAGTCGGAGGCGCTGATCAAGGACGCGCTCGGCCGGCTGACGGCGGGCCGGACGACGCTGGTCGTCGCGCACCGCTTCTCGACCATCCGCTCCGCCGACCGCATCGTCGTGCTCGAGCGGGGCCGCATCGTGGAGTGGGGCTCGCACGACGAGCTGCTCGCCGTCGACGGGCACTATGCGCGGATGCACGCGGCGCAGTCGGGGTGAGAGGCTCGTGCTCTTGCAGCCCGCGGGCCGCGTCGCCTAAGCTACTCAGGTTGCGTGCATCTGCACGCGCTTGCGTGCTGCCCCTGCGGCGGAGGCCCCGGCCTCCGCGACCGGTGGGCGGTGTGCCGACAAGTGACCTTGGGTGGGTCGAGCGGGGCCGAGTGCCGCGTGCGCCCCACGGTAACCACACATGGAGGAAACCATGGCAGCAGTCTGCCAGGTGACCGGAGCCGTTCCCGGCTTCGGACACGCCATCTCGCACTCGCACCGGCGCACCAAGCGCCGCTTCGACCCGAACGTGCAGAAGAAGACGTACTACGTCCCGTCGCTCCGCCGTAACGTCACCCTGACGCTGTCGGCCAAGGGCATCAAGGTCATCGACGCCCGTGGCATCGAGTCCGTCGTCAAGGACATTCTCGCTCGTGGGGTGAAGATCTAATGGCAAAGCAGCAGGACGTCCGTCCCATCATCAAGCTCCGTTCGACGGCAGGCACCGGTTACACCTACGTGACCAAGAAGAACCGTCGCAACGACCCCGACCGTCTCGTGCTGAAGAAGTACGACCCCGTAGTGCGCAAGCACGTCGACTTCCGCGAGGAGCGCTAGAAATGGCCAAGAAGAGCAAGATCGCCCGCAACGAGCAGCGCAAGGTGATCGTCGACCGCTACGCCGCCAAGCGCCTGGAGCTCAAGAAGGCTCTGGTCGACCCGGCCGGCACCGACGAGACCCGCGAGGCCGCCCGCGTCGGCCTCCAGAAGCTCCCCCGCAACGCCTCGCCCGTCCGCGTCCGCGGCCGCGACGCCGTCGACGGCCGCCCCCGCGGCAACCTGTCGAAGTTCGGCATCTCGCGTGTCCGCTTCCGCGACATGGCGCACCGCGGCGAGCTGCCCGGCATCACGAAGTCCAGCTGGTGATTTCCGGCGCGCAGCGCCGGTAATCACCAGGCGTTGCTGCGCTCACACGGAAAGGGCCTCGCGATCTCACGATCGCGGGGCCCTTTCCGTGTTCCCGTGCTCGGAGTGCCGTCGGCACTCCTCGCCGCAGTCGGCTCCTCGAGGTGGTCGCGTTCCGCGGAGCGTCCAGCGTCCGCTCCGCGGAATCGCTTGGCACGCGATCACTGTGCTCGTGTGCTCGAACCGCACTCGGCGGTTCTCGCCGCGGTGGGCTTCTCGAGGTGGTCGCGTTCCGCAGAGCGTCCTGCGTCCGCTGCGCGGAATCGCTTGGCACGCGATTCCGCGATGCGCTCGACCTTGCGCGACGGGGTGCAGGTTCACAGCTCGCGTTCCGCGTCGCTCGTGGGGGTCGCGTCCCTCCTCTCGGTCGAGAGAGACGCGCCGTCGCCGGAGTCGGGGCGCGGGCGGGTCTCGTCCGTGCGGTGGGGGAGCCCGATCCGTCACGAACGGTCGTCGCGGGGGATCGATCCGTCACCGGAGGCCGCTCCGCGCGAGTCTGCGCGGCCTTACACGACGGATCGGCGCCGCCCGGCACGTCCTACCGCCCGGCACGCGCGGGTAAAATCGAGCGCATGAGCACCCCCAGCCTGCCCAGCGTCGCCGAGATCGCGGCGCTCATCGACCACGCGATCCTGAAGCCCGAGCTCACCCGCGCCGAGGTCGACGCGCAGCTCGACGAGGCCGCCGCCTCGGGCGTGTTCAGCGTCTGCGTCCGCCCCTCCGACATCGCGCACGCGGTGCGCCGCCTCGAGGGCTCCGGAGTCCTCGTCGGCACCGTCATCGGCTTCCCGCACGGCACCACCTCCACGGCCGCGAAGGTCGCCGAGTCGCGTCAGGCCCTGGCCGACGGTGCGAGCGAGCTCGACATGGTCGTCAACATCGGCCGCCTGCGCAGCGGCCTGCTGCAGGACGTCGAGGACGACGTCCGCGCGGTGGTCGACGCCGCCGACGGCCACGTCGTCAAGGTGATCCTCGAGACGAGCCTCCTCGACGACGAGCAGGTCGTCGCGGGCAGCGAGGCGTCTGAGCGCGCTGGCGCCGACTTCGTCAAGACCGCCACCGGCTTCGCGGGCGGCGGCGCCAACGAGCACGACCTGCGCCTCATGCGCGGCGCGGTGTCCGACGCCGTCCAGGTGAAGGCCTCCGGAGGCGTCCGCGACCTCGACACGCTGCTCGCGTACCGCGAGCTCGGTGTCACCCGCTTCGGCACGAGCGGATCGGCGACGATCCTCGGCGACCTGGCCGCGCGCCTCGACGGCGACGCCTCGGCCGCGCGCGTCGACTCCGCCTCCTACTGACGGTGGCCCGCCGCGCCGCCGGGCCCGTCTCCCGGTGGATGGAGTACACCCGCCGTCCGCTCGAGGAGAGCGCCCGCGCCCTCAAGGAGCGGGTCTACGCGACGTTCACGGGTCTCGCGGTCGTCATGATCTACGCCGTCGACGACCACCCCGACGCCGGCCACGCCCTGCGGAGCCTCGTGATCTCGATCATCGGCATCTCAGCGGCGGGATTCACGGCCGAGGTCATCGCGCACCAGGTCACCCACGCGGCGCTCCCGTCCCGCGCCGAGCTGCGCACGATGCTCCGGATCGCGGCGGGCGCGCTCGCCTCGGCGTCGCTGCCGGTCCTCGCCCTGCTCGCGGCGGTGCTGGGCTGGATCGAGGCGACGACGGCCCTCTGGATCGGCGTCGGCGTCTACGCCGCGGTGCTCGCCGCCGTCGCGCTGATCGCCGTCGGCCGGGCGGGCCTCACCTGGCGGCAGGGCCTGATCTCGCTCGCGATCCTCCTGGGCCTGGGGGCGCTCGTCGTCGGCGTGCTCGCCCTCGCCCACTGATCCGCGCGTAGGCTCGGGAGCGATGTCGTCACGCACCCGGGTCGAGCTCGGCCGCCGAGAGGATCTGGGCGCCGACTGCGCGAACTGCTTCGGGCTCTGCTGCGTCGCCCTCGCGTTCTCGCGCTCGAGCGACTTCCCCGTCGACAAGCCGGCGGGCGATCCGTGCACGAACCTCGACTCCGAGGACGGCTGCACGATCCACCGCCGACTCCGCCCCGAGGGCTTCGTCGGCTGCACGGTCTTCGACTGCTTCGGCGCGGGCCAGAAGGTCTCGACGCACACCTTCGGCGGTGTCTCGTGGCGGAGCGACGCGGCGGTGCGCGAGCGGATGTTCGCCGTGTTCCCGCTGGTCCGCCGACTGCACGAGCTGCTCTGGTACCTCGACGTCGCGCTTGCGCTCGAGGTCGACGCGGCTCTCGGCGACGCCGTGCTCGGCCGCTTCGAGGCGGTGCACGCACTGACGCTCGCGTCGCCGGAGCAGATCCTCGCCGCCGACGTCGACGGCGAGTTCGCCGCGTCCCGCCCGCTCCTGATCAACGCGAGCGCGACCGCCCGCGCCGGGGTGCGCGCCGGCTCCGACCGCCGCCTCGTGCCCGGTGCCGATCTGCTCGGCGCGGACCTGCGCGGAGCGGATCTCCGCGGCGCCGACCTCCGCGGAGCGCTGCTGATCGCGGCCGACCTGAGCCGCGCCGACCTGCACCGCTGCGACGTGCTCGGAGTGGACCTCCGCGACGCGGACGTGTCCGGCGCCGACCTCTCGGGCGCGCTCTACCTCACCCAGGCGCAGGTCTCGAGCGCGCGCGGCGACGCGGCGACCGTGCTCCCTCCGCACTTCGAGCGCCCCTCGCACTGGTCCAGCACGACCGCCCCCGACCGCCCGCGCACGTCAGGACGACGCCCCGCGGGACCACGCAGAACAGGACGACGCCGATGACCTCCTCCCCGATCCGGTTCGCGATCGTCGGCTCCGGCTGGCGCACCGGCTTCTTCCTCCGCCTCGCCCGCGACGTGCCGGAGTCGTTCCAGGTCACCGGGATCCACTCGCGGTCCGCGCGTCGCGACGCGGTCGCCGCCGAGTGGGGCGTGCCCGCGTTCGGCAGCGTCGACGAGCTCGTCGCGCACGGCGACCCCGAGTTCGTGCTCGTCGCCGTGCCCGTCGAGGTCGCGTCCGGGATCACGGCCGACCTCGTCCGGCGCGGGATCCGGGTGCTCGAGGAGACCCCTCCGGCCCTCGACGTGCCCGCGATGCGGCGGATGTGGGACGAGGTCGGCGGGTCCGACCTGGTCCAGGTGGCCGATCAGAGCCTGTTCATGCCGGCGCACTCCGCACGCTGGCGGGCGGTGCGCTCGGGCGTCATCGGCACCCCGACCCAGGTGCAGGTCTGCTCGAACCACCTGTACCACGCGGTCTCGATCATGCGCGGGCTGCTCGGCGACCGGGGCGGGCCGACCCGCGTGAGCGCGCGCGATCTGCGCGCGCCGCTCCTGGATCCGCTGACGACGCACGGCTGGACCGATGCGACCGAGGCCGAGGAGCGGACGACCACCCTGGCGACCCTGGACTTCGGCGACGGCCGGTCGGGTCTCTACGACTTCACCGACAACCAGTGGTTCAGCCCGCTGCGCCACCGCCGGCTCACCGTGCGCGGCTCGCACGGCGAGATCGACGGCGACAGCGTGGTGCGGATGGCGGCGCCGCGCTCGGTCGTCGAGTCGCGGATCACCCGCCGGCAGACGGGGATCGACCACAACCTCGAGGGCTTCCACCTCGACACGATCGCGCTCGACGGCGAGGTGCTGTTCCAGAACCCGCACCCCGGCGCGCGGCAGTCCGACGAGGACATCGCGGTCGACGCGCTCGTCGCCGCGACCGGCGCCTGGGCGAGGGGGGAGGGGCCGGCGCCCTATCCGCTCGCGGACGGGCTGCAGGACCACCTGCTGGGCCTCGCGATCCGGGAGTCGGCCCAGGCGGGCACGGACGTCGTCACCGGGCGCGAGCCCTGGGCCGACGCGCTCAGCCGTCCGTCGGTGTTCCGCTGATCCCGGCGCCGTCCGACCCGTCGTCGGCGGGCACGCCCTCGATCACCTCGCGCTGCAGCAGGTGCGCCCCGCTCCAGCACTCGATGATGCAGCGCGGGAACGCCTCGCGATCGGGCGAGCGGAGCCACACCGTCGCGGCCTCGCGCGCCCACGCCTCGGAGGCGTAGACGCCGATGACCTCGGTGCGGTCCTCCCAGGGGGAGGCCGTCGACAGGACGAAGTGGGCGCCGGACATGGGGCCACGCTAGCGCCCCCGGGGCGCGGAGGATCGACGCGGATCAGCCGATCGTCTCGCGGAGCCGCTCGTTCAGGGCGCTCAGGGCCGCTGCCAGCTCGCCGTGGTCGGCTCCCGGCAGCACGCCGCCGCCCTGCTCGAGGCTGCGGCGGAGCAGGGCGATCTCGTCCTCCGGCAGCCGTCCGGCGGCCAGCAGGCCTTCGAGTGTCGCGAGGACCGCCACGAGGGCGACGGCGTCGTCGACGTCGAGTGGCCGGGTGCAGGCGTTCTGCATTCGATGCTCCTGTTCGCGATCCGGGTCCGGGGATCCTGTCGTTGGTCGTGCAGACGGACGCCCGCCGCGAGCGGCGGGGCGTCCGGGAGGGTGGGGTGTCAGTTCTTGAAGACGTCCTTGACGTCCTCGCCCGTCTTCTTGAGGTCGGCGGCCTGCTGGTCGCGGCGGCCCTCCTCGGCCTTGCGCTCGTCGCCCTGGACGTTGCCGAGGGCCTCCTTCGCCTTGCCGGCGAGGTCCTGAGCGGCGTTCTTGATCTTGTCGTCGAGTCCCATGAGGGTGTCCTTCCGTCGGTGTTCGTGCGGTGGCGTGGTGGTGAGGGGGCGCCTAGGCGACGCGGGGCTCGGCCTCGGGGGCGTCGTCCTCGGGGATGTGCACGTCCTGGACGGTCACGTTGATCTCGGCGACGTCCATGCCGACGATCTCGCGGATCGCCTCGGCGACGGCGGAGCGCACGCCCTCGGCGACGCCCTGCAGCGCGGCCGGGTACTCGGCGACGATCACGACGTCGGCGGCGACCTGGCGCTCGCCGACCTCGACCTTGACGCCCTGGCTGCGGTCGTCGTTGCCGATGGCGCTGCGGAGCGCGCCGATCGCTCGGGCCGCTCCTCCGCCGAGGGCGTGGACGCCGGGGACCTGACGGGCGGCGATGCCCGCGACCTTCGCGATGACGGCGTCGTCGATGACGGTGCGTCCGACTCCGGTGCCCGTCGTGGTGGTCGCGTTGCTGTCGGCCATGATCTCCTCTTTCGCGTGGTGCCCGATCCGGTCGATCGGGGCGGTCTGCGAATAGGACGCGATGACGTCCGAGAACGTCACGGTGCTCGGCGGCTCGTCCAGGGAACTGCCAGAGAGGCGCCGTTCATCCCTCACCGCGCGGTCGTGCGCTCCAGGAACTCCAGGGTCCGCTCGAGCGCCACCCGAGCGTCGGGCAGGTCGAAGTCGAACTGGTACTCGTGCCCCAGCTGCGCCTCGTGGCCCTCGCCCCAGAAGAGCTCGGTCACCGGGACGCCGAGGGTGCGGAGGTGCGCGGCGAACGGGCGCGACTGGCGGGCCGTGAGAGCGTCCGCGTTCCCTCCGCTGATGAAGACCGGCGGGAACCGCGGAGTGACGTGGTCGATGGTCGACATGTGCAGCCCGGCCGTCGACTCGGACCAGTTGCGCCGGCCCGTGTAGGCCCAGAGCGCGGCGCGGAACGCCCAGCCGGCGACTCCGGTCACCTTCGACACCCCGGTCAGGTCGAACACGCCGCAGTGCAGGATCAGGGCGCGCAGGGCGTCGACGGGGAGCGTGGTCGTGAGCCCGGCGTCGCGCGCGTAGGACGGGTTCGTGATCGCGGTGGCGAGCTGGCTGGCGAGCTGGGCTCCCGCGGAGTCGCCCGCCAGCACGATCCGATCGCGGGCGATGCCCAGACGCCCGGCGTGGCGGCGGAGGTGCTCGAGTGCGGCGAGCAGCTGGCGCGGCGCCGTCGGGTAGGCCGACTCGGGGCCGCGGCCGTAGTCGAGGCCGACCGCCGTGTAGCCGGCGGCCGCGAGCATGCGCAGGTAGGGCTCCACGTCCTGCCGGTGCCCCGAGATCCAGGCCCCGCCGTGGATCCACACCACGGTCGCGCGCGCTCCGGCGCCGGCCGAGCGGAAGACGTCGGCGGTGGTGGCGGGGGCGCCGTCGCGGGCGGGGACGATCTCGGCGACGCGGCCGATCCCCTCCGGGACGAACGGCCGCATGGTCTCGGCCGTGCGCCGCGCCTCGCGCTCGAAGACGGTGCGGATCGCGAGGG
>NZ_MUKN01000013.1 GCF_001995175.1 Rathayibacter rhapontici
CCAGCAGCGCGGCGCGGGCGGCGGCCACCCAGACGGCGTCGGAGCGGGCCGGGCCCGAGGTGACGGGGGCGGCGGCCGTGGCGGCGGGACCCGTGCCCGCCGCGTTCTCGGCGCGCACGGCGACCGTGTAGGTGCCCTCGGCGACCCCGCGCAGCACGGCGGTGCGGGCGGTCGCGGGGAGCGACTCCGTGACGGCGGCGCCCCCGCTGACCGGGGTGAGGGTGACGCGGTAGCCCGAGACGGGGGCGCGGCCGGAGCCGGCGGGCGCGCCGGTCCACGAGACGCTCACACTGTCGTCGGTCGACGTGGCGCCGACGCCGGATGGCTGGACGGTCGGCGCGACGAGGTCGGCCGAGTGCAGCGCGGCGACCTGCTCGGCGGTGAGCGCCTCGTCGAACACGCGCAGGTCGCGGAAGGACCCGGCGTAGGTGGGGTCGGTGCGGTAGTTGCTCTTCCCGATCAGCACGCTGAGCGGGCCGGCGAACTCGGCGATGCGCGTCGTCTTCGGCACCGCCGGGCCCATCGGCACGCCGTCGAGGTAGCCGCGGATCGAGTCGGCCGTGATGACCGTGGTGTACTGCGCCCACCGCGAGCGGGGCGCGGCGGGCACCGAGTTCGCCGTCGAGGACGGCCCGACCTCGGTCGACCAGGGCTGGGAGGCGCTGGCCCCGTTCGTGAACACGCTCTTCGCGGAGCCGCCCGGGTTCGAGGGGTTCAGGAACCAGTAGTTCGTCGGCACGTCGGGGTTCGCCGCGGTGCCGAAGAAGAGGGCGGAGTAGTTGCCGTTCGGCACCTCGCGCTTCACCCAGGTCGAGACCGTCAGGTCCTCGCCCTGGTCGGTGACGACCGCTGCGGGGAGGCTCGCGTGGGGGCCGGTGCCGGAGCCGCCGGGCAGGGTGAGGCCGTCGGTCCAGGTGACGGCGCCGACCGCGCGGCCGTCGTAGTCGCCGGCGCTGTCGACGAGGTCGGTGCTCAGCGGGTAGTGGGCCGCGGGGGCGGGAGGGATCGCGGCCGCGGCCGCCCCTCCGCTCGCGACGAGCCCGGAGGCGAGGAGCAGTCCGCAGACGGCTCTGGAGAGCAGGGCGGTACGACGGGAACGGCGCATGTCACATCCTTGTGAACGAGGGAGTCACCGGATGTTACCGTGAACAGTTTCGGACGGGCAAGGGTGCCGGGGGCGAGTGCGGTTGCTGTCCCGCGGTCGTCGGGCCGGTCGGCAGTGCGGTCAGCGAGACGCCGCGGATCGCTCCGGCGACAGGCCGACAGCCCGGACGCGCCCCTCCGCCGCCTCCAGGACCACCACCTCGCCGTTCGCGATCCGCGGGAACGGGCGGCCGGTCAGCACCGCGATCCCGCTGCGGAGGAACGCGCCGTGCCCCACGATCACGGTGCCGGGAGTCGCCAGCAGCGCCAGGGCGGGTCCGCTCCGGGCGGTCAGCTCGTCGGCGGTCTCGCCGCCCGGGTAGGCCCCGTCCGGCCAGCGGTGGAGAGCCTCGTCGACCGGCACCCCCTCCGCGTCGCCGTAGTCGCGCTCGAGGAGCAGCGGCTCGAGCGCGGGAGCGGGCAGTCCGAGCTCCGCCGCCACGATCTCAGCGGTGCGCCTCGCGCGCACGAGCGGCGAGCACACGACCCGGGTCCACGGG
This sequence comes from Rathayibacter rhapontici, assembly GCF_001995175.1. Lineage (GTDB taxonomy): Bacteria > Actinomycetota > Actinomycetes > Actinomycetales > Microbacteriaceae > Rathayibacter. Next base: position 1,644 of record NZ_MUKN01000013.1, read on the forward strand.
TCGCCCGCGAGGGCGAGGGCCGCCGCGAGGGCCTCGCGGTGCCCTTCCTCGTCCAGCGGGAGGTCGGCGCGGCCCTGCAGGCGGCGCTCGGCGTTCCAGCGGGTGCGCCCGTGACGGATCAGCGCGGTGCTGTCCCTCTGAGGGATCGGCGGCGTGCTCACGCGGCGGGCCGCGCGTAGGCGACGGCCCGGTCGACGTGCACCCGCACGTCCGCGCCGACCTCCGGCCGGAAGCCCTCGCTCCGGCAGCGCAGCGGCAGCCCCGCCCAGTCGAGGACGACGTCGTTGCCGGTGCGGCCGAAGAGCGAGGACACCACGGTCGCGGTCGTGCCGTCGGCGGCGGCGGGCTCGATCCGCACGTCGTCGGGCAGGATCGCGACCTCGCAGTCGCCGTCGGGGTAGTCGCCGTCCAGCCGCGCCGGGTCCAGTCGCAGCGGGTGCGCCTCGGCGGTGAAGCCGTCGGCCGATCGTCGGCCCGCGACGGTGGTCGCGTCCGAGAGGAACCGGGCCACCAGCGCGGAAGCCGGGCGCTCGAGGAGCTCGGCGGGTGAGGCGACCTGCTGGATCCGGCCCGAGTCGAGCACCACGACGCGGTCGGCCAGCGCGAGCGCCTCCTCGCGGTCGTGGGTGACGTGCAGCACGGTGAGCCCCATCCGCCGGGTGAGCGACTGCAGCTCGATCCGGAGGCGGTCGCGCAGCGGCTCGTCGAGAGCCGAGAGCGCCTCGTCGAGCAGCAGGACGCGCGGCTCGGCGATCAGGCGCGGGCGATCGCGACCCGCTGGCGCTGTCCGCCCGAGAGGGTGGCCGGATCGCGGCGCTCGGCCCCCTCCAGCCCCACGAGCTCGAGCACCTCGGCGACGCGGCGTGCACGGGAGCGGCGGTCGACCCCCGAGCGCCGCAGCGGGTAGTCGATGTTGCGGCCGACGTTCCAGTGCGGCCACACCGCGTGCTGCTGGAAGACCATGCCGAGTCCGCGCGCCTCGGGCGGAACGAACGCCGATCTGCTCGACACCACCGTCTCGCCGAGCCGGATCGTGCCGGAGGTGGGCGCGAGGAATCCCGCGACCGAGCGGAGCAGGGTGGTCTTGCCCGATCCGGAGGGGCCGACGAGCGCGACGAACTCGCCGTCGCCGACCCGGAGGTCGATGTCGGCGAGCCCGACGGCGCCGGACGGGTAGCGCAGCGAGACGGAGTCGAGGGTGACGGAGGCCACGGCGACCTTTCAGCGGGGAGAGCGGGCGGCGAGTCCGAGACCGGCGAGCCCGACGAGGGTGATGAGGAGGGAGAGCGCGGCGGCCGTGTTGTAGGCGCCGGCCTGCTGCAGGTTGAAGATCGCGACGCCGAGGGTCTGCGCGCCGGGGGAGAGCAGCAGGACCGAGAGGGTCAGCTCCCGGACCGCGGTGAGCGCGACCAGGACGGCGCCCGAGATCGCGGCGGGCACCGCCATCCGGCACGAGATGTCGAGGAGGGCGCGCAGTGCTCCCGCGCCCGAGACGCGGGCCGCCTCCTCCGCCGTGAGGGGAGTGGCGCGCAGCGGAGCCGCGACCGCCTGCACGACGAGGGCGACGAACGACGTGATGTAGGCGCAGAGGATCAGCCAGGGCGTGTTGAACAGCCCGATCCGCGGGGCGAGGACGAGCCACGCCACCGCGATGACGAGCCCGGGCACCGCCTGGGGGAGCAGGGCCACGGCCCGCAGCGCGCCGTTGTCGCGCGCGCGGGTCCTCGTGGTCAGCGCGCCGATGCCGAGCCCGAGGACTCCGCAGACGAGGCCGGCGAGGGCGGCGAGCAGGACGGACGTCGTCGCTCCGGTGATCGTGTTCTTCGCGGTGACGGCCCGGGTCAGGTTGTCGAGGGTGAGGTTCTCGAGCGTCAGCGGCACTCCGGGTGCGGGCAGCAGAGCCTGGCTGAGCAGGGCGAGGAGCGGGAGCAGGGTGAGGGCCAGCACGAAGCCCCACGTCGCGACGGCCGCGGCACCCCGCGCCGGCCCGAGCGGGAGCCGCTGCGGGGTCGACGTGGAGGAGTCGAGCTCGACCCGGCGCCGGCCCAGCAGCAGGTCTAGGACGAGGGCGGCGAGGGCGACGACCAGCAGCACCGCGCCGATCGTGGCGACGACCTCGAGCGGGCGGTCGACGGTGCCCGACTGGATGTAGCGGTAGACGAGCGTCGAGAGCGTCGTGTACCGCTCGGGCAGTCCGATGATCGAGGGGATGCCGAAGTCGGCGAGGTTGCCGACGGCGATCAGGAGGAACGCGGAGGCGATCGCGGGGCGCAGCAGCGGCACCGTGATGGTCGTGAGGGCGCGCAGGGCCGACGCCCCGCCGATCCGCGCCGCCAGCTCGAGGTCGACCGGGATCCGGCGGATCGCGGCCGAGACGATCAGCATTGCGATCGGGTAGCTGTGGACGGTGAGCAGGAACACGACTCCGTCGCCGCCGTAGACGCTCCACAGCGGCCCGCCGGTCAGGCCGCGCCACCACAGGTTGACCGCGCTGGTGGGCCCGGCGAGGCCGACCCAGGCGATCGCGCCGACGAACGGAGGGACGAGCAGCGGGCTCAGGGCGAGCATCCGCAGGGCGCGGCGGCCGGGCAGGTCGGTGCGGTCGAGCAGCACTGCGAGCACCGTGCCGACGAGCACGGCGAGGGCGCCCGAGAGGGTGGAGGAGACGAGGCTGTTGACGCCCGCCTCGACGACGTCGCCCTCGAGCAGCGTGCCGACGTGGCTCCCGCCCGCCGCGAGGACCAGGACGGTGCCCAGCGGCACCAGCACCAGCGCCCCGCAGGCCGCCCAGAGCAGCAGCCGGAGCGCGCTCGCCCCCGAGAGCCGGGGCGCGCCCGGCAGCCGGGGCGCGCGCCCGCGACGCCGACCGGGGGCGGTCGACGTCGCGAGCACGGAGGAGGCCGTCATCTACTGGAAGAGCGAGTTGAACGTCGCGACCGCGGCGTCCTGGCTGTCGCGGATCGTCTGCAGGTCGGGCGAGAGCACGGTGATCTCGTCCATCGCCGGAGCGCCCTCGGGGGTGCCGACGTCCGAGCGGACGGGGAGGTAGGACTGCTGGACCGCGAGCGTCTGACCGGCCTCGCTGACGAGGAAGTCGACGAACAGCTCCGACGCGGCCTGCTCGTCGGTGTCGGCGAAGATGCCGGCCGGCTGCGAGACGTAGGGCACGCCCTCGGTGGGGTACGCGACGGCGATCGGAGAGCCCTGGGCGGCGAGCTCGCGCACCAGGTAGTCCACGACGATCCCGACCGGCTGGGTGCCCGAGGCGACGGCCTGCGAGACCGGGCCGTTGCTGTCGGCGATCACCGGGCGGTTGGCGGCGAGCTCGGTCAGCCAGGACTCGCCCAGCGAGGGCTCGTCGAGCCAGACGGCGGCGTTGTAGGCGGCCGCGCCCGAGACGTCGGGGTTCGGCATCACGAGGCGGTCGGCGTAGGACGGGTCGGTGAGGTCGGCCCACGACTCGGGGGCGTCGGCCTCCTCGACGAGACCGGTGTTGTAGGCGATGACGGTCGGGATGATCCGGGTGCCCGTGTAGTAGCCCTCGGGGTCGACGCGTCCGGGTTCAGGGCGTCGACGTCGGCGGGCGAGTACTGCAGCAGCAGGTCCTCGGCGGCGTAGTCCTCGAAGGTGCCCGCGTCGGCGGCGAGGAGCACGTCGGCCTGCACGGCGCCGGCGGTGCGCTCGGACTCGATGCGGGCGGTCAGGTCGCCGGTGCCGGCGCGGAAGACCTCGACGGTGATCTCGGGGTGCTCCTCGTTGAAGGCGGCGACGAGGGCGTCGGCCTTCTCCTGCGGCTCGGAGGTGTAGAGCGTGATCGTGGCCGGCCGGGCGGCGGAGTCGCTCGCGGGGGCGGACTCGGCCGACTCCGCTCCTCCGCTGCAGCCGGCGAGGAGGAGGGTCGTGAGGGCGAAGGCCGGAACAGCGGCGGAACGCAGGAGGCGGGGCATGGTGGTGTCCTTCTTCTGGAGGGAGGGCTTCGGGAGGCGGGGATCAGAGGGCGACGGCGCGGCGCGCGGCCGTGACGAAGAGCGGCTCGGGCGTGCGCATGCTGACGGTGGTCGCGCCGACGGAGCGCGCGTCGAGGTGCACGAGCGAGAACATGGCGGAGTCGTGGCCGCTGACGGTGTCCGGACCCGCGTTCATCACCTGGTGGTAGGCGAGCGAGGGACCGACCGAGACCGGCACCGAGCCGACGACCGCGGCGAGGGGGTGGTGGAAGTGCCCCGCGAGGACGAGCCGGACGCGGTTCCGGCGAGCACGGCGAGGAACTCGTCGGCGTCGCGCAGGCCCTGCTGCGCGAGGGTCGCAGCGGGGATCCGAGCGGCGGGTGGTGCAGCGCGACGACGGTGCCGGAGGGGTGCGGCACCGCGAGCCTCTCGGCCAGCCAGCGCAGGCGCGCCGGTCCGAGCGCGCCGTCGCCGGAGTCGAGGAGGACGAGGCGCACCGCGTCGAGCTCGACGACGCGGTCGTGCCCCGCGGAGTGGCCCGGCAGGATCCGCGCGGCCACCGGGTCGTCGTGGTTGCCGAGCGTCGTCAGCACCGGAGCGCCGACGCGGTCCTCCAGGCGCTCGAGGGCCCGGGCGAGCGAGGAGTACGCGCTCGCGTGGCCCCGCTGCACGAGGTCGCCCGTGACGACGATCGCCTCGGGCGTGATCCCGGCGTCGAGGGCGTAGGTGCCGACCAGCTCGAGTCGCTCGAGGCCGTCGACCGCTCCGTAGAGCAGCTCGCCGTCGGTCGCGTGGACGTCGCTGACGTGCAGGATCGTGACGCGGCCGTTCTCGGTGCTCACCGCGTCATCCCGTTCCCGCGTTCCACCCGATGCGGAACGTCGTTACGGAGCCAGGGTCGGCGGGTCCGATGAACGTCGGGTAACGAGGGCGCGGCCTCGGTGCGAACGATCAGATCTCGTCGGTGAGCGCCTCCGCGACCACGTCCCGCATGCCGGCGCCGGTCGGTGCGAGGCGGCGGGCGAGCTGCGAGTGCAGCACGTGCAGCAGCACCGTCTGGTTCAGGCGGCTGAGGAACGGATCGACGCCGTGGCCGTCGCCGGTCGGCGAGCTGATGAGCGCCACGGTCGCCAGCCGCGCGAGGGGCGCCCGGGCGAAGCTGGTGATCGCGAGGACGTCGGCGCCCCGATCGGCGGCGGCACGGCAGGCGGCCAGCGTGTGCGCGTTCGCTCCGGAGTAGCTGACGGCGAGGCACACGTCGCCGGGCTCGAGCGCGTGCGCGGCGAACTGCTGTGCCAGGACGTCGGCGGGCGCCTCGACCGAGCGGCCCAGGGTGCTCAGCCGCAGCGCCGCGTCCTGGAGGGGTGGGCCCGAGAAGCCGTTGCCGACCAGCACCAGGCGGTGCGCGGTGGCGAGCAGGTCGACGGCCCGGCCCACCGCCTCCGGATCGACGCCCTCGCGGGCCAGGCGCAGGGCGGCGACGGCGTCGTCGAAGACGGTGCGGACGCCTCCGTCGGAGGCCGCCGCGTCGACTCCCGTCCGGGGCGTCGACCGCGCCAGCTCGAGGCGGAGGTGCTGGAACCCGCGGAACCCGAGGCTCTGGCAGGCCCGGATGACCGTCGCGGCCGACGTCTCGGCGGCGGTCGCGAGCTCGGTCGTGGACCAGTCGACGACGTCCTCCGGCCGGCTGAGCACGACCCGCGCCACGCGGCGCTCGCTCGGTCCGAGGCGCCCGGAGGCGGCTCTCAGCTGGGCCAGGAGCGTGCTGTCACCGGTGGTCGCGGTGGTCGGGCGGGGCTCCGGCGTCGGCATCCGCGGAGCATAGCGAACGGAGGTGGCGCGCTCCGGGCGTCCGTGTGGGCGCCGAACGATTGGCTGCGCGCCTCGATCGGCACCGGCGGCCGGACGCGCGCGCCTCCGGCCGCCGTTCGCGACGGATCGACGCGGGAAGCCGGTCAAGCCCCTCCCACCCGCGGCACGGCTCCGCTTGTCTGAAGACCGTGGGGACGGCGGCGGAGAGACGGATCGTGCGCGAGCGCGCCTACCAGGGCGGGTTCCTGATCGGCGTCGCGCTGATGGCGGCCGTCGACGAGATCGTGTTCCACCAGATCCTCGGCTGGCACCACTTCTACGACCGGTCCACCCCCGCCATCGGACTGCTGTCGGACGGACTGCTGCACGCGGTCGAGGTCGTCGCGCTGGTCGCCGGGTTCTTCCTGCTGCTGGATGCGCGGCGCCGCTCGGCACTGCGCGCGGGGGTCGCGGTGGCGGGCGGCCTCACCGGCGCGGGCCTCTTCCAGCTGTGGGACGGCGTCGTCGACCACAAGCTGCTCCGCGTGCACCAGGTGCGGTACGAGGTCGACCTGCTGCCGTACGACCTCGCCTGGATCGCGTCGGGCGCGCTCCTGCTCGTCGCGGGGATCGTGCTGTCGGTTCGCGCGCGGCGGCGCACCGCGTGACTCCGCACGGCCATCCCCTGCTCGATCCCGGGCTCCTGCTGAGCGCGCCCCTCGTCGTCGCGGCGGCGCTCGCCGTGGGAGCGAGCCGGGCCGAGTCCCGTCGCCGCCGCCCCTGGCCGGTGCGCCGGCTCCTCCTGCTGCTCACGGGCCTCGGAGTCGCGATCGCGTCGCTGACCGGCCCGTTCGCGCAGTGGGCGCACGCGGATCCACGGGGCGCGATGCTCTCGCATCTCGCGCTGGGCCTGCTCGCGCCGCTCCTGATCATGACCTCGGCGCCCGTCACCCTCGCCCTGCGCGCCCTCGACGTCACCGCCGCCCGCCGGCTCTCCCGCGTGCTGCGGAGCCGCCCCGCGCGCGTGCTCGCGCATCCGATCCCCGCCGTCCTGCTCTCGACCGGCTCGCTCTGGCTCGTGCACGCGACGGGCCTGCTCGGGGCCGCGCACGCGGATCCGCTGCTGCACGCTCTGCTGGGCGTGCACTTCCTCGCCTCGGGCTGCCTGCTCACCGGCGCGCTGGTCGGCGTCGACCCGGCGCCGCACCGCGGGCCGTTCGGACTGCGGCTCGGAGTGGTCCTCGGCAGCATCGCCGCGCACGCGCTGCTCGGCACGACCCTCTACGCCGAGGCGGCGAGCGGCGCCGAGCGGCAGGCCGCGCAGATCCTGTACTACGGAGGCGACCTGCTCGAACTCGCGCTCGTCACGGTCCTCTTCGCGCAGCAGTACGCGGCGACGGCCCCCGGGAGGCCGCGCAACCCCCTCCGCCGCCGCCCGGCGCATCCGTAGAGTCGCCGGATGCTGCTGATCTTCGGAACCCGCTCCATCGAGGACGTCCTGCGCGTGCTCGTCTTCGTCTGCCGCGTCTGCGGAGTGCGCGACGAGCAGCGCGTGATCCGGAGCCGGACGCGGCTGTCCCTCTTCTTCGTCCCGCTGCTCACGGTGTCGTCGCGGTACCTGCTCGAGTGCAACAACTGCGGGACGGTGTCGCGCATCACGAAGCAGGAGGCGGAGGGCACCGTCCGCTGGGCGGGCAACTCGGACGCCTGACGCGGGTCGCGCGGACGCGGACCGGGCCCTGGGTCGCCCCGAGCGTCCGATCCGCGTCCACTCGTGAAGCGCGGACGCCGCGAGTGGTCGCGCATCAGGGTCCGCACTGTGTCGTCAGCCCGTTCCGCGCCCACTCGCGAGACCCGGCCGCCGCCGGTGGGTGCCGGCCGGGCTCCGAGAGGCGTCGAGCGCCCGTCTCGCGTCCACTCGAGAGCGCCCTGTCCGGTCCGCGGGCACTCGCCGGTTCAGCGACTGCGCCGCAGCAGCACGATCCCCGTCAGCACCTGCCATGCCGTGATCGAGTACACCGCGAGGCGCTCCCAGGCCCCGTCGGGCAGCAGGTCGATGCTCGTGGTCCCCGAGTCGACCCGGAGCAGGACCAGCGCCGCGAGTCCGACGGCGCCGAGCGCACCGCTCGCGATCGCATAGCCCCGGGGCACCGCATGGCGGCGGGCGGTCGCGCCGGCGGCGATCGACGCGGCGTTGCCTCCGATGATCGCGAGGGCCGCGCCGAGGACGTGCAGCCAGCCGATCCCGCTCTCGGCGCTCGCCCGGCTCCCGTGCACGACGCCGATCAGCGCGCTGCCGACGGCGAAGGCGGCCGCCGGCGCGAGGAGCGCCCGCCATCGCCCGCCGGGCACGGCGCGCGCGGTGAGGACCGCGGCGGCGAGGTAGAGCACGCCTTGCAGCACGAAGGCCGTGTTCATCACGGCGCTCAGCGGCGAGTCGATCGCACGTCCCTGGTAGAGCTCGACGTCGGGGACACCGAGGTCGCTGATGTAGTTCGCCGCGTAGCTGTAGCCGGGGAACGCGGCCGCCGCGATCGCCTCGCCGCCGATGTAGACGACGGCGCCGAGCAGCCACAGCACGCCGGCCGGCCGGCCGAGGCGCGTCGCGAGCTCACGGGACGAAGAGGGACAGGAGCGTCGAGAGGATCCCGAGTACGACACCGGCTCCGAGGAGGATCAGGCCCGTCAGCCGCAGCGCCCGCACGGCGTCGCTCCAGCGGTGCAGCCGGATCCGCTCGGGGTCCTCCTCGCGGTAGTGCACCTCCCGCTGCTCCGATCGGACCGGCGCGAGGGGGTCGCCCGGCCTCAGCGGATGCGAGCGCACCTCGCCGGCGCGCGTCACCCAGTGCAGGGAGCGAGGGGGGCCGTCCTCGAGGTACGCGGTCGTCGGCAGCCAGCGTCCGTCGACCAGCGCCGCGACGAAGGCGGCGAGCAGGAACAGGAGGCCGAGCGGGGCCGTGGTCAGCGAGAGCGCCTCGAGGATCGTCTCCAGCATCCGGTGCCTCTCCTCGTCGTCGGATCACGAGAGTAGCGAGTGCGCCCTGAATGGACCCGGCAGCGGAGTCAGAGGAGGTCGCGCAGGGCCTCGCACGTGCGGTCGGGGTCCTCGAGGTGCAGGTCGTGGTGCAGGCCGGGGAGGCGGCGGACGCCCCAGCCGAGGTGCTCCAGCGATCCGACGAGGGCGTCGGGGAGCACGGAGGGGGACTCGTCCGACAGGACGAGGGTGGAGGGCACGGCCGGCGGCGCGGCGGCGAGCGGATGGAAGGCGACGTCGCGGAACACTCCGATCGCCATCCTCCGGTCGAACTGCTCCTGAGCGTGCGCGACGAGGGCCCGGGTGTCCGGGTCGAGCGGAGTCGCCGCTCCGCTGCGGCGCGCGCGGAGAGCCTGGGCGACACCGAGGCTCAGCAGCGGCACGAGCCAGAACAGGCGCCCGGCGATCCCCGTGGTCGGCAGGGCGAGCCGGAAGCCGGGGTCGAGGTAGATCGCGCGGGACGGCGCGAGGCGCTCGACGGCGCGGACGAGGACCGGTCCGCCGAGGGAGTGCCCGACGATGCTGTGGAGGCCGGCGGGGAGGGTCTCGACCAGATCGTCGGCCAGCGCGTCGAGCCCGTACGACGCGGCGCGGTCGCTGCTCCCGTGCCCGCGCAGATCGACGGTCGTCACGGTCCACCGCCCGTCGGCGAGCATCCGGTCGATCAGCGGCTGCCACGTCGCCCCGCTCGCGCCGAGCCCGTGCACGAGCCCCACCGTGATCGGCCCGGAGCCGGACGTCCTCGTCGTCAACCGCATGGGGTCATCCTCCTCCGCCTGAGCACGAGGGGAGCCGTTCCAGCGCGGCCCGGCGGTGAGCTCGCGCGACCGTCCCGAGCGCGCACCGGATCCCTCGGGCGTCGCGCGCGAGCAGGGCGCTCGGACTCAGGCGGCCCGTCGCGCCGCGAGAGTGCGACCGTGGTGCCCGGCGCGCTCCTCGGCGACGGCTCTGAGCTCCTCCGCGATGTCCGTGAACCGGTCCAGGCTCGGGTTCACTCCGACGAGGGTGAACTCGCGGGTGACGACCTCGAGGTCGAGCTCCCAGACGTCCTCGAGGATCCGGCGCATCCACCCGGTCGCGTGATCCCAGCCCTCGCGGGGAGTCCCGGCGGCGTAGTTGCCGCCCTGCACGGTGACGAGCACGGCGGGCCTGCCGGCGATCGAGGGGGTCCGCCCGGGAGCCATGCGCGGGTCCGTGAGCACGAGGTCGACGTACGTCTTGAAGTGCTGCGAGACGCCGAAGTTGTAGAGCGGCACTGCGAAGAGGAGTGCATCGGCTCCCTCGAGCTCGTCGGTCAGCTCGGCTGCCAGAGCTGCAGCCTCGTTCTGCGCGGCGCTGCGCGCCTCGGGGGGCGTCATCGATCCCGCCACCGCGTCCGACCACGAGGTCGACGGGAGGGGGTCGGAGCCGAGGTGGCGACGGACGATCGCGGCATCGGGGTGCGCGGCTCGCCACTCGTTCTCGACGATGTCTCCGAGAGCGCGGCTCGTCGATCCCTCGACGCGGATGCTGGCGTCCAGACGGAACAGGGACATTCTTCTCCTTCGCGGGACTCCGCTCGTGCGATCCGAGCGTGTCCGGGCTGTCGCCCTGCGGGTGGCGGGGCGGTGAACCGCTGTGGTTACCGTCAGTAACTGTGTACGCTCTGATCCCGTTACCGCAATCGCACCCCTGTTACCCCGCGGTGACCGAAGGAGGAGCGATGTCCCGCGATGATCGAGGCCGCGCCCTCCAGGAACGCCTCAGCGAGTCCATGCCCTCCATGCACCAGCTCTGCTCGGGGGAGTCGCCGGAGCTGTTCCGATCGCTGATGTCGCGCATCGGCGACAAGTGGACCCTCCTGGTCATCGGAGTACTGGGGAACGACCGCCTGCGCTTCACCGAGATCGCCGACACGATTCCGGGCATCTCCCGCCGCATGCTCACGGTCACTCTGCGCGCCCTCGAGCGCGACGGACTCCTCTCACGGACCGTGTACGCGCAGGTTCCGCCCCGAGTCGAGTACGAGGTCACCGATCTCGGACGCTCCCTGCAGACCGTCGCCTTCGCGGTCGGCGACTGGGTCGGGGACCATCAGCAGACGATCGTCGAGAACAGGCGCAGCTTCGACGCCGCCGCCGACCCCGCTGGCCCTGGGCGGCAGGCGGACGAGCCGAGCTCCGGAGCGCAGGCGCGCTGAGCGCCGGAGGAACCCTGTCCCCTTCTCTGAGAGGAGCAGGACGGCGTCCTCCTCCCGCGGAGGGGTCGGTGGTTCCCGGGCGAGCCGGACTCTCCTCCGCGAGGTCGCCTCCTCCGTCGCGTTCACAACGAAGGAAGGATGCGCGGGCTGCAACGTGGACACGCGTCCCCGCCGCTCGCCCGAGCGCATCCTTCCTTCGTTGTGAACGCGGAGTCCGGCTCCCGGACTCCGCTCGGCGTCAGGCCGGGCCCTCGGTCAGCCAGCGCTGGAACGTGACGAGCATGTCCTTGTTCGTCTGCGACGGCACCACGTGGCCGTACTGCCGCCCGCACCCGAGTGCGGCAGGAGCGACACCTCTTTGGCGACCGGCAGCGCGCGGCGGTAGAGACGGGCCGAGTGCTTCTCGTAGGGGACGACCTGGTCCTCGGGCGAGCCGCTGATGCGCAGGCGCGTCTTCGCCCAGACCGACTGCGGCAGGTAGATCGGGTTGGTCGCCTTCACCGCGGCGACGTCGTTGCCGTAGGCCGGCAGCACGCTCTCGGGCCGGCGGAGGAGGACGTCCTCCATGTCGTACACCCCGCTCGCGTGGTACGCACCGCGGATGTTGGGGACCATCCTCTTGCCGTACGCGTAGCAGAGCAGCGCCCCGCCGCCCGAGTTCGAGCGCAGGAACGAGACGGACACCTTCCAGAGCTTTGTCACGTAGGCCGTCGCGTTGCGCTGCGCCTGCAGCGCCGCCGCGCTGGTCCAGACGCTGCCGCCGTAGTTCGGGCAGATGCTGACCATGCCCTGGTCCACGGCCTGGTCGGCGGTGTACTGGAACGCGCCCGAGAGCGCCGCGTAGCTGCTCCCGTTGGCGTGGTAGTACCAGAGGAACGTCGCGTTGCGGGTGAGGCTGGGAGCCGCCGCGTGCGGCACGAAGAGGCGCGTGCGGTCACCCGAGATGAGGACGTCGATGACCTCGTACTTCTTCATCCCGAAGCGGGACGTGACGGTGTCGCCCCGCCCGAGCTCGCCGGGGAGCTTGGGCACCTTGCTGTAGTTCGGCGCCGCCGACGCGGGGGTGGCGAAGGCCAGCGCCGCGCCGAGGCCGAGGACGGTGCCGCTGACGAGCGAGCGACGGGAGAGCGCGGACGGAGTCCGGTCAGGATCGGACATGGTGAGGTCCCTTCGGGAGAGTCGCCTTGCCGACCGCGAGCGGATCGGGAAGTGGGAGAGGTGCGGAGAGCGCCGGGTCCGCGCCTCGCCGTGACAGCGTACCCGCGGGCCCTGGCGCGTTCCAGGGCGGGAGCGGAACTGCCCGCCCCCCGTTCGGCAGTCGACCGCTCGTGGGGATCCGAAGCGAGAGAGCGCGAAGCGGTCCGGATCGCGACGCGGAGACCTCATGCGGTAAGCGGGAGGTCTACCATGGACGAACACCCCCGGATACTTCGGTTACCGGTTAGAAGGCCCCGCTCCGGCGGGGCCTTCGGCATTCCTGCGTCCCCCTCAGGCCCACGCCGCCGGACGGTGGAAGACCCGGCCGCGGCTGTCGACGAGCTGCGCGGGGAACTGCGACGCCGCCAGTACGGCGTCCGTGACGTGACCGATGAAGGCCGGTGCGGTCTTGACCAGTTCCTTCGAGCTCCGCGCCGACGGCATCGGGAAGATGATGCCGAACTCGCGACCAGACTCGCGCAGGATCTCGAGTGGAGGCACCTGGTCGGAGTCGTTCGAGAGGAGCACGTAGATGTCGGCCAGGGATCGATGGGCGTCGGCGATCATCCGAGCAGCCAGATGCACGTCCGAGCCCTTCTCCTCGACCTTGCGCACCTTGACCTGCACGTACCGCCCGGTCAGCGGGTCGACCGTGAGGGGGACGGAGTCCATCCACCGGTTGTCGTTGCGGAATCTCCCGTGATGGATCGACACCGCTGAGTCGGTGCCGAGCGCACGGAGGTACGTCTGCTGCCGGACGGGGGCCTGGACGTCGACCGACATTCCAGGGCGCACGTTCGCCGTGAAGTAGCGGACGAAGGTGACCTCGTAGTCGGGCATGATCGCCTGGCCGAGCGCCCGCAGGTCGAGCCACTTCAGATGCGGCTTGTCGTCGAGCGCGCGACGGTAGAGGTTGAACCCGTCGACGTAGAGGCGCGCCGTCGGCTTCCCTGTCATGACGAGAGAGCCTAGGACCCTCGCCCCGCCCGGCGCGCAGGGCTGTGGACAACGCCCTCAGAAGCCTTCGTCCGCGCGAGGGGACGCGCTCCTGGAGCTGCGTGGGAGCCGGAGCCCGATCCTGGACCGATCAGGTGCAACGGACGCCGCCGCGGACGGACTACGCACCGCCCCCGGAGACGCGTCAACGCGGTCACGCCGTCAGGCCGGCAGCCGCAGCAGCCCGCCGGCCGAGCGGATGGTCGCCGCGGCGACCGCCATCGCCCGCGTGAGCACCGCGGTCGGGTCCGCGTCCGGGCCGTCGAGCCCGGCGACGACCGCCGAGAACGTCGCGTCACCCGCTCCCATCGTGTCGACGACCGGTCCCGGGGCGCCGGCGATCGGCACGGAGTCGCGCCCCGTCCGCCGCACCAGCGCGGCACCGAGCGGGCCCGCGGTCTCGAGCACCGCGCCCGCGCCCGCCGCGAGGATCCGCTCCGTCGCCTCCGCGAGGCCCGTGCCGAAGACCAGCTCGGCGTCCTCCGCTCCCACCTTCACCAGGTCGGCGCGGGCCGAGAGTGCGAGGAGGCCCGCGGCGAAGGCGTCGCGGTCGCGCAGGAGGCCCGGCCGCGGATTAGCGTCGATCGCCAGCCGGGCGCCCCCGGGCACCAGGGCCTCGAGGGCTGCCACCTCGGCCGCGTCGTCGAACGGGAAGCCGCTGACGACGATCCGGTCGCTGCGGGCGGCGGCCGCGCGCAGCTCGTCGGTCGGGAGGAGGGTGCGCGAGCGCGACGCCTGGGAGAAGGAGTAGCGGGGCTCGCCGTCGGTCCGGTCCGACACGGCCCGTCCCGTGCCCCGCGGAGCCGGAGTGGCGAGGAGGGGGACGCCGTGCGCGCGCAGGTGCTCGCGCAGGAGCTGCCCGGCGGCGTCGTCGCCGACCATCCCCGCGAGCAGGGACGGCGTGCCGAGCACGGCGAGGCCGACCGCGACGTTGAGGGCGGAGCCGCCCGGGACGTCGATCGAGCCGGCGGGATCCCGCATCTCGTCGATCAGGACGTCCCCGAGGACGAGGACGGGCGCGGGGAGGGAGGAGGACATGACGCCTTTCGAGGAGAGGTGCGCGGGCGCGCCGAACGGCGCCCCCGACGGGGCGGAAGAGCGACGGGATCAGGAAGCGGGTGCCTGCACGGAGTCGCGGGGGACCAGCGGGCAGGGCAGCAGCACCGGGTGGGAGGCGAGGAGGAGCTCCTCGCCCGATCCGCCGATGAGCCGGACGAGCGTGTCGACCGCCCAGGCGCCCATCTCGTAGTGCGGCAGGGCGACCGTGGTGAGCGGCGGGTGGAGGCCCTCGGCGATGATCTCCTGGTTGTCGAACCCGACGACGGAGAGGTCGCGCGGGATCTCGAGGTGCAGCTCGGCGGCTGCGCGGTAGGCGCCCATCGCCATGCGGTCGTTGTAGCAGAAGAGGGCGGTGGGCCGGTCGGGGCGCGAGAGGAGCCGGGTGCCGGCGCGGTAGCCGCCGGGGCTCTCCGAGACCTCCTCGACGATCAGCGACTCGTCGACCTCGAGGCCGGCCTCGGCGTGCACCTCGCGGTACGCCTGGAGGCGGAGCCGGGTCGCGGGCACGTCGTCGCGGTTCGTGAGGAACCCGATGCGGCGGTGCCCGGCGGAGACGAGCTCGGTGACCGCCGCGCGCGCCCCGCCGAGCTCGTCGGGCACGGCCGACGGGATCCGGCCCTCGGTGTCGCGCGCGTCGATCAGCACCGACGGGATCGCGTGCAGCGACTCCGGGAGCGAGACCTCGCGGTGGAACATCGTGGCGAAGAGGATGCCGTCGACCTGGTTGTCCATCAGGGTGCGGATGGGGGCGCCGAGATCGCCGGAGTCGCGCATCGTGTTGATCAGGACGAGCGTGAGGCCGTGCGCGTGGGCGGCCTCCTGAGCGCCGAGGATGATGCGGCCGGCGTGCGGAGTGGTCGCGATCTCCTCGCTGATCAGGCCGATCATGTCGGTCCGCTGCCGACGGAGGCTGCGCGCGATGCGGTTGGCGCCGTAGCCCAGCCTGGCCGCGGTGGCCCGCACCCGCTCGCGCGTCTCGTCGCTCGCGCGGGCCGACTCGACGTCGTTGAGGATGTGGGAGACGGTGGTCACGGAGACGCCCGCCTCGCGAGCGACGTCGCGGATGCCGACTGCCTTAGGGGTCACGTCTCCCACATCCCTCATCGCTCGAACGTCGAGACTATCGCCGCGCGCCCGCTCATCCCTTGACCGCGCCCAGGGTGAGGCCGGCGACGATGTGCCGCTGCAGCACGAGCGTGAGCAGGATCACGGGCAGGGAGTAGAGGACGGCCAGAGCCGTCATCGCGCCCCAGTCGAGCCCGAACTGCGTCTGGAAGTTCGCGATCACGATCGGAGTCGTCTGCGCGCGCACCGCGGTGAGCAGCAGCGCGAAGAGGAACTCGTTCCACGAGGCGAGGAACGCGAAGATCGCGGTGACCGCGACTCCGCCCGCCGTCACGGGGATCACGACGCGCCACAGGGCGCCGAGCCGCGACGCTCCGTCGATCTTGGCCGCCTCCTCGAGCTCGCCGGGGACCGCCTCGAAGAAGCTCGACATGAGCCAGATCGAGAGGGGGAGCGAGATCGTGGTGTGCGCGATCGCCAGGGCGAGCGAGGTGTCGGCGATGCCGAGCGTGCGGAAGATCGAGATCATCGGGGCGCCGACGACGATCGGCGGCACCATCCGCATCACGAGCGCGCCGACGATGAAGATCCGGCCGAGCCGCGTGCGGAAGCGCGTCACCGCGTAGGCGGCGGGGATCGCGAGCACGAGCGAGACGGCGGTGCTGAGGACCGCGGTCACGATGCTGTTGATGAAGGAGGCGACGACTCCGTCGCGGCTGAGCGCCGCCACGTAGTTGTCGAGGGTCCACTGCGTGGGCAGGATCCGCGGGGGGACCGCGATCGTCTCGAGCGGCGTCTTGAGCGACGTCAGCAGCATGTAGACGAAGGGGAATCCGTAGAGGACGACGGCGAGGGCGAGCGCGATCCAGATGATCGCGCGGGGGCCGACGCGGGTGGCTTCGAGTCCGTTCACGAGGTGCTCTCTCCTCCGGGTCGCCAGATCGTGAGGATCGCGACGAGGGCGACGGTCAGCATGACGACGAGGTACACCGTGCCCATCGCGCTCGCGAGTCCCGGATCGCCGAACCGGATCATGGTGCGGTAGATCAGCAGCGACATCGTCTCGGTGCTCTGCTGCGGTCCGCCGTTGGTCTGGATGAGGATGACGTCGAACGCCCGAGCGGCATCGATCCCGCGCAGGATCAGCGCGACCGCGATGACCGGCCGCAGCAGCGGGATGACGATGCGGAAGAGGATCGCCGGGTAGCGGGCACCGTCCAGGCGCGCGGCCTCGATGACGTCGCCGGGGATGTTCTGGAGGCCCGCGAACAGGACCAGCGTGACGAACGAGGTGGTCAGCCAGATGTCCGGGATCGCCACTGAGAACAGCGCGATGGACGGGTCGCTCAGCCACGCGATCTGACCGGGCGAGGACAGGATCCCGACGCGGCTCAGGACCTCGTTGACGATGCCGAAGTTGTCGATCAGGAGGAAGCGCCAGAGCAGTCCGGCCACGATCGGAGCGATCATCAGCGGGTACAGGAAGATCGTGCGGAAGACCCGCGAGGCGTCGCCCAGCGCCGTGAACAGCAGCGCGACTCCGAGGCCCAGCACGAACTCGAGCGTCACGACCACGATCGTGTAGACGAGGGTGCGCCACGAGGCGTTGAGGAAGTCGGGCGAGCCGAAAGCGGTGGCGTAGTTGCCGAGGCCGACGAACTCCCGGCTGCCGGCGATCGGGTCGATCTCGAAGAAGGAGTCGCCGACGAACTGCAGCAGCGGCCAGCCGACGAAGGCGGCGAGGAACAGGGCGGCCGGCACCATCAGCAGGGCGGCGAAGCGGCGGTCGGTGAGGGCGCGGCGCGGGGGCCGGCGCGGCCGGGGAGGTCCCCGACCGGGCGCCGCGCGCGGTGCTCACCTGCGTGGCGGAGGTCACTCGGCCACCAGCGACTCGACCTGCTGCTTCGCGTCCTCGAGCAGAGCCTGGTTGTCGGCTCCGGGCTCGACGGCCTTCTGCAGCATCGGCACGAGCACGGTGTCGACGATCTGCTGCCACTCGGCGACCGCGGGGCGGGGGAGCGTGGCGGGCGACTCGAGCGTCTCGAGCAGGGGGCCGTAGTTCTCGTAGCCCTCGACGGTGGAGTACTTCTCGAGCACCGAGATGCGCGAGGCGAGGCCCAGGCTCGTGTCGGCGCTGAGCTCGTTGTTGTCGAAGGCGTACTGCACGAACTCGAGCGCCTTCTCCTGCTTCTCGCTCGCCTTCGCGACCGAGAGGTACCAGGCGCCGGGGACGCCGGCGGGGCCGGCCTCGCCGCCGATCATCGGAGCGACGCCCACGTTGCCGGCCACGGCCGCGTCGGCGGGGATCTGGCGGTAGGCGTGCGCCCAGAAGCGCATCATCGCGGTCTTGCCCTGGTTGAACAGGTTCTGCGCACCGGCCCAGTCGAGCTGCGCGGCTCCGGGAGGGGCGTAGGGGAGGAGGCTCGTGTAGAAGTCGAGCGCCTTCCGGCTGTTCTCGTCGCCGAGCGAGACGGCGCCGTCGGTGTCGGTGACCATGGTGGTCTCGCCGGTCTGCGACAGGGTGGCGAGCCACTCCGTCTCGACCGCGCCCTTGACGTCGGTGCCGTAGAGGTCGGGCGTGCCGTCGCCGTCGGTGTCCTGCGTGAAGAACTCGGCGGCGTCGGTGTACTGCTCCCAGGTGGTGGGCGGCACGAGGTCGTAGCCGTACTCGGCCTTGAAGGCCTCCTGCTGGGCCGGGTCCTCGAAGAGGTCGGTGCGGTAGTAGAGGATCTCGGAGTTGGTCCAGGCCGGCATACCGACCTTGCTGCCGTCGACGGTCGCCTCGGCGACGAGCGAGGGGAACAGGTCGGCCGTGACCTCGTCGGTGTAGAGGTCGTCGAGCGGAGTGACGGCGCCGGCGAAGGCGGGCAGCCAGATCGCGTCGAGCGCGGCCACGTCGAACGAGACGCTGCCCGAGGAGAACTCGCTGTTGAGGCGGTTGTAGAGGCCGTCGTAGGGGAGCTCGACGAACTCGATCGAGGTGCCGGTCTCCTCGGTGTACTGGTCGGCGATGGGCTGCAGCTCGCCGTGGCCGCCGGCCTCGACGAGGACGGTCACGGTGTCGGCGTCGCCGGAGGCACCGGTGCCGCCGCCGGCACCGCAGCCGGCGAGGACGGTGGTGGCGGTGAGGGCGACGGCGCCGACCACGAGGAGGCGGCGGGCGGGTCGGGGGGAAGGTCTGCGAAGCGACATCACTTCGGCTCCAATCGAAAGCAGTGGGGGCGGGAGGGGCGGCCGCTGTCGAGGCGACCGCACGACGACAGCATGCATCGAATGCACACGATTGACAATACGTTTTGCCAAAACGTATTGTCACGATATGACCAGCACCTCCTCCCTCGGCCTCGAGCGCGCCGACGCCCTCCGCCCGCGGATCCACTTCACCGCCGAGTCCGGCTGGATCAACGATCCGCACGGGCTGACCTTCCACGACGGCCGCTACCACCTCTTCCACCAGTACGTCCCGGGCAGCACGGTCTGGGCCCCGAACTGCCACTGGGGCCACGCGGTCGCCACCGACCTCCTGCACTGGGAGCACCGCCCCGTCGCCCTCGCCCCCGGCGACGGTGACGGCGGCATCTGGACGGGCAGCCTCGTCGTGGCCGAGGACGGCGCTCGGATCCTCTACACCTCGACCGTGGAGGCGGACTACGCGCTCGGCCGGGTCCGCGTCGCCCGGCCGGTCGATGAGAGCTGGGACGAGTGGGTGAAGGGCGACGTGCTGGTCGAGCCGCCCGCCGACCCCGACGTGGTCGTGTTCCGCGATCCGTTCGTGCTCCGCGAGGGCGACGGCTGGCGCATGTTCGTCGGCGCCGGCACCGCGGCGGGCGAGGCTCTGGCGATCACCTACACCTCCAGTGATCTCGACTCGTGGCAGCACGACGGAGTCGCCGCGCGCCGCTCCTCCGCCGAGCGCGAGCCGGTGTGGACGGGCGCCCTCTGGGAGTGCCCGCAGGTGGTCGAGGTCGACGGCCGGCACGTGCTGATCAGCTCCGTCTGGGACGACGACGTCCTGCACTACGCGGCCTACGGCATCGGCGACTACGCCGACGGGCGCTTCGAGGCGCGCGACTGGGGGCGCCTGAGCTTCGGCGACTCCTACTACGCCCCCTCGTTCTTCCGGGACGAGGACGCCGGCCGTGCCTGATGTTCTGGATGCGCGGAGTCGCCGACGCCGAGGCCGGCTGGAGCAGCGCGCTGAGCCTCCCGCACCTGCTCGCGATCCGCGACGAGCGCCTCGTGCTGCTGCCGCACCCGGCGTGGGCGGGCGGTCGGATCGTCGAGGCCGAGGGCCCGCTGGACGGCCCCGTGCGCCTCGACTGGACGCCGGAGACCCCGGGCGACCGCCTCGAGATCGCCCCGTCGTCCGCGCTCGTGTGGAGCGGCTCCGAGCTCGCGCTCGAGCGGGTCGGCTCGGAGCCGTGGACCGCGCCCCATGCGGGCGGCCCGGTCGCGGTGGCCGTGGATGGACCGGTGCTGGAGGCCGTGACGGCCGCCGGAGTGCTGGGCGGGCCGATTGCCCCGGCTACCGGCGTCCGCGTGCTCGGCGGCCGGGTCGAGGCGCGCGCGATCGACTGATCGGGAGGGCGGGCCGGTCCGGAGGGTGCGCGCACCTCCTCGGGGCGCTCGCCCTTTCTTGATCAAACGCTTGAACATCTCCGCCGACCGCGCTAGCGTCCTAGTTGTTCAAGCGTTTGATCAAAGGTGATCCCCATGACAGAGACGATCGGCACCGCCGGCGAGGCCGAGTCCTCCTCCGCCCTCGACCGCAGCGGCGCCCCCGCCCACGACCTGCTCTTCCAGCCCGCCCGCGGCTGGGTCGGCGACGTGATCCCCGTCGAGCGCGACGGGGAGTTCCACCTCTTCTACCTGCACGAGCTGCGCGACGATCCCAAGCCCGGCACCGCGTGGTCGCTGGTGACGACCCGGGACTTCGTGCACTTCGAGGACCGCGGCGTCTCGCTCCCGCACGGCGGAGCGGATGAGGACGACTTCAACGCGTACACCGGCTCGGTCGTCCACGACGACGGCGTCGACCACCTCTTCTACACCGGCCACAACCCGTGGCGGCTGGGCCCCGACGGAGTCACTCCGCTGCAGGTCGTCATGCACGCGACGAGCGTCGACGGGATGCGCACCTGGGTGAAGCACCCGGAGGACACCTTCGGCGCGACCGAGGGGTTCGAGCCCGGCGACTGGCGCGACCCGTTCGTCTTCCGCTCGGAGCCCGAGGGGGAGTGGCGGATGCTGCTCGCCGCCCGCCACGTCGACGGTCCTTCGCGCCGCCGCGGCACGATCGCGCAGCTCGTCTCGAGCGATCTGCGCAGCTGGCGCCCGGTCGCTCCGTTCTGGGACCCCCGCCGGTACATCGCGCACGAGTGCCCGGACGTCTTCCCGTGGGGTGCCCACTGGTACCTCGTGTCGTCGGAGTTCTCGGAGGACTTCACCACGCGCTACCGGATCGCGGACTCGGTCGACGGGCCCTGGCGCGTGCCGCTGCACGACTCCGTCGACGGCCGGGCGTTCTACGCGTCGAAGAGCGTCGAGCGCGACGGGCGGCGGTTCTTCGCCGGCTGGATCGCCTCCAAGGAGGACTCCCGCGACGACGGCGCCTACCAGTGGGCCGGCACGATGTCGGTGCTCGAGGCCCTGCAGCGCGACGACGGCACCCTGGGGTTCACGCTCCCGGAGGAGGTCCTCGCGGCCTTCGACGAGGAGCTGCCCGTCGTGCTCCACGACGAGAGCGGAGCGGTCGACTCGCGCGACGAGATCCGCCTCGCGGTGCCCGACGGCTACGCGGCCCGACTCGGCGCCTTCGACCTGCCGCCGGTCTTCTCGGCCTCGGTCCGCTTCGACATCGCCGAGGGCACGACCGAGTGCGGGATCCTCCTGCGCAGCAGCGCCGACGGCGACGAGTCGTACGTCCTGCGCCTCGAGCCCACGCGGAACCGCATGGTGCTCGACCGCTGGCCGCGCCGCCTCACCGGTCCGATGCAGTGGCAGATCTCGGGCGACGTGCCCTTCGCCGTCGAGCTCGAGCGCCCGGCCGACCTCTCTCCCGGCGAGCACCGCCTCGACCTGATCGTCGACGGCTCCGCGCTCGTCGCGGTCCTCGATCGTTCCGTCGCACTCAGCGCGCGGATCTACGACCGGCCCACCGGCCGGATCGGACTCTTCGCGGGGGAGGGGGAGGTCGTGTTCCGCGACCTCCGACTCCGCCGCAGGACGACCTGACACCCACCCTCCCCCACAGAAATGGAAACCCGATGAAGCGAATCCATTCCGCCGCAGCGATCGCCCTCTCGGCGGTCCTGCTGGCAGGCTGCGCCACCGCCGCCGGCGGCAGCGACCCCTCCGACGTCGACCCCTCCGGCGACGTCGTCCCCCGCGAGATCTCGTGGCTGCTCTCGCGTCCGATCGACGGACCGACCATCTCGATCATGGAGGACCTCGCCGACGAGTACGCGGCCGACCACCCGGGCTTCGCGCTCAACCTGATCACCACCCCCGACCGTCCCTCCTACGTGCAGAAGTACGAGACGCTCGCCGCGGCGAACAAGCTCCCCGAGCTGTTCGACACGGATGCCACCCCGTACGCGAAGAAGCTGGCCGACCAGGGCCGGATGATGGACGCCGAGGCACTGCTCAAGGACCTCGGGCTGTACGACAGCTACCGCCCCAATGCGCTCGACTACCAGCGCTTCGACGACGGCTCGCTCCGGATGATCCCGTTCGAGTTCCAGCTCGAGTACTTCTGGTACAACAAGGCCCTCTTCGAGGAGGCCGGGGCGAGCATCCCGACGTCGCTCGACGACTTCCCGGCGCTGTGCACGCAGCTCCGCGAGGCCGGCATCACTCCGATCGCCCTCGACGGGCAGGACCAGTGGCCGCTCGAGCGGTACATGGCGTTCCAGCCCTTCCGCCTCGCCGGCCCGGACTACGTCCAGGGCGTGAAGACGGGGGAGACCTCGCTGAGCGACGAGGTCGGCACGAAGGCCGTCCAGTGGCTCTCGGACCTCGGCGCGGCCGGCTGCTTCGACGAGGGCTTCTCGTCGACGGGGTACTCGGACGCGCAGTCGACCTTCACCTCCGGCACCGCCGCGATGTACAACATCGGCACCTGGGAGCTGGGCAACCTCGCCACCGACGCCCTCGACGAAGGGGTGCGCGACGACGTCGACTTCTTCACCCTGCCGACCGTCGCCGACTCCGCCACGGAGCCGAACGAGTACGTCGTGAGCTCGGGCATCGGCATGGCGGTCAACGCCAAGACGTACGACCCGCTGGTGCGCGACTTCCTGAAGTTCGCCCTCGAGAAGTACCCCGCGCTGTACGCCGCCACCGGTGCGCTGTCGCCGACGACGGATGTGGAGACCACCCTCCCGGCGAACGCCACTCCGCTCTACCAGAAGGCGCTCGACCAGGCCGACGACCTCGGCTCGGCGCTCGCCATGCCGTGGGACACGCAGCTCGATCCCGCCTCGAACACGCGTCTGCAGCAGGAGCTCGTGCTCCTGATCCAGGGCAACGCGACCCCGCAGGAGTTCACCGACACCGTCGACTCCACCATCGCCGAGAACGCGCCGAAGTTCTTCGGCTGATCCTCCCCATCGGGGCGGGGGCCCACCGGCCCCCGCCCGAAAGGTGACGACATGCTCCCCAGTCGCTCGCGGCTCTCCGTCGCGGTGTTCCTCCTCCCGCCCCTCCTCGTGTACGGCATCGCCGTGCTCCTGCCGATCGTGCAGTCCCTCTTCCTCAGCCTCTTCAGCTGGGACGGGATCAGCTCGCCCGAGTTCATCGGCCTCGGCAACTACGTCCGCATGCTGACCGGCGACGACGTGTTCTGGACCGCGCTGGGCAACAGCCTCGGCTACCTCGTGATCTGCCTCGTCCTCCAGCTCGGCGGCGGCCTCCTGGTCGCGAGCCTGCTGACGGCCCTGACCCGCGGGCGCGAGCTCGTGAAGACCCTCTACCTGCTGCCGGCGGTCATCTCGACCGTCGCCATCGCCTTCCTGTTCCAGCGGATCTACTCGACCTCGCCCGAGGGGCTGCTCAACCAGCTCCTCGAGTTCGTCGGGCTCGGCTCGCTGGCGCGGCCCTGGCTCTCGGACGTGAACACCGTCCTCGCGGCGGTCTCGATCCCCGAGGGCTGGCGCTTCACGGGCCTCTACGTCGTGATCCTCTACGCCGCGCTCATCGCGGTGCCGCAGGAGCTCGAGGAGGCGGCCCGCCTGGACGGCGCGTCCCGGTGGACGGTCTTCTCGAAGATCCGCTTCCCCTACATCCGCCCCGTGTGGATCACGACCACGATCATGGCCGCGACCTACAGCCTGCGCGGCTTCGACATCCCGTTCCTGCTGACCAACGGCGGGCCCGGGCAGGCCTCGGAGCTGCTCACCACCTACATGTACAAGAAGGCCTTCGTCGGCACCGACTTCGGCTATGCGAGCGCGATCTCCGTGTTCATCGTCGTGGAGTGCCTCCTCGCCGTGGGCCTCATCTACCTCCTCCTGAGAAGAAAGGCCGACGCATGACCGGCACGGCCACTGCGGTCCGCTC
The DNA here is from genome assembly GCF_001995175.1 of Rathayibacter rhapontici. Classification (GTDB taxonomy): domain Bacteria; phylum Actinomycetota; class Actinomycetes; order Actinomycetales; family Microbacteriaceae; genus Rathayibacter. The sequence goes on from NZ_MUKN01000013.1 coordinate 25,471, forward strand.
CGCCCCGCGCACCCGCCCCCTCCCGCGGCCCCGCCGCCGACGCCCGGACCGCTTCAAGGTCCTCACGGCGGTCCTCGTCACGGTCATCGTGATCGTGCAGGTGTACCCGCTCGCCTGGCTGTTCCTCACCAGCCTGCGGACGGAGGAGGACTTCGTCACGGGCAACCCGTTCGCCCTCCCGAGCTCGATCACCTTCGACAACTACGTCCGCGCCTTCAGCCTCGGCAACCTCGGGCTGAACATCCTCAACAGCCTGATCGTCACCCTCGGCGCGAACGTGCTGATCGTGATCCTCGGGATGATGGCCGCCTACGCGCTGCAGGTGCTCGGGTTCCGCTTCAGCGGTGTCGTCCGGGGGCTGTTCCTGCTCGGCATCATCGTGCCGGTGCAGATCGCGCTCGTCCCGCTCTTCGTCGACTACTCGGCGGTCGGGGCGCTCGACACCTACCTCTCGATGATCATCCCGCTCGCCGGATTCGCGTTCCCGCTGTCGGTCTACCTCTTCAGCTCGTTCTTCGAGTACATCCCGCGCGAGATGTACGAGGCGGCGTCGATCGACGGGGCGGGGCCGTACCGGATCTTCCTCGGGATCACGCTGCCCCTGTCGACCAACACGATCGTCAGCGTGGTGCTGGTGAACAGCATCTTCATCTGGAACGACTTCATCTTCGCGAACACGTTCGTGCTCAGCGACGGACTGAAGACGATCCCGCTGGGGCTGCAGAACTACATCGGGGCGATGGGCAACGTCGACTGGACGGCGACCTTCGCGGCGGTCTGCGTGACGGTCACGCCGCTGCTGCTCGTCTTCCTGATCCTGAACCGAGCCATGATCTACGGGCTCGAGGCCGGGGCGAGCAAGGGATAGCGATGACTAGCATGAAGGACGGCGGCGGACAGGCCCGCGCCGGGGCGGGTGGAGCATCATGACGACCGACGCGCCGGGTGCAGGAGCCCCCCGCGCGGTCACCATGAAGGACGTCGCCGACCTCGCCGAGGTCTCCGTCGCCACCGTCTCGCTCGTCGTCAACGGCAAGAAGCGCGACCGGATCGGCGAGAAGACCCGCTCGCGGGTGCTGAAGGCGGTCGCCGAGCTCGGCTACCGGCCCAACGTCCTCGCGCAGAGCCTGGTCAGCGGGCAGTCGCGCTTCATCGGCATGGTCGCCGACTCGATCGCGACCCTGCCGTTCGCCGGCCAGATCCTCCGCGGGGCGCAGGAGGAGGCGTGGCGCAACGGCTACGTGCTGCTCGTCGCCGACACGGGCGACCGGCCCGACGCGGTCGAGAATGCGATCGACATGATGGCCGACCACCAGGCCGTCGGGATCCTCTACTCCACCTGGTACCACCGCGAGGTGGAGCCGACCGCGCGGCTGCGCACGCTGCCGACCGTCTTCGTCAACTGCTTCTCGAGCGACCCGACCGACTCCTCGATCGTGCCGGACGAGGTGCAGGGCGGCTACCTCGCCACTCGACTGCTCCTGGACCGCGGGCACCGGCGGATCGTCTTCATCAACTCCACCGAGGACGCCCCGTCGACCGTGGGTCGCCTCGCCGGGTTCCGGACGGCGCTCGGCGTGGAGGGGATCCCGGAGGACGAGGACTCGGTCGTCGACATCTACCCGGAGCGGACCGGCGGGTTCCAGGAGGCCGGCTTCCTGGCCGCGTCGGACATCCTCGACCGGGCCGATCGCCCCACGGCGGTCTTCTGCTACAACGACCGGACCGCGATGGGCGTCTACGAGGCGGCGAAGGAGCGCGGGCTGCGGATCCCCGAGGACCTCGCCGTCATCGGCTTCGACGACCAGGAGGTCATCTCGGCGCACCTGCGCCCGGGACTGACCACCATCGCCCTCCCGCACTACGAGATCGGCGTGCGCGGAGTGCGGACGCTGCTGTCGCGCATCGAGCGCGGGGAGACGGAGCGGGGCGTCGAGAAGGTCGACTGCCCGCCCGTGCTGCGCCGCTCGATCTGAGCCCTGCGCGCCCCTCGCGGCGCGCTCCCTCCTCCGGGCGCCCGGTTCCTCCGCCGCGCCCGGATCCTCCTCCGCGACCCTCCGCGACCCCCGTCGCGATCCCTCTCCGACGAAAGGCACGACCCATGTCCGACCTGCCCTCCTACCTCCGCACCGCAGCCGTGCAGAGCCGCGCGATCACCGCCGAGAACCCGACCGGTGCCCGCGGCGCCGGCGGCCACGAGTCCTCCGCGCTCGGCCCCGGCCGCAAGGGCCGCGCCTTCCTCCCGCTCCGCTCCGGCGGCACGCTGACCCTCGCCGACATCGACGGCCCCGGAGTGATCCGGCACATCTGGATCACCGTGCCCGACAGCACCCCCGAGGCCCCGTTCGTCCTGCGCGACCTCGTGCTGCGCGCCTACTGGGACGACTCCGACGAGCCCGCGATCGAGGTGCCGCTCGGCGACTTCTTCTGCAACGGCTTCGGCGCCCGCAGCGTCGTCACGTCGGCTCCGATCGTCGTGGCGCCGACCGGAGGGATGAACAGCTACTTCGCGATGCCGTTCCGCTCGCACGCGCGGCTCACCCTCGAGAGCCAGCACGCCGGCGGCATCGAGGCGGTGTTCTTCCAGATCGACTACACGCTCGGCGACGACCTGGCGGAGGACGTCGGCTACCTGCACGCCCAGTGGCGGCGGACCCGGTCGCCCCAGAAGGGCGAGGACCACGTCATCGTCGACGGGATCCGCGGAGCCGGCACCTACGTCGGCACGTACGTCGCGCTCACCGCGCTCGGCCGCTACTGGTGGGGCGAGGGAGAGGTGAAGTTCTACCTCGACGGCGACGACGACCTGCCCACGATCTGCGGAACCGGACTCGAGGACTACGCCGGCGGCGCCTGGGCGTTCCAGGACCGCCTGACGAACGAGGTCGAGCCCGAGGTCTTCACCTACAGCGCGCCCTACTTCGGCTACCCGCAGCGGCAGACGAACGACACGTCACGGCGCTCGCCGTACGCGACCTCGATGCCGACGACGCACGGCCTCTACCGCTGGCACCTGCTCGATCCGATCCACTTCTCGCAGGAGCTCTGCGCCACCCTGCAGCAGATCGGGCACGACGGCACCCGCCTCTTCGAGCGGACCGACGACATCTGCACGACCGCCTACTGGTACCAGAGCACCCCCGCGGCGCCCTTCCCGCCCCTGCCCGCGCAGGCCGACCGGCAGCCGCTGTAGGGCGCTGCGGATCCGCCCTTGACGCGCGGAGGGACTCGTGGGACCCTCCCGCGTCGATCGGCATGTAATGCGTTACATCGCCTCGGCCCGCACCTCCGAACGGTGGTGCGGACAGTCCGACAGCCCTCGATGAGGAGGCCTGAATCATGACCTACGGACAGATCGCGCGCCTCGCCGGAGTCTCGACGGCGACCGTCTCCCGCGTGCTCGCCGGCTCGGGATACGTGAGCGAGGAGCGGGCCGAGAAGGTCCTGGCGGCGGCCCAGGAGCTGCACTACCGCTCCAATCGGGCGGCCAGGACCCTCCGCCGGCGGCGGTCGGACAGCATCGGCCTGATCGTCTCGGACGTCGAGTACCCGTTCTTCGCCTCGGCCGCCCGGTCGATCGAGGCGGCCGCCGCGGCCAACGGCTGCGCGGTGCTCGTCTGCAACAGCGACGAGGACCTCGCCCGGGAGCGCTTCTACTTCGATCTCCTGGTCGAGGAGCAGGTCGCCGGAGTGATCGTCGCTCCGGCCATCGAGGACGCCTCCGTCCTCGCGCCCCTGATCCGCGCCGGGATCCCCGTCGTCACGCTCGACCGGCGCTTCGACGGCGATCCGGTCGACAGCGTGCTGCTCGACAACCGGGCCGCCGCCGAGCTCCTCGTCCAGGATCTCGTGGCGCACGGGCACCGGCGGTTCGCCGCCGTCGTCGGCACCACCATCGCGACTCCGAGCCGCGAGCGGCTCGAGACCATCGAGGCCGCGCTCGAGACGGTGCCCGGCAGCTCGCTCCTCATCGTCGAGAGCCGGCTGAAGTCGACGGTCGGCGTGCAGCACGCACTCGACACCGTGGGCGAGCACGTCGTCGAGATGATGCTGGCCGCGGACGAGCGGCCCACGGCGGTCCTCTGCGCGAACGCGATCATGCTCACCAGCGTCCTCGGCGCCCTCCGCGACGCCGGCCTGGCCGTGCCCGGCGACGTCGCGGTCGTCGGCTTCGACGACATGCCCGGGTTCGCCCTCTTCGAGACGCCCGTCACCGTCGCCGCGCAGCCGACGGACGAGATCGGGCGCACCGCGGCCCGCCTCCTCTTCGACCGGATCGCGCATCCCGAGCTGCCGACCCGCTCCGTCCGCGTGGCCCCCGAGTTCCACCACCGCCGCAGCTGCGGCGCCTCCTGATCCTCCGTCCACCCTCTCCCTCAGAAACGAGACCCTCATGAGCACTTCGCGAGACGACGATGTCCGCACCGGTCGCCGACGCCGTCGAGCAGCCACCCTCGCCACGGCCTTCGCCTCGGTCCTCCTCCTCGCCGGCTGCGCCGGCTCCGGATCCTCCTCCGACGCCCTCACCGTCTACAACTGGGGCAGCGCCGACGAGGCGAAGGTCTACGACAGCGTCTTCACCGAGTTCGGCGCCGCGAACGGCGTCACCGTCGAGGACAACGTCGTCCCGGTGAACGCCTGGGGCGACTACGTCTCGAAGCTCGCCACCCAGGTGGCATCGGGCAACTCCCCGGACCTGCTGAACATGGCGATGGAGGGCACCCGCCTCTCCGAGGACAAGGGCCTGCTCACTCCGCTGGACGAGTACCTCTCGGAGAGCGAGCTCGCCGAGCGCCTCGACTCCGTGCCCGAGGTCCTGAAGGACGCGTACACCGTCGACGGGAAGCTCTACGAGATCCCCAACGGCTACCAGACGATGGTGATCTACGCGAACACCGACCTCTTCGCCGAGAAGGGGGTGCCGCTGCCCGACCCGGACTGGACGTGGGACGACTTCCTCGCGACCGCGCAGGCGCTGAACGGGGACGACGTCAAGGGCTTCGGCCTGCCGTGGGGCTTCTTCCAGATGCAGCCGTGGCTCTCGAGCAACGGCGCCTCGCTCGTGAGCGACGACCTGTCGGCACCCACCCTGACCGATCCCGCCGTCGTGGAGTCGGTCACGTTCATCCGGGACCTGGTGCAGACCCACGAAGTGTCGCCGGATCCGACCAACATCGACGTGTACTCGCAGTTCTCGGCCGGCAAGTTCGGGATGATCGCCGCGGGCCGCTGGCCGATCCCCGCGTGGTCCTCGAGCGGCTTCGACAGCTACGTCGCCCTGCCCTGGCCGAAGATGACCTCCCACACCACGGTCGTCGGAGGATCCGGCTGGGCGATCAGCGCGAAGTCCGAGAACAAGGACGCCGCGTGGAAGGCGATCGAGGCCCTCATGGACCCCGAGACGATCACCTCGATCAGCGACATCGGGCAGCAGATCCCGATCTTCCCCGGAACGGCGACCCCGACCGGCGACAAGGCCGCCGACGACGCCCTCGCGTTCCTCGAGACGGCTCCGGACGACGCCAAGGCCGTACCGGCCCCGCCGTGGTTCGACACCCTCGAGTCGGTGACGATGCGCTACATGTCGCAGATCGTGACCGGCCAGCTCGAGCCGGAGGACGGGCTGCAGCAGGCCCAGGACGAGATCGAGGCGGCGATCGAATGACGGCCGGCGTGCTCGACGTCGCGAGACCACGGGCGGCCGTCGCCCGTCGGCGACGACCGGTCAACCGCACGGCGTGGGTCTTCGTCGCACCGGCGACGCTCGGATTCCTCGTCTTCATCCTGCTCCCGCTGCTGCTGACGATCGTCTACAGCTTCACGGAGTACGACCTGTTCGACTCGCCGCGCTTCGTCGGCCTCGAGAACTACACCGCCATGCTCAGCGACTCGCGGCTGGCGCACGTCTATCTGAACACCGCCGTCTTCACGCTGCTGGCGACCCCGCTGAACGTGGGGCTCGCGCTCGTCCTGGCGGTCGGGCTGCACCAGGTGCTCAACCGGTTCGTCAGCGCGTTCGCGAGAGCGGCGTTCTTCTTCCCCTCGCTGGTCGGGCTGGTGTTCGTCGCCATCATCTGGCAGTTCTTCTTCCAGACCGACTTCGGCATCATCAACTACTACCTCGGGCTCGTGGGCGTCGACCCGGTGCCCTGGCTGTCGAGTCCGGAGTGGGCGATCCCGTCGGTCGTGATCCTGGACGTCTGGAAGAACGTCGGACTCGCGACGATCATCCTGCTGGCCGGCCTCCAGGGGATCCCGGCCGTCTACTACCAGGCGGCCGCGATCGACGGGGCGGGAGGATGGCGCCGGTTCCGGTCCATCACCGTCCCGCTGCTCTCGCCGCAGCTGTTCTTCGTGCTCACGCTCTACCTGATCGGCGCGGTGAAGGTGTTCGAGTCGATCGTGGTCCTCACCGACGGCGGCCCGGGCGACGCGAGCCGCAGCGTGGTGATGTACATCTACGAGAAGGCCTTCAAGTCGTTCGACTTCGGCTACGCGTCCGCGGTCTCCGTGACGCTCCTCGTGATCGTCTCCCTCGTCACGCTGGTGCAGTTCCGCGTCTCGCGACGGTGGGTGCACTATGAGTAGGCGCGACGGCCGGTCCCGGCTGCGGCGTCTGGGTGACGCCCTCCCGACCGCGGTCCTGGTCCTGGGCGGGCTGGCGATGCTGCTGCCGTTCCTCTTCATGGTCTCGACCTCGCTGCGACCGGTGAGCGATTCGGTCACGGTGCCGCCCCAGTGGCTGCCCGCGACGGTCGACTTCTCGAACTACGCCCGGCTGGCCTCGCAGGAGTACCCGGTCCTGACGTTCCTGCAGAACTCGCTCGTGGTCTCGATCCTGTCGACGGCGGGGATCGTCGTGACCAGTGCGCTGGCGGGCTACGCCTTCGCGAAGTTCGAGTTCCGGTTCCGCGAGCCGCTGTTCGCCCTGCTGCTGCTGTCCCTGATGATCCCCATCCAGGTGACCATCGTCCCGCTCTACGCGATCATGCAGCAGCTCGGGCTCCTCAACTCGCTCTGGTCGCTGATCCTGCCGGCACTGCTGGGGGCCTTCGCTCCGGGTATCGCCGGCGCGTTCGGGATCTTCCTGATGCGGCAGTTCTTCCGGGGCACCCCGGATGCGCTGCTGGAAGCGGCGATGCTCGACGGAGCGAGCAGGGCGCGGGCCTTCTTCCAGGTCGCGCTGCCCCTCGCGAAGCCGGCGATCGCCTCGCTCGCGCTGATCGTCTTCATCCTGTCCTGGAACGACTACTTCTCTCCGCTGATCTTCCTCAACAGCACCGAGACGATGACGCTCCCCGTCGGGATCCAGTCGCTGCGCCCGCCCTTCGGGCAGGGCAGCAGCCTCGTGATGGCGGCCGTGACCGTCGCCCTCCTCCCCGTCCTCGTCGTGTTCCTCGTCGGCCAGCGCTGGATCGTCCAGGGCTTCACGCGATCGGGGCTCAACGAATGACCCTCCTCACCACCCCCACCTCTCACCTGTCACCGACGAAGGAGTCCCCCTCGATGAACGACCACGACGACTGGACCGGCGCCGCCCAGGAGCGCGTCCGCCACTACCCGGGCACGGCCTCGGAGGCCGCGTTCCTGCTCGGCGGGATCGGCACGGGCAACGTCTCGATCGGCGCCCGCGGCGAGTTCCGCGACTGGGAGATCTTCAACTGGCCCGGGAAGGGCCAGTACATGCCGTTCACCTTCTTCGCGATCCGCACCCGGACGCTGAGCGGGGAGGTGAGGACGGCCGTCCTCGAGTCCGAGATCGCCGGCCCGCACGCCAAGTCGCACGGCTACTTCAACGGCGAGCTCGCCGGGCTGCCCCGCTTCAGGACCTCGCGGATGTGGTCGCTCTACCCCTCGGTGTTCGTGGAGCTGACCTCGCCGGATCTCCCCGTGACGGTCGTGCTCGAGGCGTTCACGCCCTTCGTCCCGGGCGACGAGCTCGATTCGGGGATCCCGGGAGCGGTCCTGCGCTACCACGTCACCAATCTGACGGAGGAGTCGCTCGACGTCTCGGTCGTCGGCTCGCTGACGAACGCGCTCGGCTTCGGCGGCTACGACGTCTTCGGCAACCTGAAGCTCTCGGGCACCCCCTCGAACGTGCTGCGCGAGGAGGAGGAGCTGACGGGGCTCTTCTACACGTCCGACGACGCCCCCGGCACGGAGCAGTTCGGCACCATGGCCTTCGCGACCACGGAGCCCGACGCGAACTACCGCCCGGAGTGGCTGCAGGGGCAGTGGACCGACAACGCCCAGGACTTCTGGGACGACTTCACCGACGACGGCGCCCTCGACTTCTTCCACTCCGTCGACGCGCCCGGCTCGGAGCTCGACCACTTCTACGACTTCAGCTACCTCCGCCTGCGCGAGAAGATCGGCTCGATCGCCGTGCCCAAGCTCCTCGGAGCCGGCGGCACCGAGACGTTCGAGTTCGCCTTCACCTGGCACGTCCCGCACCGGCCGAAGGGCTGGGTCGAGGTCGACGCGGACCTCGAGCGGCACGCGGCCGGCGGCTACCCGACGATCCGCAACCACTACGCCCTCGTCTACGAGGATGCCTGGGCGGCGCTCGCCGATCTGCTCGGCCGGCTCGACTCGCTCGACGCCCGTTCGCGCGCGTTCACCCGCTCGCTGTACTCCTCGTCGGTGCCCGACGTGGTGCTGGAGGCCGTCGCCACCAACATCACGGTCATCCGGAGCCACACCTGCTTCTGGCTGGAGGACGGGAACTTCTACGGCTGGGAGGGGATCCGCAACGACGTCGGATGCGGCCTCGGCAACGTGAACCACGTCTGGAACTACGCTCAGGGCCTCGCGTTCCTCTTCCCGCGGCTCGAGGTCTCGATGCGCCGGATGGAGTTCCTCCTCGAGATCGACGAGCACGGAGCCGTCCCCTTCCGCTCCCGGCAGTCGCTCGGCGAGGAGCGCTGGAAGATGGTGCCGGCCGCGGACGGGCAGCTGGGCGCCGTCGTGCGCGCCTGCCGCGAATGGCGGCTGACCGGGGACGACGACTACCTGCGCGAGATCTGGCCGTCGCTCGTCCTCGCGATGGAGTACGCGATCACCACCTGGGACACCGACGGCGACCTGGTGCCCGACTCCCAGCAGAGCAACACCTACGACATCGAGTTCTACGGTGCCAACGGGATGATGGGCACGCTCATGGTCGCGGCGCTGCGGGCGATGTCGGACATGGCGGACGGCCTGGCCGAGTCCGAGGCGTCGGCCGACTACGCCGAGAAGGCCGCGCGCTCGAGCGCCGCTCTCGACGCCCTGTGCTGGAACGGCTCGTTCTACGTGCAGGACCTCGCGGATCCGGACGCCCACCGCTACCAGTTCGGCCGGGGCTGCCACTCGGACCAGCTCCTGGGGCAGTTCCTCGCGTCCGTGACCGGCCTGGGTCACGTCCTGCCGGCGGAGCGGGTCCGCTCGGCGCTGTCCGCGATCGTCCGTCACAACCTGCGCGACGAGATGAGGACGGTCGGCACCGTCCAGCGCGTCTACGCACTGAACGACGAGGCCGGACTGGTGCTGTGCAGTTGGCCCGACGGCGGGCGCCCGCGGTTCCCGTTCGGCTACAGCGACGAGGTGTGGACCGGTGTCGAGTACCAGGTCGCCGCGTCGCTCGTCTACGAGGGCCTCGTCGAGGACGCCGTGGCGATCGTGACCGAGGTGCGCGCCCGCCAGGACGGCGTGCTCCGGAACCCCTGGAGCGAGAACGAGGCCGGCCACCACTACAGCAGGTCCCTGGCGAGCTGGGCGCTGCTCACCGCCTACTCCGGCTTCACAGCCGATCTCGGACGCGGACGCGTGCGGTTCGCTCCGGTCGTCGAGGGCGACTTCTCGACGTTCTGGTCGCACGGGAAGGGCTGGGGCACCTACACCCAGACCGTCGGCGGCGACGGCCGGCTCGTGGCGGTCGTCGAGGTGATCGAGGGCGAGCTCGGCACGGAGTCGCCCGAGACGCCCGCGGACGAGGTGCGGATCGAGGCCGCGGGAGCCCGGGTCTGAGCATCGACGGACGGCTCGCCCCGACGAGGGGCGGGCCGTTCGTCGTGCGGGCTGCGACCGGGTCAGCCCGGGATCGACGGAGTCGTGCGCACCGCGTTGACCGAGCGGTCGGCGACGACCTCGTCCTCGGTGCCGGAGTCGAGGATCGTGTTGCCGGCGGACGCGGCGTCGACCTGCACCGCCACGACTGCGAGCCGCGCCGAGGTCGTCGTCGAGAGCAGCGCGTCGACCTGCGCCTCGAAGGCGGATCCGCCCGAGGCGGCGCGGACGTCCTTGCCGACGGTGTGGTTGCCCGAGACCTGGTTGCCGGTGCCGCCGACCAGGCGGACGATCACCGGCGCGGATCCCTCGGGGCGCACCTTCCGGGCGTCCACCACCTCCGAGACGTGGTTCGCGAGCACGGAGTTGTCGCTGCCGTCGATCCGGACGAGGCCGAAGTCGTCGTCGCGGCCGTTGTCGATGCCGAGGAACGGCGTCCACGGCTCGTGGTCGCGCAGCAGGTGGTTGGAGGCGACGAGGTTCTCGGAGCTGCCCTCGTCGAGCAGCACCATGCCGGGGTAGAAGGAGTGCAGGCGGTTGGCGACGACGCTCGAGCGCGTCACTCCGCTCAGGTGCACGCTGCTCGCGCCGCGGGGGAACACGTTGTTCGCGGTGATCAGCAGCCCGCCGTGGTTCTCGGCGCGGATCGAGTGCCCGTGCGGGCCGGCGCCGAGCAGGTTGTCGGTGATCTTCGACGCCTGGCCCCAGCCGAGGAGCTCGATGCAGCTGCCGCTCTCGGCGAGGAAGTTGTCGTGGATCGAGAGCGCGTCGGCGTGGTGGATCGTGAGCGCGTGCTCGAGGTAGACGAAGCCCATCCCGGTGACGCGGAAGGAGTCGTTGGCGCTCGTGACCAGGATGCCCGTGCGGCCGTTCACGTACGTGTTCTCGGGGTGGACGTCGGTGCCGTCGGCCTCGAAGTGCATGCCGTCGAGGCAGAAGTCGACGAACTCGACCGAGCTGATCCGCGGGCTGCCCTCGCGGCGGACGAGGAACGCGGCGCCCTCCTCCTGCGTGGCGCCTCCCTCCAGCAGCACCTGGATGCGGCTGCCGCCCGGCCACAGCTCGTGCAGGTCCGGCCACTCCTCCTCGGGCACGTTGAAGCGGATGCTGGAGGACGTGAAGCCGTGGCCGGAGCCCTGGATGCGCAGGTAGCTGATGTCGATGACGACCTGCGTGCGGAGCGGGTAGTCGCCCGGCGGGAGGTGGATCACGGCGCCGGGCCTGCCGCCCTGCCGCTCGTCGGTGGCGGTCTGCCGGCTCCGGACGTCGTCGAGGATGCTGTTCAGCACCTCGCCGACGTCGCGGGTGGGGTCGCCGACGGGCCAGGTCGTGACGTCGTACTGGAAGGGGCCGGGCATCGGTGCTCGCTCTCGTGTTCTGGGGGTGCGGCGTGCGGAGGGAGCGCCTCCGGATCGAGGAGCCCACGGCGAGGAGTCGCTCCGCACTGCCATGCGACAAAACGATTTGTCACGACCGACTGTAGGACCAATCGCGGGGTGAGGAAAGGGGGAGTGGTGACGGCGATGCTCGCGCGGGTGGCGACTGGTCGCTCGTCGGTCTCTGCGGGTCGGATCGGGCCCGTTCCGAGTCCCCTCGCGGGTGCGTTGCTGCACGAGTGGACGCGATCCGGGCCCGGCGGGTCGGATGGGGCCCGCGTCGGTTCCACTCGCGGGGGCGTCGTCGCGCGAGTCGGCGCGATCCGGGCTCTGCAGGCCGGGTCGGGCCGGTTCCGCGCCCACCCGCGGGTCAGCCGCGGTCCGGGTCCGCGGGGTCGGAGCCGCCGTTCGCCTCCGGTGCCCCGATCGTGCTGACGATCGGGAGGGTCCCGGTCCGCACGAGCGGCTCGTGCGGATCCGACGCAGGCGCTGCCGGATCCGCGACCGGCAGCGGCGCGGTGGTCGGGGACGGCTCACCCTCGCTGTACAGCACATCGGCGGCCAGCGCCGCGTCCATCCCGCGATCCCGCCGAGCCCGCGCGCGCACCGGCGCCACCGCGCGCACCACCGGCGTCCGCAGTCGGCGGTACGCGATCCGGCCGAGCGTGACTCCGCCCGCGAGACCGACCGCGATCATCCCGGCCTGCAGCAGCAGCTCGATGCCGCTCGTCGGATCGCCGCCGGACGTCAGGTCCAGCACGCCGCGGTAGAGCGTCAGCCCGGGCAGCAGCGGCACGATCCCGCAGGCGGTCGTCACGACGGCGGGGATACGCATCCGGTCGGACAGGGCCTCGCCGAGCAGGCCGATGACGAGCGCGGGGGCGGCGCTGGCCATCAGAGGAGCGGCGCCGAGGGCGAGGAGCGAGTCCGAGGCCAGCCACGCGCCGGCTCCCGCGAGCGCGGCGATCAGCGCCGGCCGCGGCGGGGTGTGCGACGAGAGCGCCCAGGCGCCGGCCGCGATCCCCGCGCCGAGGATCTGCACGCCGGCCGGCCAGGGGCGGGCGTAGGAGTCGACGAGCACGAGCTCGACGCCGAGGGAGCGGGCCGCGTCCAGCACGGCGGCGATGCCGACGACGATGCCCAGGGTGAGCAGGCCGACCTCGAGCAGCGCCCGCCCGCGGTGATCGGGAAGCCGTTGATCGCGTCGTCGGCGGCGCCGACGAACGAGAGGCCGGCGAGCAGGACGACGACCCCGGAGGCGACCACCAGCGCCGGCGGCAGCGCGGCGAGCTCGACCGGCAGCTGCGGCACGACCGCGAGCAGCAGCACCGCCACTCCGGTCGCGACCGCCGCGCCCGCGATCTGCTGGAAGAAGGCGGGCAGGCCCCACCCGCCCAGCAGGCGGGTGACGGTGTCGATCAGGGCGGCGGTCGCGGCCGCCACGAGGACCACGAGGGGTCCGCCGCCGAGCAGCACCGCGACTCCGGCGGCCATGACGGCCAGGGTGAGGGTGACGACGGCGCGGCGGTAGCGGTGCGGCTGCACGAGGATCGCATCGAGCCGCTCGTGGGCCGCCTCGAACTGGTGCCGGGCCTCGTCGCGCGCCTCGGTCGAGTCGACGGTGTCGGCGACCCGCACCTCGGGGGAGCCGTCGGTGATCGCGGTGACCAGCGCGGTCACCCGGGCGAGCCGCTCGTAGTCGGCGCTGCGGGTCTGCACCACCCGCAGCACGCTCACGCCGGGGGAGTCGTCGCCTCCGTCGTGCACCACGAGGATCGACGTGAACGTGAGGTCGACCTGCACCTCGATGCCGTACGCCCGGCAGACGCGCTGGATCGTCTCGGTCACCTCGGCCGCCGCCGCTCCGAGCGAGAGCAGCGTCTCGCCGAGCCGCACCGCCAGCTCGAGCACGCTGCGCACGGTCTGCTCGGCGAGGGAGGCGCGACGGGCGCGACGGCTGACGGGCGCGGCGGGCTTCTGCCCGCTGAGCGTGCCGACGACCTGCTGGAGGAGGCGAGGAGGGCGCATCCGTCGAGCCTAGGCAGACCGCGGGCCGTCCGTGACCGCGCTCTCCGACACCCCCTGGCGCCCCCGCCCGGGATGTGAGGGGATGGAGCCCGGTGCACCTCGCACCTCCCCCTCTCGGAAAGGTCGAGCATGTCGCTCAGCGTGCTGTTCATCGGTGGAACCGGCATCATCAGCGCGGAGGGCGTGCGCCGCTCCCTCGCGCTCGGGTACGACGTGACCGTGCTCAACCGCGGGCGCACGTCGATCCGGCCGCTCCCCGAAGGCGTGCGGACCCTCACCGCCGACGTCCGCGACTCCGCCTCGATGCGCGACGCTCTGGGCGACGAGCGCTTCGACGTCGTCGTCGAGTTCGCCGCGTTCACCCCGGAGCACGTGCAGCAGGACGTCGACCTGTTCGCCGGGCGCACCGGCCAGTACGTCTTCATCAGCTCGGCCTCGGCCTATCAGAAGCCTCCGGCGCGCGTCCCGGTGACCGAGTCGACTCCGTTGCGGAACCCGTTCTGGACCTACTCGCAGGACAAGATCGCCTGCGAGGACCTCCTCGTCGCCGAGTACCGGCGCAGCGGCTTCCCCGTGACGATCGTGCGGCCCTCGCACACCTACGACCGCACCGCGCTGCCGGTCGACGGAGGCTGGACCGTGATCGACCGGATGCGGCGCGGCCTCGAGGTGGTCGTCCCGGGCGACGGCACCTCGCTCTGGACCCTGACCCACAGCAGCGACGTGGCCGTCGGCCTCGTCGGCCTGTTCGGCGCCACCGCCGCGATCGGCGAGGCCTTCCACATCACCGGCGACGAGACGCCACGTGGGACCGCATCCACCAGGACCTGGCCGCCGCCGCCGGGACCGAGGCGCGAATCGTGCACGTCGCCTCCGACGCGATCGCCGCCGCCGACCCCGAGCTCGGCGCCGGGATCCTCGGCGACAAGGCGCACTCGATGGTCTTCGACAACGCGAAGGTGCGGAGCCTGGTGCCCGCGTTCTCGCCGGCCGTGCGGTTCAGCGACGGCGCGCGCGAGATCGTCGAGTGGTACGACGCCGATCCATCGCGCCGGGTCGTCGACGAGCGGATGAACGCGCTGTTCGACTCCCTGATCGAGGCGTACCGGCCTCGGCCGCTCTGACCGCGAGCGCGCCGGCGTCAGGCCGTGGCGACGTGCCGTGCCGCGACTCCGTCGACGCGCTCGTGATCGAGCGCCTCGCGGTACTCGGCGATCGCCGCGAGGACGAGTGCGGTGCCGATCAGCTCGGCCGCCTCCTCGAGGTGGATCAGCAGCTGCGACGTCTCGGCGAGGAGGTTGCCGATCAGCTCCATGCCCAGCGAGCCGCCGACGAAGACCGCTCCGGCCCCGATCAGCTGGAACGCGATGCGGCGGGGCAGCGCGCGCAGCAGCGGCAGCGTCGCGAGGGCGAAGAGGACGATCAGCGGCAGGAGGAGGACGGCGAGCGTCGAGGACTGCTCGTGCATCTGCAGCAGCTCGTCCATCGACAGGCAGGCGAACGTCACCGCGACGCAGGCCCACGCCCACCACGGCGACCGGTGGAGCACGCGCTCGACGCGGGCGAGGTCCCAGGCGACCAGGGCCACGACGACGAGCAGGATGCTCGAGTACCAGGCCGGCAGGTTGCGCTCGTAGTTGACGTTCAGCCAGAACGAGACGAAGTCGAAGGCCTCGCGGACGCTGCCGCCGCTCGTGCGGGTGGCCGTGTCGAGGGCGACCACGATCGAGCTCGCGAGCAGGAGTGCGACGGCGGTGAGGACCAGGCCGAGGCGCAGTCGACGGGAGGGGATCGTGATGCGGAGGATGACGAGCTCGTCTCTGGGGGCAGGGGGCTGCTCGCGGCGGGTGCGACGGTGCACGGACACGGGGGTGAACATCCACTGAACACGAGGTGGACGCAGTGTAGATGAATTCGCATGGAAACTCCCCCATAAGAGGGACTGTGCAACGTCTGTCGGGTTCCCCGCGGGTCCTCCGCTCGACCGCCTCCCGCCGACGGTGCTCCCGTGCGCGAGGATCGGGGGCATGAGTGCGCAGCGAGGTCTCGGCGACGGACGTGCCGACGGAGTGTGGTGCCAGCTCGGCGAACCCCTGACCGCGCTGCAGATCGCGCGCAGCGGAGTCGACTGGCTGGCCCTCGACGCGCAGCACGGGGCGTTCGACGACTCCGCCGTCGTGGCGACGCTGCGGGCGGCGGCGGTGCTCGAGGAGCGGCCGCCCGTCGCCGTGCGGGTCGCCGAGCTCTCGGACGCGCTGATCGGCCGGGCGCTCGACGCCGGTGCCGACGTGGTGATCGTGCCGATGATCGAGACCGTCGCCCAGGCGGAGGCGGCCGTCCGGGCCGCGCACTACCCGCCGGTCGGACGACGCAGCTGGGGCCCGATGGCGGGGCTGTGGGGGGCGGTCGCCCCGGCCCCGACCGAGGCGCGCTGCGAGCTGTGGGTGATGATCGAGACGCGCGCCGGCCTCGACGCGGTCGACGGGATCCTCGCGGTGCCGGGCGCGCGGGCGCTTCGTGGGCCCGTTCGACCTGGCGATCGCCCTCGGGGTCGCGCTGCCCGACCTGATCGCCGCCGACGGATCCGGCGACCCGCTGCCCGCGATCGCGGCGGCGGCCCGTCGCTCCGGCGCGCGCGCAGGGGCGTTCGCCGGCGACCCCGAGCGGGCGGAGCGACTCCGCGCGCTCGGCTTCGACGTGGTCGCGGTCGTCACCGATCAGGCGCTGATCGCCCTCGGCGCCGCCGCGGCGCTGCGGTCGGGGGAGCGCGGCTGATCGGGCTGCGCGACGGGGCGCTCCCGCGGCGGGTCGACCGCCGTTCCCCCGGTCGCGTCCCGCCGTTCACCGCGCCCGCCTAGGGTCGCCGCATGGCGATCACCGGGACGGCCCCGCGCGGCACGGCGCGCCTCGTCCTGGCGGTGGTCGCGGCCGCGAGCGCCGTCCTGCTGCTGGGCCACGCCGCGGTGCAGGGGGTCGGCGCGCTCGTGTTCTGGCAGCCGTGCTGGTCGCAGGGCTACGGGAGCGACGCCTGCGCCTACCTGCAGTACGAGGCGCCGACGCCGGAGTGGCTCGCTCCGCTGTGGGTCTGGTTCGCCGAGCTGGTGCTCGCGATCGCCGTGCTGGTGCTGTCGATGCGCGCGCAGGGGCGCATCGTGCCGCCGGCCTTCGCGCTCCTGGCGGTGCTGGGGTCGAGCATCCTCGTCGACTACGCCTTCACCCCGGCGATCAACGGCGGCTACCTCTCGGCTGACGACCCTCCGGGGTTCGGCCTGATCGGCGCGGTCTGCCAGGCCGTGGCGGGAGTGCTGCTGCTGGTGACGGCGGTGCCACCGCGCCGCTGAGCCGCCGGCCCCGCGCAGCCGCCGGCACGCCCCGGTTCCTCACAAGTTGCGGTAAGTGCTCGCACTTCCCGCAACTATCGGAGGAGCGTGCCGCGCACCCCGCCGCGGTTCCTCAGTAGTTGCGGTGACCGCTCGCGCTTCCCGCAACTATCGGAGACGCGAGGCCGCCCGGCGACCTCCGGCGCGCGGCCTACGCTGGCCGCATGGACGGACCTCTTGCCGGCGGCAACATGAACGACGTCGAGCGCAGCGGGGACACGGTCCTGCGGAACGCCGGACCGTGGACGCCGACCGTGCACCGCTACCTCCGGTACCTGGCCGTCGCCGGGATCGACTGGGCGCCCCGGCCCCTCGGCGTCGAGGGCGGGCGCGAGAGGCTCTCGTTCGTCGAGGGGGAGGTGCCGCTCTACCCGCTGCCCGCCTGGGTGTGGAGCGACTCCGTCCTCGAGGAGGGCGCGCGCCGGCTGCGCGAGCTGCACGACGCGAGCATCGGCTTCGGCGTCGACGGCGCCGTCTGGCAGGCGCCGGCCAAGGTGCCGGCCGAGGTGATCTGCCACAACGACTTCGCCCCGCACAATCTGGCGTTCGTCGACGGCGCCGTCGTCGGCGCCATCGACTTCGACATGTGCTCGCCGGGCCCTCGGCTCTGGGACATCGCCTACTTCGCGACGCGCGTCGTCCCGTTGACGGCCGTGACTCCGGAGGGAGCGCCCGGGATGAGCGACGCGCGGCGCCGGGTCGAGCTGATCCTGCGCCGGTACGGCTCCGATGCGACCTGGGCGGACGTCCTCCGCGTGGCGGTCGTCCGACTCCACGACCTCGCCGAGATGTCGATCGGCAAGGCCGAGGAGCTCGGCAAGCCGCACCTCCTCGCGGAGGCGGCGGAGTACACCGCGGACGCGCATTTTCTCCGCGACCTGCTCGACGGCGACACGCGCCCCGCGGCAGTCTGAGCCGCCGCCACCCCGCCCGCGGTTCCTCACTAGTTGCGGTGAGTGCTCGCGCTTCCCGCAACTTCTGAAGGAGCGGCGCCCTGCACCCCGACCCGCCGCGGTTCCTCAAGAGTTGCGGTAACGGCTCGCGCTTCCCGCAACTTTTGGAGGAGCGAGGAGGGGCCCCGCCCGGAGTCGCCCGTCCCCACGCCCCCGCGTCAGCCCACGTGCACCGCGGGCCGGCGCCCCGGATCCGGCTCCGCGCGACGCAGCACCTCGCGCGTCACCGGCGCCACCTCGCCCGCCCCCGTGATCAGGAAGCGGAACATGTTCGACAGCGGGCTGCCCTCGGTCCACTCGAAGTAGATCTCGGGGATCACGCCCGTCTCGGAGCGGATCTCGAGCAGCACCGCGGCCAGCGTGTTCGGCACGTTGCCGCTGCTCACCTGCAGCACGCGGAAGCCGTGCCGCACGACTCCGCGCACCTCCAGGTCCTCCTCGAAGTTCGACGAGTCGGCGCGGTGCACCTCGAGGAACAGCACGGGCGAGCGGGCCGGGATGTTGCTGTCGCGCCGCTCCTCGCTGAGCTTCGTGCGGTACTCCTGCTCCGAGTCCTCGTCGGGCTCGTGCGAGACGATGCGGATCACTCCGTAGTCGTCGGCGTCGGAGCGGACGAAGGCCAGCGCCTGGTCATCGAGCACGACGGAGGTGGCGCGCAGCTGGAACGAGCGCTGCACGCGCGAGATCAGCGAGACCACGACGATGCCGACGATGAAGACCGCCGCAATCCTCACTCCGTCGGGCCGCTCGATCACGTTGACAACGGTCGTGTAGACGAAGACGAGCGCGATCAGCGCGAAGCCGACGGTGCGCTTGCGCTGCCGCTGCCGGCGCGCCGAGAGGAACACGGCGACGGACGCCGAGGTGATCAGCACGAGCACGCCCGTCGCGTAGGCGCCGCCCTGCGCGTTGACGTCGGCCTCGAACAGGATCGTGATGAGGAACGCGATCGCGGTGAACACCAGCACCAGCGGCCGCACGGCCGCCGCCCACTGCGGAGCCATCCCGTAGCGCGGCAGGTACCGCGGCACGATGTTCAGCAGCCCGGCCATCGCGGAGGCGCCCGCGAACCAGAGGATGCAGATGGTGCTGACGTCGTAGACGGTGCCGAATCCGTCGCCCAGGTACTCGTGCGCGAGGTAGGCGAGCGCGCGTCCGCTCGCCTCGCCACCGGGCTGGAACTGCGCCTGCGGGATCAGCAGCGTCGTCACGATGCTCGAGGTGATCAGGAAGCTCGACATGATGATCGCCGCGGTCAGCAGGAGGCGCTTCGCCCCGCGGATCCGCCCCGCCGGGTTCGCGGGGGTGTCGCCGGGCGCGCCGGTGATCTGCGGCATCACCGCGACTCCGGTCTCGAAGCCCGAGAGCCCGAGCGCGAGCTTCGGGAACACGATCAGCGCGATCCCGACCATGACCAGCGGATTCCCGTGCTGCGTCGTCAGCGCGCTCCACCAGTCGGTGATCACGACCGGGTTCTCGGCCACGTGCCCGAACGACACCGCGATCACCACCAGGTTCAGGAGGAGGAACACGGCCACGAGGACGACCGCGATGCCGATCGCCTCCTTGAACCCCTTGAGGAACACGAGCCCGAGCAGTGCCACGAGCCCGAGGGTCAGCGGGACCTCGGCCCCCTCGAACCAGGCGGGCGCGAACGGGTTCTCGACGGCGTGCGCCGTGGCGTCGGCCGCCGAGAGGGTGATGGTGATCATGAAGTCGGTGGCCGCGAATCCGAGCAGCACGAGCACGAAGAGCTTGCCGCCCCACCAGGGCAGCAGCCGCTCGAGCATCGCGATCGAGCCCTCGCCGCGGAAGCTCTCGCGCGCGACGCGGCGGTAGACGGGCAGCGCGCCGAACAGCGTGAGCAGCACGAGCACGATCGTGGCCAGCGGCGAGAGGAGCCCCGCGGCGACCGCGGCGATCGCGGGCTGGTATCCCAGCGTCGAGAAGTAGTCGACGCCCGTCAGGCACATCACCCGCCACCACGAGTGCGTCTTCTCGACCGTGGTCGCGTGCGGGCCCTGGTGCGCGCCGGACTCCTCGGACAGGCCGGTGAGCATCCAGGCGCGGAGGGCGCGGCGCTTCACGGGCGGAGGAGGAGTGGGAGTGGCGGCGGCGCGCGCCGGAGAGGAGGTCACCTCCCGTTTCTACGCCCCGCGAGGGGGCCGCCAGGACCGTTCGGGGAAATCACCCGTGAGGATTCCGTAGGGATTTCGGCCGCAGCGCCGGTGAGGGGGATCGACCCTCGGGAACAAGGCGGGAACGGGCGGACGAGGGGGGATCGGGGGTGACGAGCTCTCAGCCTCAGCGGTGCCGCCGATCACCAGTCCACGAGCGCGGCGAGGTCCTCGGCGACGAAGATGCAGAACGGATGACCGGACGGATCCGCGAAGACGTAGAGCGGGCCCTCCGCGTCGTCGCTCTGGTCGTCGATCACCTCGGCGCCCAGCCCCACGGCGCGCTCGCGCTGCTCCTCCAGCTCGGCGGCGTCCGCCACCATCAGGTCGAGGTGCAGCTGCTGCGGGTGCTCGCCCTCGGGCCAGGTCGCCCGCTGCAGTCGGTCGACCCGCTGGAACGCGAGCCGCATACCCTCGGGCGTGCGCAGCGCGACCCAGTCCGCGCGGTCGTCGGAGCCGTCGGCCGGCGGCTCGTCGCCGGGCCGGTAGCGGCCGCCGAGGAGGGCGGCGTAGAAGGTCGCGAGACCTCGCGCGTCCTCCGTGTCGAGCACGATCTGTCGCAGTCGCAGTGCCATGGCGGCAGGGTACGCCGGGCCGGGCCGGGCCGACAGGTGCCGGGATCCGCTGCCGCCGCCGGTGCGCGGCCCGCCCGTGTCCGCAACCGAGGTCGGAAAGGCGATCAGCGGACGGATGCGCCCGGCTGCGGCTCCTCGTCCTCGGTTCCGCACGTCCTCGCCGCACGACCGCCGGCGAGCGGGAGCTCTCGTCCTCCGCGGCGGGGCTCCTCAGCGGCTGCGCTCCTCAGCGGCTGCGCGGAGCACCCGCGCCGCCGGGAGCCGCGCCCGCGGTCGGCGTCGTCGTCGTGTCGACCCGGGCCGTCAGCGCCACGGAGTAGCCCGACGCGACGTCCCCGGTCGTCGTGCCCAGCTGCAGCACGCCGCCGTCGTCGCCGAAGACGTTGTCGTCCTCGAGTGAGACCTGCGCGAGGTCCGCCGTCGATCCGCTGTACTCGTCGAGCGCGTAGACGGCGGCGCAGGCGTCCTCGGGGAGGGCGACCTGCGAGGTCGCGACGCGTTCGCCGCGTCGGTGATCGAGGCGGCGTCGGGGTAGACCTCGAAGTGGATGTGCGGCCAGCGACCGGAGTAGCAGGCGGGGAAGACGGAGGCGAACGTCACCGATCCGCTCGCGTCGGCGACCTGGACCCCGCGCAGGTACGTCTCGTCCTCGACCCCGGAGGAGTACATCGAGTAGTTCCCGTCGGCGTCGCAGTGCCAGACGTAGACGGCCGCCCCCTCGAACGGAACGTCGCCGTTCGCCGTGTCGAGGATCGTGAGGGTCAGCGTCATCGGCACGCCCGCGGCGGTCGCTCCGCCGTCGATGCTCGAGCGGATGTCGCTGCGCACGACTCCGGCGTTCTCGAGCACGTCGACGCCGTTCGAGCCGTCGCCCGGGTAGGGGCCGGCGGTCTCGTCGGGGATCTCGCCGATCGCTGTCGTGCCGGTCGACGCCGTCCCGGACGAGGCGGCGCCGGAGGATCCGCTCGCGGACGACGAGCCCGTGCTGCCGCCCGCGTCGGTGGTGCAGGCCGCGAGCCCCATCGTCGCCGCTCCGACTCCGATCAGCGAGAGCACCCGGCGGCGGCTGACGAGCGTGGCGACGTCGAACGGGAGCCCCTGGTCGACGACCTCCTCGTGCGGCCGGTCGAGGCGCCGCCCCTGGTAGGCGGGTCCCTGCGGGGTGAGGTCGGGCTCGGGGATGCGGGTCATGGTGTCCTCCTCGGACGTCGGCTGCGCATCCGACTCTGGCCGCCCGGCCTATGACTCCCCTATGACCCTTCGATGAACCGACCATTACCGACGAGGCATCCTCCGACCGTCGAGACGACCCGGTGCCGCAGGACGTCTCGACGGTCCGAGGACGTCTCGACCGAGGACGGCTCAGCGGGCCGCCCGCTCCCGGATCGCCAGGATCACGTCGGTCTTCGCGTCGGAGTACGCGTTCATGTCGTCCCAGCGACGGCGCAGCAGCTCGCGCTTGACGCTCTCGTAGAGCGCCCGGTCGGCGGGGTCCGAGCGGAGGCGGTCCCGCAGCAGCAGGTACGCCGCTACGGCCGGGTCGCCGTCCGCGTAGACGTGCACGTGCACGTCCCGCGCAGGGGTCCGTACGAGGCGGTGGCCCGGCTCCCGCACGCGCAGCAGGTATCCAGCGGCCAGGAGCGCGTCGAGGTAGTCCTCCTCGGCCGTGATGTCGTCGACGATCACGACGATGTCGATGATCGGCTTCGCGGCGAGACCCGGCACGGACGTCGATCCGATGTGCTCGACCCCGACCCCCGGCAGCGCCTCGAGGATCCGGCGCCGGTGCTCGAGGAAGAGCGCGGGCCAGCTCTCGTCGTACTCGTGCAGGGCGACCTCGAGCGGCTCGACTCCGCCGATCAGCTCGACGGAGGTGGCATCGGGGCGGCGGGAGGACATCCGCCCATCCTCGCGAAGAGAAGGGCCGGAGGGATCGCTCCCCCCCGGCCCGCAGAGGCAGGAGCTACGCCGTCTCCTCCTGCACGTGCTTCGCGACCTTGTTCGCGCGCGCGTTCGGCACGGTGTGCGTCATGACGAGGCCCTCGACGTCCCGCGAGCCGTTGCGGCCGAGGTTCGCGAGGCGGGCGAGCTCGTCCTCGGACAGGGTCTGCGACTGCAGCGGAGGCAGGTCCTTCACCTCGTCGAGGGTGATGCCCAGGCCCTCGCCGACGCGGCGGCCGAGGTCGTCCTCCACCAGGTAGAAGTGCCACAGCATCCGCTCCTGCACGGGGCGGGCGGCCTGCGAGATCAGGTCGACGAAGTTCGCCACCAGGTCGTCGCGCTCCCACTCCTCCAGCAGCAGGTAGCGCTGGCCGGCCTGGGTGTAGTCGTTCGTGCGCGGGATCCGCTTGCGGGTGAGGCGCCCGGTGATCTCGGGCCCCTGGTCGTCGTGGGTCGGGTACTGCGCCTCGCGCAGGCCGCCCGTGATCGAGGGCTCGTAGTTCACGTGCGGGTTCTCACCGCCGTGGTCCTGGTGGAACGCCATCTGCCCGTCGCGCTGGTTGGTCGCGACGTTCACGTTCTTCGGCGCGTTCACCGGCAGCTGCAGGTAGTTCGGGCCGACGCGGTAGCGCTGGGTGTCGGAGTAGGAGAAGGTGCGGCCGACCAGCATCTTGTCGTCCGAGAAGTCGAGGCCGTCGACCAGGACGCCGGTGCCGAACGAGAGCTGCTCGTTCTCGGCGAAGTGGTTGGTGACGTTGCGGTTCAGGACCATCCGGCCGACCGTCTTCGGCGGGAACTCGTTCTCGGGCCACACCTTGGTGTCATCGAGCGGATCGAAGTCGAGTTCCGGGTGGTCGTGGTCGTCCATCAGCTGCACGCGCAGCTCCCACTCCGGGTACTCGCCGCGCTCGATGGCCTCGTAGAGGTCCTTCGACGCGTGGCCGAGGTCGCCGCCCTGCACGACGGCGGCGTCGGCCTCGGTCATGCTGTTGACGCCGACCGACGGGATCCAGTGGTACTTGACCAGCTTCGTGTCGCCGGCCTGATTCACCCACTTGTAGGTGTTCACTCCGAAGCCCTGCTGGTGGCGGTAGTCGGCCGGGATGCCGCGCGGGCTGAACAGGTTGACCAGCATGTGCATCGACTCCGGTGTCTGCGACATGAAGTCGAAGATGCGCGCGGGCTCCTGCCGGAACGTGACCGGGTCGGGCTTGAGCGAGTGGATCACGTCGGGGAACTTGATGGCGTCGCGGATGAAGAAGACGCCGAGGTTGTTGCCCACGAGGTCCCAGTTGCCGTCCTCGGTGTAGAACTTCACGGCGAAGCCGCGGGGGTCGCGCGCGGCCTCGGAAGAGTCGCGGCCGCCGATCACGGTCGAGAAGCGGATCGCGACATCGGTGCGCTTCCCCGCCTCCTGGAAGAGCTTCGCCCGGGTGTACCGCGAGATCGGCTCGTCGCCCCAGGTGCCGGTCGCCTCGAAGTAGCCGAAGGCGACGGCGCCGCGGGCGTGCACCACCCGCTCGGGGATCCGCTCGCGGTCGAAGTGGCTGATCTTCTCGAGGAACTGGTAGTTCTCGAGCGTGGCCGGGCCGCGGGCCCCGACCGTGCGCTGGTTCTGGTTGTCGTAGACGGGGTGGCCCTGACGGTTGGTCAGGATCTTCCGGTCGTCGCCCTCGGCGGGCGGCTGGGAGGAGACGTCGGTCATGGATCAGGTGTCCTTTCCAGGTGGCGGTCCCCTCCATCCGATCAGAGACCGCCGACACGCGCGCCGGGTTGACGGGTGAACGGGGAGGGGCGGAACGGGGTCGTGAGGACCCCTCCCCGGGGTGGGGCGGAACGGGGGCGTCAGGAGCCCCGCGCCTCACTCCTCCGAGATGTCCGCCACGGCCTCGCCGACCTCGGCGGCGCCGAGCGCGCGGGCCAGGTCGGCCTGCGCGATCATGCCGACCAGGTCGTGTCCGTCGATCACGGGCAGGCGGCGCACCTGGTGCTTCCGCATGGTCTCGAGCGCCTCGGAGGCGTCATCGTCGGCTCCGATCGTCACCGGCTTCCCCTGCGCGAGGGAGCCGGCGGTCGACGATGCCGGATCCTGCCCCTCGGCCAGGGCGCGGACGACGATGTCGCGGTCGGTGAGCACTCCCTTCAGCTGCCCGTCCGAGCCGCAGATCGGCAGCGCCCCGACGTCGAGGTCGCGCATCTTCTCGGCAGCCTTCTGCAGGGTCTCGTCCTCGCCGATGCACTCGGCGCCGGGGGTCATGATCTCGCGTGCACGCATGTCCGTGTCCTTCCTGGTCGCTGCGGCCGCAGTCCGGGCCGCGAGGCCAGTCCAGGGCTCCGGCGTGAGCGGGTCAGGAGTGTTCCCCGCGCCGATCCGCCCGGCTACCCTGCCGCGCCGGAATCCGGACGACGCGGCGCGGCGCATCGCAGTCGGGCCCGGAGGTCAAGCCCCGTGCCCGGCGTCGGTGGTGCCGTCTTGACTCCTTCGAGCACGAGGAACGGGACGGAAGGAGACCCTCATGATGCGGATCGCGGTACCGGAGCAGCTCGAGGACGTCGCCCTCGACCCGATCGGGGACGACGGCTGGCGGGTGCGGGACGGGTCGGAGGACGCGGGCGACCCCGCGGCGATCCTCGGCTTCATCAGCCCGTCCTCGCGCGGCTTCCGGGCGTACCGGATCGGCCGCACCGAGAACGACGTGCACTGCGCGACGCTGGAGGACGCGCGGGCCGTGTACGTCGCGGGCCGAAGATGACGGGCCCGGGCTCCGGGGAGCGGTGATGTCCGTGCGCGTCGTGATGCTCCGCGAGATCCCCCGGCGGCGGTCGACGCGGATCATGTGGCTGATGTGGTCGCTCTTCGGCTACTCCTGCCGCCCCTGCCCGGAGACGTCGCGGGACAGGAGCCGGCTGGCCGTGGAGTTCTGGGTCATCGCGCCGACCGCGTCGGCCGACACCCTCGCGTCGTACGAGTGGGAGCTCGACGACGCCCTCGCGAGCCGGAGGATCAAGGCCGGGTGCACCGGCGAGGGCGCGCGGCTCGAGCGGTGATCACGACGTCTACCCCGTGCTCCGACGGCGTGTAAACCCTCTCCAGTGTCCGTCGCCGACTGCCGACTCTGATCGCATGACCACGGTGAGCAGCGCCCCGGCGACCACGACCGCACCCGCCCCGAGCGGTGCCGCCCCTCCCGCGCGCCCCGGGCTCCGCACGTTCGGCGTCGAGGAGGAGCTGCTCCTGGTCTCGCCCGAGACCGGGCAGGCGGTGCCGGTGGCCGAGAAGCTGCTGCGCGAGACGCAGCGCTCCTCCGCACCCCTGCAGCGGGAGCTGCAGCAGGAGATGATCGAGGCGGTCACCGCGCCGTGCTTCTCGGCGGCGCAGTTGGCCGACGAGGTGCTGCAGGCGCGGCGGGCGGCCGACATCGCCGCCGCACGGCACGGCGCCCGGGCGCTGCCGCTGGCGACCAGCCCGACGTCCGCGACGCCGCATCCGAGCCTGCGCCCCCGCTACCTCGAGATGCTCGTGCGCTACGGAGCGACGGCCCGCAGCACGCTCGCCTGCGGCCTCCACGTGCACGTCGGCATCCTCGACGCGGCGGAGGGCGTCGCGGTCCTGGACCGCATCCGGGTCTGGCTCCCGGTGCTGCTGGCACTCAGCGCGAACTCGCCGTTCGCCGACGGAGTCGACACCGGCTACGCCAGCCACCGCTCCCAGACGCTCTCGCAGTGGCCCTCGGCCGGCCCCAGCGACGTCTTCGGCACGGCGGACGCCTACGCCGCCTTCGAGGACGACCTCCTGCGCACCGGCGTCCTGATGGACGCGGGGATGCTCTACCTCGACGCCCGCCTCTCGCGCAGCTACCCGACGATCGAGATCAGGGTCGCCGACGTGTGCCTCCGCGCCGAGGACACGGCGGTGCTCGCCGCCCTCGTCCGCGCGCTCGTCGACACCGCGGCGGAGGAGTGGCGGAGTGGCCGGGAGCCGGCCCCCTGCTCCGTCGGCGTGCTGCGTCTGGCGACCTGGCGCGCCCGGCGCTCGGGCATCGACGAGCAGCTCGTGCACCCCGCGACCGGGCAGCCGGCCGACGCGGTCCGGGTCGTCGAGGCGCTGCTCGAGACGGTGCGGCCGGCGCTCGCCGCGAGCGGCGACGAGGAGCTGGTGGTGGACGGGGTGCACCGGATCCTGTTCCGCGGCTCCGGCGCCCATTGGCAGCGCCGGGTGGCCCGCCGCTCGAGCGTCGAGGACGTGGCGCTGCAGCTCTGCCGCGACCTCTCGGCCGGGCGGCTCCGATGACCTCCTGGCCGATCGGAGCCCGAGAAGTCAACCGCCTCCTCCCGGGGCGTCCGCGAGGACTGGACTACCGCCGACCGCTCAGCACCAGGAGGGACCGCCCGTGACCGTCACCGCTCCGCACTCCGAAAAGGCGCGCGTCCGATCGCGCCCCGGTCGCCCCCGCGGGCGCCTCGCGCAGATCGCCACCTCCACCGACCACAAGGTCGTCGGCAACCTCTACCTCGTGACGGCGGTCGGCCACTTCATGGTCGCCGGACTGCTCGCGCTCATCATCCGCGCCGAGCTGTACGAGCCCGGCATGAACGTGCTGAACAGCCGCGTGGAGTACAACCAGCTGTTCACCATGCACGGCACGAGCATGATGCTGCTGTTCGCGACTCCGCTGTTCTCGGGTTTCGCGAACGCGCTCATGCCGTTGCAGATCGGAGCGCCGGACGTGGCCTTCCCCCGGTTGAACGCGCTGTCGTTCTGGCTCTACTTCTGGGGCGGCCTCATCGTCGTGGTGCCGATGCTCACGCCTTTCGGCTCCGCCGAATTCGGCTGGACCGCCTACACGCCGCTCTCGACCGGCGGATACACCCCCGGGATCGGGGGGAGCCTCTGGGTGATCGGGCTGATCCTGACCGGGTTCTCGACGATCCTCGGTGCGGTGAACTTCATCACGACGATCATCACGATGCGCGCGCCCGGCATGACCATGTTCCGGATGCCGATCTTCACGTGGAACGTGCTGATCACGTCGATCCTCGCGATCCTGGCGTTCCCCCTGCTCGCCGCTGCGCTCTTCGGGCTGGCCGCCGACCGCCTCTGGGGCGGCCACGTCTACGACCCGGCCGGCAGCGGACCCCTGCTCTGGCAGCACCTGTTCTGGTTCTTCGGGCACCCCGAGGTCTACATCATCGCGCTGCCGTTCTTCGGGATCGTCTCGGAGGTGTTCCCCGTCTTCAGCCGCAAGCCGCTCTTCGGCTACAAGAGCATCATCTACGCGAGCATCGCGATCGCGGCCCTCTCAGTGACGGTCTGGGCTCACCACATGTTCGCGACCGGCTCCGTCCTGCTGCCCTTCTTCTCCCTCCTCACGATGCTCATCGCGGTGCCGACCGGAGTGAAGATCTTCAACTGGGTGGGCACGATGTGGCGAGGGTCGGTGACGTTCGAGACGCCCATGATCTGGGCGATCGGGTTCCTGGTGACCTTCACCTTCGGCGGCCTCACGGGCGTGATCCTCGCGTCACCGCCGCTGGACTTCCACGTGCACGACTCGTACTTCGTCGTCGCCCACTTCCACTACGTCGTCTTCGGGACCGTGGTCTTCGCGATGTTCTCCGGCTTCTACTTCTGGTGGCCGAAGTTCACCGGCACGATGCTCCACGAGGGCTGGGGCAAGGCGCACTTCTGGATGCTCTTCATCGGCTTCCACGCGACGTTCCTCATCCACCACTGGCTCGGCGTCAACGGCATGCCCCGCCGCTACGCCAGCTACCTGCCCGAGGACGGCTTCACCTGGATGCACCAGCTCTCCTCCGTCGGCTCGGCGCTGCTGGGGGCCTCGATGCTGCCGTTCCTGTGGAACGTGTGGATCACGTTCCGCCGCGGGCAGCGCGTCGAGGTGGACGATCCGTGGGGCACTGCCCGCTCGCTCGAGTGGGCCACCTCGTGCCCGCCGCCGCGGCACAACTTCGTGACCATCCCCAAGATCCGCTCGGAGGGGCCTGCTTTCGACCTGCACCACCCGGAGGCCGGTCCCGCGATCGGACGCGGCCCGATGCGCGACGAGCCCGAGAGCGGCACGGATCCCCAGGAGCGGGGGCCGTCGATCTGATGCGCGGCTCACCTGTCCGAGCTGACGTGCACAGTCTCCCCCGCGAGGACGAAGCGGAGCCCGCTCCCGTCGCCGAACGCGTCGCGCAGCTCCGAGGGCAGCGAGGGCGAGACCGTGAGCTGCGCCGTGGCGGGGAAGGACCGCGCACTGCAGCCGCTGTACACGATCCCGGACGCATCGCTTTCGGCAGGGACGACGTACAGGCACGAGCCGCCGTCCTCGCCGCTGGGCCGCTTCACCACCCGGAGGCCGTGGAAGTCGTCGGACGCGAGGGTGTCCTCGGAGCCGCCCCAGCCGGCGAGGTCGTCGGCGGGCGCCAGGCGGAGGGTCGCGACCTCGCGGGAGTCGGAGCCGGCGGCGAGGGTCGTCACTCCGGCTCCGAGGAGCGCAGCGGCGACGAGGGCGGCCGCCCGGAGGAGGAGGCGGGGGAGCCGGGCGGAGGCGGATCGGGGCGTCCCGGGAGCCGCGTCGGGCGGTGCCGGGTCGGTCTCGCCGAACGGGTCCTCCGTTGCGACCGGGGCGGCCTCCGCGACCGGCCCCCTCGACACGGGACCGGATCGGGGTGCCGCCGCCGCCTCGAGCGCCCGCAGCCGCGACCACTCCCCCGGAGCGAGGTCCGGCCCGCGCCCGTACGCCCGGCGCTGCAGGGCGCGGAGCTCGTCGTGCGCAGGCTCGTCCATCCTCCGCAGTGTGCCACCGCGTCAGCGGCGGACGGCCTCCGACACCGCCTCGACGGCACGGTCGACCGCGGCCCGCCGGGCGCCGTCGTCCTCCTGCTCGGACTCGTGGACGAAGACCGTCACGCCCCGCACGGCCCCGCAGTAGTCGACGATCCCGTGCTCGATCTGCGTCCGCAGCGACTGCTCGTAGCCGTGGCGCTCGTAGACGCCGGCGTCGTCCCCGGCGATCGGCACGAGGTGCACGGTGAGAGCGCCGAGGCGGCGGCGCATCCCTCCGGCCGGGTCGATCGAGAAGGCCCAGCCGTTGACGAAGACGCGGTCGATCCAGCCCTTCAGCAGGGCCGGCATCGACCACCAGTACACGGGGAAGACGAGCACGAGGTGCTCGGCGCCGTCGAGCCGCCGCTGCTCGCGGCCGACGTCCTCGGGGAAGTCGCCGGCCACCCGGTACGAGTGACGATCCGCGGCGGAGAACCGCGGATCGAAGCCCTCGGCGGCCAGGTCGGCGACCTCGACGGAGCCGACCGCCGCGGCGATCCTCCGCGCGATCGTCGAGGTGAGCGACTCCGGATCAGGGTGAGCGGTGACGATGAGCGTGTTCACCCGGCCCATCCAACCGGGTCCCTCCTGGGACCGTCCCGGGTCAGGCCGGCTCGGGGTGGTTCAGGAAGTCGAGGTCCGGCCTGTCCGTCACCTCGTCGCTCCAGGAGGGGCGCGACGGCTGCATCCGCTGCATCTCGGCCTCGATGTGGGAGAGGACGGCCTCATCGACCGGCTCCTCGCCGTGGCTGTTCTCGACAGGAGAGGTGCGCCAGGGATCGTCGACCGGTGAGGACCTGCTCTACGCACGGCGCCGCCCCGGGCGGGGCGTCCCTCCCACCCTGACCCCTCTTCCGTTCTCTCCAGCGAGCAGTCAACCCCCTCACAGGATCGCCGTCGTCGTTCCTACGGTCGGTCGAGAGGGGCGCCACCCCGGGCGCTCCGCTTCCCTCACCCCCTGAAGGACTCCCCATGACGAACAACTCCGCACACACCCCGACCGCCCGCCGTGTCGCGACCGAGACGAAGGGCGCTCTGAAGACCACCGAGTTCTACGTCTTCCTCGTGATCTCGATCGCGATCCTGGTCGCGGCCGCCGTGACCGACAACGGCGAGGACGGCCAGGGCTTCACCGCCGACCACGCCTGGATGTACGTCTCGTTCGTGACCGTCGGCTACCTGATCAGCCGCGGCCTCGCCAAGTCGGGCTCGCACAACCACGAGCGCGACGACCGCTGAGCGCACCCCGGCGTCCAGCGGTGGAGCCGTCCGCCCTCCCGGGCGGGCGGCTCCGTCGTCGCTCGGGGAGCTGAGGCGCCGCCGTCAGGAGGCGGCGGCCTCGGAGGTGCGGGCGTGCGCGAGGATCTCGCGCGCGACCTCGCCCGGCGCGGTGTGCACGACCACGTGCCGGTGCCCGGGAACCGTGCGGAGCGTTCCTCCGTGGGCCGCGGCGATCAGCCGTGAGCACCACTCCTCCGTGGCGATCGGGTCGTTCGAGCCCCGCAGGACGAGCAGCGGAGCGGCGAGCCCGACGATCCGCTCGTGGGTCGGGTAGGCGAGCATCGCCGCCACCTCGGTGAAGTACCAGCGCGGCCCCGTTCGGACGTAGTCGGTGAACACCACCGCGTTCGTCGGCAGCGGCTCTAGCATGCTGTCGCGGGCCAGCACGAGGGTCTGCCGCAGCGCCGTGGGGTGGGCGGAGTCGGTGACGGGGCCCACGAGGACGACGTGACTGACGAGGTCCGCGCGCTGCAGGGCCAGCTCGAGGGCGAACTGCGCGCCCATCGAGTGGCCGACGGCGACGCACGAGGCGATCCCGAGCAGGTCGAGGACCTGCCCGACCAGCCCGGCGTACTCCTCCACCGGCACGGATCGCCACGGCTTGGGCGTGGCTCCGAAGCCGGGGAGGTCGAGCGCCACGACCCGCGCATCGGGCGCGAGGTGCGCGGCGAGCCGGCGGTAGGGGCGGTGCGACAGTCCGACGCCGTGCAGGAGGAGGACGACCGGCCCGTCGCCGCCTCCGTCGTGGACGTCGACCACGAGCCCGTCGGGACCGAGCACGAGACGGGACCGCTCGAGGCGGACCGGGGAAGTGGAGGAGGGCACGGCTCATGCTCGCACCGATCCGCGCGCCCGTACGATCGAGGGGTGCCCGAGGAGCCCCGCCTGACCGAGACCACGGCCGCCGACGCCGTGGCGCTGACGCTGTTCGTCCTGCAGGAGGCCGAGATCATGCGGCGCTACGGCGGAGACGACCCCGGGCCGCGGCCGGGACCCGGGACCCCGACGCTCCTGCTCCGCGTCGACGGCGAGGTCGTGGGCTGCGTGGCGCTCACCGCGGAGGGCGAGGTCGGCGAGATCAAGCGGATGTACGTGATCGAGCAGGCGCGCGGCCGCGGCTTCAGCCGGCTCCTGCTCGCGGGGGTCGAGGAGCTCGCGGCGCGGCACGGAGTCGAGCTGCTGCGCCTGGTCACGGGCACGCAGCAGCCCGAGGCCGTGGCCCTCTACGAGAGCTCGGGCTACGAGCCGATCCCGGGCTTCGGCTACTGGGGCGACGAGCCCGAGAGCCTCTGCTTCGCGAAGCGGCTCGGCTGAGGCGGACGGAATCGAGGTCGGGAGGGGCTTCGGGCCTCGTTCGGGAGCCTGGCGCCCCTCCGCTCCTCGGTTGCGAACGGTCCGACCCTCACAGACGAGGCTGAGCACCACGACACGGAGGAATCACGCGCCGTCGGCGCTCCCAGCCTTACTTCTGCAGCCGTGAGGCCGCGCACCCCGCCCGCCCCGCGACGGCACGCTCCGAGCGGACCGGCGGAGGGCACCGGTAGTCTGATCCGGACCCCGGCGCGCGCCATGCCCGCGCCGCAGTCTCCTCCTCCGCCGTCGCGGAGGTCCTCGGCTGCCCACGCGGCCGAGGTGACACCGTTCCGCAGAGCCGGAGCGCTGGTCGCAGCAGCACCGGCCGGCCCGGTGCGCCCCTATGCCACGCACATCCCGGCACGACGCCGGCCCCTCCTATCGGAAAGCACCCATGCGAAACGCCCGCACAGCCAAGCCCGCCCGCCACCACCTCGAACTGGCGGCTCCGAAGCCGCTCGAGAAGGGCGGTCTGCGCATCACCCCTCTGGGCGGTCTCGGCGAGATCGGCCGCAACATGACCGTCTTCGAGCACAAGGGCAAGCTGCTCATCGTCGACTGCGGCGTCCTCTTCCCCGAGGAGAACCAGCCCGGCATCGACGTGATCCTCCCCGACTTCGCCGCGATCCGCTCGCGCCTGAAGGACATCGAGGCCATCGTGCTCACTCATGGCCACGAGGACCACATCGGCGGTGTGCCGTACCTGCTCAAGGAGCGGGCCGACATCCCGATCATCGCGTCGACCTTCACGCTCGCGCTGATCTCGGCGAAGCTGCAGGAGCACCGCATCACCCCGCGCACCCGCCCGGTCAAGGAGGGCGACCGCGTCGACGCCGGCGTGTTCGACCTCGAGTTCCTCGCCGTGAACCACTCGATCCCCGACGGCCTCGCCGTCGCGATCCGCACCGAGGCCGGCCTCGTGCTGCACACGGGCGACTTCAAGATGGACCAGTTCCCGCTCGACGGCCGCACCACCGACCTCCCCGGCTTCGCGCGCCTGGGCGACGAGGGCGTCGACCTCTTCCTCGTCGACTCCACCAACGCCGACGTCCCCGGCTTCGCGATCTCGGAGGGCGACCTCGCCCCCGCGATCGACCAGGTGTTCCGCACCGCCCCGCGCCGCATCGTCGTGTCGAGCTTCGCGAGCCACGTGCACCGCATCCAGCAGGTCCTCGACGCCGCGCACCGCCACGGCCGCAAGGTCGCGTTCGTCGGCCGCTCGATGGTCCGCAACATGGGCATCGCCGCCGAGCTCGGCTACCTCAAGATCCCGGCCGGCCTCGTCGTCGACATGAAGGTCCTCGAGAAGCTCCCCGCGACCGAGATCGTGATGATCTGCACCGGGTCGCAGGGCGAGCCCATGGCCGCGCTCTCGCGCATGGCCAACAAGGACCACATCATCGACATCGGTCCCGGCGACACCGTGCTGCTGGCCAGCTCGCTGATCCCCGGCAACGAGAACGCGATCTACCGCATCATCAACGCGTTCACGCGCTGGGGCGCGACCGTCGTGCACAAGGGCAACGCCAAGGTGCACGTCTCGGGCCACGCGAGCGCCGGCGAGCTCGCCTACTGCTACAACATCCTCCGCCCGACCCACGTGCTGCCCGTGCACGGCGAGTGGCGCCACCTCACGGCGAACGCCGCGATCGCGACGCGCACCGGCATCGACGAGAAGAACGTCTTCGTCATCGAGGACGGCGTCTCGATCGACCTGGTCAAGGGCCGCGCCCGCATGAGCGGCCGCATCGACGCCGACCACATCCTGGTCGACGGCACCACGATGGGCGTCGCCACCGAGGACGCCATGATCGACCGCCGCGTGCTCGCCGAGGAGGGCGCGATCACCGTGCTCGCCATCGCCGACCTCGACCGCGGCACCCTCGGCGAGCCCGTCGAGTTCTTCACCCGCGGCTTCGTGGAGGAGCCGGGCTGGCAGGCCAACGCGAGCAAGGCCATCGACGACGCCGTGCTGCAGGCCGCCGGAACGCCGACCGACCGCGAGGCGCTCGAGAAGCTGATCACCCGCACGCTCGGCCGCTGGCTGACCCGCCGTCACCGCCGCAACCCGGTCATCACCACGATCGTCGTCGAGGAGTAGTCCCGGACCGCCCGAGCGCCCGTCCCCTGCAGAGGGGGCGGGCGCTCAGTCGTGCTCGGTAGAATCGGAGGGATGTCCTCCCCGTCCCGCGCCCGCGCCCGTGCGGCGGCCGCGTTCCCGAACCGGCTGCTGCTGACCAAGCGCGCCTCCGGGACCAACGGATGGCTGAGCTCGTGGGGCACGAACGCGCACGGCGAGATCGCCGGCTGCCCGCCGCCGCGCGCCTAGAGCGCGACCGCCCCTCCTCCGGAGACAGCGGCCGCGCTCCCGCGCCCGCCACCTCTCCGATCGGACGACCCCATGGCTCACCACGACCTGCCCGCCGACCAGGCACCGCACTCCATCTGGCGGGGGCTCCGCCAGACCCTGCAGAAGGACACCGTCGGCGGTGCCTTCCTCCTCACTGCCACGCTGCTCGCGCTGATCATCGCGAACAGCCCCGCGTCCTCGCTCTACGAGGCGGTGCGCGACTTCCGGTTCGGACCCGAGGCGCTGCACCTGAACCTCAGCGTCGGCTCGTGGGCGGCCGACGGCCTGCTCGCGATCTTCTTCTTCGTCGTCGGCCTCGAGCTCAAGGAGGAGTTCGTCGCCGGCTCGTTGCGGAACCCGCGCACCGCGCTCGTGCCGATCGTGGCGGCGGTCGGCGGAGTCGTCACTCCGGCCCTGATCTTCGTCGCCGTGAACCTGCAGCGCGGAGGAGCGGCGCTCGACGGCTGGGCGATCCCCGCCGCCACCGACATCGCGTTCGCAGTGGCGGTGATCGCGGTCGTCGGCCGGTTCCTGCCGCCGGCGCTGCGGACCTTCCTCCTGACCCTCGCGGTCGTCGACGACCTCATCGCGATCACGATCATCGCCGTCTTCTACACGGCCGGCATCGACGCGCTGATGCTCGGCCTCGCGCTGATCCCGCTCGCCGTCTTCGCCGTCTGCGTGCAGCGCGGCGTGCGCGCGTGGTGGGTGCTGATCCCGCTGGGAGTCGCGACCTGGGCGCTCGTGCACGCCTCCGGGGTGCACGCGACGGTCGCCGGTGTGCTGCTGGGCTTCATGGTGCCGGTCGCCGCGACGAAGCGGGCGCGCGTGCAGGTGGGCACCGATGCCGGGGGCCGGCCGATCTACGACGGGCTCGCCGCCCACTTCGCCGACCGGTGGAGCGTGCTGTCGACGGCGTTCGCGGTGCCCGTGTTCGCCTTCTTCTCGGCCGGAGTGACGGTCGGCGGCCTCGCCGGGCTGGCGGAGTCGTTCCAGGACACCATCGCGCTGGGCATCATCGCCGGTCTCGTGCTCGGCAAGCCGATCGGCATCGTGGGCAGCACGTTCCTGCTGACCCGGTTCCGCGGGATCTCGCTCGATCCGTCGCTCCGCTGGATCGACATGCTCGGCATGGCCTTCGTCGCGGGCATCGGATTCACGGTGTCGCTGCTCGTGGGCGAGCTCTCGTTCGGCGCCGGCAGCGAGTCCGACGACCACGTGAAGGTCGGCGTGCTGGCCGGCTCGCTCCTCGCGGCGGTCATCGGAGGCGCGATCCTCGCGGTGCGGAACCGGCGCTACCGCGCGGCGCCCGCCCCTTCGCTGGTCGAGTAGCCGCGCAGCGCCTATCGAGACCGACATGGCCGGCGGTGGTGGATCTCGATACGGCCTCTGCGAGGCCTACTCGATCAGCAGCTGGCGAGTGCCACCTCCTCTCGTTGGTCGAGTAGCCGCGGAGCGGCGTCTCGAGACCGACGTGTCCGGCGCGATCCGGGTCCGTAGGGTGGTCGCGGCGGGGGAGAGGCGGGCGGATGCGCGGCACGCGATCGTCACGGGAGGTTCCCCTCGTGCAGTGGCACTGGTTCAGGCGGGCGAGGACGCCGAGCGAGAGCATCCTGATCGGGATGCTCGTGCTCGCGATCCCCGCGTGGAACCTCTCCGGAATCCTCCTCGACGGGATCTCGCTCGGGCTGAGGCTCGGCGTCCTCGTGGCCCTCTCCGTGATCCTGTTCGGCGTGATGGCGGCGCTCATGGCCGTCAGGCACCCCACTCCCCACGCCGACCTCGCCGCGCGCACGGTCCGGGTCCGATCGCGGATCACTGCGTTCGCCGACTTCACCTCGGCGAAGCGGCTCTTCCGCGGCAGCCGGTCGAAGCGGGTGGTGATCGAGCTGCACGCGCCCGGGCAGACCGTGCTGCTCGAGCTCCGCGATGACCTCGGTCGCGTGACGACCGGGCGGACGCAGGAGGCGATCCTCGAGTTCCTCCACGGGAGCGGAGTCGTGCTGCCCACGTCGAGGGACGATCCGACGGGGCGCTTCACCGAGCTGAACTTCCCCGCAGCCTCAGCCGGGAGCAGGCGATCGCGCTGGCCGAGCGGCCGCTGACCGCACCCGACGTCGGCTCGGGGGCGCACGGCTGAGGTGCGCGGCCGTCGTCCCGAACGCGATCCGGGTCGACCGCGACACCGTCGTCCTGCGGCGGCCGGCCCTCCGCGCCGACGGGGCGCGAACCGGGTCCTGACGGCGCCGGACACCCCGTTCCGAGCCCGATCGCGGAGGCGGGCGCACCCGAGTGGGCGCGGAACGGGGTCCGCAAGCGCCGCAGAGCCCGGTCCGGGTCCACTCGATCCGGCCCGGGCGCGGAGCCGTGATCCTCCTCCGGGGTGGCCCTCCGTGAACCGTCTCATTTAGAGTGTTCACGTTCACATCCCG
Source organism: Rathayibacter rhapontici (assembly GCF_001995175.1). GTDB lineage: Bacteria > Actinomycetota > Actinomycetes > Actinomycetales > Microbacteriaceae > Rathayibacter. Next base: position 62,196 of record NZ_MUKN01000013.1, read on the forward strand.
TGCGAAGACGCGCGGATCCGCGGAGCCCTGCGGGTCGGTCGTCGACGCCGCACCGACCACAGAGGGCCTTCTGCATGACTCGATCACGTTCGGCGGTGAGGATCGCACTGGCGATCGGCACCGTCGCCGCCACGGCGCTTCTCGGCGCCACGGTACCGAGCTCCGCTTTCGGAGCCACGGAGACTCCGCTCCTGCACTACACGTTCGACACCGCGCCCACCGGCGCGACGATCGACGACGTGAGCGGCAACGACTACGACGCGACGTTGCGTCGCACCGGCGCGGAGGTCCGCAACGGCGCGATCAGCTTCCCCGGCGGCTCCGCGGCCGCCGCGCCCTACCTCGAGATCCCCACCGCGCCGCTGGTCGGCAAGAAGGACCTCACGTTCTCGACCTGGCTCTCGCCCCGCTCCGGAGCGGCCAACACCGCCGCGGCGTTCGTCGGCGCGCCGATCGCGAGCGGCGCCCAGCACTCCTCCGGGTACTGGCTGCTGAACCCCACGAACACCGCCGGCTACGTCAAGTCCGTCGTCACCAACTCCGTCAACGCCGGCGCCCCCTGGGGCACCGAGGTCGGCCCCGGAGCGACGAACACGCAGACGCTCGGAGCGCGCACCCCCGCGGGTCTGTCGCTCTACACGACCGTCATCGACGGCACGAACGGCACACTGAAGGTCTATGTCAACGGCACCCAGATCGGCACCACGACGACGATCGCGCGCAACGTCTCGTCCTTCGGCTCGTCCCTCGTCGCCTACCTCGCCCGCTCGACCTATCCCGACGCGGGCTGGAACGGCGACATCGACGACTTCGCCGTCTACGGCAGCGCCCTCACCGGTGACGCCGTGAGCGCGCTCTACTCCTCGCAGGCCCTCGACCGCGCCGTCGCCTCGGTGACGATCCCGACCGAGGCCACCGCGAGCTTCCCGCTGCCCGCCACCGCCAGCGGCGTCGCGATCACCTGGACCTCGAGCAGCTCCGCGATCGCGGTCAGCGGAGGCACCGCCACCGTCACGCGCCCCGCCGCCGGCTCGCCCGCTGCCTCCGTGGTCCTCACCGCGACCTACGCGGTCGGCGGCACCACCCGCTCCGTCGCCTACCCGGTGTCCGTCGCTCCCCAGCTCAGCGACACCGAGAAGGTCGACCGTGACCTCGCCTCGATCACGATCCCGAACGTCGGCGACATCCGCACCAACGTGACCGTGCCCTCGACGGGCGTGCTCGGCTCCGGTCTCGTCTGGAGCGTCGTCAGCCCGAGCGGCGCGACCCTCCGCGACGGCAGCGCCGCCGGCACCCGCACCATCGACGTCGAGCGCCCCGCCGCCGGCGGCACCGCGATCGACGTCGTCGTCCGCGCGACGGCGACCAGCGGAACGGTGAGCCGCACGCGCGACTTCACCCTCCGCGTCCAGCCGCTGCCCGTCGGCACCGACGACACCGAGGCCTACGTCTGGGCGTTCTTCACCGGAGAGGGCGACGGCGCCGAGCAGGTCAGCCTCGCCGCCTCGAAGGGCAATGACGCGCTCTCGTGGAACACCCTGAACGGCGGCAAGCCCGTCTTCTCGTCGACCCTGGGCACCCAGGGGCTGCGCGACCCGTTCATCATCCGGTCGAAGGAGGGCGACAAGTTCTTCATGCTCGCCACCGACCTCAAGATCGCCGGCCTCGCGGGCGGCTTCGACACGTCGCAGAAGTCGGGCTCGAAGCACATCGAGGTGTGGGAGTCGACCGACCTCGTGAACTGGTCCGCGCAGCGGCACGTCAAGGTGTCCTCCGACTTCGTCGGCAACACCTGGGCGCCCGAGGCGTACTGGGACGACGCCCTCGACACCTACGTGGTGTTCTGGGCCTCGAACATCTACCCGACCACGAACGTCGCCGACCGCACGTCCGTCACCTACAACCGGATGATGTACGCGACGACCGACGACTTCGTCACCTTCTCGGAGGCGAAGCCGTGGATCGACGTGCAGCGCGGCGCGGGCCGCGGCACGATCGACTCGACGATCGCGGAGGAGGACGGCGTCTACTACCGCTTCACCAAGGACGAGGCGTCGATGACGCTGCGCGAGGAGAAGAGCACCGACCTGCTCGCCACCGTCTCGGGCGCGCTGCCCGGTCCGACCGGTCCCGCCGACGAGTGGACCCTGATCAAGGAGCGCGTCGCGTCGGGCCTGCCCAACGGCTCCGGCGGCACCTTCACCAGCGGTGAGGGCCCGAACGTCTTCCCCGCCAACGAGGGCGACGTGAACGGTCTCGACTGGTTCCTCTTCATCGACCAGCCCGACTACCACCAGGGCCCGAACCACTACGTGCCGTTCGGCACCGACGAGATCGCGGACGGGGACTCCTGGCAGCCGCTGGGCTCCAAGCTCGCCGCGAACCTGCCGCAGAACGCCGACGGAGGAAAGCCCCGCCACGGCACGGTGATCCCGGTCACCCGCGCCGAGTACCAGAAGGTGCTCGAGGGCTTCGCTCCGAACCTGGCGGTCGCCTCGGTCGCCCCGCTCACGGCGACGACCGCCCCGGGCACCGCGCCCGTGCTGCCGCGCGCCACGATCACCACGGCGGCCGGTGCCACGAGCACCGTCGACGTCGCGTGGGACGCTGTCGCCCCCGCCTCCTACGCCTCGGCCGGGACCTTCACGGTCTCGGGAGTCGCGCAGGACGCCTCGCGGATGCCGGTTCAGGCCGTCGTCACCGTGCAGTCGTCGCTCAAGGTCTCGGCGACGGCCTCGACCCGCTGCCTCGCCGGCAAGGTCGTGCTGACGGTCGTCGCCCGCAACGGCGACACCGTGCCGATGGACGTGTCCGTCCGCACCTCGGAGGGCGTGAAGACGTTCGCCGGAGTGAAGCCGGGCGCGAGCGCCTCCGCCGCGTACACGGTGCGCTCGACGCAGCTCGCCGCGGGCGAGGCGACGGTCACCGCGACGGCGACGGTCGGCGGCTCGACCGTCACCGCGACGACCGCGGCGCCGTACGCGGCCCGCAGCTGCGGCTGACCGGTCGGCGCTGACCGGCGCTGATCGGCTGATCGACCGACGGGAGCCCGTCGCACTCCGGTGCGGCGGGCTTCCGCCGTTCCCGGAGGCACGTTCGTGCGTCGATCCGTCAGAGACGGTCTGCTTCCCGCGCCGATCCGTCGCGAGCGGCCGCGGCGCGGGCCCCGAGACGGCGCTTCATGACGGATCAACGCTCGTTCGTCCGCGCGGATCGCTCCGGAGCGTCCCACCGTGACGGATCGGCGCCCCCGATCGTCCACGGCAGTGCTCCGTCGGCTCGGATCGCGTCGATCCGCCAGGCATGTCCTTCTGCTGTTTCGATCCGGCGCTGATGGCCGTGGCGCGGGCTCCGAGGCGGCCCTTCGTGACGGATGACGCGGTTCGCCCGCGCGCGCGGGGCGTGCCCGTCGCCGCCTCGACGCCCGCTGTTCCTCCGCCGTACCCGGGGCGACGCTAGCGTGCCGCCATGACGGTCGTCGCGACTCCCAACCGCCGCGCGGGCACGTCCCCGTCGTGGGCGCTGCTCGCCGCGGCCGCGTTCCTCGCCTCCGCGGCGCTGCAGCTGCAGGCCTCGGTGCAGCGCTGGCTGATCGTGGGGGAGGCGGGCGTACCGGTCGACCGGACGATCCAGGACCACCTCTACGACTACTCGATGCCCGCGGACCCCTGGGTGAACGTGGGGTCGGCCGCGCAGGTCTTCGGAGTCGCGACACTGCTTCTCGCCGCGGGCATCCTCGCGCTGATGCGGGCTCTCGCGCCGGTGAGCGCCGTGTTCCGCGCGAGCGCGGTCGCCGTCGCCGCGGTGTTCGCGCTGAACGGTGCGCACGCGCTGGTCTCGGGCCTGATCGGAGCCCCGACGCCGATCGGAGCCCCGCTGCTGCAGATGGCGCTCAGTTTGATCCCGGTGCTCGGTCTGGGGGCCCTCGCGGTGAGAGCCCTCGGGCGCTCGGTCGCGCTGGGAGTCGCGTTCGCGTGCCTGCTCGGCAGCTCGATGCCGGGCGTGCTGCTCGCGACGTTCGTGATCGCTCCCGCGGTCCTGGGCTTCCAGTCGCACGACACGACGCCGTGGAGCGAGGCGGTGACCGCGGTCAGCACCGCGGCGGCGGGTCTGGCCTCGCTGGTGGGCGCGGCGGTCGCCGTGATCCGCGGACGGGGCTCTCGGTCCTGAGCCCGCGTCAGCCGTTCAGGATCGGGTTCGGCGAGGTGGACGGCCCGGCCGCCAGCTCGTCGACGATGCGCAGGAACTGCTCGACCGCCTGCTCGGAGGTGAGGCGGCCGGCGTCGACGCCGTCGGCGATCCGGAGGACGTCGAGCTTGCGGGCGGCGCGGGCCGCGGTGTCGAGTCCGGAGGCGCTGATCGCGGACGAGGCGCGCACGCGCGCGACGATCGCTCCGACGTGCCACCGTCTGCTGCTGGAAGCCATTCGATCTCCTTCTCTGTCGCAGGGTCTTCGGAGCGAGGCGTGCCTCGGATGGGGGTCGTTGCGGAAGTGGGCCGGCCGGGGCCCCGCCGACTCCCGTCACAGGTGCAGGATGCTCCAGTCGATGATGACGGCCGCGGCCGTGTAGATCGCGGCCACCGCTCCCACCGCCTTGCCCGCGCGGTCGAGGTCGGTGCGCGGTGTCGGACGGACGTCGGCGACCACGCGCAGCAGCGCGCCGAGCATCGCGATGATCGTGATCGCCAGCACCCAGACCTTGAGCGCGACGTGCGAGTCGACGTCCATCAGCGTGAGCGTCAGCACCGGCGCGAGCACGAGCACGATCGAGAGCAGCACCAGCAGGGTGCCGCGGTGGGTCAGCTCGGTCGGGCCGAGCGAGCCCTCGCGGAGCCAGGCGCGCAGGCGGGACCGCCGGTTCATCGGCCTGCCGGGCGTCTCCGCGGGGGCGGGCCGTTGCGGGCCGGAGGCGGACGGACCAGGAGGGGAGGCGGGCAGCGCCGTGCCGGCGACCTGCTCGGAGACCGCGACCGCACCCTCGATCGTGCTCACAGGGCCGGCTCGCACGCGGAGCGCAGGGCGACGGCGGGAGCGACGCGGTCGGGAGAGGGGCGAGGTGAAGCCGCACGGCGTCCTCCAGGGGATCGTGGCGACCGTCGAGGGTCGCGTCGCGCGATGTCCGCGATCCCTCAGTGTCCAGGCCCGGGCGCGCGCCGACAAGCGCCGCTAGCGGACACGTCCTCTTCCGGACACCGGCGACGGTGCCGTCAGAGCCGGATGATGCTCCAGTCGACGACCACCGACAGCACCGTGAACACCGCGGCGACGGCTCCGACCGCCTTGCCCGCACGGTCGAGATCGCCCCGCGGAGTCGGCTGCGCGTCGGCGACCACCCGCAGCACCGCTCCGACGAGCGCGGTGACCGTGATCGTGACGACCGTCACCTTCAGCGACACGTGGGCGTCGACGTGCAGCAGGGTCAGCACGGCGACGGGCACCAGCACCAGGAGGATCGACAGCAGCACCAGGATCCCGCCGCGGCGCGACAGCTCGGTCGGCCCGAGTGATCCGCCGCGGAGCCAGGTGCGCACGGAGCGGTCCTCGACCGGTGCGGTGCAGGGCGGGAGGTCGGTCGAGACGGGCAGAGGGTCCTCCAGGATCGGGGCGGGCGGCCCCTCAGTCTCGGGACCGGCCCGCGTGGGTGCAAGGCCCGCTAGCGGACACGTCCGCAAGAGGACGGACCGCGTCCCCGGGCGTCGCCGCCTCTGCTGAGCCTCTGCTCCTCCCGGCAAGGCCCTGACAAGCCCTCCCTTCCTGAGGAACCCCTCAGTACCGTGGATGTACCCCTTTGAGGCGGAGCGCGAGATCCCCCGCTCGCGTCGACCTCGACGTCCCTCCGTCGACCACCGCCTCGATCCTCTCCCCGTGAAAGGCCACCCCATGACGGACTCCCCACCCGTCCCGACCGCATCCCGCTCCCGCATCTCGGAGCGGTCGTGACGACCGTGAGCGCACCGCTCACCCGGACCGAGGCCCGATCGGTCGTCGACGACGCCTGCTGCCGCGCCGATGCCATCCTCAGCGCGCGCATCGCGGACCTGTGGTCGGCGAAGTCCGATCCGGAGGCGACCCGGCTGCTCCTGGAGCGCGCCCGCGCGGAGGTCGCTGCCGCCCGCACGCTGCTCGCCGAGGCGGGCACGGGGGAGTGGTGGTCGGATCTGACCGCCGCCCGCCTGGCCGAGGCCTGCATCGCCGCCCGCGTCTGGGCGGAGGGCGACCCCGCCTCCGCCGATCTCGAGCGCGTGTTCGCCTCGCGCCTACGCACCGAGCTCGGCATCGACCTCGGCTCGATCCCCCGCCGCTCCGCTCCGTCGGCCTGACCCGCTCTCGCCGGTCGGGCAGCCCTGGACGTGGGTGTCTCGACCCGCCGGCTCCGGCGGATCGGTCATTCGACCAGGGGTTCTGACGCTGGTGGATCTCGAGACGCCCGCCGCGCGGGCTGCTCGATCACCAGGGGAGCACGCCGACCCGTCACCGACGGCCGCCGACCAGCGATCTGCGCGGCCGTCCGTGACGGATCGCGGAGCAGGGCGGCCGGCACGCGAATCAAAGGCCCGGCAGCAGGCGATCCGTCGCGGACGGCCGCCGCAGCGGCCCCCGCGTAGCCGTCCGCGCCGGATCGCGGAGCAGGGCCGCCGACACGCCAGGCAGAGGACCGGCAGCAGGCGATCCGTCACGGACGGCCGCCGCAGCGGCCCCCGCGCAGCCGTCCGCGACGGATCGATCGCACTACTTCCCGGTCGGCCCGTAGAACGAGCTGATCTCGTCCAGCTCCATCTCGGCGGTCGTCTGGATGAGCTTCAGCAGCTCGGGGTCCAGGCCCGGCGAGAACTCCTCGAAGCGCTCGGGCGCGATGACCGAGGGCACTCCCTCCGGAGCCTGCTCCTTCGACTCGAGGGTCGTGCCGTCGTTCGAGGGCGAGGCGCCGCGGAAGATCTTCCCCGCCTCCGACGCGCCCTCGAGGTCGAACGTGTACTGCTTGCTCTGCAGCCCCAGATCGACCAGCTTCTTGACCTCCGGGAACCTCTCGGCGTTCGTCTTCGGGATCGGCAGGGTCTTCTTCCAGTCGATGCCGAGCGTCTCGAGCGCCTTGGCGTAGCCGTTCTCGTGGGCCTGGTCGCGGACGATCAGGTACGCGATCGTCGATCGCGCCGTCTTGTTGTCCGTCATCTCGTAGATGCGGCACTTCTGCAGGCGCCCGGTCGATTCGAGCATGAGGTTGTAGAGCAGGTCGAGCACGAGGTTGCCCGAGTTGTAGACGTAGCTGCCGCTCCACGGGTTGCCGACCGAGTCGACCGGCAGGGCGCCCTGCGCTCCGACGAGGTAGTGGTGGATGTTGCCCGTGTCGAGGGCGATGTTCAGCGGAGTGGCGCCGCCGGCACCCGGGGTGTCGAGCGGATCCGTGGGCTTGCCGTTGTAGCGCGGGGAGCCGTCGAGCAGGCGCGAGATGGTGGTGCCGATCAGCTCGACGTGGCTGATCTCCTCCGTGCCGATGCCCTGGATCAGGTCGCGGTACGGCTTCGCGTCGGCGCCGCGGAAGTTCATCGCCTGGAAGAGGTACTGCATCATGGTGCGCATCTCGCCGAACTGCCCGCCGAGCCCCTCCTGCAGCGCGTTCGCGGCGGCCGGATCCGGCTCGTCCTGCTCGATGTCGTTGATGAGTCGCTGCACGTGGAAGAACATCATTGCCTCCGAGAGGATCGTGGTGTCCCCTCAGAGTCCGTCGTGCTCCTCTCCCTCCGCGCCCCCTTGCCCTTCCCCGAGCGCGGAGGGACACTGCCGCACCTCTTGACGCCGGTGCCCGCACCCGCGACGCTCGGCGCTGGGGCCGCGCGGGCGGCCTCGCTCCCGAGCCAGGAAGGCACCCCATGCGCTTGCTCACCGCCGGCCTGTTCGCGTCGATCGACGGAGTCGTCGAATCGCCGAACCTGTTCCAGTTCGACAGCTTCGACCCCGAGCTCGGAGCGCTGATGGGCGGGATGATCGACGAGGTCGACACCGCCGTGATGGGACGGGCCGGCTACGAGGAGTGGTCGCAGTACTGGCCCTCGGCACCCGCCGACGATCCCTTCGGCGCCTTCATCAACCCGATCGAGAAGTTCGTCGCCTCGACGACGCTCACCGGGGAGCTCGGCTGGAACGCCAGGCTCATCGAGGGGGACGTCGAGAGCTTCCTCGTCGACCTCAAGCGGACCGAGGGCGGACGCATCTCGCTGTTCTCGAGCATCTCGCTCACCCGACAGCTGCTGTTCGCCGGCCTCCTCGACGAGCTCACGCTGATGGTCCACCCGGTGATCGCCGGAGCCGGCCGCCGCCTGTTCGAGCCGAGCGATCCGCTCACGCGGCTGGAGCTGCGCGACTCGTCGATCACGAGCGCGGGCAACGCGGTGCTGACCTACGCACTGCGAGGCTGAGGGGCCGCGGCATCACGCCCCGCTCAGCGCCTCCACGTCGGCCGCGAGGCTCTTCTGCACCGCGAACTGGGTGCGGTGCAGCTCCTCGTACCGCCCACCGGCGGCCAGCAGCTCGTCGTGCGTGCCGCGCTCGACGATCGAGCCGTCCTCGACCACGAGGATCAGGTCGGCGCTGCGGATGGTCGACAGGCGGTGCGCGATAACCATCGCCGTCCGCCCCTCCAGCGCCTCGCTGAGCGCGGCCTGCACGGCCGCCTCCGACGTCGAGTCCAGGGCCGCGGTCGCCTCGTCGAGGATGACGACCCGAGGCTGGGCGAGCAGGAGCCGCGCGATGGTCAGTCGCTGGCGCTCGCCGCCCGAGAGCCGGTAGCCGCGCTCGCCGACCACGGTGTCCAGCTGATCGGGCAGCGAGCGGAGGAGCGGCTCGAGCCGCGCGCGGCGGACCGCGTCCCACACGTCGTCGAGGGACGCCTCCGGTCGGGCCAGGCGCAGGTTCGAGAGGATCGTCTCGTGGAACAGGTGGCCGTCCTGCGTCACCATGCCCAGGGTGTGCCGCATCGAGTCGAACGTGACGTCGCGGACGTCCGTCCCGGCGAGCCGCACGGCCCCGCTGTCGACGTCGTAGAGACGCGAGAGCAGTTGCGCGATCGTGGACTTGCCGGCGCCGGACGTGCCGACGAGGGCGACCGTCTGGCCGGGCTCGATCCGGAAGGAGACGCCGTGCAGCACCTCCTCGCCGCCGCGGGTGTCGAGCGTCGAGACCTCCTCCAAGGAGGCGAGGGAGACCTTGTCGGCGGACGGGTAGGCGAAGCGGACGTCGTCGAACTCGACGGCGACGGGGCCCTCGGGGACGGCGACGGCGTCGGGCTTCTGCTGGATGAGCGGCTCGAGGTCGAGCACCTCGAACACGCGCTCGAAGCTGACCACCGCGCTCATGATCTCGACGCGGGCGTTCGCGAGGCTGGTCAGCGGCGCGTAGAGGCGGGTGAGGAGCAGCGCCAGCGTGACCACCTCGCCGGTGTCCAGGGCGCCGCCGAGCGCGAGGACGCCGCCGAGCCCGTAGACGAGCGCGAGGGCGAGGGCCGAGACGAGCATCAGCGCCGTGAAGAAGACGAACTGCAGCATCGCGGTCCGGACCCCGATGTCGCGGACGCGGGCGGCGCGCACGCGGAACTCCTCGGCCTCCTCGTCGGGCCGGCCGAACAGCTTGACGAGGGTGGCGCCGGGGGCCGAGAAGCGCTCGGTCATCTGCGTGCTCATCGCGGAGTTGTGATCGGCGGCCTCGCGGCGGAGGGCGGCGAGCCGGCCGCCCATCCGGCGAGCAGGCACCAGGAAGATCGGGAGCATGATCACGGCGAGGACCGTGACGAGCCAAGACGTGCTGAGCATGACGATCAGGGTGAGGATGAGCGCCACGAGGTTCGTGACCACGCCGGACAGGGTGCCGCTGAACGCCTGCTGAGCGCCGATCACGTCGTTGTTGAGGCGGCTCACGAGGGCGCCCGTGCGGGTGCGGGTGAAGAACGCGATCGGCATCTTCTGCACGTGGTCGAAGACGGCGGTGCGCAGGTCCAGGATCACGCCCTCGCCGATCCGCGCGGAGTACCAGCGCGTCACGAGGGACACGGCGGCGTCCGCCACGGCGACGAGCGCGATGACGACGGCGATCCGGATGATCGTGGCGACCTCGCCCCGCGCGACGATGACGTCGACCACCTGGCCGGCCAGCACCGGCGTCGCGACCGCGAGGAAGGCTCCGACGATCGAGAGCGTGATGAAGATCAGCAGCTGCGACCGGTACGGCACGGCGAACGTCATGATGCGCCGGACCGAGGCGCGGGAGATGCCGTGCTTGCCGTCCCTGACGGTCGAGATCTTGTAGAGCGAGCTCCAGGCCGCGCCTTCCATGCTCATCGGCAGTTCCTTCCCTCGACCCCACGCCCCAACTTAGGGGGTGGGTGGCGGGGATTCCTGGGGTGGGTCGTGGCGCCTCCGCCCGCGGCGCGCGGCCTCGTCCAGAAGCGGCCCGCACCCTTCCGCGGAAGTTGCGGTAACGGCTCGCGCTTCCCGCAACTTTTGGAGAACGGGCGGAAGTGCCGGGCGGCGAGGCGCGGTGCTTCCGCAGAAGTTGCGGTGACGGCTCGCGCTTCCCGCAACTTCTGGAGGCCCGCGAGGACTCGAGTCCGAGGGGTCGAGCGCTGTCAGTCTCCGCACCGCGACGACCCCCATGATGGGGCGATGTTCATCCCGACCAGAGCCGCCGGTCTCGAGGCGCTCGCCGACTTCGTCCCGCGCGCCGGCGGCGCCTACGCGCGCGACCGCAATCACGACCTCGGATCGTCGCGGGACAACGTCTCCGGGCTCTCCCCGTACCTCCGCCACCGGCTCGTGACCGAGCGGGAGGTCGTGGCCGCGGTCCTCGCGCGCCACCGGCTGACCGCCGCGGAGAAGTTCGTGCAGGAGGTGTTCTGGCGCACCTACTGGAAGGGCTGGCTCGAGCAGAACCCCGAGGTGTGGCGCCGCTACCGCCGCGAGCTGAACGACCTGGTCGAGGGCCGCCTCCCGTCGGGCTACCGCGACGCGATCGGTGGGCGGAGCGGCGTCGACGCGATGGACGCGTGGGTGCGCGAGCTCGTCGAGACCGGCTACCTGCACAATCCCACGCGCATGTGGTTCGCGAGCATCTGGATCTTCACCCTTCAGCTGCCCTGGCAGCTCGGCGCCGACTTCTTCTACCGGCACCTCCTCGACGGCGACGCCGCGTCGAACACGCTCTCCTGGAGGTGGGTGGCCGGGCTCCAGACGCCGGGGAAGACGTACCTGGCGTCCGCCTCGAACATCGCCCGGTACACCGACGGGCGCTTCTCCCCGCAGGGCCTCGCCACCACGGCTCCGGCGCTGGTCGAGGAGCACTTCCCGCCCCGGGAGGCGATCGGAGTGGACGACGTCGTCGGGACCGTCGGGGCCCGCCCCGGCCTCCTGCTGCACGAGGAGGACCTCGACGCGGAGAGCCTCCTCGCCGAGCAGCCCGGCCTGGCGGAACGTCTCGTGACGAGGGCTGCGGTCGCCGATGCAGAGCAGCGCTCGCCGCTCGCGGTGTCGGAGGCGGTGAGCGCCTTCACCTCGGCGGCGCTCCTCGACGCCTCGTCCCGCGCGCCGGACGCGAGTGGCCGGCCGGCGCGGGTGCTGGCGGATGCGGATCCCGCGACGGTCGTCGAGTGGGCGAGGTCGGAGCGGCTCGACTCCGTGGTCGTCCCGTACGCGCCGATCGGACCCGTCCGCGAGCGGCTGGACGCGCTGCGCCCCGCGCTCGCGGCCGAGGGAGTCGCGCTCGTCACCGTGCGCCGCCGGTGGGACGGCACCGCGTGGCCCTCGGCGTCGCGCGGGTTCTTCGCCTTCCGGAAGCGGATCCCGGTGCTGGTGCGCGGCCTGGACGAGCCTTCCGACGCGGTCCGCCTGTTCTGACCCGCCCTCGCGGAGGTGCAGCCGCCTCCCGTGCGCAATCCGTCGCGGAGGGTCGACCGCCCCGTCGCGAACGGCCGCCGATCGG